>JAZQNM010000056.1:0-7733 GCA_045627305.1 Lachnospiraceae bacterium
GTGAAATCTTTCAGATATAATCTTCATTTTCTCTTTCATGGTTTTGCTCCTTTTTGATATCTTGGGGACGGGGGTGAAGATATCATTTTGATATGTGGGGGACGGGGGTGGAGATATCATTTTGATATGTGGGGGACGGGGGTGGAGATATCATATTTTTCTCTCTAGATACCCGCAGGTGAACGGAAAGAAATCAAATTTCTGTTCGCCGGTGCGGACAAATCCAAAGCTCTCGTACCATTTTCCCAGTATTGTATTCTCGTTGACTATGCCTATTTTTACCTTATTGGCACCAAGAAACGCTGATAGTTTTAGGGCATCCATCAAAAGTTGCTCGCCAATTCCCTGATGACGATATGCGGGAAGCACGGCCAGATTGTTCATTTCTGTTCCATTCTCGGGAAGAATCGCCAAGGAATAGTAGCCGACAATCTTCCCTCCCCGCAAATACACATACATCGGACGCTTCTCCACTAGCATTTGATAACGAAGGCGATCCTCCGTAGTGGCGAAAGCAGTAAACCGTGGGGCATTTTCCTCCGTTATACCGTAACGATCAGCAACCGTTTTGAACGAGTCACGAATGACCTGTACGCAAGCGGGAAGTTCCTCCAAGGAAGCATGTCTGATGACATCCGGCATCGGTCCGGTTTTCGAAAGGTCTATCCAGTAGCGCTGCTCCATCTCACCATCCACCAAAACCTCATTCTCCAGAACACCACCATTGTTGATAATGCTCTTCGCCGAGCCTATATTATTTTGATTGCATACCATCAAAACTCTGAAAATACCGAGCTTTCTGCACTCCTCCAGTGCAAGGGAAATCATCTTGGTAGCGATTCCCTTGCGTCGTTCAGAAGGTCTCACGCCGTCACCAATGTGTCCGCCGTTTAAAAGGAGTGATTCGTTTAAGTAATGCCTGATATTCACGGCACCGACCGCAATATCACGCTCGACATCAATACAGAAAAATGTAGAATCCAATATGCCCCAACCGGAAACCGATTCTTTGCACTCTAAATTCTCACAGTAATAATCAAAATCGTGATAATCAATTCTGCGAATGGCATAAGGCACAATGCTTTCACCGGATGCGTACCATTCTTCGAGCATATCACATATTTGCTCCTTGTATTCATTTGTTGCTTTTACCAATCTTAATTTCATAGTTGACTCCTTTTGATATATTGGGGACGGGGGTGAAGATATCATTTTGATATGTGGGGGACGGGGGTGGAGATATCAAAAATAAAAACCACCCATCCGTCCGGGATAAGTGGTTTCAGAAAATACTATAATATACTTATTCTGATATAAGTCACCCTCGTCGGTCGGATTTTTCACTAACACAAATAATACCATTCACGCAATTGCGATGCTTGGTTTCTGTGGTTGTGAAGGTTGTACCGACTGACCATCTGCGCATAACTTGTGTCCCTCCAAAAAATATTGTGCTAATACTACACCCGCATTTTCAGGATGTCAACTGTTTTTTCAAAAAATTTACTGAAATACTGCATCCTCCAAGTGACAATACAACTGTTCGCCCTCATAATAGGTCTGGAATATACCGGCCACAGTCACTTCGGATCCCAGTTCCGGATAATCATTCGGATACTGATAATCCCCTCTTAAGACAAATTCCATACCCTGCTGGCAGCATGCGGTTGCATCGGCAATCAGACACAGATAGTAAATATTCCCGGTGATGTCATCGATATACACATTGAACTGCCCCTTCATCTTCACTGCTTTCCCGCGATAATCCGCCGGGGTGTACATCATATTGTAAACCTCAGAATAGACAACGGTACTGCTCATCTTCGTGAGGTCCACATCGATTTCTCCTGTGAACTTTTCCTTAGCCACTGTAGCCTGCGTAGGGGTTTTCGAACCATTATCCTGCTTCACCGCCTGCGTTGCCTCCGCGGTCGCCTTTTTCGTCTGTGTCTTCTGTGCAAGCACATCGGAAACGGTACTTCCCTGCTTTACGGTACCATTACCCGAGCCGGTTTTCTTCGTACAACCGGTTACCAGAAATACGCACACCATCAATAAACATATTATTTTTTTCATGACTTGCCTCCACAAAAGCTTCCGATTAAGACGCTGATAAAAAATACTACAATATCTACTGCAACAATCGTCGAACCAATCGGAGTACCGGACAGAATCGATATTAGCATTCCGATTGTCGCGCAAAATGTCGACAGTATAGCCGAACATATCGTTACGCTACAAAAACTCTTAAAAATCCTCATAGCCGAAAGTGCCGGGAAGATGATCAGTGCCGAAATCAGAAGCGACCCGACCAGCTTCATCGCAAGCACAATGATTACGGCAATAATGGTTGCCGTCAGAAAATTATACACATTTGTCTTCGTTCCTGTTGCCTTGGCAAAGGTTTCATCGAATGTCAGACAGAATATTTTGTTATAGAAAAATACAAATGCGGCCACAACCAATATGGACAGAACAATGCAGAGCCACACCTCTGTATTGGAAAGTGTTAAAATTGAGGTCGATCCGAAAAGCGTTGTACAGACATCTGCAGAAAGATTCGTTGAAGAGGAAAAGATATTCATCAGAAGATATCCGATTCCAAGTGCACCAACCGAAATCATCGCAACCGCTGCATCGCCTTTAATCTTCGCCTTCTGCCCACCGCAAAGAAGCAAAATCGCACTGATTACGGTAATGGGAAGCACAAGAAGCATATCATTTGTCAGCCCTACAATCGCTGCAACCGTCATTGCACCAAATGCCACGTGCGACAGTCCGTCCCCGATAAATGAGAACCGCTTCAGCACAAGCGTAACCCCCAAAAGAGAGGAGCAAAGTGATATCAATATGCCAACAATCAAAGCATTTCTTACAAACGGAAAGGACATATAATACAATAGTTTATCCAACAATTCCATTATGCCTCACCGCCCTTCAAACCAAAGCGGTCCTTCGCAAGATACTCCTCTTTTGTTCCAAAGAAAAGGTTCTTCCCCATATGCAGGATATGACTCGCAGACTCTACCGCCGCATCGATATCGTGGATATATTGGGGACGGGGGTGGAGATATCATTTTGATATGTTGGGGACGGGCCTTTGTTTCTGTGCAAAAAGTTTATGGATGCAGAAATCCTTTTTCTATTGTATAATCTAGATTATCAGGATGAGGAGGTTTTCAAAATGATTGCTAATGAGAACAATGAAAATGAAATAGAGAAAAATGGTGATTCCTTGACGCCGGAGTACCCGGAGTGCGCAGCAGACGCCCCCATTCCGACCGAAGAGATTAAGCAAAAGAGAATTCCGCCCAAAAGAGAAATGAATGATAATGAAGTCCCGATTATGGCAGTATATGCCGGTCCGGTGGCACCTCCCGCAGACATGCTCCATCCGGTTCAACCGTCTATGATGCTCGTTTACGCCGGTCCCGGAATGATGAATGGCGGCATCAACCCGTTCGCTACAAACCCGAATCCACGTGTCCCCAATGATTCAACTGGCACTGTCAAAACCGTTTTCTGCCCGGCCTGCGGCGCAAAAATCCCGGCAAATGCCAAGTTCTGTATGGAATGCGGCACATCCATGATTAAAAAGTGTTAATTGGAGTCATACTATGAAATATCAACTCACAAGATGTGTCTGGGAAATTACGCTTGCCTGCTGTTTCTCATGTAAATACTGTGGCTCAAAGGGCGGAAAAGCCCGCGAGAACGAGCTTACAACAGAGGAATGCCTGTCCATTGCCGACCAACTTGCCGACCTCGGCTGTCGGCGTGTTTCCATGATTGGCGGAGAAGTTTTTATGCGTAAAGACTGGAAACAGATTGTTTCAAGACTTACGGGTCAAGGCATCAATGTCAATGTCATCACAAACGGTTTTATATTTCGAGAGGATTTGATTGCCGACTTAAAAGAAGCGGCTGTAGAATCGGTTTCCGTTTCCATAGACGGTCCGAAAGAAGTTCATGACAGGTATCGGCAGGAGGGCAGCTATGAGCGCGCCATTCAGGCAGTCGGTGTGCTCTGTGAATCCGATATTCCGGTATCCGTTATCAGCACCCTGAACCGCGAGAATTCTGAGTATTTGGAAAGCCTTTACGAAACCCTGCAGAAATACCCGATATACGCTTGGCAGTTGCAGTCCTGCTCTCCTATGGGCAACGCCGCTAACAACGGGGTGGACTATGCATTTGACACGGCTAAAGTCATCCGTTTCGTAGAAGAACACGCATGGACGGCTCCATTTGCATTAGGTGTAGCCGACAATATCGGTTACTTTACCCCTTCAGAGGGCAGCATCCGCGGGAATCTGAGCGGAAAAGCAACCTTTCGCGGCTGTTCCGCCGGTATTTCGTCCATCGGAATCGACAGCGTTGGCAATGTACGCGGCTGCGAGTCAATGTACGATGAGTACTTCAACGAGGGCAATCTCCGCACACAATCATTATATGAAATCTGGAATAATCCCGACAATTTCTCATACAACCGAAAATTCACCCCTGCCCTTTTAACCGGAAAATGCAAGGAATGCGCGATGGGCAAATACTGCGCCGGCGGCTGCCGCTCCTACAATTACTTCGTGCACGGCAAGCTGTATGAAGCCCCCGCATGTGCGCGTTCCGAAAAAGGCGCTCACAACTGATCAGACACCTGCTGCAGCCTTCTCCCAAACTAACAAAAAGACCACTTATCCGAAAAAGATAAGTGGTCAGCTCGTACATAATGTGTAAACTTTACCCCTTAAGCAATTTCTGTCAACCATTTCCACAGTCGACTTCATTTCAGCCATCTTTCATATGGTATCAATCCGTTTTCTACTTCACCATACTTCCGCCCCACTCAACGACGGTAAATCCCTTTCTTTCGGGTGCAGTCAGCTTCTGTTCTTTAATCTCTACCGGCTTCTTACTTCCATACCATGTCATAAACACACGGATTAAGGTATCCGGTTCGGGATTCACATAAAGCTTAGCGTTGTCCGTATATGCCTCGCTTTGGAAGCTGATTACATTGTACTCATTACCTTCCATCAATGGCAACCAGTACACGATAAACTCATTCGCTTCTCTTCTGGTAAGTCCAAGTTCAGAAAGTGCATTCTCCAAAAACTCTGCAGTCTCACTGCCCTTTACGCAGAAACCTTCCGACATATCAAAAGTAGCATCGGTTTCCGCTTCCCAGTAAAGGTAGTTGTAGGATTTGCCTAAAGCATCGGTCAGGGTTCCGTCCGGATCAGCGGTTACCGTCCAACCATTTTCATACTTTGGATAAGTAGTCGTCAAATCACCGTTGATATCAAGTGTAACCGATACTTCTGTTGTATCTTCGGGATAAAGATAGATAACCGGTTTCCTAACAGTATAATTCATCTCATAATATAAATCGCGAAGAAATGCAAACCATATGATAGCAAGTACAGCAATCACAGCGATTGCCCATACAATTATTCTCTTCCACTTCTCTTTGCCTTTCTGTTTCTCCGCCTTATCCATTTCAAGCTGAATACGCTGTTCTTCGGTCATATAATATTCATCATCCATTGTCTTTCCCCCCTAAACTTTAATAATACAATGATAATTCATTTGCAACGAAAACGCAAGCCAAAGAGATTTCCTAACAACGCATTTTCGGAGGAAATCCAACGATGCGCTGGAATTATAATTTCTTTAACAGAATATGATGGAAAAATGCAATATCTCTATACTCAGAAATCCGTGCTATTCTCATCTCCAATTGCATCATCTTATCCTGCCAGTCTTCATCACCATGCTTTTCCTGGTTCTGTTGTAAATCCCAAAAAGTTCTGATACCAAAGATTTCAGAAATTTTTATCCCTGGTTCCCACTTTAAAATATCTTCATCCTCATAATATCTGATTGCACCAAACTTAGATGCCGTAGAGTTTTCCCCATCCAAAAGTGCATTTGCCTTTTCAAAGTCATCAAGCAAAACTGCCATCTGCATTACTCGGCCCGCTCTGTTATGCTTTGCAATTGATAGAATACCATCTTTCTTTAATACTCGTGCTAAAGCTTTTACCACAATCTCTTTATCATCAATGTACTCTAGCACATTATGGCAAATGATAATATCAAAAGCCTCATCATTAAATACAGATAAAGCGCTAACATCACCGATAATCTGAGTGTATTCATAATCCTTCCATGCATTAGAAAGCATTTCCTCAGATGGCTCTATGGCAGTAACATCATTTTTATTAGCGAAATAGTTCGCCGTAATTCCTTCGCCACTACCAAAATCAAGAATCTTCTTTCCTTCCAGATTACCAATCTGCTTCCATACAATTTTCTTAAATAATCTCTCCCAAGCCGGAAGTTCTGTAATACTATGCATATTCATTATTCTCCAATTTCTTTTCCATCAAATCGAATCGACCTTTACGCCAATCCGCATATCCTCTTACCTGATAACCGCTTTTTCGATATAGTTTTTGTGCATACGGATTCTCTGTGAATACATCAAGTCGTACCGATTCATATCCCATCTCATGAATTTGCGCCTCAATATGTGCTAGTACTTCTTTACCAATTCCCTTATTTTGATAATCCGGTGATACGCAGAATCTATGAAGTATGTATGCAAATTCTTCATTATTATCCCACTGATATATACCATCTGACTCCATTTGTACAATAGCTGCCTTTATCAAGGTGAACACATCATCAATATCAGATTTTTGCGCTAATCTATATTCCACTACGAACCCTCTTTATTTTCTACACACATAAATGTATCTTGCTAAATGTTTAAGACATTCTTCTTTTCCTTGAAGAACATAATCCGTTTGTTCAATGAGCATATCACCCCACATGCCATTACCCTCAGCCTCAAATTTTTCTTTATAGGCAAGCGCTACTTCACGTTTTTTTACAAGCATGTTATAGGAATCGGCAGAAATATTCTTTACCTCGTATTCCCAGCCAATTGCTCTTACCACCTCTGAGAAAATAGTTGTATTCTCATTTTCTGTTTTTTCCATAACATCTCCCTCCTGGTAGGCTACAAATAAAACTCCCCCCGGCTTTAACCAATTTCTAATTTGTTTAACAAATGTGGCCATATCAGGAGCAAAATACATACTATCCATAGCAACAATCACATCAAATGATTCTTTGGGATATTCTATCTCTCCCATAACTCCCACGCAAAAATCATCAGAATTGTTATTTTTCTTGGCTTGCATAATAGCATTGTCTGAGTAATCAAACCCGTATATATGCGCCCCTGTCTTATCTCCTAGATATTTAATCATCTTTCCATTTCCGCAGCCAATATCAAGAATATGTGCACCGTTTTTCTTAATAAATGGGATGATCATTTCAATCTGCTTAACATCACTAAATCCATCCTGAGAAAAATCAGCACCATATGCATCTATGCAAAAATCTCTAAAAACCTCAGATGTTGATGCCATCTTATAGAACTCTTCATATGCATTATAAAATAATAACTCATCCTTCATTATCTAAAACAACTCCTATATCATCTGAAACGCCTTCAGTGCCTCCACAATAGCCTCTTCCTTGTCTTTAGGGCACTGTGGTTGTCTCGCATCCTCCGACTTCGGCAGATTAAAATTCTCTGCCAGTTCCAATCCGCACTTTCTCTTTACCTGCGCAATATAGAGATTTGATACCTTCATCCCATCATTATGCTCTGCCACATCAATATCCAAAGTCGGATCGTAGCCATGTCGTTCTGTGGGCCA
>JAZQNM010000057.1:0-14197 GCA_045627305.1 Lachnospiraceae bacterium
CCGTCCCCCTGTTACAAATCGCACACAACCTCCGTCCCCCTGTTACACTACCAGCCCGAGCACAAAAAGTGCTACCGCACAGGCAGGGATTACGACACAGAAACCGTATTTGGTAAACTGGGAAAATGTGTACTTCACACCGGTGGTCTTCAAAATCGACATCCACATGATGCCGGCAAGTGCCCCAATCGGTGTCAGATAGGCCCCAAGATTGGAGCCGATAATAGAAGCATAGACAGCGCCCAATCCGCCTTCAGCAGGAAGCAGGGACGAGAACAGAACGCTCATGGGAATATTATTAATCAAATTGGCTGACAGCGTGGATGCAATGCCATAGGTGGCAATCGCATTGCCCTGGGTCATCAGTCCTGCAATATGTCCGGAGATACCGGAGCGGTTCAGGGAAAGTACAAGTGCAAACATAGACAGGACAAATGGAATCAGCGGCCACGGAAGTCGCACAATACTTCTCCCAAGCATCTTCGGAATCCATCTGCCAATCTTCGCCGTAATCAAGGTTGTTACGATGAGACTGCCTGCTGCAGAAACTGCAATTATCCACATGGGGAGGTCAACATAGGACGAAATCACAAGCATAACCGTGCATACACCGAGGTGAATACCGCCGAGTATAACAGCAGCCTTATTCTTTAATTTGCTTCGTTCTACTGTTGTAGAAATCTCTCTATTAAGTTGTTTCCTAAACAAGCAACGAAGTACAAACCAAACTACGACTCCTGCGGCAAGTGTCGGAAGTGCCATAACCTTCGCATACGGCAGAAATCCAATCCCTGCACTCGTTGCCAGATAGATATTCGTCGGATTTCCAATAATAAAAATCATACTGAAGGTATTCGCTGCCACAAACTCCGTAACAAGATACGGAATCGGGTCAATATCCGCCGACTTTGCAAAATAGCATATAAAAGGGGTAAATGTCAGGACGACAATGTCATTGGATGTGAATACGGTTAACAGTGAAACCGTCAGATAAAGATATAACAGAAGTCTCTTCTGACTTCCCCCCGCAAGCCCCATTGTCACTCCCGCAAGATAGCGGAAGAAACCTGCTTCATCCAGATAAACCGAGAGAAATGTCATAGAGAAGAACAGAATCAAAATCTTCAAGGGATTTACGGAAGAATCTGCCGTCAAACCTTCCCAATAAACAGACAGTGGCAAATGCCCGGAAACAAGAAGTACAACGCAACCGGCAAGTGCAACAAGCGGATAGGTATCAAAAGTAATCCCCCGGTATTTCACCTGAGGCTTCCACAAAATCATTCCTATCATACAAAGGCAAGTAAGTCCGCAAATCAATCCGACCGCTAACATTTTCCTATACTCTTTCCCGCCGTAAGGGCGCTGCTTTATCCCGCATATTTTATATCACTATCAAGCTATGGTGTCAATGGGAGAACAAAGGGTTTCGCTTGCGAAACTCTTTGCGCCGTGTGTGCTTCCTTAGCGGAGCGTTTTTTATATCATAGGAAATTGCATTGCATTTCCTATGAATTGAACTAAGCATATCGCTTGCGATATGCTTGCGCCGCCTGTGCGTCGCGGAGCGACTTGTTTCCTCTGCACAGGCGTGTGCTTCCTTAGCGGAGCGTTTTTTATATCATAGGAATTGCGTTGCATTTCCTATGATATAAAAAAGGTCGCATACCGAAGCATGCGACCTTTGAAAAAACTTATATCACTTATCAGTATTTGCCGAGGGAGGAAGAATTCTCCTCATTAGGAAGATACTCTTCCCTGCCTCCCGGAAGGATTGCATTAAGAATGATACCAATGATGGATGCAACAGCGAGACCCGAAAGGGAAATCTTCATCTCACCAATCATAAAGGAAATAGCACCGGTAGCATTGTTCCCTGCAGTCGTAATATCTGCACCGAGAAGACCTGAGAAGTTAATACCAAGTGCAAGTCCAACAATTACCGCACAAATGATAACATTTCTGCTCTTCTGGAAATCGGTCTTGTTCTCAACCATATTTCTGATACCAACAGAAGAAATCATACCGTAAAGGATGATGGAAACACCGCCAACGGTTGCGGTAGGCATTGCCGCAATCAAAGCAGCGAACTTCGGACAGAAGCTCAATACTACAGCGAAGTAAGCAGCAAGTCTGACTACGAAAGGATCATAAACTTTGGTAAGAACCAAAACACCGGTATTCTCACCGTAAGTAGTATTCGCAGGTGCACCGAACAGGGAAGCGATTGTGGTACCAAGACCATCACCAATCAATGTTCTATGAAGACCGGGGTCTTCAATCAGGTTCTTGCCGATGGTGCCACTGATAGCGGAAATATCACCTACATGCTCCATCATCGTGGCAAATGCGATAGGCATAATAGCTATAATAGAGGAGATAAGAAGTTCTGTGTCAAGTTTATCATTGAAGATGCTGAATACGGTGTCTTCATAAACAAACGGAAGACCAATCCATGCAGCATCACGTACGCCTGAGAAATCAACCAGACCACAGATTGCAGCAACAACATAAGAAGCAACTACGCCAAGGAGAATCGGGATGATTTTAATCATTCCTTTACCCCAAATATTACATACAATAATAACTACAATTGCAACAAGAGCGATTCCCCAGTTACTGGAACAGCTGTTGATTGCGGAAGGTGCCAAAATCAGACCGATTGCAATAATAATCGGACCGGTTACTACAGGCGGGAAGAATCTCATAATCTTCTTACTACCAAAAATCTTGCAAACAAGAGCAAGCACAAGATAGAGAAGACCGGCACAGGCTACACCAACACAAGCGTAAGGAAGAGATTCTCTGAGAGAAAGTCCCTTCTCAGCACCCATTGTAGCGATAGTAAAATAACCAGAGAGAAATGCGAAAGAGGAACCCAGGAATACGGGAACCTTTCTGCCGGTAATAAAGTGCATAAACAATGTTGCAAGGCCGGCAAAAAGAAGTGTCGCAGATACACTCAAGCCCGTGAGAATAGGAACAAGAACGGTTGAACCAAACATTGCGAACAAGTGCTGTACGCCGAGAACGACCGTCTTACCTTTGCCAAGTGTTTTGGCATCATAAACTGCTTCTTCATTTTTCATGACAACTATCTCCTTTCAATCTTTAGCGGTAAGGCTATTGAATTACCACTAAATATTGTATCATAAAGGAAAATGATTTGCAATTCAAAGATAAAAAAGATTTTCATTTTTTTGTTATCCGATCATACCCTTTGCACCGTGAAGAAATCACCCATAATAGAACAAAAGGACTTCCCCGTCAGTTAAACGAGGAAGTCCTCAACATTATCAAAACAAATGAAATAACAGGATTAGCAAACGCCCTGAGCAAGCATAGCATCTACAACCTTCTCGAAGCCTGCGATGTTAGCGCCTGCAACATAGTTGCCTTCCATGCCATACTTCTTAGCCGCGTTGTCTGCAGCGTGGAAGATATTGATCATAATACCCTGCAACTTAGCATCAACCTCTTCGAAGCTCCAGGAAAGTCTCTCGGAGTTCTGGCTCATCTCAAGGCCGGAGGTAGCAACGCCACCTGCATTACTTGCCTTGCCGGGTGCGAAGATAACGCCGTTAGACTGGAAGTACTTGGTTGCCTCAAGAGTAGTAGGCATGTTAGCACCTTCTGCTACTGCGATTACGCCGTTAGCAACAAGCTTCTTAGCGTCGTCAAGATTCAACTCGTTCTGGGTTGCGCAAGGAAGTGCAATGTCAACCTTAACCTGCCACTGGTTGGTACCCTCTGCAGCCTTGTCATGATACTCTGCGCTCTTTCTTGCAGCAGCGTACTCGGTAAGACGTGCTCTCTTAACTTCCTTAACCTCGCGAAGAAGGTCAACATCGATGCCTTCGGGATCATAAATCCATCCGGTAGAATCAGAACAGGTTACAACCTTTGCCCCCATCTGCTGTGCCTTCTGAATAGCGTAGATTGCTACATTACCTGCACCGGAAACAGCAACAGTCTTGCCGGCAATATCGATGCCGTTGCAGCTGAGCATTTCCTTTGTGAAGTAAAGAAGACCGTAACCGGTAGCTTCTTTTCTTGCAAGGGAACCGCCGTAGGAAAGACCCTTACCGGTAAGGACGCCTTCGTATACGCCACGGATTCTCTTGTACTGACCGAACATGTAACCAATCTCACGAGCGCCGGTACCGATGTCACCTGCGGGAACGTCGGTGTCAGCACCAATATATTTGCAAAGCTCAGTCATGAAGCTCTGGCAGAATGCCATGATTTCACGATCGCTCTTGCCCTTGGGATCGAAATCGGAACCACCCTTGCCGCCGCCCATGGGAAGGGTTGTAAGGGAGTTCTTGAATACCTGCTCAAAACCAAGGAACTTAATGATACCGATATTTACGGAAGGATGAAGACGAATACCGCCCTTGAAAGGTCCGATAGCGGAGTTGAACTGTACACGGTAACCAACATTCACCTGAACCTGGCCGTTGTCATCAACCCACGGAACACGGAACTTGAACTGACGCTCAGGCTCGGTAATTCTCTCGAGAATAGCCTCTTTTCTGTACTTCTCCTCATTTGCTTCAATTACAGGCTTAAGAGATTCGAAAACCTCGGTAACTGCCTGAATGAACTCGGGCTCGCTGGCATTCTTCTTTTTTACGAGCTCCAAAACTTCATCAACGTAAGACATGGATAAATCCTCCTTTTAGATAATATCTTTAGGATAAATGCACTGTGCATTCTCCATGATAACATTACTGTCCGTGTGAAAAAACCACACGGACAGATTATAGAACAAGTAAAAAAAGATTGCAAGATTTTTTTGTATACACACATACAAAAATGACGATTCTTCAGAATAAGTTTTGCAATGGGTCAAAACTCTCAAACTCGTATCCCCATCCAAATGAATCAGAATAAATGGCATTCTTTCCGAATATTATGCTAAAGATAATAACAAGCACAATACCCAAAACGATTCCTTTCCACGCCTTATAGCATAATCGCCAGTTTTGTCTTTGAAGCGCTTCCATTATCAATTGAACCACAAAAACCAAATTGATACTTATCAGAAACACATAAACCGGATTTACTTCGTTAAACACGGATAACCTCATATTCATGTTATTAGCACCTAGAATACCTATTGCTGCCCATATCGTAGGAGCGCACACTAAATAGACTGTAAGCCCCTGATTCAAAATATGACTCCACTCACTTCTGCACATTCCTTCTGCTCTTTCTGAAGGGCGCCTACAGATCAACAAATATCCTATAACCAACATTATTAAGGCGATTGGGATTATAATTGAAAGTATTCTTTCAATGTTCTTTCCCCCCTTAAGTTTGGAAATGGAATCACAAAAGCAACCACTGACTTCCGCATAAAAATCACCTGCAGTATGAACCCTTGTGACTTCCTTGTATCCCGATTGATATCGAGGTCCAAACTGCACATTTTTCAAAAACATTCCCTGCGCTACAACAGTTACTATCCCAAAATAATATACTAAAACATTTTTTGCATACTCCAGTGCAGTAGATGCTCCGGCAAATGCTATAAGTCCTATTCCAAGAGACAGAAGATAAATCCCACCAAGAATGCTATATTTTTTAACAAGAAAACCTGTTACCACAAAACCTTCTGATGCGAACTTCGCAAGAACCAAATCTACCACAATTCCTAAAGCCGCCATCACCAAAAACACAACAATCAGGAAAAACATTATTGTTCTTACACGTTCTCTCTTTCTAACCGGAAATGCCATCATGACATCTGCATAATTCCGTGTAAGGTTCCCTTTAAACATTGTAAACACAAACCATATTGGTCCCAGCAGGCATAAGGCAAACTCCACTATTGTATCATTGGCAAAGTTTACAACAAAATTGCCGCCACTTGTCATTTTTACAGAAAAGAACGTCATTGTATTGAACAACAGAATCGCACATACTATGACAATGTATGTTGCATAATATCTGGGAACAATATCCCTAATGGTTTTTTTACAGAAAAATCCCTCCATCACGATCCCTCCGTTCCATCAATAAAAAAGTTTTCCAGTACACCACGAGGCATGGTAATATACAACCAATTGTTTTGAAGATAATCCTTATACGTTTCTTCAGTTAAGTATCCTTGAGAGGGGATATAGATTCTTATAGTTTCAGCTTCTTCAATACTTCCGTCTCCATCACAGTATTTTAACAAAACGGCCAGCATTTCAGCGGTTTTTTCCTCTGACATTTCAACATTTTCTAAAACATACCTATCCAAATTATTTATCTGATACGTTGCCGTAATCTTTCCTTCATTCCAACCGATATTCACACCATAATGATTCACATCTGTTAGAAGTCTGATGGAATCAGCATTAGAATCTCTGTTCAATAAACCCTGAATTGCTTTTTTCACATTCCATCCATAACGTGTTTCCAAAATGCTATAAATATAAGCTGCAGCCTTGGGTTGCGAATTCGATATACTCCCAAAACATATGCTTTCAGAATAATCGATGGAAGGAATAACATATGAGGTATCCTCTTCATTTATCATTGGAATAACAATCGATTCTTCGGAAACTTTCCTCCCCCCAAAAAAGCTGTTCTCGACCACATGGATTGTTACTACGGGTTCTTCTCTCAAAATGCTCAAAAACTGTTCAACTTCCTCGTCCGACAAGCACGCACTAGACGGTTTCATCTCATCTGTACTACCTATAAAATACTTGTCACTGCTATTCATAACAGCTTCATATTCAGACAGGTTTAGTTTTATATTATAGCATCTTGTGCTTTGTTTGGTATATAACGTTACCTGACATTCCTGCGGTGCCAATTCATCTTCATTGTTCCATTCCACCTTCTCTCCCGCAACACTTGAAAGAATTCTTTCCCGTAACATAGTGACTAATTCAATATCCGATGTAGTGTGAATATAGTCTGTTTCGCCATAATATCCCAAAAAAGACTCGTATTTATATCCGCCAAACACTGAAACGAAGGAAATATCCTCCACTTGTGGTACATTCATGTAGTCCTTATAAGCAAGAAAACATCCCCCCCAGAACACTACTGCCACTATAGTTCCAATGGCAAAATACCTGATTGTATGAAAGACTTTCTTCTCTTTGTAAAAAAGACATATAAGGAAGTGAATCATTGGCACAAAGACAATGCTACAAGTCGTTGTCCAAAAAGATCTCCAATCAACGACAAATACCATAATGTAGGCCAGTACCAATGCACAAGCATCTACTACAATAAGTAGAATATGGAATATCCTCTTATTTTCCTTTTCATTTTCCAAATAGTCTGCTGAATATCTTCGATTGAACAAACGCCCCACAAAAAGTAAAAGAACTACTATGAACAAAGCTCCCAGGCTTGAGCAAAAAACATTCTCCGGAAATGAACCCCAAATGCAAGGTTCAAGCGTAAACCGATTCAGAAAATAGGCAATTCCATCAGGTTCTGCTATCCAATTGGATTTCAATTTCACATACTTACCAATCAACTCCGGAAGAAGAATTGTTATTCCACAGATTATAATCAACCATACTATGTACAATCCATGAGAATGGCTTAATTCACGGCTCAAACAGACAACTGCTACAAAAATTAGTCCCCCTAATAGCATAGCAACAATACCATTATAGGAAATAACCATAAATTCAGTAGTTACTCCGACACCTTCGTATCGATAGAAAAGCCCAGAATTTTTCTTCCCAGTGCATATAATAAATGCCGGTACGAAATACGATATTGTAAGAATAAGAGCATTAACACATAAAACAAGGTTATAGGACCAATACCTTTCTCTCTCCGTACATGGAAGTGTCTTAATAGTATCGGCAATTCGGCGACTCTGATGATATCCGTGAAGTTTTCCTTCTCCGAGAAGAATCATAACGCACCCAAGAAATATAGCCCAATTGTGATACAAGAAATCACAGATTATCTCTTGGAAATCCCTATAACCGTCATTTTCTCCAATGAAGGAAATGAATGACACGATAACAATTAACAGAATAAATGCCAACCAAGTGAGCCGCAGGCGTCTTGTGCGCCGCATGCCGTCACGAAACACTCTTTTACTGAGCGGTATCTTCATGATTCTCCCCCTCGCTTTCTTCATCGAATGCGTACCCAAGTGCTTCCATCTCATAGGTAAACACTTCCTCAAGGCTCAACGGCAGAATGTCAAGAATTGCCGGCTGCAAAGCAGAGAATTCCTCCTCCACGGGTTTAGCACCATGCTCCACAATTGCGATACAGATTCTGCCTTCTTTTTTGAAGGATTTGCATGCTCTTCCGAGATGTTCCTCTAAAGCTTCCCTGGTGATATCGTCCTGCTTCATTGCAAACTGTACCTTCACAAGGTTGGTCTTCATGCTCTCCACATCGTTCTCAAATACGAGACCTCCCTTATGTAACAGCGCTAACTGGTCGCAGGTGTCCTCAAGCTCCCGAAGAGAGTGGCTGGTGATTACTGCGGTCACATTTCGTTCGCATATGTCATCATAAATCATTGTCTTCACTACATTACGCATAACGGGATCCAAACCGTCGAATGTCTCATCGAAGAAATAGTACTGAGGTCTGCAGGAGAGTGCGAGAACCGTTGCTGCCTGTCTGCGCATACCCTTACTGAAACCAGCCAGTTTCTTCTTCGGATTCAGTTTCAATTTCGTCGTCAGTTCCTTATATCGTTCCATCGAGAAGGACGGATAATAAATCTGATAAAACTTTGCCATCTGATTCATATTGTAGCCCGGCAGAAAGTACAATTCGTCCGGTACAAATACGAATTTTTCCTTTACAGCCACATTGTCCCACACAGGTTCGCCGTCAAATGTAACGGTACCGTCACTCGGTTTGTAAATACCTGCAATAACGCGAAGAAGCGTACTCTTTCCTGCACCATTGCTCCCCACAAGACCATAGATTCTGCCATCCGGGATTTCACAGCACACTTTACTTAATGCCTCAAAATCTCCAAATTTCTTCGTTATTCCTTCAACCTTAATCATTGTCCATACCTCCCTCTTCCTGATAAAATCTCCGCACCAAATCCACAAGCTGCTCTTCCGAATAATCCGCACGCATCAGATTTACAATTGCCTCCTTCAGCATGCCCTCGTCCTTCGCTACATCCTTCTTAAGAATTGCTGCCCCCTCCGGGGAAACAAACCGTCCCACTCCGGGCACCGAGTACGTAATATTCCTTCGCTCCAATTCCAGATATGCTTTCTGTACCGTATTCGGGTTAACGGAAAGCGTATTCGAAAGTGAACGAACCGACGGAATAAGCGTGTCCGGCTCCAGAATTCCAAGGATAATCTCTTTTTCAAAAGCTTTCACCAGTTGTTCATACACCGGTATTCTGCTCTGCTTATCCAGGAAAATCATACTCTTTCTCCCTTCTGGCATATCCCTATGCCCTCTCATCCCACTTAAGGAAAATGTTTCTCATCCTCCATATTAGGTGTACTATCAATGTTAGTACACTCAATATACAATACTTTTCACGCTCTGTCAATACACCTGTAAAAAATCTTAATATGATTACTCCGCTTACTGCGCGAAACCCACATGTACCCAAAGCTTTGCTAACCGTTCCCGCCTGTGTGCAAAGAGGAATCTTTCACCGTTTACGATGATACACCCGCTTTCCGGCTTCCGCCTGTGTGCCGGAAAATACCCCGCAGAATGATTTTTAGCGTGCAAAATTCCGAATAATGTACCTTGCAAATCCCGCAGAATAATGCAATATGACGCATTATTATGCGTTTTCTTCTTATAAACGGCATATTTTTAACGCCAATGGTAGAAGGCGGATAAGTTTTCATGAAAAGGTTCTGTATTTTATCTTCCGAATGTACTATACTTGAAAAGGCATTTTTGCCGTCGCGAGACCTTTGTGCTGCAGTCCTGATGAATTCCTGTCCGGACGGCCGGCAATGCCATAGTATTTTCCTTATAGGAAGAACGATTCACTTGTCACGCATATTATAAAGAGGGAGAATAAACCAATGAGTCTTGAGAATGTCAAATACGACGCCTTTATCAGCTACCGCCACAGCGATCTGGATATGTTCACCGCAATGAGAATACAGCGTAAGCTTGAAAACTTCAAACTGCCCCGCTCGCTGCACGGCAAGACAAGCGGCCGTACCAAAATTGAGCGTGTGTTCCGCGACCAGGATGAACTGCCGCTTTCCAGCAATCTGAGCGATCCGATTGAGGAAGCTCTTCAGAATTCGGATTTCCTGATAGTCATCTGCACCCCGAGACTTCCGGAATCACTGTGGTGCGCAAAAGAAATAGACACCTTTATCCAACTGCACGGACGGGAGCATGTCCTTGCCGTTTTGGCGGAAGGAGAGCCTGAGGAATCGTTCCCCGAGAACCTCCGGTACGTAAAGAAACTTACACTTGATGAACTCGGTAACGAGACCGAGGAAATCGTGGAAATCGAACCTCTCGCAGCCGACGCACGAGGCAATACACTCAAGGAACGGAAGAAGATGATTGATGACGCCGTGCTTCGGCTTGCCGCTCCGCTCTTCGGTCTGAATTACGACGATTTGAAGCAACGGCATAAGGAACAGCGAACCAGGCGGATTCTTACGGTTGCGTCTATCGTTGCCGCCTTTTTCTTCGTATTTGCCCTTGTCTGCATGGGACTGGCAATTCGCATCAATTCCCAGAAAAGCACGATTGCGAAACAGTTTCACGAAATTGAAGCCAAGAACATGGAGATTGAAGCAAATAACATAGAAATCCTCAAGCAAAGCGCAGAAATCATTAAGAAGAATGAAGAAATTTCCAGACAATACCGTGCCGAACAGCTGAAGTACGCGGAAACAATGGCTGATTCCTCTAAAGCACTGCTCACCAACGGCCGCCGATTTGACGCCCTCTATGCCGTCCGCAATGCAATGCCGGATACCAAAGATTCGGTCGACATTCCTTACAGCGCTGCTTCCGAAAGAGCACTTACCGATGCACTCGGAGTTTATAACAGAGACGATACCCTGGCTCCAATGTTCTCATATGAGCTTCTTTCCAATCCTGAAAGAATTGCGGTTTCCCCGGACGGAAAGCTGCTTGCTGCCATGGACAAGCTCGGATATCTCTACGTTTTTGATACGATAACAGGCAAGGAAACCGAGCGATTCTCATTAACGAAGGCGCAGAGTACCATAACCGATATCACCTGGGTTACCGATACCGCATTTGTTTACTGCGACCAAAAAGAGCTTCATGCGTATGACGCAACCGATAAGCGCAATACCCGCATCGGAGAAAAGGAAGGCGCAATCGATGCTTACGTGATTTCTCACGATTTGAAGACCATTTATACTTCCGTCTATATCAGCTCCGAGAGTCGTATCCGCGTCGACGTGTATTCGGTTGAAAAGAATTATGAAAAAACAGACAGTCTCTACGTAGACAATCAGCCCCTTTTGCAGAATATTATCGGCGGATTCATTCGGGAGATGGACATTAACGAAACCGGTTCTCACCTTTCCTTTTTAATGAAAAAGGAAAGCTCCTACAGCTCATTTACGGATTACTCCCCTTACATTCTTTCAGTAATGAACCTTACCGACAATACGGCATTTTCAACGGAAATATCGCTTAAAACCTACAGTACCTCCATGATAAGCAACGACAGCTTCATAGTCCTGTCCATATATTCGCCCGACGGTTCTTTCTTGGTTTATGATACTGAAATTGATTCCTACAGCCTTACCGACGGGAAGCTGAAATGGACAAAGGCTTATTCCTCAATTCTGTTAGAT
The DNA here is from genome assembly GCA_045627305.1 of Lachnospiraceae bacterium. Classification (GTDB taxonomy): domain Bacteria; phylum Bacillota; class Clostridia; order Lachnospirales; family Lachnospiraceae; genus ISDg. Next base: position 11,787 of record JAZQNM010000057.1, read on the forward strand.
AATATAACCCCCGCCAAACCTGACGGGCGGGATGTTCTCATTCTGGACGGCAGCGGTGTGATTGTTGTTCTTGATGCGCAGACCGGAGAAGAAGCCGGATTGATTACTCATGACAGCAGCGTCTGTAAGACATTGTTCCCGAATAACGGCACTCCCAATGCACGTATGATAGTCATGGCCAACGGCAAAATCTATTATCAGATTATTTCGCAGAATCTTTTACTGGATTATACGGGAAAATGGTATAAGTATATTCCTGACAAAGTGGTTGCGCTTTGTGATGTCACCCAAAACTATAAGTTCTTCTTCTGCTACCTGAAGGAGAATTATATAACCGAATTCGACCTCACGATTAATGATAACATAACGGAAAATGAAATGTTCTCACCTTTCGATACAGGCAAGGGAACTTATGTATTCAGCGATGACTACCGTTACGCGGTGGTTACTTTACAGACAGGCACCGATTATCGCCATGCTCTTTGCGATATGATTAACCGTTCTGTATTATGTGAGGTTACGGATAAGCTGATGTTTGGCGGTTTTCTGCCAAATGATACGGGACGTTTCTACACCTATGCAAACGGATGCAAACTTTACAGTGCATCCGGAGAGCTGTTGAAATCCGCGGGGCAGGAGGTCGTTGGCAGTATTTACTTTTCGAGCAGGTCCGTCAACGGTAAATACCTGGTATTTTGGGCAAGTTACAGCAAATCTGCTGTCGTTTTTTCTCCTGAGGAAGGTGAAATCATTGCTACGATAACACCGGACTTTCCTATCCGATCTGCCCATGTGGATGACATTGCTGACAGAATATTTATTGTCGGTGACGAAAAAATCTGCTCGTACAAGCTCAGCAATCCATCGGTAGAAACCGCTTCCTTAAAGGTCGATTTTAATATCGGATATAATACGCTTCTTTCCACGGACGGTCGGTATCTGTTCTCCGTTAATCAGAATGAAACCGTTAACATTTATGACGCCGAAACACTTACGTTGGCAAAGACAATCTATTACAATACTGCATACACGATGAATGAAATCAAATATCTGCCGACAGAGAAGGAATACCTTATCGTCTCGAATTCCCTTGCGCAGAACATTTTGTCGGATACACTTGAAAGTAAGAAGATTATTTATGATTGCCTCGGATATGATGCGGAAAAGAAGGCATACGTAATCAAACTCGATGACTCCCTCGGTTATATTAATAACTTCAGCTACGAGGAACTGATTCGACAATGCGACGAATTGCTTGGTGATTATGAGCCTTCCGCATTCACGAAAGACAAATACCATATCAACTGATTGTGACGCAGCCGAACGGTCCTGCGTTGCAGCCCTTTATTTACAAGCGTTTCACGCATGATTTATCAACACGTTTTGTCCTATATCTCCCTATATCTCTATATCTCACATTTTCCGAAAGAAAGACCGGCGGCAGAAAATGTTTCTGCCACCGGCCCAAAAACGAATGAAGTTCAGGTTAGTGAATACCGTATTGCTTCTGCTGAAAATCTCACAGCATCAGACGGTAAATATTCTGTACGTCTTCTTCGGAAAGAACCGTGAAGCCGTAAACTTTTCCGCTGCCGGCACCGTCGCCGTAACAACAGGTATGTGCCAGGTAGGGAATATCCTCCGCTTTGGCTCCGAGTTCCTCGAAGTTCTTCGGCATCCCGATGGATACTAAGAACTTCTGCAATTCTTCAATTCCCTTTAATGCAATTTCTTCCGTGGTACCGAAATCGGCAGGAACTTCCCATACGCGTTTTGCAATCTGAGCGAAGCGAGCAGGATCGTGCTTCAGGGTATAACGGAATACCGCAGGCATTACCACTGCCAGACCGGCACCGTGTGCGCAGTCATATAATGCAGAAAGCTCATGCTCCAGATTATGGCTCGTCCAGTCCTGGGAACGGCCTACACCACAGGAATTGTTATGTGCCATCATACCGGCCCACATAATATTGGCCCGTGCCTGATAATCGTTCGGGTCAGCAATTACCTTGGGAGTTTCCTCCTTCATTGCAAGAATCAAAGCCTCAATCATACGGTCTGTTGTCTGGACATCCTTCGTATTCGTAAGATAACGCTCATACAGATGTGCGATGATATCGGTAGCTCCGCTTGCTGTCTGGAAAGGCGGAAGCGTACAAGTCAGCTCCGGATTCAGAATCGAGAACTTCGGACGGAGTGCATCACTGCCTGCGCCACGCTTAATCATACCGTCCTCATGGGTGATTACGGAGCCGGGAGAGCCTTCGGAGCCGGCTGCTGCGATGGTCAGCACGGTACCGACGGGAAGCGCACGCTCAATGTACTTGCCCTGATAGAAATCCCAGAAATCGCCGTCGTATAAGGTTCCGGCTGCGGTTGCCTTCGTGGAGTCGGTGGTACTGCCGCCGCCG
>JAZQNM010000058.1:0-2378 GCA_045627305.1 Lachnospiraceae bacterium
ACACAATATATTTTCTGGACATCGTGTTCGCCTGCAAAGACATCATAATAATGAATGTCAACCGTATTGTTTGGATTAAAGGTGTATGTCTCTCCGCCTTCCGTGGCATAGTACGGATAGGCAGAATAGTCATCCACCCAAATGCCGAGGATATTCGTCTCGTTCACCTCTAATTTCGAACATCCTGCAAAAGCAAGGATGGCAACGACAAGCAGTGATATCTTCTTCATGGCATGTAACCCTTTTTGCAAATATAGCACTTTTTTCTTATCCCAGCGTCCACCCCTTGTCAGTGGCGATTGCGAGCTGGGCCGCAGTGAGTTTCGAGGTATTCCGGGAGCCGAGAGTGATCGTTCTGGACAGTCCGTCACATTATGGGGGCTCAGACAATTACAAGACTGAAATGTAGTTGCTTCGATTGAACGCTCACTGCAAAAAAGTAGATTATTTTGCAAATATGAAAATGAGTTTCTATATTTGCACCCGTTAGTACCTGCCAAGCCTCCTTACAGTGCTCAAATAGGCGGGTCTATTTTTTTATTATTATGGTACCATACTCAAAGCCATACAAAACCGCATCAGACCTTGTTGCCCTATTACAAACACGAGGGTTGAAAATTAGCGATACGCTTAGGGCTGAAAGATATATCTCTAACATCGGCTATTATAGGCTTTCTGCCTATATGTTCCCTTTCCTTCGTCTCCCCAAAACTGATCACAAATTCAAAACCGGGGTATCTTTTGATAATGTCCTGGACTTATATCGCTTTGACAAGAAACTACGCGTATTGATTTTCAATGAGGTAGAGAAGGTAGAAATCGCTGTCAGGGAAGCAATCGTTAATGTTACGGCTGAGATATCCGGTGATAAATTTTGGATCACATCTCCTTCTTCGTATAAAAGCAGCGTATTCTTCAAAAGCACTATGGAGAAGATTGATGCGGAATATATTCGCTCAACAGAAGATTTTATTGAGCATTTTAAAAAGACATATTCCGATTCTTACCCACCGGCTTGGATTCTAGCAGAGATACTCCCAATGGGAAATCTTATGCAACTTTTCAGGAATCTTTCAGACCAACGCATCAGGAAGGCAATCGCTCATAAATTCGGTATGCAGGCACCTCTTCTGGAGTCATGGATGACGACTCTGACTTTGACAAGAAATGCATGCTGCCACCATTCACGAGTTTGGAATAAAGTGAATGCAATTCTTCCGGCTTCGCCAAAGAAAATTCCCGGCCCGTGGATATCTACAATTCCGGACCAAAGAAGAGTTTACTACAATTTGTGTATTCTTCGCTATTTCCTGATTCAAATAGCGCCAAGTAATGACCTTACCAATAAACTCAAGGAATTATTTGCGAAGTTCCCTCAGATTGACCTGTCCGCAATGGGATTCCCAAATGGTTGGGATAACGAACCCTTGTGGAAGTAAAAAGTCTGTCTGCAGATATCTGCCGGAATGCCTGGATTATCCCGGAGGATAATTTTACAAGATACTACGATTAACTTCTCACAGATATTTTTCTGAAATTCTAGACACAGATACAACAATATTGCGTTGTCGATATAAATTTAATAGAGAAAACCAAACAGCCACAAAGGAATTCTTGAACCGGTGCCGATTTCAGTATCATCGACAGCAAGGAAGCTGTCAGGCTCGTCCTTTATCTGCTCAAAGGACTTCCCCGCTCCGCCGACCTCGAAAAGGAATTTTCCGCTTGCAAAGAAATCCCCTTTCCTGGGATATTGAAGCGTATTGTATGCTCCAACCTGATTTGCGAAGAATGTTTCCCGGATTGTACCGGTCTCTGTCCTTCCACCCAAAGCATACATTATGTTAGGGTTGCCAAGGAAGATCTTATCAGGGTTAACCAGCTTCTTGTAATTCTTCAGATCCGCTGTCAGCAGGTTCATCACGCCTGCCCTGTCAAGTGCATAGAGCATCTTCAAACAGGAGTCCCGTGTAGTACCAAGGGATTCGCACAGGCGGTTCACGTTCGGAACAAACGGAAGGCTTTCTGCCGTGATCATAAGCAGCCTTTCGGCTTTCTGGACAGTCTCGAAGGTAACGTTCTCCACCGCCGGAAGATCGCTCTCCAGTGTCTGAGTGACCGCTTCCGACAACCTTATATGAAAGTCCGAATGCGATTCCTTATAGAACGGGTACATACCGTGGGACAAATAGTCCTGGAAATACTTCAGGACCTTGGCCTTCGATGTTATCTCCATCGCGTACTTGACGTGATTCTTCAACATATCCTCAAGCGGATGAGGTTCGAAGGATGCAACGCCTTCATATTCAAGATATTCCCGGAAAGAAAGGTTATGAAGCCGGTACAGCGTCTGCCTTCTGGAAAGATCCACCTTTGAA
>JAZQNM010000059.1:0-20750 GCA_045627305.1 Lachnospiraceae bacterium
GACATTGGCGCACCACGATTCCTTCTTGACATCAAAAAGAGAAGATGGTATGATATGCAGTGCTTGCAGTTGTGGCGGAATTGGCATACGCGCATGATTCAGGTTCATGTCCATATTACTTGGGTGTGGGTTCAAGTCCCATCAACTGCAGAAGTCAGCCTCGGTTAATATACCGGGGCTTTTTTCTTGCCTTATCTCAGTGAGAGAAGACCCCCACTTCTATAAGTGGGGGATTGACAAATAAGTCTCAGTGGGGGTTCAATCTCCCACTGAGATAAACGCTCCGCGAGGATGCGCAGGGATTCGGAAAGGAATATTGTCAGCTGAAGCTGACCCGAATCGCGCGCCAAGACTCGCGAGCGAGTCTTGAATAAAAATGATTGGTGAGCACGGAGGATGATGCAATAGGAATGAAAGACCATGATTTTACAAAAGGACCGATTACCGGCCCTTTGATTAAGTTTGCGTTTCCGGTACTGGTCGCAATGTTTATCCAGTCGCTGTACGGCGCTGTTGACCTGTTTGTGGTCGGACAGTTTTGCAAGGCGGAGGATATTTCGGCAGTAGCAAACGGCTCGCAGATTATGATGACCATCACGAATCTGGTGTGCAGCTTTTCCATCGGAACGACCGTTATGCTCGGGCAAATGCTCGGTCAGGGACGAAGAGAAGAGGCCGGAAGGGTTATCGGCTCGGCCATCAGTCTGTTCGCGGTTGTCGGTGTGGTGATGTCACTTCTGATTATATTCTGCGCAAGACCGATCTCCGTTCTGATGAAGGTGCCCGAGGAAGCGTTGGCACTGGCATCTGACTATATCCGGATATGCGGAATCGGATTTCTTGCCATCATAGCATACAATCTGTTAAGCAGTATCTTTCGTGGAATCGGGGATTCGATTACGCCTTTGGTTACCGTTATCATCGCATGCATTGTCAATATCATCGGTGACCTGCTTTTTGTTGCCGTGTTCCGGATGGGAACGGCGGGAGCGGCTGTCGCCACGGTGGTTGCGCAGGCACTGAGCGTTGTCATCTCGCTTCTCATGATTGCGAGAAAGACGTTACCGTTCCGGTTCTCGCTTCGGGACGTTCGTTTCAACAGACGTTACATAGCATGGACCTCACGGCTCGGTATTCCCGTAGCGCTGCAGGACCTGCTCGTCGGTCTTTCCTTCCTTGTTGTACAGGCCTTCGTAAACGACCTCGGTTTGATGGAATCCTCTGCAGTCGGTGTGGCAGAAAAGGTATGCGCCTTTATTATGCTTGTGCCGTCGGCATTTTCCCAGGCAATGTCAGCCTTCGCCGCGCAGAATTTCGGCGCGAACCGGTATGACCGCGCCAGAACGGCGCTGAAACAGGCAATATGGATTTCGGTATGTTGCGGCATTGTGATGTTCTTCGTGAATTTCTTCTTCGGAAACGTAATGTCGGGAATCTTCTCAAAGGATGAGCAGATTATCACGCTGGCGGCAGACTATCTGAAGGCTTACGCAATCGACTGCCTGCTGACCTGCTTTCTGTTCTGTTTCCTTGGCTTTTTCAACGGTATCGGCCTGACACGATTCGTAATGATTCAGGGAATGATCGGCGCTTTCCTGGTGCGTGTCCCGATTTCGTACTTTATGAGCCGCAGAAGACCGGTTTCGCTCTTCTTAATCGGACTGGCTACACCGTGCTCCACACTGTTACAGATTACGATGTGTTTTGCGTGCCTTTGGTACGCTAACCGTAGATACGGAAGAGAGTAGTTTTTCCCGTACTTTTTTGTTGACATCCTGTGAAAAAGGTTATATAATGTGCCTAATCTTTTACAAATGAATAGTATAAAAGCGATGACGAAGACGGTTTCGTTGCAGCATTTTCAGAGAGCCGGTGGATGGTGTGAACCGGTATTGCAAGACGGATGAACCAATCCCTTCCGAGCTGAAGGTCTGAACGCCGAAAGGCTATTAAGAGCTTCCGTATGTGCCGCGTCAAGGCATAGGATTTGTTGGAATCCGAAGAGTGGTGTACATAGTACACAAGTTGAGTGGTACCGCGGGTTATATGGCTCGTCTCAAAGTTTTTTGAGACGAGCTTTTTCTATTTTTATTTTCACGTCAGGAGGTATACCTATGAGTGACAGTATGGATTTAAAATTGCAGGAGGTTGCGGCACGTATCCGTGAGATGCGTGAAATTGCAGGCTTTTCGGAAGGCCAGATGGCCGAGAAGACCGAGGTAAGTCCCGAAGAGTATTCTGCCTATGAAACCGGAAAGGCTGACCTGCCGTTCACATTTATCCATAAATGCGCACTGGCATTTGGCGTTGAGATGTCGGCCCTTTTGGAAGGTCACACCGCAAAGCTTTCCTCTTATACCGTAACGAGAAACGGCAAAGGGCAGATTACTTCTGAGGAGGAAGGCATTCTCATTAAAAACCTTGCCGCAAACTTTAAGAATAAAATTGCCGAGCCATACTGGGTTCGTTACGAATATTCCGCAGAGGCACAGAAGAAACCGATTCACTTGACAAAGCACAGTGGACAGGAATTCGACATCGTTTTGAAAGGCTGTCTGAAGGTGCAGGTCGGCGAGCATACCGAAATTTTGCATGAGGGCGACAGTATCTTCTATAAGAGCTCCACACCGCATGGAATGATTGCCATCAACGATCAGGATTGTACCTTTATCGCAGTTGTTCTTCCCGGTCAGGAGACCGAAGAGCAGGAGGTTGTCGATACGCTTGTTGAGGGCAGAACTTCCAAGAGAAGCTTCGTAAGCGAGAAGTTCATTAATGCTGTCGAGGACGAGCAGGGTCGCCTGAAGACAATCGATTTTGTGAATGATGAAAAATTCAACTTCGCATTTGACATTGTGGACGCAATCGGTAAGAAGAATCCCGACAAGCTTGCCATGGTGCATCTCGACCGTGAAAAGAACGAGAGAAGATTTACATTCCTTGAACTCAGTAAGAAGAGTTCCCAGTGTGCAAACTATTTCAAGTCGCTCGGCATTGAGAAGGGCGACCGCGTTATGCTTGTGCTGAAGCGTCACTACCAGTTCTGGATCAGCATTCTTGCACTTCATAAGATTGGTGCGATTGCAATTCCTGCAACGAATCAGCTTCTGGAGCATGACTTCGAATACCGTTTCAATGCGGCTGGTGTAAAGGCAATTATCTGTACCGGAGATGGTGACACCGCCAACCAGGTTGACCTCGCCGCACCGCGCTGCGAGAGCTTACAGTATAAGATTGTTGTCGGCGAGTCGAGAGAAGGTTGGAGAAACTTCGACAAGGAGTATTCCATCTTCAGTTCACACTTCGACCGTACCGAGGACAGCCCCTGCGGTTCCGACCGTATGATTATGTTCTTCACATCCGGTACGACCGGATACCCGAAGATTGCGTGCCATTCCTACAAATACGCACTCGGTCATTATGTGACCGCAAAGTATTGGCATCAGGTTGACCCGGATGGTCTGCACCTTACGATTTCCGATACCGGCTGGGGTAAGGCACTCTGGGGTAAATTGTATGGTCAGTGGCTCTGCGAAGCACCAATCTTTGTATACGATTTCGACCGCTTCCATGCAGAGGATATTCTGCCTTTGTTTGCACAGTATCATATTACGACATTCTGCGCACCGCCTACGATGTACCGTATGTTAATCAAGGAGGACATCAGCAAATACGATCTTTCCGCCATTACGCATGCGACAACGGCCGGTGAAGCTTTGAACCCTGAAGTTTACAATGTATTCAAGGAGAAGACCGGACTTCGTATTCACGAGGGATTTGGTCAGACCGAGACAACGCTTGTCATCGCCAACCTGTTCGGCGAGAAGCGTAAGAAAGGCTCCATGGGTAAGCCTACGCCGCAGTTCCACGTCGATATTCTCGACCCGGACGGCAAGCCGGTTGCGGTCGGTGAGAACGGTGAGATTTGTATTTATACCAATGAGAAGGTTCCCTGCGGTCTGTTCCGCGGATACTATAATAATCCGGACCTTACAAAGGACGCATGGCATGACGGAATCTATCATACCGGTGATGTGGCATGGAAAGATGAGGACGGCTTCTACTGGTATGTAGGTCGTATCGATGATGTTATCAAGTCCTCCGGTTACCGTATCGGACCGTTCGAAATCGAGAGCGTTATTATGGAACTTCCGTACGTTCTTGAGTGTGGTGTCAGCGCTGCTCCCGACCCGATTCGTGGTCAGGTTGTTAAGGCAAGCATAGTCCTCACGAAGGGTACCGAGCCGAGCGACGAACTCAAGAAAGAGATTCAGGATTACGTCAAGAAGCATACCGCTCCTTACAAGTATCCGAGAATTGTCGTATTTATGGATGAACTTCCGAAGACCATCAGCGGAAAGATTCAGAGAAATAAGCTGTAAGGGAAAATGTTATACTGCACTTTGTTGAGATAACATTGTCATCGTACTGTGTTGCGGCATTGGTGTTGAATGTTACTGCTTGTTTTTGTTGCTTTTGCGTGAAACTGTTGCTGCTGCAAATCATCGGCTGCGTATGTCAGTGTAAGGCAAACCTTGCGAGGCTTCCGTTACTTGGCGTATGTGACAAGTAGGAAACGCAGCAGTTTGGCGACGCTTACATACGCAGCAGGACTTGCATTTTTCTGTATAAAGGGTTATATTTAATTAGTTAGGGTGATGTTTATGGAATTCAAGCGTTTATTACTGTTTGCGGGTCATTACGGCAGCGGAAAGACGAACATCGCAGTGAATATTGCGATGGATTTGAAGAAGGAAGGCAAGGACGTTGTCATTGCTGACCTTGATATTGTTAATCCGTACTACCGCACGAAGGACAGCGAGGCTGAACTTCAGGCTGCCGGGATTCCGTTAATCAGTTCCGAGTATGCCAATTCCAACGTGGATGTGCCGGCTTTGCCACAGGCACTGTATGCGCTTGTCGACCAGAAAGACCGATGCGGTGTTATGGACATCGGCGGGGATGACAGAGGCGCGTTGGCACTTGGCAGATATGCTCCATTTATCTTAGAGGAGAATAATTATGAAATGCTCCTCGTTATCAATCAGTATCGTCCGCTGACGAGAGACCTTGCAAGTACACTCGAAGTCATGCGTGAGATAGAGGCGGCCGGAGGAATTCCGTTTACGGGTATCGTGAACAATTCCAATCTTGGCAGAGACACGACGGCAGAGGATGTTATTGCAACCGATGCCTATGCGAAAGAGATGGCAGCCGCAACCGGTCTTCGTCTTCGGATGACGACCGTAAAGGATGACATTGCTGAGGAAGTGGCGAAGGTCCTTCCGAACGTGGTGCCGTTGCACCTTCAGAACAAACGACTTTGGAATGACTAAGTACATAGGAGGATTGTTATGAACAAAGTTACATTTAACACGGATCTTTGTAAGGGTTGCGGACTTTGCGTTGCAGCTTGCCCGAAGAAGATTCTCAAGATGTCGGAAACGGTCATTAACGCTAAGGGCCATCATCCGGCTGAGATGACAGACCAGTCCCAGTGTATCGCATGCGCTTTCTGTGCTACGATGTGCCCGGATTGCGTTATTACGGTAGAAAGGGGATAAGGAAAATGGCAGACAAGGTTTTGATGAAAGGAAACGAAGCCATCGCAGAAGCGGCCATTATGGCAGGCTGCCGTCATTATTTCGGCTACCCGATTACGCCTCAGACAGAGGTTGCCGCATATATGGCAAAGCGTATGCCTAAGATTGGCGGAACATTCCTTCAGGCAGAGAGTGAAATCGCTGCAATTAATATGTGTATCGGTGTTGCATCGACCGGTAAGAGAGTTATGACGAGCTCTTCAAGCCCCGGTGTATCCCTTAAGAGCGAAGGTATCAGCTACATGGCTGGTTGCGACCTTCCTGCTTTGATTGTTAACGTTCAGCGTGGCGGCCCGGGTCTCGGCGGTATTCAGCCGTCCCAGTCCGATTATTTCCAGGCTACGAGAGGCGGCGGACACGGTGATTATCATCTGTTCGTAGTTGCTCCCGCAAGCGTACAGGAAATGGTAAGCCTTACCGCACACGCCTTCAATACTGCCGAGAAATACCGCATCCCGGCAATGCTTCTTGCAGACGGTACCCTTGGTCAGATGATGGAGCCTGTTTCCATCGAGGGCATCAAGGTTGAGGAATATGACAAGTCCTGGGCTTTGACCGGAACGAACTGCGCAAGAAAGCACAATATCATCAACTCCCTCTCTCTTCTTCCCGAGGAGCTTGAGCAGTGGAACATTGAGCGTTACAAGAGATACGAGAAGATTGAAGCAGAAGAGCCTATGTGGGAAGAATTTATGATGGAAGATGCAGATATCTGCGTTGTTGCATTCGGTATCGCATCCCGTGTAAGCCGTAATGCTATCAAGGCTGCACGTGCACAGGGCATCAAGGTTGGTATGATTCGTCCGATTACCTTGTGGCCTTTCCCGAAGAAGCCTCTTTTGGCAGCTGCAGACAAGGTTAAGTCCTTCGTAACCGTTGAACTCAATATGGGCCAGATGGTTGAGGACGTTGAACTTGCTACCCGTTGCAAGAGACCGGTTCTTATGGCAAATCGTGTCGGCGGATGTATTCCTACTCCTGAGCAGGTTCTTGCTCAGATTATTGAGGCGAGCAAATTAGGAGGTGAGCAGTAATGGGTGAAATCGTATTTGAAAAACCGAAGTCACTTTGTGACGTTCCGCTTCATTATTGCCCCGGATGTACACATGGTATCGTTCATCGTCTGGTTGCGGAAGCAATTGACGAGCTCGGTATTGAGGGCAAGACAATCGGTGTAGCCAGCGTAGGTTGCTCCGTATTTACTTATAACTATTTTGAGTGTGATATGGTTCAGGCTGCTCACGGACGTGCTCCGGCAGTTGCTACCGGTGTTAAGAGATCCGACCCCGACAAGGTTGTATTTACCTATCAGGGTGACGGTGACCTTGCTTCCATCGGTACTGCAGAGACAGTTCATGCTGCTGCAAGAAATGAGAACATCACTATCATTTTCATCAACAACGCTATTTACGGTATGACCGGTGGACAGATGGCACCTACTTCCCTTCCGGGACAGGTTACTCAGACTTCTCCTTACGGTCGTGACGTTAACACCGTAGGTTATCCGGTTCGTGTTTGCGAGATGCTTTCCGAACTTGAGGGCGCATCCTACCTTGAGAGAGTTGCGGTTAACAACGTAAAGAACGTTAAGGCTGCCAAGAAGGCTATCAAGAAGGCATTCCAGAACCAGATTGAAGGCAAAGGATTCTCCCTCATCGAGGTTGTATCCACCTGTCCTACCAACTGGGGCAAGACTCCCGAGAAGGCAATGGAGTGGCTTGAAGAGAATATGCTTCCTTACTATCCTCTCGGCGTTTACAAAGACAAATACGCAGCAAAGGAGGACAAATAATCATGGCACAGACCGGTATGCTTTTTGCAGGTTTCGGCGGACAGGGTATTCTGTTCTCCGGTAAGTTCGTTGCTTATGACGGTTTGATTTCCGATAAGCAGGTCAGCTGGCTTCCTTCCTACGGTCCCGAGATGCGTGGAGGTACCGCAAGCTGCAGCGTAGTTTTCAGTGATGAAATCATCGGTTCCCCGATTGTTACGAATCCTGATATCCTTGTTGTTATGAACCTTCCTTCCTTGGACAAATACGAGCCTACAGTTGTTCCGGGCGGAAAGATTTTCTACGACTCCACTTTGATTGGTCGCCCGGTTGCACGTACCGATGTTCAGGCATTCGGTATCCCGGCAACCAAGCTCGCTGCCGATAATGGTATGCCCACTCTTGCCAACATGATTCTTGTCGGCAAGATGATTAAGGAAACCGGAGTTATCTCCACCGAGAATATCGACAAGATTATCGATAAGATTGTAAGCGCACGTCATCAGGACCTTAAGGAACTGAATGCGAAAGCAATCAAGATGGGATTTGACTACGCAGAATAATCACCAGTCATGGCAAGAAAACAAGGTTTTCTTTTAAGCAAATCTGACTGAACAAGGTTATAAAAGAGGTTAGGATATAACCCCGTAATCAATGCTCAAGGGCATTGGTTACGGGGCTTTTTATATCATATGATTATTATGTGCATCACGGCTTCTATGATGGTATTTGCCATTGAGTGCCCTAGTGCATGTGAGCGGTTTGGCCCGTTGATTGCGCTGTAGATATCTATCTGGATATTCTGAAATCTGCACGTAACCAACTGTTGTGTATTATTTGTTGCCGTGTTATCGGAATATTGTGCAGCCGAGATTATAAATCAGAATAGCGCACAAAATGGTTCTCTCGCTCACTAAGAAGCAATTCAGTGTTGTTTTCAGGCGAAAAATGCCATTACGAAGGCAGTGATGGAATTCCAGTATATGGCAATCTCATTAGTAGAGTAGGAATCAACGTGGTCAAGGTGGCATAATAGGGCAGGGGTTCCTTTTGGAAGACTCGCACGTGCGATGTCATCACAGGGATAGAAATTGGCACCGCCTGAAACGAGACCGGGGAAAGGCTCTTCAATATTGTCACTTGCAGTTGGTCTGTTGTGTGGATTGCGAATCGGATGACTGCCGTGTCCGGTAATATAACAACGGTCCAAAGGATTGCGTCCAAGAAGATAATGCAGGTGTTCTTCGGCTGCCATGCTGTATGCGGGATTGCCGGATAGAAGTGTGGCAATAATGAGTGTCGAGGCAATATCCATCAAGGTCATTGTGCTGCCCCAGCCAAATGCCTCCGGAGGCATGGCAAGGTGATATCCGTTGGTACCGGACTGCTCCAGAAAATGATCTGCAGAATCCATAAATGCCTTCCGGAATATACTACATAGTTCTTCCGGAAAAGTGTCAAGCTGTGCAAACAGAATACTCAATCCGGCAAGACCACTGACCATTCCCCAACCGAGACTTGTTTTATATGGAACCTGATCAAGAAGTGCATTCAAAGCAGTGAAAAAACGAGGTTCCTTTGTCAGACGGTATAGTTCTGCATATGCCCAGAGCCTTTCGTCACTGTCGGTACGGTCGCCATAGCTTCCGGTGTTATTCCCGGGCGGATTGCGGAAACCAATCATCTCAGGATGAGATGCAAGAAATTCTTCGGAATGAAGAGCAGCCTTCAAAAGCCGGTCAGAATATTCGGCGTCGTACGGAAGGAAGATTCTGGATGCAAGCGCGGTTACTGCGACAAAGTCTGCAGTGGCCATTGTGGAAGCAGGATAAAGAATCATCTGAGCCGTGTCCTCTTCCGGCATGATAAAAGGAGCATGGTTCTCTGTGGTAAGTTTGTGTGCCACACTGCCGTCCTCCTGTTGCATCTTCAAAAGCCAATCCAGTTCGTAGCGGCACTCGGACAGAATATCGGGCTCCTTGGAAGAATGTTCCGGTATTTTCAGATCGGGACATTTTCTGGGATATAATTCAAAAAGATAGAGAAGATGAGCAACTGTTACTGCTCCCGGAGTAACGTAACGCCCGTAATCGCCGGCATCGTGCCATCCGCCTGTGATGGGGGGCAGCTTGGCGCCGTCAGAATAGCGGAGAACAGAACCGGTGTGACAGGCATCATGACGATAAATTCCGGCATAGTGCTCATGGAGACCACACCCACATCTCTGATAATAAAGCATCTGAATCAGGTCTTGCAGTGTATCACCGTATATCTGATTGCCAATAACGAATTCATCAGACCGACTATCGTTGTAGAATTCAATATAATAGCGGCCTGCAGCTTTAATATCACTAAAATCGAGCTCCCAGAGGCTTTCACCGGAGTATGAGTCCAAGCCGCGCTTGGAAAATGATAGTTCTACTCTTGTAGAATTGTCTATGTTCACAAGACAAATGGGACCGTGGGGAACGGATTCGGCCGATATCACGGCAATCTTTGGCGCATGTGTTCTGTAGCCAATTTGGTTGATATGGATTTTCATAATAGCGACACCCCCTTAAACATTTTTGAGTATAACAGACCATTTTGCGAATGAATATGGTTTTTTTTATCCAGTAACGTTTTTTATTTGTATTGATTACGCGTAATATAGAAAGAATGAAGCCATTTGGAAGTGTTTTGTATGCATTTTTTACATTGAGAAAAAAACTGTAAGTTTTTTTTATTTTTGTGGCATCCGTGCTTTTTTTGTGCTACAATAAGGTATACTGATTATTACTGTACCGTAATGGGCAATTGGAATAAGTATCCGTTCGGTGCAGTGGGAGGATTGATTGATGATTAAGTCCGAATTGCAATTAAAAAGAAATCCTTTCATAGCTGTGATTCTTTCATTTATTGCAGCACTTATGCTGCTTTTGGACTGGAAGGTTTCAGCAGGGGGAGGATGGTCTATAAATCTGGTCAGGCCGTTCGCCGGAGATTCGTTAACCGGCTTTGGATGGCTCTTGATGATAGGCGGTGTTGTTTACCTGTTTATCAGCATGTTTTCATTTGCCAAGACTGCACTTTGGTTGTTACTTCTGCCGATGGGGTTATACAGTATCGGTGCAGTACTTCGGGCGATGAATGATTCCGCTTTCTTCGTGTGTCTGGCTGTGGCAGTTATCGGTGCCTGGGCCTATTTCATGGCTGCGACGAGCGAAAAGGACGGCGCAAAGAATTTATTTGTCATTTTGCTATGTATCATTGTTGCAGCGAACATTGCTCTTTGCTTCCCGGCAATGACGAAAGCGATTCAGAATATCAATTCGGATTTCACCCCGCTTTTATGCTATGCGGAAAAGGATGCTGCGGGGACGGAAATATGGCAATGGAATTTGTCCTATATCATACATGAGATTACATTATTCCTTTCTGTTATATTAACGCTGCTGGCTTCGACGCGGCAGTACGAAACCGAAACGGAGGATTCCCGTCAATATGCGAAGAATGCGGGATCCAAAAACACTTTTGATACGGAGGCTAATGTGAAAAAGAAGAACAGTCAGTCCGAAAGTAACGAAAGAAATCAGAATCCTTCTTATCACGAATTGAAGAAGGATAGTGGAGCAAAGGATAACAAGGTATTTGCCGAGACCGTGATTAATCCGGAACCTGTTGTTACGGTTCCTGTCAGCGGTTCACGACTTCAGAAGTCCTTGAAGGAAGAAATTGTTTACGACCGTGATCAGAAGTTGGAACACAAGAATGTGGTTCGTGTATTTTCCGTAATCGGTATGGTAATCAGCTTCCTAATGATGGTTGGAGGCATCCTGCTTTTGACCAATATCCTTCCGTCAATACAGTATGATACGATTTGCGGTGTTCTTCTGATTACTGTTGGCGTCGGCCTCTTCTGTGTGTTCGGTAACAATCTTACCTATAAGGAATACTACATGAAGACAATTGTTACGGAGCGTAAGGTTGTCCACGAGGAAACTAACTGGGAGGAAGTTCTTGCAAACCGTCTTGAGGAAGATGAGAAGAATATTGCAAGTCTGACCGAGACCTATGCCCGTATGACAGAAATGTATGGCAAACTGTTGGAATCCACTGCGGAACTTTCCAACAATGTTAAGGCCCTTGGTATGAAAGAGCAGCCTGTTCTTACTGATATTGAGGCACAGAGACAGGCAATTGAAGAAGCAGCTGCCGCAGAGCGTAAGGCTCAGGAGGAAATGCTTGCAGCTCAGCAGGCAGCAGCGGATAGAATTGCTGCAGAGCGTGAAGCTCTGGAACGTGCAAAAGCAGAACGTGAAGCTATAGAAAAAGAAGCAGCAGCCCGTTTGGTAGCTGAACATGAAGCCATCGAGAGAGAAGCAGCCCGTCTGGCAGCTGAACGTGAAGCATTTGAAAGAGAAGCCGAGCAGAGAGCCAAAGCCGAGCGTGAAGCACTGGAAAGAGAAGCCGAGCAGAGAGCTAAGGCCGAGCAGGAACGTATTGAGAAGGAAGCTCTTGAGATGGCAGCCATCGAAAGAGAGGCGGCAGAAAGAATCAACAGCGGTGAAACGCTTGAGGATATTGTGAATTCGTTTGAACAGCCTTTTGCTACGATGGAAACTCCCGAAATTGAACCGTTGTCTTATCAGGAACCCATTGCTGAAGAGCCTTCATTCGAGAATCCTACATTTGACTTATTCGCTGATGTAACCGTTAACAAGAGTGATGAACCTGAAAAGAGTGCGATTAAAGAAACATACGAATTAGATAATTCTACTGACGTAGAACAGGTTCTTTCCGATGAAATTCCGGATACATTTGACGCATATGTTGAAGAAGTAACCTCTTCGGATGATGATTCTGATTTCCCGGATACGGCATATCAGAATGAGGAACTTGCAGAACCTGTGATTGAGAATGAGGAGCTTACAAACTCTGCATTTGAAAGTGAGGAGTTTACGGAGTCTGCATTAGAGAACGAGGAGTTTACGGAGTCTGCATTAGAGAACGAAACGATAGAGGAATATGTTTCAGAGGAACCGGATACGGTTGAAGAGTTTGATGAAGATGCTGTTTCAGAGGATGTTCCGGCGGAACCGATATATCCCAATGTTAATCCCTTTGCATCACAGAGAGAATATGATGCACCTCTTCCGTTCCACGCTCCGGTTAAGGAATCTGAAAAAGAAGAGGAGAATACCATTGAGGATATCATTCCTCCGATTGAGCGCACCGAAGAGAATGCCGATTTACTTGTTTCCATGTTTGGTGCTTCCGATAAAGAGGAATCCAAGCCGTTCTTTAACAATTCATTTTATGCGTCCCTTGCCGATGAGAATCCTGTGGTAGCCAATAATACGGATAATAGTTTTGCACAGATGATTGAAGAGGAATCCGATTCACTAACCGCATCTGATGATTCCGATAAACAAAGCAATACGGCATTTGGCTTCTTCAGCGCTTTTTCAGACCGTGAGGAGATGGAAGCGGAACCGGCTGCCGACACAGAGAATGTGGCAGTTGACGTAATAGAGGAAGAGGATAAGTTCCCTAACGAGATGGTTGAAGAAGCAGTTGAAGAATACTTTGAAGGGAATGATTCTCCTGAAACTTCAGAATTGATTGACAATTTTGAAGAGCAGAAACCGGTAAGTACAGAACGTGAGATTATAGAAGATTTTGTGCTTCCGACATTCCGTGGATTCGGTTTTGAAAGCGATGATTATACAGAGGAACAGCAGGAAGAGGATGAATTCTTTAAACCCAGCGGTTACAAGATGAAATCCTTTGCTAAGAAGCCTGATACATCCTGGCAGTCCGAGGATGACGATGATGATTTCGGCACTCCGGTTACGATGAGTTTGAAGACAGAGGAAGCCTTAACGGACGACGAGCCCGAACTTCCGATGGACGACGAACCCGAACTTCCGATGGACGACGAGCCCGAACTTCCGATGGATGATGAACCTGAACTTCCGATGGATGATGAACCTGAGCTTCCGATGGATGATGAGCCGAGCGTGGAATTTGCTTCTTCTGAGGATGCCGGAGACCGCTTGAGAAAATTGCAGGCAAAACTAGCCGAGATTCGCCAGAAGAACAGTGAGAAGTATCAAGCAGCGGAATCCGATGATGATCTTGACGAGTGATTGCAATAGAATGATTTTGCAAGGGGCTGTTTCATACAGCCCCTTGTTTTGAATTTGAATATAACGGGAGTGCTGTGTCGATGTTTCGAAATCACTCCAATATTAGGAAAGGAGTATGCTATGAATATATTGACTTCTGCGGAGCAACTGATTGGAAACACTCCGCTTTTGGAATTAAGAAATATTGAAAAGGAATATGGTTTGAAGGCACGACTGCTGGCTAAATTGGAGTATCTGAATCCGGCAGGTTCGGCAAAAGACCGTGTTGCTGTGCATATGCTGGACGTTGCATTGGCCAACGGACAGATTACAAATGATTCCGTCATCATTGAGCCGACATCAGGCAATACCGGTATTGGTCTTGCAATGGTCGGAGCGATTCGCGGTTACCGTACCATTATTGTTATGCCGGATAATATGTCAGTGGAGAGAATAAAGACGATGAAGGCCTATGGTGCTGAAGTTGTACTGACCCCTGCTGCACTTGGAATGGCAGGAAGTATTGAAAAGGCTGAAGAGCTTGCAAGTACAATTCCGAACAGTTTCATTCCGGACCAGTTTTCGAACCCGGCCAATCCGGAAGCACATTATCTGACAACCGGTCCGGAGATATTTGAGGCTACGGAAGGCAAGGCAGACTATTTTGTTGCAGGAATCGGAACCGGCGGAACCATTAGCGGAACCGGGCGTTTTCTGAAGAATTATATTCCGGGTATTTCCGTTATTGGTGTAGAGCCTGCTAATTCCCCAATATTGAATGGCGGAGAGGCCGGGGCACACGGCTTGCAGGGAATCGGTGCAAATTTCATTCCAAAGGCTCTGGATACAGAAATCTATGATGAAGTCATTGATGTTTTAGAGGATGATGCCTATGCGATGGGCAGATTGATGGGACAGCGCGAAGGAATTCTTGTGGGTATTTCCTCCGGTGCTGCACTGCATGCGGCTGTGCAGATTGCTTCCAGACCGGAAGCGGAAGGCAGGACGATAGTTGTTCTTCTGCCGGATACCGGTGCAAGATATCTTTCTACGCCTATGTTTGAGGATTGACGCAACTGGATTTCCATATGACTGATTGTGGAATTCAAGATAGCTTTCTGAAAGGAAAATGTGATGTCAGATAAATTTATGGTAGCCATGAGCGGCGGCGTAGACAGCTCCGTGGCGGTTTCACTTCTAAAGGAACAGGGCTTTGACTGCTATGGCGTAATGATGCAAATGTTTGATTCGAGTCTGCCGGAGTTTCAGGGTTGCAGTGCTCTTGGGAGCGTGCAGGATGCAAAGGACGTTGCCGAACGGCTTGCTATTCCATTTGAATTAATTGACGGAACAGATGTATTCCGCAGCTGTGTCATTGATGCGTTTGTTCATACGTATGAACTTGGAGGAACACCGAACCCCTGTGTGGACTGCAATCGAACCGTGAAGTTTGGAAGGCTTCTTCAGATAGCTGAAGAACGCGGAATGACCGGAATAGCTACGGGACATTATGCAAGAGTTCAGTTGAATGAGACAACGGGGCGGTACGAACTGTTACGTGCATTGGATAGGGCGAAGGATCAAAGCTATATGCTGTATTCCCTGTCACAGAAGCAATTGAGTCGTTGTCATTTCCCGCTTGGTTCCATGACTAAGGCTGAAGCAAGGGCAAAGGCAGAGGAACTGGGATTGTGCAATGCCGATAAGAAAGATTCCCAGGACATCTGCTTTATCCCGGACGGAGATTACGGTAATTTCCTAGAAAGGTATACAGGACACGGTTATGAACCGGGAAAGTTTGTGACAAGAGACGGGAAGGTCCTCGGGGAGCATAAGGGCATCGTTCATTATACAATCGGACAGCGAAAGGGACTCGGTATTTCTGCTGAGGCACCGCTTTATGTAACGGATATCAATCCTGTGGATAACACGGTCACCTTAAGCTTTGGTGAGGGGCTGTTTTCGAATGTGGTTTATGTGGAGGATGCCAACTGGATTTCCGTAGAAAAGCCGGAACCGGCAATGCGTGTACAGGCGAAGATTCGCTATCGCCACGAAGCAGAACCTGCCACGGTTTATCCGGAAGGAGAGAATGGTTTCCGTGTCGTATTTGACCGCCCGCAAAGAGCCGTAACAAAGGGACAGGCATGCGTTCTTTATGATGGTGACGTTGTGGTTGGTGGTGGGACAATCGTTCGTGGAATAACGGAAGGCGAGAAACCGGGGAGTACGGAGGCATAGAATGAATATAAATCAGGAACAGTTTCAACGTACGGAATGGATTATTGGACAGGAAGCGGTGAAGAAACTTTCGGAAAGCCGAGTGGCGGTTTTTGGTCTCGGCGGTGTTGGCGGATATGTAGTTGAGGCACTTGCAAGAGCCGGTGTCGGTTCCCTTGACCTTATCGACATGGATACTGTCAGCGAGAGCAATATCAACCGTCAGATTTTAGCCACTCACCGCACTGTCGGACGGCTGAAAACCGATGTTGCACAGGAACGCGTTTTGGATATCAATCCATCCTGTAAGGTGAACACCTATTGCAAGTTCTTTCTGCCGGAAAATGCAAACGAATTTCCGTTCTCCGAGTATGACTATGTTGTTGATGCAATTGATACCGTCAGCGGAAAGATAGCACTTGTTACCAGCGCCAAGGAGGCGGGAGTACCTGTCATATGTGCCATGGGTGCCGGCAACAAACTGTCTGCAACATCATTTGAAGTCACAGATATCGCAAAAACCTCCGTGTGCCCTTTGGCAAAGGTAATGCGCCACGAGCTGAAGGTTCGCGGTATTCGCGATGTGAAGGTTGTATATTCCAGGGAGGAACCGATAACGGCTACCGTAAATATGGAGAATGGAGAAGACTCCTCAAAAGGTGGACGAGTACCCGGCAGCATATCCTATGTTCCATCTGTGATGGGATTGATACTTGCCGGAGAAGTAATTCGTGACTTGACTGGGGTTTGAGAATAGGAAAGCATGTGCATCTTTACGGAACGCTTTTCCATTATAGGAATGCAGAGAATTTTCCATAAAGCAAAAAGGGAATGTGATTTTCACATTCCCTTTTACATTTCCGGTTTGTGAGACGTTTCTGACAAAACAACATTACTGTAAATCAGTGAATACGGTATCAAGGTCGCCGTCTCCCGTAGTATCGGTCAGTATGGTATCAATCTCGCCATCGCCGGTTGTATCAAGCAACACGGTATCAATCTGACCGTCACCGGTTGTATCCATCATATAGGAATCGACTTTGCCATCTCCTGTAGTATCGCAGGAAAATACTCTGTCTTCATCAATCGTGTCAGTGTCTTCGAAGATGTCATCCTCATTCTCTTCATCGAAATCCTGCTCAGCAAAACGCTTCTTCGTGAGAATACGAATTGTAGCATATGCACCGAGAAGGGCAACAACGATTCCGCCAATGTAAGCAAGTGTCTTTTTCATAGGAATCCCCCTTTCTGCGTCATTTTCGCAAGTAATAGAGTAATTATAGCAACAGAAACAGGAAAATGCAATGAATTTTCCTTTTACCATTGCGAAACAAAGCCTGTTTGCTTATAATATTAATGTGTATGCCGACGGGAAAAATGACATTTTCCTGTGTGGGCAGAAAGAATCTTTTTAGGAGAATACTGAAACAATGAAGAACGAAAAGATGTGGACCACAATAGCCATATGTGTCTTGGTTGGTGTTGTTATGATGGGACTGGGGGCAAGAGATTATTTTTCTTTAAAATCAGCGAAGAATCTCTCTGAAGTGGATCTTGATGGACTTAAGAAGAATCAGGTGATTCGAGGCACTGCAGAGTATGTGTACGATTATTATTGCTATGAAACCAAGGACGGTGTGGAAACTGCAAGATGGTATCTGGTTCCGGTAATTCAGGGAATGGATGATTTACGTTATATTACCGTAAAGGTAAATGCCAAGCTGTTTAATTCCTATGAGATGTTATATGATGCCACATGGGATTATCTGGATGGCCTTGCCAATGCACCGACACAGGTAATGAATTATCAGGGACGTCTGAAACCGCTCAATAAGGATATTCAGAAACAATTGGATGAGTATGTGGAAAAAAGCGAATATGAGGATGAGTGGAGAGAAATGATTATTCCTTTCTGCGTGGAACTTACCACAACCAAAGGTGCTGTCAGAAATATGATTATCGGTGCCATTGCATTGGTTGCCGCAGGAGTGTTATTCCTTATCATCATGATTCGTGACAAAAAAGAGAAGGATTACCTGGACAGACTTCATCAAGGTAGAATCAGTGTTTCACTGAATCCTTCCTCAAGAATTGACGACAGTGAGCTGGATAATCTTCTGAGAGGAGATGCGGCTTCAAAACCGGATGAACCATTTACACCATATGACCCGTATTCTCAGGCAAACTTCACGAGCGATGCTACGGATGATGCAAATGAGGAAACGGATGATGCACAGGTATTGTCCACAGAAGATTATGCAGAGAATATAGCGGAAGAATCCGACAATGAGAAATCCGAAAGTGATGTTTTCGACAACGATGATTCCAATAATGGGAACTGGGTACTGTAAACAGTACTATGGATAAGGCATGGCAGTCTTAGGGACTGCAGAATGGAGTGCAGTATGTATCGTATTTTAAGCAAATGCGAGCTCGCCCATAACATTTTCCAGATGGTTGTGGAGGCACCTCGTGTAGCAGGAAATTGTCTTCCGGGGCAGTTTATCATCCTTCGTGCCGATGAGGCAGGTGAGCGTATTCCGCTCACAATATGCGATTATGACAGGGAAGCCGGGACTGTGACAATTGTGGCACAGGTTGTTGGCGCTGCGAGTCTTCGTCTTTCACGCCTGAATGAGGGGGAGGAGATTGCAGATTTTGTCGGACCTCTCGGGAAACCGTCAGAGCTTTGTACCATGCCTTTGGAGGAGCTTAGGACGAAGAGAATACTCTTTGTTGCCGGAGGTGTCGGTGCCGCTCCCGTATATCCTCAGGTTAAATGGCTGCAGGCCAACGGAGTGGCAGCAGATGTCATTCTCGGCGCCAAGAATCAAAGCTTTGTGATTCTGGAGGAAGAGATGCAGAAGGTTGCCGGTAATGTATATGTTACTACGGATGACGGTTCCTATGGCCGCAGCGGAATGGTTACGAAGTGTATTGAGGACCTTATTGCGGAAGGCAAACAGTACGATATCTGTATCGCAATCGGTCCGATGATTATGATGAAATTCTGCTGTCTGACGACGAAGAAGCTTGGTATTCCGACGGTTGTTTCCATGAACCCGATTATGGTGGATGGTACCGGAATGTGCGGTGCATGTCGTCTGATGGTTGGTGGCGAGGTAAGATTTGCCTGCGTAGACGGTCCTGAGTTTGATGGTCATCTGGTTGATTTTGATCAGGCGATGAAACGTTCTGCACAGTACAAGACAGCTGAAGGAAGGGCGTTTCTGAAGGAACAGGAAGGCGCTACCCATCATGGCGGATGCGGGAATTGCGGAGGTGACAGATAATGAGTGATCCCATGAAAAAGGTTCCCGTGAGGGAGCAGGACCCGAAGGTTCGTGCAACGAATTTCGACGAGGTATGTCTTGGATATAATGAAGAAGAGGCAATCGCTGAGGCACAGCGTTGTCTTGGCTGTAAGAAGGCAATGTGTATCGAGGGGTGTCCGGTCAATATCCGTATTCCGGATTTCATTGCACACATTAAGGAAGGCGATGTGAAGGGCGCCTATGAAGTGATCAGTGAGGCAAGCGCACTTCCGTCCGTATGCGGCAGAGTATGTCCGCAGGAGAGCCAGTGTGAAGGTCGTTGTATTCGCGGAATTAAGGGAGAGGCAATCTCCATCGGAAAGCTCGAGCGCTTTGTCGGTGATACCGCGAGAGCATATAATTGGAGCTGTTCTACAGAAGTAGAACGCAATGGACACAAGGTTGCAGTAATTGGTTCCGGACCTTCCGGACTGACCTGCGCAGGTGACCTTGCGAAGCTTGGATACGATGTGACGATATTCGAAGCATTGCATAAACCCGGTGGTGTTTTGGTATATGGTATTCCGGAATTCCGTCTTCCTAAGGATGGTGTTGTGATTCCTGAAATAGAAAATGTTAAGAAGCTTGGCGTCAAGATTGAGACCAATGTCATTGTCGGCAAGTCTGTTTCCATTGACCAGCTTTTTGAGGAAGAGGGTTTTGAAGCCGTATTTATCGGTTCCGGCGCAGGCCTTCCGAAGTTTATGGGTATCCCGGGTGAGCAGGCTCTCGGCGTATTTTCCGCCAATGAGTATCTGACAAGAAGCAACCTGATGAAGGCTTTTGATGAGAACAGCGATACACCGATTATGCGTGCGAAGAAAGTAGCAGTAGTCGGGGGCGGAAATGTAGCTATCGATGCTGCAAGAACAGCGCTTCGTCTCGGCGCGGAAACGCATATCGTATATCGACGAAGCGAGGCTGAACTTCCTGCAAGAAAAGAGGAAATTCACCATGCGAAGGAGGAGGGCATTGTTTTTGACCTTCTTTGCAATCCGCAGGAAATTCTTACCGATGAGAACGGATGGGTTAGCGGAATTCGCTGCATCCGTATGGAACTTGGCGAACCGGATGCTTCCGGTCGACGAAGTCCGGTAGAAATTCCCGGCTCGGAGTTCGTGATTGATGTTGATATGGTTATAATGGCTCTCGGTACTTCTCCGAATCCGCTTCTTGTGAGCACAACGAAGGGGATGGATGTAAACCGCCGTGGCGGACTTATCATTAATGAGGAGTCCTGTATGACGACTAAAGAAGGCGTATTCGCCGGCGGAGATGCCGTTACCGGTGCCGCCACGGTGATTCTTGCAATGGGAGCGGGCCGTCGCGGTGCAGCTGCAATTGACAATTATATCAAATCGAAAAACAAATAGATCCTATGGCACAGAAGCCTTCAATTCCAAAGGGGACGAGAGATTTCGGCACCGTCGAGATGATGGGCCGCACCTACATTTTCAACACGATAAAGAAAGTATTCGCCAAATACGGCTATCAGGGCATAGAGACTCCCGCTATGGAGAATCTTTCCACCCTGTTGGGAAAATACGGAGACGAGGGGGACAAACTTCTCTTCAAGATTCTCAACTCCGGAGATGCATTCGCCGGGGCGGATTTCTCCCTTTCGAGCAACGCACTTTCACTTAAGGTGTGCGAAAAAGGGCTGAGGTATGACCTTACGGTGCCTTTCGCACGCTATGTTGTGCAGCATCAGAAAAGTCGGAGGCCAAGCGGT
>JAZQNM010000060.1:0-38613 GCA_045627305.1 Lachnospiraceae bacterium
TAACTGACGGATTACCTTCCATCCTATTACGAAACCGTTCTGTGTTTCTGTTTTGAAAACTCCTTTTAGTAAATTTAAAAAAATTTTAAAAATACCTCTTTTTTGCAACAGTTTTGCAACACATGTTGTAATATAATGAGCTCAAGAAAAGCAAAGAGAGTTAATTCGGAACCGACATCCCCCCACACACAACTCCCGCGCGAACTGCCGAATTAGTTTCGGAAACAATTTTAATGTCGATTCCGTCCCCCCAATAACTTTCTTGACTCACACGACAATATGTCGCAAATTCATCACACAAAGCGAAACGCTGTAGGGCTCCCAAACCTACAGCGTTTTTCGTTGATACAAGGGGACGGGGGTTGTGTACCAAATGGTACACAACCCCCCTCCCCTTGTATCAAATATTCTCATTAAACGGTCGCTCAAGTACCTCCGGATGTTGCATATAGTACTTAAACAGACGAATTGTTTTGGAAAAATAGAATCCGTCAGCGATTCGCTCGTCAATCGTCAGACCGATATCAATCGAGTCCTTCATCTCATAACTTCCGTCCCGATTATAGAACGGTCGGAATTTCTTCTCGCCAATAATAACAAAGAAGGAATTGGTACCCCAGTTGGACAGATGGTGATACCCGGCATTCAATCGAATAGAACCGAGATTGGTTACCGCCACCGATTTGAAGAAGATGTCCGATTCGCTGACGCTCTTCGGCACGGCTCCGTGGCGGTCTATCATTTTCATAAATCCGAGCACGATTCTGCCAACAAAATGTGGAAACTTCATCAGAATTCGAAGATCATCGGAGGATTTGTCCAAAGCATCGCTTCTGCAAAACTCCACTTCCTTCTGAACCTTATCAAGGACCGTATCCAATGTGTCGTCCGGGTCAATCAACACCTTCGCCAGTGCTTCCAAGCCGTCATCCGACAGGCTCTTCTTGACAATGAAGCCAATCGAAACATCGTACCTTTCATATAACCGCTTATTCCGATAGAAACGATTCATCTTAGGACGATTGATTACAAGTTTTCCGAGTGCTGCAAGCATAAGCGGAAATAGTGCAATATTGGTCTCCGGGTCTGCCTTCTTTCGCTCTTTTATATATGCATCCACAGCTGTCAGGTCAATTGTTTCCGAGACAAATGCCTCACAATCGGTTCTGTTCGGCCACACTATCGGCATCACATAATGATTGGTATCCAATTCATCCCCACGAATCAGCCTGCCGTCCTTCTTGTCACCCCATCTCTTTTTATAGGTCTTTTCAGCCATCTTTCCATGCCTCCCTCCGAGTGTATCAAAATAACAGAAAGGCTGTCACACAGCTAATCCGCAGTGCAACAACCTTTCCCTGAATAAACTGTTAAATCTCATATAACAATTCCGCATAGGTCGGTACCGGCCAGATATCATGATCGACCAGCATTTCCAATTCATCAATCGGTTTACGAAGCGCATCCATAGCAGGAACAACCTTCTGATGGAAGAACACTGCCATCTCCTGTCCTTCCTTCTTTGCAACTGCACACGCATCCAACTCCTTCAACACATTAAGAGCAGCCTGTGCTTTTGCAAGAAGTGAGGATGTTGATTTAAGAAGTTCCTCCTGAACTGTAATATCTGCAGAAGGACATGCATTTTTCACTTCATTAATCGAATTTGCAAGACGTGTGATATATTGAATCGAAGCCGGAATAAACTTCGTTGCCGCCATGGAAATCATTGTTCTTGCCTCAATATTGATTTCCTTGGCATAAATCTCATAATATATTTCTGCACGGCTTGCGAGTTCCTTTGCAGTAAGAACGCCCTGTCTTGTAAAGACGGTAATTGCCTTTTCCGTAGTAAGTGCAGGAATCGCATCTACAGTGGAAGGAATAATCGGAAGTCCTCTTCTCTTCGCTTCTTCTACCCATTCAGGAGCATAGCCGTTACCGTTGAAGATAATTCTCTCATGCTCTGCTAAAGACTGCTTAATCAGGTTATGTACGCCCTGCTCAAAATCAGGTTCCTTCTCAAGCGTATCTGCAAACTTCATCAGTGTATCCGCAACAATTGTATTCAATACCGTGTTGGCATCTGCAATAGACATTGAAGAACCTACAGAACGGAATTCAAACTTATTACCGGTAAATGCAAACGGGCTCGTACGGTTACGGTCAGTTGCATCACGACCGATGGACGGCAATGTGGAAACACCTGTATAAAGTCTTCCAACCTTCTTCAGGCGGGAAGCCTCACCGGTTTCTATCAGCTGCGTCACAACATCATCGAGCTGTTCTCCGAGGAATACGGATACGATAGACGGCGGTGCCTCATTTCCACCAAGACGTCGGTCATTACCGGGATTGGCTGCAGAAAGGCGAAGCAAATCCGCATGCGTGTCAACAGCCTCCAAAACAGCTGCCAGAAACAGCAAAAACTGTATATTCTCGTTCGGTGTCTTTCCGGGATTCAGAAGGTTCTTGCCGGTATCGGTTACCAATGACCAGTTGTTATGCTTACCGGAACCGTTCACGCCTGCGAATGGTTTCTCGTGCAAAAGGCACTCTAATCCATGTCTCTTCGCTACCTTCTTCATACACTCCATAATCAGTTGGTTATGGTCGGTCGCAATATTCGCCGAGGTATAAATCGGTGCAAGTTCATGCTGTGCCGGAGCAGCCTCATTGTGTTGCGTCTTGGCATAGATACCAAGCTTCCACAGTTCCGTATTCAGTTCCTTCATGAACGATGCCACACGTTCCTTCAGACTACCGAAGTAATGGTCGTCCATCTCCTGTCCCTTCGGCGGTTTTGCTCCAAACAGTGTGGAACCGGTAAATATCAAATCTTCTCTTTTGGTATACGACTGATGGTCTACAAGGAAGTATTCCTGTTCCGCTCCAACGGAACAATCAACCTTCTTCACATCCTTCTGTCCAAACAAATGTACAATACGAACAGCCTGTTTGCTGACTGCCTCCATGGAACGAAGAAGAGGTGTCTTCATATCCAAAGCCTCACCCGTATAAGAACAGAATGCGGTCGGAATACATAAAGTAACACCTGCTGCATCTTCTCTTAAAAATGCGGGAGAAGTGCAATCCCATGCTGTATAACCTCTTGCCTCGAAGGTCGCACGAAGACCACCGCTTGGGAACGAGGATGCATCCGGTTCACCCTTAATCAATTCCTTACCGGAAAATACCATCAGCACCTTACCACCGGGGGCAGGTGTGATAAATGAGTCGTGCTTTTCAGCGGTGATTCCCGTCAAAGGCTGGAACCAATGGGTATAGTGGGTTGCTCCACGTTCAATAGCCCATTCCTTCATCGCTCCTGCGATGACATCGGCCACTTCTCTGCTCAACGACTCTCCGTCAGCCAAAGCTTTCTGCCAGGCTGCAAAGGTTTCCTCGGGAAGGCGTTCTTTCATCACGCTCTCATTAAATACATCCATTCCGAATATATCGGTTACGCGTTCCATAATCAACTCACCTCGTATATGATGTTAATCTGCTTTCTTCCCATCCTTAGCTTCAGGATTTTTAATTGCAACATCTATCTGATGGAAAGGAATCGTAATGCCATTTTCCATAAATGCATAACGGACTTCCTCCTGCATTCCGAAATAAACCTCCCAGTAATCCTCTCTCTTAACCCAGAAACGGAACAGAATATTGATGCTGTCTGCACCGAATTCCTTCGTATAAACCTCAATCGGCTTACCGGGAAGGAGCTTTGGCTGCTTGCCTGCAACATCCATAAGAATATTTCTTACCTTACGGATATCGTCATCATAGGAGATTGGAATAACCAAATCGATTCTGCGCTCCGGTTCAGAGGAAACATTAACAAGATTGGAATTGCTCAGGTTTCCGTTCGGCAATACAACTACACGGTTATCAATGGTATTGAGTTTGGTATAGCAGATTCCGACATTGGTTACAGTTCCCTCCAGACCGCCGACTACAATGTAATCGCCAATCGTAAAGGGTTTGTTAATCAGAATAAGGACTCCACCGGCAAGGTTGGATAAACTTCCCTGTAAAGCAAGACCGATAGCCAATCCGGCTGAACCAAGTACGGTTATGAGGCTTGCCGTGGAAAAACCAAGGTATTCCACAATGGCAAATATCAAAACAAGATTCAACAGAATCCCTGCGGCGCTCTGAAGAAAGCCTGCAATAGCCGGCTCCAATTTCGGAGTAACGGCCTTTACAATAAACTTCTGCAATAGATTAATCAGTTTACGTCCTACAATAAAAATAACCAGTGCAATCAGGAGCTTAACAAACACGGGAATCAGCTGCAATGCAGCACCGGAAACATCTCCTTCTCTTAACAAATCAATAAACGCATTCATTTTACAAACCAACTTTCTCTATATATTATCGGCAAAAAGAACTATCATTTTTTCTCATTGGGCGTACACGTAAATATAGCAAATCCAAGCGGAGGAATTGTAATTGTAATGGAATCATCACGTCCGTCCACACGAATTGCCTTACTCTGCTTCATTCTTACATTCACATTACCTGCACCACCGTAAATAACGGCGTCACTGTTCAGGATTTCCTTGTAACGACCTGCGAAAGGAACACCGACAGCCTGCTTCTCATAGACAACAGGTGTAAAGTTACATACTACGAACAGCGTATCCTCAGGTTTCTCATCCTTACGGACAAATGTCACAATACTGTGGTCGGCATCCAGGCAGCTCATCCACTCAAAGCCGTCCGGATCCTGGTCCAACTCGTAGAGTGCGGGATGTGTCTGATATAAAGCATACAAATCCTTCATCATACGATGAAGCTTCGCATTTAAGGTTCCTCCCTGGTCTCCCTCGACCTTGTCGGTAAGAAGATGCCACTCAAGACTCTTCTCCTCATTCCACTCGGAGAGCGGTGCCATATCCTGCCCCATGAATAGGAGCTTTTTGCCGGGATGTGTCATCAAAAAGCCATAGGCAACACGAAGGTTTGCAAACTTCTCCTCATAGGTCCCCGGCATCTTCCCGAGCATGGAACCCTTACCGTGAACAACCTCGTCATGGGAGAACACAAGAATAAAGTTCTCACTGTATGCATAAATCATACTGAATGTCAGTGAGCCATGACAACCGCGTCGGAACAGCGGATCCTGTCTCATATACATCGTAAAGTCGTTCATCCAGCCCATATTCCATTTGAAATCAAAGCCGAGACCGTCGTCGTTCAAATCTCCGGTAATCTTAGGCCATGCAGTGCTTTCCTCTGCAATCATCAATCTGCCGGGAAGTCTCTTCTTCACGATAGAATTCAGATGTTTCAAAAGCTCAATTGCCTCAAGATTCTCATTGCCACCATAGATGTTGGCAACCCACTCGCCGTCATTCTTTCCATAATCCAGATAAAGCATGGAAGCAACAGCGTCCATACGGATTCCGTCTGCGTGATACTCCGACAGCCAGAACAGAGCATTGGCAATCAGGAAGTTGCTGACCTCTGGACGTCCGTAGTTAAATATCAAAGTGCCCCAGTGCGGATGTGAACCCTTTCTCGGATCCCAATGCTCATACAGGCATGTTCCGTCGAAATTGGAAAGTCCGAAAGTATCTCTCGGAAAATGTGCGGGAACCCAGTCAAGAATGACACCAATGCCCTGCTCATGCATATAATTCACAAAATAACGGAAATCCTCCGGCGTACCGTAACGAGCCGTAACGCTGTAATAACCTGTTACCTGATAACCCCAGGAAGCATCTAAAGGATGTTCCATAACCGGCATCAGTTCCACATGGGTATATCCCATTTCCTTTACATATTCCGCAAGCATAACCGCAAGTTCACGATAATTGTAAAAACTGCCATTCTCCTCGGAAGGCTTCTTCCAGGAACCAAGATGAACCTCGTAGACATTCATCGGAGACTTTTGGAAATTCTTGTTCTTCAGACCATTCAGGTAGCTGTCATCGGTCCAGGAGAAGTCTCTTAAATCCGCCACAATGCTTGCAGTACCCGGACGAAGTTCAGACGCATTGGCATAGGGGTCAGCCTTCAGATAAGTAAGACCGCCTTTTACTTTAAGTTCATATTTATAAAGGTCTCCGACCTTCGCATTCGGAAGAAACAGTTCAAACACACCGCTGCCGCCGAGTCTGCGCATCGGATTAATTCTGCCGTCCCAGTGATTAAAATCACCGACTACACTGATTCGAAGAACATTCGGAGCCCAAACCGCAAAATATATGCCGTCTACACCATCCACAGTCATCGGATGTGCACCGAGCATATCATAAACCGTATAGTGAATACCCGTGTTGAATTTACGAAGATCTTCTTCACTGATTTGCGGTGCAAAACGATACGGGTCCTCACAGACACGTTCGCCATTCTCATAGACAAATCTTAAGGTGTACTTCGGAATCTTCTTGCCCGGAAGCAGTGCTGCAAAATACCCCCCGTCATCTGCCATTTCCATAGTGATATCCTCTTTCTTAGTGAGAATATGCACTTCCGTGGCATCCGGATCAAATGCACCAAACAGAATTCCTTCGTTTACCACTCTGGGTCCCAGAATCTGGTGCGGGTTGTCATGCTCCGAATACACTACTGCCTCAATCTCAGGCCAATTCATCAAACGATACAATGTCTCATCCATAACGGTATGTCTCCTTATAGATTATTGGAATGTTCTCGCTGTAACAAAGTATGTCGCTTGCGACATAAAAACTTTAATGATTCTACTCGTAATACCAAGCTTCCTGTTCATGCTCGCCGACATCTTCTTTCTTGGGCATATACTTGCGCAATGCCTTTTCCATCGGGAAGGAAAGAATCAAGACATAGAGTCCGATAACACAGAGCACAAGCGGTGAGAAGAACACGAGTGCCGGGTAAAAGATTGCAACCACGATTCCGGCAAATCCGATAATAGTCGTCAATGGGTGACGAATGCTCATATAAAGTGAAAGTTTCAGAATATCGGCAGTTTTCATGGAGAAGCGGGAAAGAATCGGATAAACATAAATGCTCATCATAATAAATACTACAATCATTACCAAAATCGCCCAATAGTAAACCTTAGCAAATGTAGCTGTCGGATCCATAGCTGAAGCAAACTCATAACACCACACTAATCCCGCGCCAATGACCAACTGCAACACTCCAATGATGGAAGCCTGCTTAAAGTTCGACTTAAAGGAATGAAAGAAAGTTTTCCAAGTATAATCACGGTCTCTTCGAATATTCTTGACTACCGCATAATACAAGGCAGTACAGGAAGGACCGATAAAACACACCAGAGTCAATACCCACAGAAGGTTCAATACAATCAAATCAAAAACCTTCGCCATAAATGTGAAAAACTTATTGTTTACATCAAATAATCTGTCCATGAAACCCTCCAACAAAAGCATATACAGAATTTATTTTACCATATATCGTGGGCTTTGGCAATTCCGAAATCAAACAAAAAAAGCCTGCTAAAAGATTAAAACAGACCATTTTATCCTGCTCATTCCCATATTTGTATATTCTGCTATGTTCCAGATGTCTCAAGAGCCTTGTCCACAGTTTTCCGAAAATGGGTTAAATCTATAAAATCCGCTATATTGCATCCACGAAAAATGCAAGATTTACATATGGATTTCTTGTCATTTTCCAGGAAATATGGTAAAATACTTTTACGCGAGGCAAACAAGATGCCTCCAAGAGGGAGAAAACATATATGGATAGAAAAAACTACGGACTGGTGCTCTGCGGCGGCGGTGGCAAGGGTTCTTATCAGATTGGCGTATTCAAAGCCCTTCACCAGCTCGGCATGGACCAGTGGATTGTCAGCCTTTCCGGGTCCTCCGCAGGTGCGTTGAATACGATTTTGTTTTTGAATGGCAATTATGAAACCGCGGAGGATGTGTGGACGAACATCCGTCCGATTCAGTTTCTGGATATTGAGCCGGAGGGGTATTGTTCACGCGACGGTCTTTTAAAGCTGATGGATACCAAACTGGACATGCGAAAGATTTCCGAAAGTACCATTCCGACCTACATCAGTGCAACCTATGCCGCACCGACACAGACATCGGACCCTTCCCGATTCAATTCGGCACTTGCAAGCCTGAATCAAAACCGTGAGGACCGTGAGGGAGAATACCTTTTGATTAACGGCCGTCCCACTGAAGAGATTAAAAAGATTCTTCTTGCTTCCACTGCCATTCCGATTGTATATGACCCGGTTGAAGTGGACGGTCATCTGTTCCGTGACGGCGGACTTTTTGACAATGTTCCGATTCGTCCCCTTTTGGAAACAGGGGTAAAGGACCTTATTATTGTAAGATGTTCCGGTTCACAAAAATGTGACCCTTATCTGCTGTCTCAAGCCGATTCCGTTTTGGAAATCGAGCCCAGTGTCAACATCGGTTCCCTTCTGACAGGAACCCTTGACTTCGACGGACGAAATGCTATGTTCCGTCTTCAGGTAGGATATTATGACACTCTCCGAGCAGTTGAATACTACGATCGTAGAATGCTTGGTTTTCCACCATCTGACGCAGAAAAGAAACAGCGTATAGAGCAGGATTATGAGCGTGCTTTATCCGCTTCACGAATGTCGTCTCATGTTGAAGATATCAATCGCAACAAGAGTAAGATTGACTCGATTATGAAAAAATACGGTCTATAGGTACTACATGGGGACGGGGACAGCATATCATTTTTTTGATATGTTGTTCCCGTCCCCATGATATCATTTTGTCAATTTTCCGAATGCACTCGGCAAAGAATACTTCCCTACCATTTCCTCCGGTGTTGCAAGAACAAATTCCTCGGAAGGTGCTTCTGTTATTTCTGCCTGCAATACATTCATGTGCCACTCTATATGCGTAAAAATATGCTTTGCCTTTGGCAAAACTCTGATTTCGTCAACAGCATCGATGGGAATCTTCAGAAGCATTGCCAGCCTTTTTGCATACTCTTCTCTGCTACCATCGAATTTCTCAATATTCGGATACTCCCACATGCCTGCAAGCAATCCCTTTTCCGAACGCTTATGCAATACCAGGTATTCACCGAATCTCACAATATACACCGTCTTTTCTTCGATTTTCCTTGGTTTTTTCGCTGACTTAACCGGAATCTGCCCAGTCAAATCCTCATGAAATGCCACACAAAGATGCTGCAGCGGACACTCTTCGCACCGCGGTTCTCCATTGGGAATACATATTGTCGCACCAATGTCCATCACCGCCTGATTGAGTATACCCGATTCTGTCTCCGGCATAATCGTTCGGAGTTTCGACGTCATTCTCTCTTTCACCGCAGGGTCTGCAATATCCTCTCTGCTTCCTTCTATCCTTGAAATAACACGAAGAAAGTTTCCGTCCACTGCGGGTTCTGCCTTGGAAAATGCAATGGATGCAATAGCACCTGCTGTATATTCTCCGATTCCCGGAAGTTTCTTCAGTTCATCCACGGTATCCGGAATTCTGCCGTCATACTGCTCACAGATTACCCGTGCGGCCTTCTGCAGATTTCTTACACGGGAATAGTAGCCTAATCCTTCCCATAATTTTAAAAGCTTATCCTCCGGGCATTCCGCAAGGTCACGAACCGTCGGAAGTTCCCTAAGAAAGCGGTCATAATACCCGCGAACAGCCTCGACTCTTGTCTGTTGCAGCATAATCTCCGAAACCCAGACATGATAAGCAGAAGGGTCCTCCCTCCATGGAAGAACCCTTGCATGATATCGATACCAGTATAAAAGATCGGCAACCATTTCTTCTAATCTGTTCATCGAAACCTCCAAACTTTTATACGGTTGCCGGTGCCGGCGTATTGACCGTTTCTGCGCCTTCTGCATTCTCTGCCTCATCTTCGGGCTTCAAAGCCTGCATCTGCAACTGTGCGGTAACCAGACCGTAATAAATACCCTTCTTCTCCATCAGTTCGTTATGCGTACCGATTTCCGCGATGTGGTGACCATCTATGACAAGAAGTCTGTCTGCATCCTTCAGCGTGGAAAGTCTGTGTGCGATGGCAAATGTGGTACAATTTGCCGTAAGTCTCTCGAGTGCTTTCTGAATCAGATATTCGCTTTCGGTATCCAATGCGGAAGTTGCCTCATCCAGAATCAGAATCTTCGGATTATTCAAAATGGCTCGAGCGATTGCAAGACGCTGACGCTCACCACCGGAGATGTTGAAACCATGTTCTCCGACATAGGTGTTGTAACCGTCCGGAGTCTTTACGATGAAATCATGTGCATTGGCCATCTTCGCCGCACGAATGATTTCCTCCTCGGTAGCGTCCGGCTTTGCGAACTTCAGATTGTTGTAAATCGTACCTGCGAACAGGAAATTCTCCTGTAATACAACACCAATCTGTGAGTGGTATTTTTCTATCTTCAAATCATTGATATCGGTTCCGTCAATCAGAATCTGTCCATCATCCACCTCATACAGACGCATAATCAGGTTAATCATTGTGGATTTACCGGTACCGGACGCACCAACCAGACCAATCATTTCGCCCGGTTTTACCTTAAGGTTAATCTTCTCAAGAACAGGTTCATAGGAATGATAGCCAAATGTTACATCCTTGAACTCAACCTCACCTTTGATTTCCTTCTCAATAGCACCCTCGTGGTCTTTGATTGCCGGTTCCTCATCCAAGACATCATAGATTCGTTCCAGACTGGTCATCAGCTGTGTAATCTGTCTTGGCAGGAAGGTCATCCATCCAAGTGGACCATAAAGCATCCATGAGTAACTGATGAACTGTGTCAGTTCACCGACCGTCAGCCCTCCGCCAAGGACATTACGTCCACCGTAATAGGTTACGAAGTAGATGCCAAGTCCCATAATGAAAGAAATCAGCGGGAACAGTTCTGCCCAGAATACCTCATTTCGTTTCTGTACTCTAGCAAAATCAGAAGCATATCTTTTAAAATTTTCAGACTCCTGTTCCTCTGTACCGAAAGACTTTACAACACGAATACCGGTCAGAACATCCTGAAGCCCTGAATTAATCTTATCACTCTTGTTCCACTGCATACCGAACCGTCTGTGAATATTCTTCCAGAAGGCAACGGAAATACCCAGTGCCAACGGGACAAATGCCACACAGACAAGTGTCAGTTTCCAGGAAAGCTGCACCATAATGATTACCGCACTGACCATTGTAATAATACAGGAGAACATTCCGGCGAACGCCTCCTCCATAAATCGACGAATCTGCGCAGTATCACCGGTAATACGATTCATCAGTGCACCCGGACGACGGTCCTGAATGAAAGACAGCGAGAGTTTCTGAAGCTTATGATAAAGCATTCTTCTCATGTCCTTACTGATTCTTGTACCCATAGACATACAGGTGTAATACCGAAGAACAGTAACTCCCGTAATAGCAAGGTAAAGGACAGCCATCGTGATTCCGTATACGGCAATCTGCTTTCCGGTTCCGACTCCCGGGACAAGCCGCTTATCAATGAAATTCTTCTGAACCGCAGGAATATATAGCTGAATGGCTGCTGCCAATATCATCAGTATGGCAATAATAAACAGTGTCAGTTTATAATTTCCGCAGAACTTAATGAATTTCTTAAATGCTGACGGCTTACCGCTACACTTCGGGCACTCACTCGTACCATGAAGCGCACGCCCGCAAACCGGACATACTTTATCATGTTCACGGCAAATCAATTCCTTTTGGGACCCATCCTTCAAAAGAAGTGCGCCCTTTGCAACAAATGAAATACGGGATACATGTTTCATACTGAAGCGGACAAGAATGCGGTCTTCTGTCTCGCCTTCGGTTCGAATAACCAAAACCCCGTTATTCACTAACGGGTCACATTTCAGATAAGTGATCTTACTAAGTGGAATCTCTTCCTGAATGCTCTGATTGTCCAATACGACAAGTCTCTTTTCGGTAACGACAAGATAACCTTCCTTTGTCCATTTTCCGGCAAAGTCAATGTCGTACGGTGAACAGTACCGAACACTTTCCCCTTCTCCGAGTGCCAGTATTTCCTTCTGGCGTTTCGGCAAATTAAAATTCAAATTCATACTAATCTATTCCTCCCGCTTTCCTGCCTTATAAGAACAGGTCAAGCATCTTCAATTCTCTTGCGGACAACTTTGTGTAATCCGGGATTTCAAACCGGTTACCATCCAAATCGGTAATCAGAAGACGGATATCGGAAAGATTTACTACCGAACTTGAGTTCATGTAGATAACAAACTTACATGGTCCGACATTGGTCTCCACATCAAAATACGCATGTCCGTACTCATCCTTAATATTGTGAATCTTGGTAATCACAGGAGTAAAATACCGAATATCCATCTGCTCTTCGAGCATCTTTCTGGTATCCTCTGTAACATCCTTTGTAATATCGTGAATCATTCCGATTTCCTTACTTTTCTCATCAATGGTACGAATGGAAATGTAATGATTCGGATCGGTAAACGGAAAGCTTCTGACAACACGGATACGATCGTAATGTTCCGTTTCTCCGCTTGCCTCATCCTTCAAATCAAGCGATACGAAACCGCCTTTTGTTCTGGCAAATGTACCATTTTCTTTATGAATCATACGCAGTCTGAGCATCTGCTCGGTTTCCGCCTCCATCTGTTCGAGGTCGAATTCTTCATCTGCGCCTTCAAATCTTTTTAAACCCATAATAGTAATTCTCCTTTATACATGCTTTTAGCACGGGTAACGGCCCGATTTTGCTCTGCAAAATCGTACCAAGTCGGTCTGAACCATTAGAGTTCCGACTTTGTCGGAAGGGTTCAGCACGGGTAACGGCCCGATTTTGCTCTGCAAAATCGTACCAAGTCGGTCTGAACCATTAGAGTTCCGACTTCGTCGGAAGGGTTCAGTGCGGGTAACGGCCCGATTTTGCTCTGCAAAATCGTACCAAGTCGGTCTGAACCATTAGAGTTCCGACTTTGTCGGAAGGGTTCAGACCTACTCAATCCCTTTTAGGGCAAGGGCCTTGGTCTGCAGTTCTTTCAATTTGTAATAAACGCCCTTCTTCGCAAGAAGTTCGTCGTGTGTTCCTTCCTCTACTACTTTTCCTTCATCGATAACTATGAGGGTGTTGGCATCACGAAGGGTTGACAGACGATGTGCGATGGAGATTGTCGTACGTCCTTTAATCAGCATATTGATAGACTGCTGAATAGCCTGCTCGGTTTCGGTGTCCACTGCTGCCGTTGCCTCATCCAAAATCAGAATCTTCGGGTTGGCAAGAATGGCTCTTGCAATGGATATTCTCTGTCTCTCACCACCGGACAGGTCACGACCGGAGGAACCGATAATGGTATCATAACCATCCGGCATCCTGCATATGAAATCGTGAGCACTGGCAAGTACCGCCGCACGTACGATTTCCTCCCTCGTCGCATCTTTTCTTGCATAGGCTATGTTCTCCGCTACGGTTCCCATAAACATATAAGTCTCTTGCGAAACCATGGCAACATAACCTCTAAGCGTTTCAAATGTCAGGTCACGAATATCGTGTCCGTCAAGAAGAACACATCCCTCCTGCGGATCATAGAGTCTCGAAATCAGGTTAACTATTGTTGTCTTTCCTGCACCGGAACGTCCTACGATTCCGAGCATCTCTCCACTCTTAACCTT
Source organism: Lachnospiraceae bacterium (assembly GCA_045627305.1). Taxonomy (GTDB): domain Bacteria; phylum Bacillota; class Clostridia; order Lachnospirales; family Lachnospiraceae; genus ISDg. Next base: position 13,618 of record JAZQNM010000060.1, read on the forward strand.
CAGGCTGACGTCCTTCAAAACCGGCTTATGCTTCTCATAGCCAAATGTGACATGCTGCATTTCAATCGTGCCATCGATATGCTCAAGGCTGATTGCATCCGGCTTTTCCTGAATTTCCGGAATCGCATCAATAATCTCAAACATACGCTGTGCACTGTTCATACAGTTTGTATACCACCGGAAGAAGAAGGACATAAAGTCCATCGGACCGGTCAGCTGGCTTACATAACCGGTAAATGTAATCAGTACACCAAGTGAGATACTGTGCGTCTTAAGAATCAGAAACGCACCGATAATATACACAGTCAGGGAAGCAAAGTTCTCGGCAATGGAATACAGTGCGGAAAACTTGTTATCATAATTCATAACTGCCATATCGGCGTTACGAACTCGTTCATTGCTCTTATCAAACCGGCTGACTTCCTTGTCCTCCTGTCCGAAAGCCTTGACAACACGTGCACCCTGCAGGTTGTCATTAACCTTAGAGTTCAGGGAACGTGTTGCTCTGTGACGACGGCCGTAGCGGTGCCACAATCTCGGAAGCATTCTCCAACTGATCAGGAACGCAATCGGCATAAATACAAGTGCCGCAACTGCCAGAACCGGGCTCAGCGAGAACATAATGGCTGCCGTTGCAATAATCGTAAACACATTTACCAAAAAATACGGTAGACCATCGATAAAGAAGCCTGTAACCTCATCTGCATCAGACATGACACGTGTCATCAGGGAACCTGTCTGCTTGCTCGTGAAGAAGCTGATTGACAATTTACCCATGGATGAGAACACATCGGTCTTCATCTGCTTAACAAGGTCCGGAACAATCTTTGCGGTCATAACACCCTGCAGAATTCCGGTTGCCTGCATCGTAACCTTCGTAACAAGCATGGTAAGAACTACCAGACCGAGTGCCACAATGTATTCCCCTCCCGGAAGACCAAGCTTATCAAGAAACTCCGGGTTCTTTCCAAGAACGTTATCGTACAAAATCTTACCGTTTAGGAAAGGCCATACAATATTCAGCACTGCCGAAAGCAGAATGCAAACCATCATTACGGCAATTTTGCCCTTAAACGGCTTAAGGTATCCCATTGTTCGGAACAGTATGGATTTCTTATTCATACACTTCGGACAAATCTTACGGTCAGCGTTCGGATACATCATTCCACAGGTAGGACAATACTCTTCCTTATCCTTCGGCTCAAGGTTATGAAGCTTAATCTCTTCGTTATCAAATATCTTTTCACATAAGCGTTCTACTCTTGTAGTCTCACCCATGCACCGATTGGAAAATGAAGCGATTGTTTCCGCTTCTCCTTCTGCCTCCTCGTTATCCTTATTCTTATGAACCAGAATAAGGAAACCGCCACCGACGGTACGCTCGATGTAAACTTTCATCGCATCCGCCAGGGAATGCTCCGTAACCGTCCACTCACGGTTAACCGTCTGATTCTTCTCAGCAAGAGTTTCCCGTCCTTTAAAGAAATGGACCTCACCGGGAACCGGTTCGGATTCCAAAACAAGAATCTTCTCTTTGGTAAGAACGATATGTCCGAGCGTAAAATCCAGACTTCCGTTCATATCAATATTCGTACACAGAAGAATCTCCGGCAGTTCGACTTTATCATCTTCCCTAACACCTTCTTCACCCTTAGCCGGCAGTTCCTGTGAGGCATTTGGATTTGAAAGGTAGGGTTCCACCAGTTTCAGTACATATGCGGGAATCCTTTCCTTCTTCAACAGGCCCGCTGTTTTTTTATTCTTCTTACTCAAAACACTCATCCTTTCTGCATCAGCATATCTGTTATGCCCACGCCAAGTACTGTCACGAAGTGACAATCTCCATTTACGTGTGCATCCTATGGAGCGCTTTTGCCTTATAGGAAATGCGAAGCCATTTCCTGGTAGTGTAAAAAAGGCACAGTGCAAAACAGACGCACTGTGCCATAATCATCATTATTATTCGAAAATGCGGAAACTTGCACTTTCTCTATGCTCACAGTTCGATATGCTCTTGCAATTTAATTGTCGGCGTCAAAATTCTGAAAGAAAAAACACACAGAAAACACCTCTTCAATACGAACAAGGTTAACGTATCAAAAAAGCTTTTCACTTCGGTTTTCATTTCAAAATCATTTAATCATGACAGCCTCTCCCAATTCCAAAAGCATCGAACACTTATCCGTACTAAGTCAGATAAGGCTTCATCATATCACTGATATCCAGCGTTGCAAAATAATCCGACGGGCGTTCCGCACGCCTGATCATCTGCACCGTCCCGTCCTCCTTTAGTAGAAGTTCGGCGGATTTCAGCTTGCCGTTATAATTGTAGCCCATGGAAAATCCATGTGCTCCGGCGTCATGAATGACCAGATAATCCCCGATATCAATGCGGGGAAGTTCGCGGTCAATAGCGAACTTATCATTGTTCTCGCAAAGAGAACCGACCACATCATAAATGTGATCCTTCTTATCCGTTTCTTTGCCGAGTACGGTAATATGATGATAAGCTCTGTACATAGCAGGTCTCATCAGATTTACCGCACAGGCATCGACTCCGATGTATTCCTTGTAAATGTGCTTCTCGTGAATTGCTTTCACAACAAGTTCACCGTAAGGTCCCATCATAAATCGGCCAAGCTCGGTAAACAAGGCAACATCTCCCATTCCCGCAGGAACAAGGATTTCTTCGTATACCTTGCGAACTTCATCGCCCACCTTCCGAATGTCAACCTTCTCTTCATCCGGTCGGTACGGAATTCCGATTCCACCGGAAAGGTTGATGAAGGAAATATGAGCACCCGTACGCTCATGAAGTCTCACGGCAAGTGTAAACAGTGTACGGGCAAGCGTCGGATAATAATCCGCCGCAGTGGTATTACTCACTAAGAATGAGTGAATACCAAAGTTCTTTACTCCCAGAGACATCAGCTGACGGTAGCCTTCTGTCATCTGTTCTTCTGTGCAGCCGTATTTGGCATCGCCGGGGTTGTCCATGATGCCATTCTCTAACTCATATACGCCGCCCGGATTAAATCGCATACACACCGTTTCCGGAACGCCGCATTCTTTCTGCAGGAAAGGAATATGGGTAATATCATCCAAATTAATGAATGCTCCCATCTCTTTCGCTTTCGTAAACTCACCGGCAGGAGTCTCATTCGAGGAGAACATAATCTCACCTGTTGAAAGACCTGCTGCTTCCGCAAGCAAAAGCTCCGTATAAGAGGAACAGTCTGCACCGCATCCTTCTTCTCGCAAAATCTGCAGAAGATACGGGTTCGGTGTTGCCTTTACGGCAAAAAACTCCTTAAAGCCCTTATTCCAGGAAAATGCAGCATTCAACTCACGTGCATTCTCACGAATGGCTTTCTCATTGTAAATATAGAACGGGGTCGGATATTTCTTTACAATTTCTTCAACCTGTTCCTTTGTAACAAAGGGAAGTTTAGACATATTTCTCTCCTTTCTGCAAAAATCTCACTTATTGTAACACGGCGACACCAACTTTGCAACCCATATTTTCATTATATGAATTCCACGGAAAATGCCCCAAAATCTGCAGAAAAGGAGTCCTTCATCTTATACTCTTCGGAGTCCTTCAAAAATAGCCTGAAATTATTGTAGCACAGGCATTTTCCTTACAAAATGTGTCATATTATGAAAGAAACGGAATATCTTATCTGAATAAAGTAAAAATCGAACATTCTTTCGGTTTTTTGTGATGTTTTACTTGCAAATGTTCTCAAAATCTGGTATATTATGGAAGAATAGGCACAATTCCTTGTGCTTTCAGTATTTTAGTAAGGAAGGTTCCAACATGGCAGAATACGATGGCAGTCAGATTGTTGTTCTCGAAGGACTTGAGGCAGTGCGGAAACGTCCCGGTATGTATATCGGTTCCACAGGCACCAGAGGTCTTCATCATCTCATTTGGGAGATACTTGACAACGGCATCGATGAGCACCTTGCAGGCTTCTGCAACGAGCTCCGTATCATTTTACAGAAGGATGGTGGTATGACCATCATAGATAACGGCCGCGGTGTCCCCGTGGACATCCACCCGACGAAGAATATCCCGACGGCTCGTGTCGTCTATACAATTCTTCATGCCGGCGGTAAGTTCGGCAACAATGTCTACAAGGTATCCGGCGGTTTACATGGTGTAGGTGCTTCTGTTGTGAATGCGCTTTCCTCCAAAATGATTGTCGAAATCAAAAGAGGCGGTAACATTTACCGTGACACTTATGAGAACGGCGGTCACCCGACCACGAAGCTTGAAAATGGTCTTCTGCCGGTTATCGGAACCTGTAAGAAAAGCGATACCGGAACAAAGGTTACCTTCTATCCGGATGATACGATTTTTGAAACAACTAAGTTCATGCCGGAAACCATCTGTAAGCGTCTCAAGGAGATTGCATACCTGAATAAAGGACTGACCATTCGCTTTACCGATGAGCGAACCGGTGAGGAGAAGGTTTATTATGAAGAGAACGGTATCAAGAGTTTCCTTTCCTATATCAACAGAGAAGCAACTCCTCTGCATGCCGAACCGATTTACATCGAGGGCAGTAAGGGTGACATTGAAATTGAAGTCGCCCTGCAATATATCAATGAGTACAGCGAACAGATTAATTCCTACTGTAACCGCATTAATCTTGTTGACGGAGGTACACTTGTAACCGGCTTTAAGTCTTCACTTACCCGTGTTCTGAACGGCTATGCACGTGAACTTGGATATTTAAAGGAAAAGGATGATAACTACGATGGTAAGGATATCCGAAACGGTCTCGTTGCCATCATCTCCATCAAACATCCCGATCCACAGTTTGAAGGCCAGACGAAAACCAAGCTTGGCAACAACGATGCAAAGTTTGCCGTCGATGAAGTATTTGGTGCTGAAATCACCCGCTACTTTGACAAACATATCGAGGTTCTCCGTGCAATTCTGGACAATGTCGCACGTTCCAACCGTGCCAGACAGGCCGGAGACAAGGCCCGCACTGCGGTTTTGAAGCAACTGAACGATGTGGATACGAAGAGTAAGCTTGCAGCCTGCTCCAGTAAGAAGCCTTCCGAATGTGAGATTTATATTGTCGAGGGTGATTCCGCAGGCGGCACCGTAAAGACTGCCCGTAATCGTAAGACGCAGGCAGTTCTTCCACTTCGCGGTAAGATTATCAATGTTGAGAAGGCTTCCCTCGAGAAGATTCTCCAGAACAACGAGATTCGCTCGATGATTGCAGCATTTGGCTGTGGAATCAGTGACGAGTTTGATTTGAATAAGCTTCGCTACGACAAAATCATTATCCTGACCGATGCCGATGTCGATGGTGCACATATCAGTAACCTTCTTCTCACCTTCTTCTATCGTTTTATGCCGGAACTTATTCTGAACGGTAAGATTTATCGTGGTCTGCCGCCGTTATACAAGATTGATTATGAGATCCCCGGCAAGAAGAAAGCCGAGAAACATACAAGCTATATTATGAACGATTTCGAGTTAGAGAAGAAACGTCGCGAGATTGAGCATGCCAAGGGTAAGATTCTTGCCCAGCAGCGTTATAAAGGTCTAGGTGAGATGGATGCCGAACAGCTTTGGGAGACAACCCTTGACCCCGAGCAGCGTGTGCTTGCGCAGGTTTCCATTCAGGATTCCGTCGAGGCAGACGAAATCACCAGCCTTCTGATGGGCAGCGAAGTCGGTCCCAGAAGACAGTTCATTATTGATGAAGCCAAATACGCCAATCTCGATATTACCTGATAGGAGGATAACATTTTGAATAACGATAAAGATTCCGTAATTCAATTGGATTACGCCGAAGAAATGAAAACCTCCTTCCGGGATTATGCGATGAGTGTTATTATCGCCCGTGCCATACCGGATGTACGCGATGGTTTAAAGCCTGTACAGCGCCGTATCCTGTATGCCATGAAGGAGCTTGGTCTTGACCCGAAGAAGCCGCACCGTAAGAGTGCCCGTATCGTCGGCGATACAATGGGTAAATACCACCCACACGGAGACTCCTCCATATACGAGGCCCTCGTACATATGTCTGAGAATTACTCTCTCGCCGTTCCGCTTGTTGACGGTCACGGAAACTTCGGTTCCATAGATGGTGATGGTGCCGCTGCCATGCGATACACGGAAGCCCGTCTTTCCGAAGGTGCCATGACTATGCTCGACCACCTCGACCAAGGGCTCGTTGAATTTGTCCCAAACTTTGATGACAGCGAAAAGGAGCCTTCTGTTCTGCCGGCTATGCTGCCGAATCTTCTGATTAACGGTACTACGGGTATTGCAGTCGGTATGGCAACCAATATTCCGCCGCACAATCCCGTTGAGGTTATCGACGGTGCCATTGCCGTAATGCATGACCCGTCCATCTCCACAGAAGAACTGATGCAACTGATTCCCGGACCTGATTTTCCTACCGGTGGTTCGATTGTAAACGGTGACGAGCTGCTCTCCCTTTACAATACCGGCGAAGGAAAAATCCGTATCCGTGCAAAAGCAACCATTGAACCCGCTGACAACGGAAAGAAGAATATTGTTATTACAGAGATTCCTTATACGGCTGCGGGAAGCAAATCCCGCCTTGTCGAAGCACTTGTCGCAGCAATGCGTGAGAAAACCTTCGAAGAGATTTCCGATGTCCGAGATGAGTCCAGTAAGGAAGGCATCCGCATTGTCATAGAAGTAAAAAAGGACCGCGATGCGGAGAATCTTTTGAATGGTCTTTACAAAAAGACTCCCCTTGAAGAAACCTATGGGGCTTGTTTCCTTGCGGTAAAGGATAACCAGCCGTACACATTTTCCTTAAAGGGAATGCTTCAGGAATTCATCGATTTCCAGGATGAGCTTTACACTAAGGAATATCAGTACCTGCTTGATAAGGCAACGAAACGTCTCGAGATTGTCGACGGATTGATTCGTGCCGTAGATGTAATTGATTATATCATCGAAGTGCTTCGTGGTTCACAGGAATTAAAGCAGGCACGCGAATGTCTGATGACCGGTAAGACAGACGGAATTCGGTTTAAGACTGACGAGGCCCGAATTGCCGCCGCTAAATTTGATTTTACAGAGCGTCAGGCCGAAGCGATTCTTGCCATGCAGTTGCAGAAACTCGTTGGTCTCGAACTGATGAAGTTGCAGCAGGAGGATGCTGAATTACAGAAGAACATAAAGAACTTCAATAAGATTCTCGGTAGAAAGAGCGAGCTGTACAAAGTTATTGAGGAACAGCTTCTTGAATTCCGTATGAAGTTCGCAACGGAGCGTAGAACCGAGATTACTACGACGGTGGCCAAGGCTTATATTGTCGAAGAAAAGATTGAGGATTTATATATCCTCGTAGACCGCTTCGGATATACCAAACTGGTCGATGCCGCTTCTTATCAGAAGGCTACACCCGAATCTTTGCAGGAATATGTTCATACCTGCCCGATTCGTTCCAACGACCGCCTGTGTATCTTTACTGCTCAGGGTAATATGTACCAGATTAAGGTTTCAGCGATTCCGCGAACCAAGCTCAAGGATAAGGGTGCTCTTTATCAGAATATGACGAAGATAGGTTCCGAAGATGCCATCCTGTTCCTTGCATTTGAAGACCTCTTCAATTCCATGCTTCTGTTCCTTACGAAAAATGGTCTCATCAAACAGGTTTCCGGTGTTGAATTTGACACAAACCGTGCGGTTGTCAATACAACCAAATTGGATGACGGTGATGTAATTGTAGGACTTACTGCCCTATCTGCCAAGGATGTTATGAGCAAACACCAGAAGGTAGTAATCCTAACCGAAAAGAAGCTCTCGCTTGGCTTCCCGCTTGAAGAGGTGCCTGAACTGAAGAAGACCTCCAAGGGTGTCAAGGGTATCACTCTTGAAAAGAATGACCATGTCCTCTATGGCACTTCTCTTGATGAGAGAGTCGACGAATTCACATTTGACGGAAAGACCTACAATGCCCGAAAGATTCGCAATCGTAAGCGTGCCGCCAAGGGTCAGAAGGCGACCTTATAACGTTGTGTTTCTCGCAAAATGAACTACACTTTCCAAAAACATTTTGGAACAAAGTATGTCACTTGTGATATGCTCACACTACCCGTAAAAAAACGGAAGTCATGACGACTTCCGTTTTTCTATGATGATTTTAAATTATCATTTATCGATTCCAATATGCCATTGCCGCTGTGTAGTAACCGTACATCGCACGCATTAAGTCATATAAGGACCCCTCAGAATACTGAGAAACCACATCATGTATATATACAAGTGGACAATAACTAATCCAGAAGTCCGGGTCCGCAGTATGTGCCATAGTACCCCAGTCAACTACAGACCAGTCCGAAATCTCGTAATAATAATAATATGTCCATGTAGAATAATCCGTATGATCATATTTGAGTTTGTACTTCGTTAATTCAGCTGATGTAAAGCTGGGATTAGCACTATAGTAAAACTTCACTACAACATTGTCCTCAAGACTCAATGAGCAACCTTGCAACAGATATCTGTTTGTACTTCTCCGAATTGTGGCATAATAGTCAATCAATTCCTCCTTCATCCCATCAGCTGCAGGTAAGTCAAGAATTAAAGCGTCCGAAGGTATCGCATAGGCATCATCGGAAAAATACCGTTTCGCATAAGCGCCATAAGTTACCAGAGATTTTGCCAGTTCTTTCGTCTGTGCATCAAAGTTTCCATCCAAGATGTCCTGAGCATATCCTTTTATGGATTCATAATACACTTTTGAAGTATATCCCAAATCGGTATTTTCCAAGTGAAAAGCAATTGTCTCATCAATCCATTTTGCAGGAAGTGAACAGGAATAATAACATACAATTTCAGAATTTATCATCTCCTGTCCGATAAAGCGGAACGCACTGGTAGTATTATCAGGAAGTGTAAAGACAACTTTTGTTAACTCATGATTTCTTAATTCATCCGAAAGATTAAAATATACATTCAGACTGATATTGTCAGTAAGGGTAATGGACCGCCCAACCAGTCTGTTCTTTGATACAGTTGAATCCGCAACGTTACAGTATTCGCAGAAACCATTCGTGTACTTATGTTCACCTGAACCTGCAATCCCCTGACATATTTTGCATACGGAACAAATACCGTTATTAAAAGAATGTGTTCCGCCATTAACAACATTCTGACACTGTCCGCAAAGAGGACATCTGCCATTTACGCATGTCTGATGGGAACTGAAACTATAACCACTTCCATTCAGGATAGTATTCCTCATCGTTGCAGAAGAAGTACATATACAGAGGGGCGGCATAACAACCGCGGCCTCCTTAGGGAATCCAAACATCTCTGACAAATCAGGTTCCGGGGCATTCTGCCCATATTCAATCACAAGATTGGAAAAATCAACATACTGCAGTTTCGGACACATAAAGAACATTCTTTTTAAGACCAGATTAACTTCGGCACCATTTTCTGAAGAATAGTAGTAGGAATTATGAATCGTACGGAAACCGCTAAGATTTACAGATTCCAGATTGTCACAAGCCCAAAACATTGTCTGTGCCATACGAAGTGTCTCGCAAGTAAAATTGCTGAGGTCCAGATTCACAAGGGAATCGCACTCTTCAAACATAGACCACATAGAATCTACCCTGCTCGTATCAAAGCTGCTTAAATCTACATATTTAAGGCTGGTACAATCTTTGAACATCATACTCATAGACTCCACCGCGGATGTTGTGAATGTTCTTAAGTCCAGTTCCTCCAGAGAACTGCACCCATTGAACATTCCTCCAAGATTTTTAAGCCGGGCAGTATTAAAGGAGCCGAAGTTGATTTCCTTTAATGAACTGCACCTCAAAAACATGATATACATTGACTCCACAAAAGTTGTATCAAATGAACTTAGATCAAGTGAAATTAATCCCGTACAATCCATGAACATACCTTCCATGGTGGTGGCCTTTGTCGTATTCAGATGGCTCATGTCAATAGATGTCAAACTCTTACAGCCACAAAACATATAAGAAAAATTAGTGTTATTTCTGGAACATATATCTGATAAATCTATCATCTTCAGATTCTCGCATTTCTCGAACATACCACTCATGTTGGTAACACCGGATGTATTAAAATCCTTAAATGAAAAATATGTTAGTCCGCTGCCTGCAAACATATGCCTCGTATTGGTTAGCATATCCACTTCCAGTTGACTGCAATCAAACGAAGTCAGATTTGTACAATCCTCGAACATAGCGGCCATTGTGGTAACATTTCTAGTATCCATTCCGCCAATATTGAAATCCGATAAAGAGGTACATCCTGAGAAAAATAGATACAATGATGTGTTTTTGCTCGTATTGGCCTGTGCCCAATTAACAATAATTGTCGTCAGATTCGGGCAATCCAGAAACCATCCTTCCATATTCGTGCATGAGCTCAGGTCCAAGCCGGTCAGATTTACTTTCTTCAAACTCCGACAGGAGTCAAACCAATCTACCGCACTTGTAAGTAGGGACGTATCCAGTCCGCTAAGGTCAATCTCTTCCACCATAAGCATGCTGTCTCCCATAGCCCCCGAAAATGCAGAGAACATAGCCATATATTCTCCCTCCAAACAAAGAACATCTCCCAAATTCGTCGGAGCAAGATATACCGTGTCACCGACCAAAAAAAACTTAGCCGTTCCGGCACTGTTCAGATCATATGTAAACGATGCATTGCCCGGTGCAGCAGAAGTGACAATAATCTTCTTTACACCGCTTGTACTCTTTATTGCAGTCTCATACATGCTGAAATCGATTACACAACGGTTACCTCCGTCTGCTGAAGCAGTGTTTCGATACTTCATCATAACCATACAGATTATTCCTGCAATTACCAAAAAACATACCATCCGGATTCTTCTATTCATAAAACTCGCCTCCGTTTCCTGTAACTGTTTGATATCAATCAACTTTGCAATCTGTAATCCTTTCACATCATTATAGCGCATTTCAAACAGTTCTTCTACATAAAACCTTTCAAAAAAACAGCTTTCAAAAGAATGGGGCATAAAGTATGTAACGTTTTCTTTATAATGCCGTAATACGCGACATAAAAACAGGAGGCCATATTTTCTATGACCTCCTGTTGAAGAATATTCATAATATTGCTACTGTATGGAATACTGATAAACAATCGCAGCATTATAATAATCGTACATCGCACACATCAGATTTGACAACGCACTATCCAGCCCATTCCAGAGAACGTCATTCAGATAACTAAAAACACAATACTCTACCGATGAAGTCTCTGTGTCAAGATATGTTTTTGTTCCCCAACTTGCAATAGGGATATCGCTAACTTCATAATAAGCATACCCCGAATCATCAGCAGCCACTGTAAAACTATTAGATTTGATAATCGCATTCTTTTCTTCCGTACTCAATGAATCCGAAAACGAAAAATAGAATCTAAGAGAAACCGTATCATTCAAAACGAGCGTACATCCAACAAAAGAAAATTTACCATTTCCCCTTCCTGAAAATTCAGGGGCATATTCTTCAACAGCCTCCTTTACAGTACTTGCCGCAGAAATCGAAGGGCTCGTCAAGCCGCTGGCATGATAATCAAAGAACTTCTGTGCATAGATACCATAACGCAACATCGCACAAACAAGGTCCTTTGCTTCATCCGAATAAATCCCGCTTGTATCATTCATCAAGACATTGGCATATTGCGCAACAGAAATTGTTGCCGGCTCCGATGTATAAGAAAGGTTCTCGTTATATACAACGCAGGTAATGCTGTCATTCATCTCCTTGGCAGCAACCTGACAGGATACCACATCATATCTCTCACCATTAATCATAGTACGTCTAGTCTGACTGATTGGAACAATGTCTGTGGTTCCATCAGGAAGCGTAAAACGAGCAAATGTTGCATCGGAATACCGCAATGCATTACTCAATTGAAATGCTATGTTCACTTCAATCTCGCTCTTCAGGGAAAGTGAACAATACACATCGCAAGGGGAATATGCAGCTTCATTCAATCCGCAGTAGGAACAGATTCCTTCGGAAAAATCGTGTTCACCATTGGTTGCAATTCCATAACATTCACCACACTCGGAGCAATAGGAATAAGGTTGTGTTCCAAAGGAATGTGTCCCCGCTTTCACTACTGCAGCACATCGTCCGCAACATGTACATCGATTATTCCCGGTTTCTTCGGAAAAGGCATGGGGAGAAATGCTAAACCTACTATGGGGATATGCTCCTCCATATGTTTTCATAAACATATACGCCAACTGGATCTCATTCATACAGATGGTTTTAATCGGATTAATCGCTTCCATCTCTTCTATGGAGCCAAACATATTCTTCTTAGTTTCATCCTTTACACCATAAAAAGGTCCAAAATTAAGATTTGTAAAATCAATCCACGCTAATCGGTCGCACCCTGCAAACATCTCCACGGAGGAAAATGAAGCCTGTCCGAAACCACTCAAATCAACCCATTCCAGTTTATCCTCAACCATCGTAGCAAACATATACACCATTCTGTCAGCATTCTGAAGGGATTCACAGGTAAATGTATGCAAATCCAAATACTCCATTGCAAAACACTTCATAAACATTTCCTGCATGCTTGTTACATGTGAAGTGTCAAAATGGCAGAAATCCAAGGACGTCAGTTTCCTGCAATCGGAAAACATTCTTGCCATATCCGTAGCGCTGGTTGTATAGAAGCCCCGGATATTCAGTTTAGACAGATTTACACACGATTCAAACATACCGGAAAAATCTTTCACCTTCGCGGTATCGAATGCCTCCACATTCACATATTCCAATTGATAGCAATTAGCGAACATGTCCTTCATACTCACACAATTTCCGGTAGAAAAAGAAGATAAATCCAGACTTTTCAGGCTTCGGCATTCTTCAAACATACTGCCCATGTCTTCCGCTGCGGAAAAGGAGCATCCGGTTAAATCCAATGCAGTTACTTTCTCGCACCTTTTAAACATATTCTCGGCTGTTTTTACCGCATCTGTATTACAGCCATTCATCGTGATTGTCTCAGCATTGTTACACTCATAAAACATCATCGACATATCGATTACCTTGTTAGTAATCATTCCACGCAGATCTATTTCTGCAAGCGAACTGCATCCATAGAACATTGCATTCATATTCGTAACATTCTTGGTATTGGCCACAGACCAGTCAACATTAAGTTCCGCCAACTTTGGCAATGACTCAAACAAATCATTCATTGTCTCAACAGAGCTGAAATCCAAACCGGTAATGTCCACTTTTGCAAGATTCTGATTCCAGTAGAACATACTACTGATAGATGTGACTCCCGAAGTATCCAATCCCCGTAAATCGATTTCAACCAGTCCGAGCAAGTTTGTTTTATTATATAATGTGGCCGCTGAGAAGAGACCTTCGCAGTCCCCTGTCAGCGCTAATATTCCCCCGTCTGCTGAAGGAGCCAGGATTCCCGTTGTCCCGACAATATACAGCTTTGCAGTACCTGCTGCATTCAGAGAATACACAGTGGATGCACCGGTCGGAACAGTAGACGAAACCATAATTTTAGTCAGTCCGTCTGTTTTTTTAAGTGCACTCTCCAGCATGGAATTATCGACAACACACTTCGCCGGTTCTTCCGCTTTGGTCATATGGCAAGTAAGACACAGGCCTGCCATACAAAGCGCTGCAACTAATGCACCGGCTATCTTTCTTCTCCATTTCTTCATAACAAGTCCGCCTCCTTCACTTTCTGTATGTTTCCGCATTATTCGTTAAAGGGTCCCGCCTGTCGTAGCGGAATTCAACCACCATCGGTGCACATGACACCGGTTCATCACTCATTACATCATAGACAAAAACTTCCTCATGCCTATCTGTTCCCTCTTTTCGGGAAAGCATCTCACGGTAAATGGACAGATTCTTCGAAAAGGATGGTCTGCTCTTCATATTCTCTCTCAGATACAAATCATAAGTGAGCAATTCATCCAAAAGTTCCTTATCCGTCACCGTGCCCGAAGCCAATGCGTATTCACGCAGGATTTCATAGCGTTTCATTCTGGATGGCTGACTGATCACATAGCCCCTATCCCGATAGAAATCCGAAAGACCTCTGAAAAATGCAAACGGTGAGGAAATCTTCTGAAAAATGTACCGCAAGGTATTTTGATATTGATTACTATTATAGTACATCTCAGTCATTTCTTCCACACCTTTTAGCACTAAAATGTCAGAAAATGTTAGCCATTTTGTGCACAAAACCTCATATGGAGGATTATTTTGATATACAATTCCGTATTTTACTGCATCAGCCTCAATCAGCGAGCCCTTAAGGACCTTCAAAAAGCCCAACTGAAGCATTTCAGCACCCAGCCCAAACACCTCATCATAACTCCTTTGGAAGCTACCCAAATCCTCATAAGGAAGCCCCGCTATTAAATCAACATGAATATGCATGTTACGGTAGGAAACCAATTCTTCCACTCGTCTTCGTACTATCTCAAAATCCATGACACGATTCACCGAATGAATCGTATCCGGATTGGTCGATTGGATACCGATTTCAAGTTGCACAAGTCCCGGTCTAAGTCCTCGAAGAATCTCCATTTCCTCATCGGTCAGAATGTCTGCGGCAATTTCAAAATGAAAGTTGGTTACCCCGTTATCATGTTCCTTCAAAAAGCGCCAAATCTCACAGGAATGGCTGTGATTACAGTTAAATGTTCTATCCACAAACTTAACCTGCGGGACCTTACAGTCAAGAAGATGCTGCAGTTCCTTCTTCACCTGTTCCATTGGCTTATGACGCACCGTCTTGTCTATGGCAGAAAGACAATAACTGCATCGGTAAGGACAACCCCTTTGACTCTCATAATATACAATCCGGTTTTCAAAATTCTCTACGGAATCATACAAAAAAGGCAGCTTTTCCAGACTGAGCGGTGCCCGCTCTCCTGTTGAAAAAGCCCTTCCCTTATTACCGTATTCCGCCTTGAGATAAAGCCCGGGAATATCCGCAAGCGTACCATTTGCCTCGAAATAAAACGCACAAAGGCCGGCGAAGGTTTCTTCACCCTCGCCGACCATAATTCCGTCAATCTCTTGAAACTGTTCCAAAACCTGCTCGCAATGGAACGATACTTCGGGACCTCCGAGCCATATTGCAACACTCGGTAGCAGTTTTCTCACACTCGGAACCAGTTTTTCGATGACCTCACGGTTCCAGATATAGCAGGAAAATGCAACCACATCCGGTCTTCTTTCATAGATATCCCCAAGCATTTCCGTCACATTGCCGTTAATGGAATACTCGGCGATTTCTATACCTTCCTCCCACTTCTTCGCATAAGCCTTAAGGCTGTAAACAGCAGGATTGGAATGGATATATTTTGCATTTACCGCCACAAGAAGAATCTTCATGCTGTCCCTCACGATTTATGTATCAATCATATTTCTTTGTAAAACTGCTATACTTCCTTAAACTAAACCTATCTGCTGTGTGCGACGAACTCACCGTTCTCTACGGAAAGCACAATCGTTTCACCGGGGTGCACCTGTTCGGATAGAATCATCTTAGCACTCAGCGTCTCCACAAATTTCTGAATGTATCGCTTTAACGGTCTTGCACCATAAACAGGGTCATAAGCGGAATCCACGGCAAATCTGCGTGCCTCCGGTGTCAGTTCCACTGAAATCCTGCGGTCACGAAGCCTGTCATTCAGATCCTTTATCAGAAGCTCGATGATACCGTCGATGTTCTCCTTCGTAAGTGGCTTGAACATGATGATTTCATCCAAGCGATTCAAAAACTCCGGACGAAAATGCGACCGCAGTTCTGCTTCAACCATACTTCTGCTTTCTTCGGAAATCGTTCCATCCTCGCGGATACCGTCTAAAAGGTAATCTGCCCCGAGGTTCGAGGTCATAATAAGAATCGTATTTTTGAAATCAACCGTGCGTCCCTTGGAATCGGTAATCCGCCCGTCATCCAAAACCTGTAAAAGGACATTAAATACATCGGGATGTGCCTTTTCCACCTCATCAAAGAGCACAACGGAATACGGCTTTCTGCGAACTGCTTCCGTAAGCTGTCCGCCCTCATCGTAGCCGACATATCCGGGAGGTGCACCAATCAGTCTGGCAACACTGTGCTTTTCCATGTATTCGCTCATATCGATACGAACCATATTCTGTTCGTCATCAAATAAAGCCTCCGCCAGAGCCTTTGCCAGTTCGGTCTTGCCAACTCCCGTCGGTCCCAAAAACAGCATGGAGCCAATCGGCTTGGTCGGGTCCTTGATACCCGCCTTTGAGCGGAGAATTGCCTCCGTAACTTTGGTCACTGCCTCATCCTGACCAATCACACGCTTATGTAAAAGGTCAGACAGATGCAATGCCTTCTGTCTTTCTCCCTCGGTAAGCTTGGATACCGGAATGCCGGTCCATCGGGATACAATCTTTGCTATTTCATCCTCATCCACGGTTTCGTGAACAAGTGCATTGTCTTTATTCGCTGTCTGTGTCTCAGCTTCGCTCAATTCCCTGGTTAGTTTCGGCAGTGTTCCGTAACGCAGTTCCGCTGCTTTTTCGAGATTGTAGGTTCTCTCCGCTTCGGCTATCTGTTTTGTAACCTGCTCCTGTTCTTCCTTCAACTTACGAACCTTCTCAATGGCACTCTTCTCCGCATCCCACTGTGCTTTCTTTACGGCAAATGCATCCTTCTTCTCCTGCATTTCCTTTTCAATTGCCGCCAGACGTTCTTTGGAAACAGCATCCTCTTCCTTTCGAAGAGCTGCTGCCTCAATCTCAAGTTGCATAATAGAGCGGCGTGCATCATCCAGTTCCGTAGGCATGGAATCAAGTTCCGTCTTAATCAATGCACAAGCTTCATCCACAAGGTCAATCGCCTTATCCGGAAGGAATCGGTCAGAAATATATCGGTCAGATAAAATGGCAGCGCTTACAAGCGCATTATCCGCAATCTTTACCCCGTGGAATACCTCGTAGCGTTCCTTCAATCCACGAAGAATGGAAATGGTATCCTCCACGGTCGGTTCGTCCACTAAAACAGGCTGGAAACGGCGTTCCAATGCCGCGTCCTTTTCCACATATTTTCTGTATTCATTCAATGTCGTAGCGCCGATACAGTGTAATTCGCCTCTTGCAAGCATCGGCTTTAACATATTGCCGGCATCCATTGCGCCCTCAGAGTTTCCTGCCCCGACAATCATATGAAGTTCGTCGATGAACAGGATAATCTTTCCGTCGCTCTTCTTTACTTCCTCCAAAACAGCCTTAAGTCGTTCCTCGAATTCCCCACGATACTTCGCACCTGCTACAAGTGCACTCATATCAAGCGAGAACAGGATTTTGTCACGGAGGCCTTCCGGAACGTCACCGTTCACAATTCTCTGTGCAAATCCCTCTACAACCGCTGTCTTTCCGACACCCGGCTCACCAATCAACACAGGATTATTCTTCGTCTTTCTTGACAAAATGCGTACAACATTTCGAATCTCGGAATCTCTGCCGATTACCGGATCCAGTTTCTGGGAACGTGCACGCTCCACAAGGTCATAACCATACTTGGTCAACGTATCATAAGTATCCTCAGGATTGTCCGAATTCACCTGACGGTTTCCGCGAACCGTAGCAAGTGCCTGCAGAAAGCTTTCCCTTGTAATTCCGTACTTCGAAAACAGAGAGAGTACCTCGCGTTCCGCATAACGAAGCATAGAGAGAACCAAGTGTTCCACACTGACATAGGAATCTCCCATTCCCTTAGCCTCATCCTCAGCGTACATCAGTACCTTATTGAACGCTTGCGAGACACCGGTATTTCCGCCCTGAACCTTCGGCATACGCGCAATCAGGTTCTCCGTATCACCAAGAACATCCTCGGGATTGATATTCATCTTTCGAAGCAGATTCGGAATGAGTCCTTCGGAATCCGTCAGAAGTGCATACAGAAGATGCTCCGAACGGATTTCTGGGTTACCGTAATCATAAGCTGCCTTCTCGCTGTTCTGTACAGCCTCCATCGATTTCTGCGTAAATTTATTGATATTCATAAAATCACCTTCTTTTGGGAAAATGCAAAATCATTTGTGCCATCTGTTCTACTTTACATAGCACAGGTATAACATATCATCATTTTCCCATATTGTCAAGGTTTCTCAATCACACTTGTATCCACCATAATGTTCAAATCAACATCACCTTCGATTCCGGGCACTTTACCGGTGCTCGTGTACTGCCAGATGTCGAAATCAAACCGATAGGAAACCGTGTCTCCATAGTATGCAAACCAGAACGGATAATCAGCGAGGGCATCACGGTCATAATTTAAAATTGACCACCTTGTGCTCGCATAAACCATTGGCGTGTAACCTGCATCCACGATGGTTTTGCAGAAAGCCTGCAAACATTTTGTTCTTTCCTCACGGCTGAGCATGTTGCCGCGTGCGGTCTTCTTGGACTCATAAAGCTCGGTATCAATGACAATCGGCATCGTCGGGGTAATCTCGTATTTGGCTAAAATGTCAAGGACAAACTCTGCTTCCTCCACGGCTTCTTTCTCATTGATGGCCTGCGTGTAGAAATAGACACCAAGGTCCAAACCGGCTTCCGACGCACCTACAAGATTAGCCTCTGCATAGGGGTCCTCATCCAGGGAACCCTGACTGACTCCACGATACCCGACACGCACGATGGCAAAATCAATACCGGCAGCCTTAACCTGCTCCCAGTCAATATCATCATTGTATTTTGAGACATCAATTCCCATCTTGGATATGACATTACCATCCGCATCTTTTAATGTGCGGAAGCCATTTTCCTCAAAAACGAGCCCTGTCCAATCGTAATTGTGGAAGGGAACATTCTCAAAACGAGGCAAATAGTATCGTGCACTATCCGCACCGGAAAGCACAATCGGATTGTCCAGTGCCACAGATATGGGCTCAATGATTTTTGTGCTCTGCGGGTCCTCATAATTCATGCCGACATAGGCGCCAAACTTGGTATCCGTAAAGGCAAATGTACCACCATCGGGAACGATGCGACCATCCAAATAGCCGATAAATTCACTGTCTCCAAGGCATACCGGGGCGGAAACGGTAAGCGTTCCATCTTCCTCTTCAACAAAGCTGAACGGAGCAAAACTTACCTTGTGTGTCTTCGAATGGAATGTGTACTCCGCTTTTCCGGCCTTAACCCCAACATAATCTTCGCCATTGTCCGTCAGTTCAAAGTAGGACGCTGCAACTTCCTCCGGTTTAACGGAAACAGCCTCTTCGAGCGTAGCCATATTGATAAAGCCATATGTGCCGTCATCATTTCTGAAGTAAAGGTACAAAGTTTCCCCATACAGAACAGGCGTCTGTTCAGCAATATCCCATACATTATTCATCGAAATATTGTTGAAACTTTCCCGAAGTCCGTCCTCATTGCAAATCAGAACCGCCATCTCACTCTGTTCGGAATCATTACCGGGATATTCGTTACGAACCTTAAGCTGAAAACCATTCGAATAGGAAAATGTCACATATTCCCAGCCTAAAATCTCCTCCACGGTGATTTTGCACGCATCCGTTGTATACTGTTTTGCATGTTCCGCTGCATTCTCATCCAAAATACGGTTTTTGACCGGAGGCGGCGTTGTCTCTGCCTTCTCCGGCTTCGTATCCTTCTGCTTTAAAAGGAGGAGAAAGCCTGCCGCCAGAGCGATAAACATAACAAAAATAATCCATGTCGCAATTCTGGATTTTCTTACCTGCTTTCGCATCTTCCGAAGCAGTTCCTCCTGTGTCAGAGCAGCATTCTTCCCCTCTTTCGGCAATTCCTTCGTTTCCGTACTCTCCTCACCGGTTGCAATCACTTCCGAAAGCGCAGGTTCCCTTCGAATAAACTCCTTTGATACCTGCTCCGGTTCTATGTTACCTGCCTCACTATCTTTCACAAGGCTGTCTTCTGTATTGTTCTTATCCTGTTCCATAAATCTCCTTTAAATTCAACGATAAACTCGTCTTTCTTTCCTCCACAAGCATGCATTTATTATATGAGATTTTCCGTAAAGATGCAAGTAACATTTGATATCTTGGGGACGGGGGAAGTTGATCATTTTGATAGATGGGGACGGGGGAAGTTGATCATTTTGATATGTGGGGACGGGGGTGAAGATATCATTTTGATATGTTGGGACGGGCCTTTCTCTCAGGCAAATTCCATCGCCGAAACCTTTTTTCTCTGAATACAAAAAATGTCCCTGCCACAAATAGCAGGGACACAATAAATATCCAATATAATCAAATGTAATCAGAAATCGCAGGATCTCGGTGTTCTCGGGAACGGAATGACGTCACGGATGTTCTCAACACCGGTGAGGTACATAATCAGACGTTCAAATCCCATGCCAAAACCGGAATGGATGCAGCCACCGTAGCGTCTCGTATCGAGATACCAGTCAATCGGCTCCTTGTCAACGCCCATCTCGGTCATTCTCTCAAGAAGCTTGTCAAGATTCTCCTCACGCTGGCTTCCGCCCATCAACTCGCCGGCCTGCGGAACAAGAAGGTCAACTGCGGCAACCGTCTTGTTATCCGGATTAACCTTCATATAATATGCCTTAATCTCCTTCGGCCAGTCGGTAACGAATACCGGACCGCCAAAGTAATCTACGATATATTTCTCATGCTCTTTCGCAATATCCTCACCATAATCAGGCTCGAATTCCCACTTCACGTCAGCCTTCTTCAGAATGTCGATAACGTCGTGATGTGCAATTCTCGTGAACTTGGAATCCACAAGCGCCGTCAGCTTATCCTTCAATCCCTTGCTTACGAACTTGTCACAGAAAGCGATCTCTTCAGGGCACTGCTCAAGAACATAATTAACAACATACTTTAACATTTCCTCTTCGACATCCATCAGCCCCTGCAGGTCACAGAAAGCCATCTCCGGCTCAATCATCCAGAACTCGTTCGCATGTGTCTGCGTGTTGCTGTTCTCGGTACGGAAGGTCGGTCCGAACGTGTAGATATCGCCAAATGCCATTGCAAATGTCTCGCCCTGCAACTGACCGGAACCGGTAATAAACGACTGCTTTCCAAAAAGGTCCTTATTGAAATCAACCTTGCCGTCTTTATCAAGTGGCAGCTTGTTCATATTCAAAGTCGTAATCTTAAACATCTGGTCGGAGCCTTCACAGTCAGCACCCGTAATGAGAGGCGTGTTCACATACAGGTAGCCTCTGTCCTGGAAATACTGATGAATTGCCATAGCGGCTACGCTGCGTACTCTGAATACTGCAGAGAACAGATTCGTTCTCGGACGCAGGTGCGCTACGGTACGAAGATACTCTCTTGTATGACGTTTCGGCTGAATCGGATAGTTCTCCGGACAGTCACCAAGAAGCGTAACCTTTGTCGCCTTAATCTCAAAAGGCTGCTGATTCTCGGGCGTCAGAACAACGGTTCCGACAACCTCAACACTGGCACCGACTCTGATTTTGGAAATGTCATTGAAATTATCAAGTCCCTGCTCATAAACTACCTGCAAATTCTCGAAGAAGGATCCGTCATTTACATTCAGGAATCCAAACTGTGCCTGTGCACGATTGGTACGTACCCATCCGCAAACAGTCACTTCTTTCGAAGCATAATCCGATGTGTTACGATACAGTTGTTTTACTCTGATTCTCATCTCAAAAACCTCCAAAATCCATATTGAAAATGCATCCTCCGATTAGGAAGACCATTATCAATATAGGATACCATATAATGACAGAATGTCAACATTTACTTAAGCAATGCTACCATGTAATTTCATCAAAGAAATCCGTATTCTCTTCTAGTACATCCTGATTTCCTATCGTAAACTTCTTTCCCTTTTCCGCCAGAATATCCAATACTGCTGCCAAATCCTTAACATCCCCCGGAGTCATGGATTTCATCTCATGAATCAAATCAGAATAAATTTCCGCATTCGCATGGAAAAGGACATTTTCGATGCTGAATTCAGCTGTTCCCACCGGTCCATAATGTGGCATTATCAATGCATAACACGACAGAATGTATCCGTCAATCTGCTCCTTCGTAAACTCCATGTTACGAAGCGTATCTCCCAATGAATCATAAACATCAAAGGTTTCCTTTACACACGGATCTGCAATGCTCAAAAGAACAACAAAGGAATCTGATATGGATGCCTGCGCGAAATAAGCCTGATTCTTCTCACGTACGATATTAAACAGAACATCCGACGCTATCTTGCCCAGCACACACAGTTTACCATTTTTCTCATAGCCTGCATCCTTCAGACTGATTACACTGCAGTTGTACTGCACATACTGTGAATTGTTGATAATACCGGTGTGCTGTCTGAAGTATCTTTTTTTATTAAGATAATTCTGTTGCAAACCTTTTGTATCCTTCATGTTCTTCAGTATCTTCCCACATTTTTCCGTACACTTTTCAATCGTCTCATCATCTCCGATGGATACTACGATTGCACCAGGGCTTTTAAGAAGAATTGACTTTATTTTTTCCAGATTCTCCGCTTTTGTATCATATATGCCTGCATCATCGGCAAATAGTATATTATACATATAAGTTTGATAATCCATGGAGTGTTCCAGATAATAATCCAGATAATAATTCGGATCTGCTATCGCATATGCAATGGGTTGCAGGAAAGAAATGGGAGAATAATTATACTCTGTCAGATACTGATTCCGACTGTTATTCAATACCGTATATATTGCTACCGCATCTGACATATCCGATGTCAACAAAACCTCTTCGATATATTGAAAAGTATCCTCTATCTGGTCTTTCATTCCTGTAGCCGTAACCACAAGATACTGATGGCTGTCAGCATCCGTATAGTACTGTCGTATCAATTCGAAGTTCACTTCCGTCAGATTACTGAGACGGAATTCTCTCAATTCTTCCTTCGAGAAACTCTTCGTACCGGTATTTCATAACATCTGGACAAATGTCTCCACATCATGCAGAGAATCGAACGGAATTCCATTGGCATCAAGGTAAAGCCTCACAGTAAATGTTTCATCGTTCTTCACCTCTGATGAAAGGTAGCGAATACCATCCTTTGTCTCCTCTTTAACCTCCGCTGTTGGAATTTCTTCCGTCAAATTCGCTGGATCGATTACACGCAGTTTCGCAATCACACTGTCGTCATCTTCATCATTTACCCATTGCTCGTATGCTTTCGTCTTCTCAACCACATCGTTCAAATCCGTTTTGGACATCTTCTTTTGGATATCTGCAAGTGCTAAAGAATAGTCCGTATCAAGTTCTTCTTTTCTGACATATTTCGGAACCGTATACAGAAATGCAGAAGCCTCCGAATTTATCAGATTTTCCTCAATGACAGCATCAATCGTTCCATCCTCAACGGCCTTCGCCACCGCCTGCAAAGCCTCCCTGTACTCTTTCTCGTAAGTCAGACTGTCATAGCGCGCCCATCCATACGCAATGTTTTCGAACAGGGTAACTCCGTAATTAATATTCTCGAGCACCGTTGCCTGCTGATAAGTCTCCTGATTGATATAATACTTAACAAGTGCCTCATCTAAAATACCATCTGTAAGGGAATCCATTGCAATCGAAATCGATTTACGGAATAATTCGATTTCCTCCTGCGAAGCATTTAGCAACTCGAAATAGAGAATCGGAAGAGGGGCATCCTTGCAAAACTTTACGAAAAAATCTCCGCTATTAAATGTGCCGGCGAATACCTTCCAAAAGTCGGAAGACTGGTCATTCAGAGAATTTGCCACCAATTCAGCCATAATCTGTGTTTCTAAAGAATTATCATTCCATGCAAATGCATAGATTGCCATGTCAGAATCCGAACTTCCTTCCACCTGCTTATTTTCTATCGGAAGTTCAACAAAACCGCTTATAGAATCGGTCTTCTCCTCAGGAAATACAATCTCTTTCCTGTCATATTGACATAGATACTCTTCATCAAGCTGTTTTAGGAACCGGTCCACATCCTGAAAATCCCCATAGAGCATCATCAGCATATTCGAAGGATGATAGTATGCATTATAAAAATCCACAACATCCTGATAAGTCACATGCAGAATTTCCGAAGGCTTTCCTCCATGAATATTCACAAGATTACTCCCCGGGTACATTCCTTTCAGCAAAACATTGAGTCTATCATTCTCCACATTATTGGAAAGCATTTCATCATAAACGACGCCGGACGCTGTAAGCGGTGCATTTGCATTCTCCATTTCATAATGGATTCCTTCCCGCCACATAATATACTCGTTCTTCAAAAGCAGCGGATGAAAAATACCGTCCACATATGCATCCATCAATACAAAAAGCTGTTCCTCCGAATACGATGCTACCGGAAAATACGTATAATCCACTGCTGTATACGCATTCAAAAATGAATAGTATGTCTGACTGGTTATTTTTCTAAGAAGTGACGAATCCGGATACTTCTCGGATCCGCTCAAAAGGCAGTGCTCCAGAATATGCGCCACTCCCGAATCGTCGGTTACCGGCGTGCGAACAGCCAGGCCAAATGTAAGCTCCTCGTCAGCACAATCGACGAAGACGAGCTGTGCACCGGTTTTCTCATGTTCAAAACATACGATTGCACCGCCGAGTTCCTCTCGCGCCTCTCTGCTGATGACTTTGAATCCGTTAATCGTATCCCCGAGATTCATTTCATCCGACCGTCTCGGTTCTTTGGTTTCAATTTCCGGTGTCGGTGTTACTGTTAAAGTCATCACGGGGTCCGTCGGCTTTTGTGTTACCACTTCAGTCGGTGTTTTCTCTCCGGTACCCTTTTGGCACCCGGTAAGCAACAAAAAAGGGGCTGTGAAATAACCCCATGAACAAAAAGAGGCTATCTGGGCGAACCCAGGTAGCCTTTTTTGTGTTATAATAGTCTTACCAATGAACCACATAACACGAGATTATTCTAACCCAAAACAGGGATTTTTAC
>JAZQNM010000061.1:0-4338 GCA_045627305.1 Lachnospiraceae bacterium
TGACATTTGCCGCTGGGACCAGTCGTCTCCGAACGTTTGGTCCAATAGTCAAATTCTATATTCCTTTGTGCCGAAACCTGTACAAAGGAATATAAAAAACTGATTAATAGCAGTATATGAAATCGAGAGATTGTTCTCATAAATTGACTGGACATCCATATTTATCTGCAATAGTACAAAAATTCATTGAATCGGCAATTGTCTGCATCGTAAAAGAAATACTCTTATTCGGAATTGCATAAATTCACGAATATAATCATCATAAATCAGTCGTATATGAATCAATCAAGTTACAGTCCCGACACGTTCGGGACTTATTTGTCGAATCCGGACAGAAAGGTCAGCGGTATCGATCTGTCTTCAGCATCAGTTCTTGAAGTCCTTAACGCATATTGTGCATTCAGGAAGACACTTAACCCATCCTAAAGCAATGATGCCATCGTACGCAAGGTACATAAGTTGGAGAAAGAGTTTTCCTGTACACTGATGCCCATGCAGATTACGGACATTTTCTATGCGAACTTCATCCAATGGGCACATGAGACTGGCAACTGCTACAGCACCATAAAACTATACTGTAACCAGTTGAAAGCCGCTATGAGCTGGGCATCAAAACACGGATGCCTGTTGAGTCAGACTTTCAATGTGTATGAAGTGCCACGATATTTCAAAAGCAGGGTCGCATTATCTCAAGACGAAATTAGTCACATAGCACATTTCGATGTATCAAAAGTTGACAGAAGACCGCAGTATAGGAGAACTCTCGAAAGGGTAAGAGACATGTTCGTTCTACTTTGCAATCTCGGTCAAAGATACAGCGACATCAGCAGAATTACTCCTGAGAATTTCGAGCGGAACATGTTTCGCATTATCCAGAAGAAAACAGGCAACAAAGCCATCGTCGATATTGATAAATATGCGATAATCCCCAAACTGACCTATTCAATCCTTGAAAAATACGGTTATTACAGTCCATACAGGAGTACCGTATCCAATTACGACAAATATCTGCATACATTGATGCAGATTATTGGAGAAGAGTTCAATGACATTGTAATCACAGAAGTAAGGAAGTGTTCAGGTCACAAGTCAACTAAAACTTTCGAACGTTACATTACTTTTGATGACGATTGATTGTCAGGATACAGGATAGTGTAAATATAGTGCTTCTGATATGTTTAGGGGCGTAAACAAACTCAGTTTGCAACCCACCCGCCGCCACCCTGCCCCCCCCTGTGATGGATTCGCTTGAGATCGATAGAAAAAATGCCAGCGCCCCGCGGGCGCTGGACTATGGCTTTCAAAGGTTGTTATTTCACGTCTGTGACGAGGCGGATGGAGCAAGCTTGGTTACGAGGTGTGAGGGCTACACTGATATTACTGAAGAAGTTCAAGGCACTCGCTATTGAAGAACTCGGAGAAGGAATCGAGCTCCAATAATAACCGCCCACGCAATTTACCAATTTCAGGCTCATTTCGTCGTCTCCACCCCCGAGGCGAATACCTGCGGCAGGCAGGAAAGCAACCCCGGAATCCTCCATTTCAGACCACAACTTTTGGCCCGTCTCATCCGGGATGTCGCTGCCAGGAAACCCAGCTTCAGCATCATTTATCTTGGAAATTCCCACTCCTCCGCTTTCAGATGAATAGCCGAAGGGCAAGACATATCCATCAGGGAAGATGACAATCCCTTCCACCCCGTGAACCTTCGCCATGGCAAAACGGTTGCCCTCACGCTCAAAAAGAAGATAATACCACTCTCCATGCTTGTCAGATTCTCCGGACAGGGCACGCCAAAATCCTTTTTGTCCATTGACGGCAAATTTATCATTAGGTGTAGTTGCACTGGAGTTGGTGAATAAAAAATCATCGGCGG
The DNA here is from genome assembly GCA_045627305.1 of Lachnospiraceae bacterium. GTDB lineage: Bacteria > Bacillota > Clostridia > Lachnospirales > Lachnospiraceae > ISDg. The sequence continues at coordinate 1,877 of JAZQNM010000061.1, forward strand.
ATTCTGTTGCCAAGTATCTCAGCATAACTGATTCTCCTGCTTTCTTGCACCACAAGAAATGAGAGATGTGACCGGTTTCTCTATAGCCCACAGTTAATGGGGTACTCTCGTATTGATTCGATTCAAATCCCCACGATTTGATTTTAGGATAATTATCAGAATAACCGGTCTCTGTACCGTCACACCACAGATTACCTCTGGAGAAACGCACCGTTTTGCCATCAGAAACGGAAAACTCACCTTTGAGCCAGTCAGTAAATGTGTAATATGCTTTCACTTCCGTATCGGACGATATGTTTTTGAGCTCAATTTTATTTGTAAAAACTTTCGTTTCCCCGCATACAAGATAATCCAACCGGTATCCGGCAACGTTTTTGACCTCATAAACAATATTGTCTCCGCGGCCTTCAACAAGCTGTTTTTCTTTGGCGAAATCTTTGGTGTATCCATCCACATTCGGCATCAAGTCGGCAATGAATGAAGCGGATACCTTGTATATTTTAGCATACGCCAGAGTCGCTGTGATGTCTGAAGAAATGTCGGAAATTGTGAAAGTGCTTTTATTGCCGTCTTCAGTTGGAGCGACAAGTGTCGCGTCATCCTTCCGAATCACCAACGGCTTTTTGGAATCAGAATAGGTCTTGACGAATACGGATGAACCATCTGTTGTAACCTGCACAATAAGGTCCTCGGAAATCCCTGCATCTTCCGAAAGTTTTACCGTCACCTTGTGCCCTCCTACCTCAACCACATTCCAATCCTCCACAGAGACGGTCTGGATGGAGATTCCTTTGTTGCTCAGAGTGATTGTGATGTTGGACTTGGTGTTCTGGGCGATGATCACTCCGTTATCACCGGAGAGAGTGGCTTCCTTGGCAATGCCGTCTATCGTGAGGGTGAGGGTTACTGTCTGTTTGTTGTCATCCTCTCCTGACGGTACCAGCAGGCATTCGTAGGTGGAGCCTGTTGCTGTGATTGTCTGATTTGCCGTCGGCACATCCAGAGTTACGTTGGAATTCGTCGCAGTAATTTTTCCGTCAAGCGCATTAAGGGTACCTTCGGGTGCTATCTTGGCTCCGGAGAATTTAATCTTCGAGAGCTCGGCTTTGCCTGTGTAACCGTTGTTGATGACCTTTATGCTGACTCTCGCGAGAGCGTGATTCATCGTGATTGCAGTCTGGGAGGCCGTCTTGTCGTTGACGGTCTGTTTTGTGGCATACATCACGTCGTCTCCGTTAAGGGAGGACTCGACGGGAATCTCCTTTACATCAGTGGCTGTACTGCTATACGGATAATAACCGAAAAGATATCCCGGATCGCTTCCCACTTTGATTGACGGGCTGGCAGTCCACTTGCTCTTGGAGGAATTGTATGCGTATTTGACATTCGAGTATCCGCTTTCTCCGTAAGGAGTTTCAGCCAGTTCATCCTTGAAGAGGAACAGACCGATTTCTCCAGTCTGCGGAAAATCCGTACCGTCAATAGCGGCCTTGCTTTCGATGGCTCCTACGCGTGAGAGTTCGAGGTCAGTGAGCTGCTCCGAGGGTTTAACTTCCTCGATGGGACTCTTGGCGCAGCCTGCAAGCAACGCGACAACTGCAACTATGATAGATATATGTTTTGCGTTCATAGCGATAACTTTGTCTGTGGATTATTCATCGTCTCCGAAATCGAAAGCTGATTCGGACCCTGGAGTCCATTGAGTATTGGAAGGAGTTCCGCCAAGGCTTGATTGCAGAATGCTCTTGCTGGAATCAATCTCTATCACCTTGACCTGCGGACTTGTATATTGTATCATAACGGGAATATTCAGACTATTCCACAAATATACTTCAATTCCACAACATCACGAACATATTGCAAAAATAATCCGGGCCATAAAGCCCGGACAAAACGTACATGGGTAGGTAAGCTGTAAAAGAATCAGTTTGTTCATCCGTCTGTATGAATGACAGTAAGGTGCCCACAAAGTGCTGGAACGTCGAGAACTCGGATCCTTCAAATTGAAACGGTCCCTGGTGTTTGGCAGAGGCGTAAATATGTTGTATAAAACTGCATCCCCGGAGAATTCCAAGGATGCAGTGATGATTATTTATGCTTTCGATGTGCTATTGAGCGTCTCTCACAAGGCGCAAACTACAGCCGACAGACCGTGACCAGGACGCTCTACACGTCGAAGGAAGAGCGTGACATCGCCTACCTCATTGAGACCGATGACTGGCTAACGCCAAATGGGTGACGCATTGATAAAGTCAGGAAATACATATTTGTTTCAGCGGCTTATGTCTATCTCTTTACTACTACAGAACTTAAAGAGTTTTGCGGTTGTTCTTATATATCTTTTCGCATATTTTAGGAAAAATCATCCGAAAGTATAAAGAAAAACGGCAACCAGATGCAGAATCTAAGTTGCCGAAATGTGCTGAATGTAAAATTTCCGAAAATTGTTGCAGTAAAATTTG
>JAZQNM010000062.1:0-33312 GCA_045627305.1 Lachnospiraceae bacterium
GTACGAGAGGACCGGGATGGACGAACCTCTGGTGCATCGGTTGTCCTGCCAAGGGCATGGCCGAGTAGCCAAGTTTGGAAGGGATAAACGCTGAAGGCATCTAAGCGTGAAGCCCCCCTCAAGATAAGATATCCCATAGCAAAAGCTAGTAAGACCCCTTGAAGACTACGAGGTTGATAGGTCGGGAGTGGAAGTGTGGTAACACATGTAGCTGACCGATACTAATAGGTCGAGGGCTTAACCTTATTTCTTACAGGATTGATCGGTATGATTTTTTCAGGATATTATAATTCCTGTCTGGCCCGGTGGCTCAGTTGGTTAGAGCGCCGCCCTGTCACGGCGGAGGTCATGGGTTCGAGCCCCATTCGGGTCGTTGCTGAAAAGCATATAAATTTTTCGGGGTCTTAGCTCAGCTGGGAGAGCATCTGCCTTACAAGCAGAGGGTCATAGGTTCGAGCCCTATAGGCCCCATATGGATGGGTTCCCGAGTGGCCAAAGGGGGCAGACTGTAAATCTGTTAGCGACGCTTTCGAAGGTTCGAATCCTTCCCCATCCAAGTTTCTTAAGTCCCAACGACTTTTGAAAGTTATATTATCGCGGGATAGAGCAGTCTGGAAGCTCGTCGGGCTCATAACCCGGAGGTCGTTGGTTCAAATCCAGCTCCCGCAATTAACCGGTTTTTAGGTTTCAATTTCATAATTACCTTTTATGCCCAGATAGCTCAGTTGGTAGAGCAGAGGACTGAAAATCCTCGTGTCACTGGTTCGATTCCGGTTCTGGGCATTTTTTCATATCTAAATGGTATGAAACGTACAAACTCAAGATTTTTCTAAAATAAGCAGTTTTGTGAGAATGTATGCAGCTAAGTTTTGTGTATGAATTTAGTGTATATAGGAAAGATTCTTTTGATACATGCTTTAAGTTTTCTTGAGTGTATATTATGGAGCACTAGCTCAGTCGGTAGAGCACTTGACTTTTAATCAAGTTGTCGCGGGTTCGATTCCCGCGTGCTTCAAACTTAACCCCCGCAAGCAAGCTTGCGGGGGTATTTTTATATCATAGGAAATTGCGTTGTATGAAGTAACTTCCGATGCTGGCGAGAAACTTTGTTGCACGTAATCGAGGGAAACGATGCAACCAAAGACTCTATGCGATTGTGGAAACACACATATTGGAGGAAACTCACGCAAGGAGTTCTCTTTGTTCTTGAAGGGAAAGTTGTTTAATGGTATGATTGTTGTGGGTTTTGCCTTGTGCAGATAGAAAAAGTTTTTCATTGAAGTTTATTATCTTGCATTGAAGTTAATAGTCATGTATGGAAACTTATCTGGGGCAAGGAATCCAAAACTGTAACTCATCGTGAAAGAAAAACGAATTTTCATTACTAATGGTGTTGCAGGAAGCCCGTCGTATGGAGGAAAGTATGAAGAAAAATTGTTTGATCGGCGTGGGATTTTTTATCCTGTTTATTGTGTTTACGGTATTGGTGAAGACTGTAGATGTTGAGAAGATTGGCAGACAGAATACGGAAGTCGGATTTGCTTCTGTCAATGAAGCATTTAACGAGATGACCGGATATCACGAGGGACTTTATCAGGCAACGGAGATTGTAGGATATGCAGCATTTTTTGTGATTGGGATTTCTGGCGGCGTAGGATTGTGGCAGCTCATTAAGAGAAAGTCGCTTCTCAAGGTTGATAAGGATATTTTGTTTCTTGGCGGATTCTATGTGGTTGTGCTTGCTTTCTATGTACTGTTTGAGAAACTTGTAATCAATTATCGTCCGATTTGCGATGGTGACGAGGCACTGGAGGCATCTTATCCGTCTTCACATACTTTGCTTTTGGTGGCGGTAATGATCACGGCTATTATGCAGATATTGAAAAGGATACAGAATCAGAGTGCTCGCATTGTTCTTTCCGCAGTATGCGGAGCGGTTGGCCTTTTCGTGATTATCGGGCGCACCATTTGCGGCGTTCACTGGTTGACGGATATTATCGGTGGATTGCTTCTGGCTACAGCACTTTGTTGGATTTATTATGCACTTGCTTTAAGTGAGGAAAATGAATATCCCCTAAGTCACAATCGCGACAAGCAGGATGTTCCGTTGACAGCTGATGTATATGCCGGACCTGCGTTTTATGAGGAGAGAAAGTAAGGTTTTGATACCGAAACCGTTGTCAGATATTACCGGCGCTACATCGGATATGAAACTAAAAATAGGCTGATTATTGCGGAAGTTGGCACATTTCTGCCGTGAGAAGTAGTTTATCAATGTAAAAATCATTCTTGACAAATGCAAAATGCCCCATTATAATGGAGAGAAATTTACGAAAGGAGACATAACCATGATTAGAGAATATCGTACCTATATGAACACCGTGAATATGGCGATGCATTCTGTGCATGGCTGTGTCTTTTTTTGTGACAAATTAAAGCGAAAGACAAGATGATTTCGAAAAGTATTAGGAAGTTTTTGAAACCCTGTCTTTTTGAGATGGGGTTTTTTATATAACAGGAAATTCTGCGCATCTCCAGTTATATAAAAAACGCTTCGCTAAGGATGCGCACTCGCGCACTTATTGTGCTAAGGAGGGACCCGGTTTACCGGGAGGATTCCTTAGTGCCTACGCAGAGCCCACCGAACGCAGTTCGGACTCTAATGGCTCTGCTGCTTTGTAAATAGTTACTTCGTAACTTGCGCCTGGCACAGGCATATCGCAGGGGATATGCTTTACTCTTTTACAGAAAGAAGGTGGAGAGATGGACAAGAAAGAGAAACTGTCATTTGGCAGGACGATTTCGAATGACTGGTACGCACTGAGGCTTGGTGCGAAATATTCGAAACCGCTTGTTCTCGCCGCACTTCTTATGACAATTATCGGGTATATGGAATGGGTATTCTTCGATGCGATATTTGTCAGAAGAATTGTGGACGGGCTCAGTAAAAATGAGAGCTTTCGTAGCATATTCCTATTCATAGGAATTGCGGGAGCGGTGTTCGCGGTAGCAAGATTTGTCACGATATATATGGAAAATGTGACACTTCCCCTTGAACAGACAAGACTTTATGGCGGAATCTATACACAGCTGTATAAGAAAGCTTCCAATGTTGAGTTGAGATGCTATGAGGATGCTGATTTCTATAACCAGTATACGATGGCCTGTGATAAGGCGGTGGATAAGGTTACGGAAATCATTACAAGTTTCTTCGGCATCTTCGTCGGTGCGGCATCGGCAGTGGTTGTGTTCAAGTTTATGTTCGACATCGACCATTATTCCGTGCTTTTCATTCTGGCGCCGCTGATCGGAAACTTTCTGTTCGGGAATCTGAAGAACAAAGCGGAATTCAAACGTTACAAGGAACAGGCACCGAACGACAAGGTTCTGAATTATGTGAATCGAACTATGTATCTGCCGGATTATGCGAAGGAATTAAGGCTGTTCAAGGTATTCAACCTGCTTCGTGGACAGTACCGCAAAGCAACAAAGGACAATGTGGACATTGCATCGAAGTATGCATTTCGCAATGCGCACCTGAATTTCTGGCGAATCACCTTCACATTTTCCATCATATTCGAAGGAATGATGGTTTATGGAATCTACCTGTTCGCAGTGAAGCACTCCATCAGTCTTGCGGAGCTGACAGTTATGACCTCCATGATGGTTGCGATGACATGGATTCTGATTGACCTGTTCGAAGACATAATGGTTGTTATGAAGGACGGTCTGTTCGTCAACAACCTAAGGGGCTTCATTGAATACGAGGAGAAGATTCCGGAGGATCAGGACGGCCTTGCGGTAAGCGAGTTTGAGTCGTTGGAATTCGACCATGTCTGCTTCTCCTACAAGGACGAAGAAACGATTAAGGACCTTTCCTTCAGCATTCAAAAGGGCGAGAAAATCGCACTTGTTGGGCATAACGGAGCCGGAAAGACAACAATAATCAAGCTTCTTTTAAGACTATATGACCCGACCTCCGGGGTGATTCGGTTAAATGGCACCGATATCCGCGAGTACAACCTGAGGCAGTACCGCGAGTTGTTCGCGACCACCTTTCAGGATTTTGCAATCTTCGGTATGACCATAAGAGACAATGTCCTGATGGGACGCGGCACGGAGATATTGAATGAGGAGAACGGATGCAAAGCAAAGGACACTGGCGGTGCAGAAAAAGCTACGCAAGTGGAGAAAGCAAATGTGGATGCGGAGAAACTGGATGCTGTCGCAAAGCAAGCTCTTCAGAAAGCTGGCGCATGGGAGATTGTGGAGGCTTTGCCGAAGGGACTCGATACGATAATGACGAAAGAATTTGACAAGGATGGTGCAGTTCTTTCGGGCGGACAGAGCCAGAAACTGGCGGTGTCGAGAACATTTGCCCAGCCGGCACCGGTTAAGATATTCGACGAGCCGTCAAGCGCACTTGACCCGATTGCCGAGTATGATTTGTTCCAAAATATTATGAAGGAAGCCGACGGACACACGCTTATCTTCATCTCGCACAGACTTTCCTCCGTGAGGGATTGTGACGAAGTCTTTATGCTTGCCGAGGGAACGATGATAGAGCGTGGAACGCACAAGGAGCTCGTTAAGAAGGACGGCGAGTACGCCCGCATGTACAAGAAGCAGGCAATGAACTACCTTGCAATTGATGATGAAAGCGAGGTGGCAGTCTGATGGCTAAGAATAAGAAAAATGATGAAACCAAGCAGTCTGTAAAGACCGTAATCAGTAATAACTGGTTTCTGATTAAACTGTGTATGTCGGCAGCACCGGCATATGTCATATTCCCGGTTTTGGATGCCGTTCGAAATCAGGTTTCCATATTCTTCGAGCATACCGTGGGAATCGGTTATGTATTGGAAGCAGCAGAGTTCGGGTATCCGTTCCGCCGCGTGGCGCTTGTGATTTTAGGATTGTTTTTAGCAATATCACTGGGAATGGTATTTACCGTATGGGCCGGTGATTATGTTGCTGAGAAAAATCGGCCGATTGTACGCGAGAAGATTAAGATGATGCTCTATGAAAAGGCGCAGGAGCTTGATCTTGAGTGCTACGATAACCCGAAATACTATGATGAGATGGTGCTTGCCATCTCGGAGGTTGATAACCAGATTGAGCGGTGTGTAACGTTTTTAAAGAACCTTTTATCAGGGCTCGCAACGTTTATCACATCAATCATCTACTGCATGAGAAGAGACAAGCTGTCGATTGTGTTTGCGATTGTATCGTTCATCCTGACATTTGTCTTTAACATCATCTACAATAAGATTTCGTATAAAATCCGAGTCGCTAAGAATTCTCCGGAACGAAAGCGCGAATATGTAAAGCGTGTGTTCTACCTGCCGGATTACGCGAAGGAACTCCGATTGAATCCAAATGTGAAGGATTTGATGATGAAGCGTTTCGAAGAGGCGAACGAGGAGGTTTACGACGCCGAGAAGAAATACGCCAAGAAGCATTTCTGGGCTGGGTATATGAGGCGTTATGTATGTAACTCATTCTTCAGTGACGTGTTGTATATTTCCTACCTTGTGATGCTTTCCGCAGTGAAGCATGTAATGAGCTATTCTACGGTGGCAATCCTTTACAACAACTTTGGGCGGCTTAGAAACAGCTTAAGAATCTTCACGGACACATATCCGTATGCGTCAGAGACCAGTTTGTATGTCACAAGAATCCGCAAGTTCTTGGAGTATGATACGAAGATTGTTACGGAGGGCGAACCGGTTGCGGTGAGAAGCGGTGCGGCAAATGTCGAACTTGAGAAGGTAACATTTGGCTATAATGCAGAGAGCGAGCCGATTCTTAAGGACATCTCAATGACGATTCATGCCGGCGAGAAGGTGGCATTGGTTGGTTACAATGGTGCCGGAAAGACGACGCTTGTAAAGCTTCTAATGAGACTTTACGACCCGCAGTCCGGCGAGATCCGATTCGATGGTACTGATATCAGACGGTACAATCCTGAAGAATACCGAAACTCCATCGGCGTTGTGTTCCAGGATTTCCATATATTTGCCGGAAGCGTTTCGGACAATGTTGTAATGAATGGAGAAGAGAAACACGATAACGCCCGCATCGAAGATGCGCTCCGTGACAGCGGACTTTCGCCCAGAGTGCAGGAGATGAAGAACGGTCTTGAGACGCAGCTGACGACCGAAATCATGAAGGACGGTATCAACCTGTCCGGTGGTGAGGCGCAGAAGCTCGCCATCAGCCGTGTATTCTATCAGCAGGCCGGACTGATGATTTTAGACGAGCCATCGAGTGCACTTGACCCGATAGCGGAGTATCAGTTGAACCACGCAATGATACAGGCGACGAAGGATAAGACCGTTATATTCATATCGCACCGTCTGTCCACGACGCGTCTTGCAGACCGCATTATTATGTTGGAAAATGGCAGAATTGTAGAGAGTGGAACCCATGAGGAACTGCTGAATAAGGACGGCCAATATGCCCGAATGTGGAAGGTTCAGGCCGGCGCATATATGTAAAATAAGCTATACAGAAAACGGTGTGGGTATGCCCACACCGTTTTCTATATCATAGGAAAATGCGTTGTATTATCTATGATATAAAAACGCTCCGCTAAGGAAGCACACGCTTGTGCAGAGGAAACATGCCGAACAAGGCGCACTGGCGGCGCGAGCATATCGCAAGCGATATGCTTTGTTCTAACAGGGAATTGATTTTGCAAGATGATATCTGAATCCATATCTTGTAACTGATTATGACAGGTGGTATAATGGAAATATTGTGAATTGGGAGTTCACAGCAATTCTAGATTGGAGGCTTGGGAGTTATGGGAGATGGATAAATATGGCGCAATAGTCGGGTATCCTCTTTTGATTCTGTTACCATTTGTGATTGATCCGGGAAGCATTCCGATTCTCATTGAGTTGATTATATGGTTCATAAAAGGAACCCGAAAAGATAAGCAGAGCCCAAAAACGAAAGAGTGATGAATGATTGTGATGAAGAATACTATTGTTTGTGAGGTTATTATGTTAAGACGAAGATTTTTTATGATGTTGGCCGTAGTGGTTATCATTACGGGCTTGTTTCTTGCGGGAATGTGCATTGGTGGAAACAACAAGGCTTATGCAGATGATGATATTGACCCTGTTGAGATTGCACCTACGGCGGTAGCATTGGCTCTTGATGGCACATTGAAGATACGAATTCATTTTAACGGCGATGTGAATGAGGAGGATGGCTGGACCGTCAACGGGGAGAAGGTTGTTACAACTGATAGGATTGCGACCTATAGAGTTGCTGCAAAGGAATTTCTCGATTGTTGTCTTGTGATTAAATGTGGAGACGAGATAAAACTTACCATCTATATGAAAGATATGCTGAAACGATATAAAATGTTAGAAGCAACGGAAGATATTGCCGAAGCGATTGAGGATTACTGTGAGGCAGCAAGAGATTATTTTGGTGGTGAGGTTGTAGAAGATTATAGTTATCTATGGAATGAGATTAAAATCGAAATCGGGGAGCACATGGATTATGAAATTCCTGATTATCTCTCCGGCAGGTCACTTATTTTGGAATCCGGTGTGTTGCTTCGATTTTATTTTTGCGCACCTGTTGAGGGGGCTAAGCGTGATGATATGTATAGTGATTTCTATATCGATTACCCGATTCCGGCACATTGCTTTTCACAGAAGGACAGCTTCTGTGTAAATGATTATATTTATAACGTCTTGTCGAGTGAAGAAAGTGATGCTGATCTCAAAAATATCTGTGCAGCATTGTATAACTATGGAAAGGTTGCAAAAATGTATTTCTATAGTATGGATTATTAATGAATCGCTGAACAGAATATAAAATTAAAAAGGATGTATGACCTTGTCACGTGAGGCACATACATCCTTTTGATATTTCATTGATAAAATTTAGAGATACTTTATGTCTCGTCTATCTTCTTAGTATCTTCTTGGCAATCCTTTTCAGTTTCGCAATCACCTTACAACGAAATATGCGAAGCGGAGCCAGCGTGACGCGCAGATTCGCATAAATACGATAGAAGAAATTGTCAACGCTGATATTCTTGCCCTTTCGGTTAAATGCAATCATGACACCCAGAATGTCGTCATCTACGGTATTATGTTCGTAGTTGATGCAGTTATCTCCAAGAATCACATAATGACCATCAGGAAGCACCTTCGTGATGCGATGCAGCACATAATCCGAGCCGCGACGATAGAGAATAACATCTGTCCGTTGAAATCGCTCCCCGGGCTTCTTGGCACGTACCGTGAACAGGTCACGCCCCTGCTTCAGAAGCGGAAGCATACTGACGCCCTTAAAACGGTAGGTCATTTCTTCATTTTCCTTAAGATATTCTTCGTAAGTCATAATCCTCACCAGATGTCTAGGGCACACTGCAGAATATAAAGAACAAGCAGGTGTACCGGATAAAATGCATAGAAGGCGTACTTTAATGCGGGTTTCTTAATCCATCCGCGCTTACCGTTATAGAAGGCAAGCAGGATGTAAGCCGGCAGTGAACGGAGACCCAGAATAAGGCTGCCGATGATGCCGATTGCCAGGCGGTCCATGCGCAGAATATAGAACAGAAGGATAACGCCGTAACCGCTGATGCTATAGTCGGGGTGGATGATATATGTTACTGCGGCAAGGCCGATTATTGTAAGAAGCTGAATTGCTCTTCGCTCACGGAACCGCTCATAGCAGCAGATGCCGAGGTACCCAAGAAATAGGGTAATAAAGACATTTTGATGTTCCTTGCAATAGAATCGACCGGAAAATACGAGATTGAACGGAATTTCGGAAACAACTGCTCCGATAAACAGCGCAAGGCCATATCGGAACCGGTTCTTCGTGTGCAGATAACCTTCTCCAATCATATAGCAGAATATCGGAAAAGCGGTGCGTCCGATGGTACGAAACAGGTAATAGAATGTAATTGAGATATCGCCTGCGCGGAATAGTTCGAGCTGAAAGAAGTCGAGTCCGCCGAGAAAACAAGCGATATGGTCAATCAGCATCGTAATGATGGCAATCAGTTTCAGTGTGCTTCCACTAAATGAAATTTTAAATGATTGATTGGTTTCATTCATGATTCATACCTTCGTAGGATACTATGGCAGCCTCAGGGTCCATATTGCAGCCCAGACGATAGAGTTCGACGCGGTCGGTCAACAGTTTCAACAAATCCATAATCTTGATCAGTTTTTCCGGTTCCTTAAAGCGCTGCGTCTGCTGATACAGAATCGGGAAAGCCTCATCCGCATTGATTCGCTCAATGTGATTGGTTGTGTCGCGCGTCAGGATTACGATTGCCTTAATCGGAACCGATGTATTCGTACTCAGATGGTGCTTTCCATCCCACGGCGAACCATACACGCGTGCCTCGTCTTCTCCTATATGGATAAATGGCTTATCGTCATTAATCATTGTCACACGGTCGCCAAACTGTTCTCTCCACAACCTGGAGTGAGTGGATTTGCCGGTACCGCTGAGTGCAGTAAACAAATACCCCTTTCCATCCATCGCAAGCGCAGATGCATGGAAGAGGATTGTGTCATAATCCAGAAGAGCCTCGGTGACCTTACGCTGAACGGCAAGGAATTCGAGGTAATTTGGAACGAGGTTGTCTTTCATATTAGGAAAATCTGCATTAGTTACTCTAAATTGTTTTTCCATCTGTTGTATATCTTCTATAGTAGTGGATAAAGAAGAATCACTAAAATCATTGACTATATAATCGTTACAATTTCTGTGAAAGTAATTGTAATTTGTAAAAATCTGAAAACAATGTCCTGCAAAGGAGTAGAAATTATGTTTCATAGTTTTAGTATCTCCATAAAAAAGACAAAAAAAAAGCACAGTAAACCTGTGCTTTTAATTACAACAAATTAATCATCACCACAAGGACCAAGAGGTACTTGGAAATCACAATTCAAACTACCACAAACAATATTAGTTGTATCGAGTTCAATAAAAGAAATCTCGATGGATTCAAATGTTTCTTTCATAATATTACACCCCTCGCTTTCTGTAGAGATAATGATAAAGGAATTTTTACTGTATGTCAAGAGTTTTTTTTAAATCTATTATATTCAGTTAGTATTTTTTTTGATAATTCATTTATTTTCCAGTATTTAATTGCGGGAGAACACAATTCACCTTCTTTGCATCCTAATGGACGATTACATTCCGGATAAATTGGACAAGAAGAACAATCTTCTTTATCAGGCCTGTATTTTTTCCATACACCATCTGAAAAAGAAGAACTAGAATCATATACAGTACCTACTGGTTCATTTTCTATAATGTGTTCACACCGAATAAGATTACCATTTGGTAAGACAACAATGGAATTTTTACTATCTGCTCCGCAAAAAGTTGCTTTTAGCGAGCGCGAAATACCGCTTTTAGGAAAGCCACATGATTCGATTTTTAACTGCAATTCCTCAATGCTGGATAAGAGTTTTTTTCTAGTGCTCTCCGGTCGAACATGTTCAACGGCACCTGCATATTCGAAAAGGGGAGCTAGATTAAATCGGGTTTTCCCTTTGTTTTGAATTCGCTTAGACAAAGTATCTGCCAAGCAAAACATATCTTCTATGTTGTATTCATCAATATTCAGTCGAATGATTAAATCAATTGATTTGGTAGAAATGTATTCAATATTATTCAAGACTGTTTGAAATGGGTTGTCATCGGAATAGATATAAGCCTTGGCTTTATTATATATTTTTTCAGTTCCATCAAGTGTGATTTGTACGGCTTTCAGATTCCATGTTTCGATAGCATGATTTAACAGAGGGGAATTCAATAAATAGCCGTTGGTTACAATCATCGACGAAAATGGTATTTCATTTTCTTGTTTAAGCTTCTGGCAGATTAAGTCTATCGGTTGTGTGTTTGTAAGTGGTTCACCTCCAAACCACCTAATGAATAAGCGTTCATTTGGCTTAATCTGTCTTTTGATGAATGACACCGTATTCAAAGCAGTTTCTTTTGTCATGTTTTCTCGAACCAAGTTTCTCTCGAAGCAGTAAAAACAACGAGCATTACAATCTGTTGTGGGTAAGATAGTAATATTCTTGTCCCTTACTTTTTCATAAGTAATATGAAGAAACTCTCTAACGTCTTTGACTAATTTACATTCGTCTAATTTAATAGACACGAAAAACCACTTTTTCACAAGTAAGCTGTAATCATCATCGGAAATATCTGCCAATGTTGATTTTATTAGAACCAATTCCTTTGTTAAATTGTGAAAAAGAAGCGTCCCTTCTAAAACTGAAACGGTTACACACAAAAACGAGAGACGATATTCATCGTCTCTCGAAAAATGTTGATTTCCTAATATAGCAGATACATTGTTATCAGCTGTAATGATATTAATCATTTTGAATTAAGAAACTCCTTATTTAGTTTGAAAAGTAAGCTTGTGCAGAGTGGCTATACTTAACCATGTCATAAAGCATATTAATAAGCAAAGGATCTGAACTAGAAGAAGTAATGCTTCGAGCACGATTCTCAATAGAGTTCTTTTTCGTGCTACTGATAGGAGTTGTTCCTTCATAAATAGTAAACTCCATAGGAGTTCCAAAGTATACTGCAGGAATATCGTTAATGATAAACAGACTGTTTCCATCAGCTAAACGATAGGTCTTTGTTATCTTATCGGTTTTCCCTGCGGGGATATAATCAACATGCAATGTCACATTACTCTTGTTAACAGATGCAGAAAGATATTCAGCGGTAACTCGTAAAGAAATCTTGCTATCTAAGTTGAGAGCATAATTCAAAACATTGGCTGTGGCGGTTGCACTTCTGTCAACAGTAACACCATTATGAGTTGCTAAAGTAGGATTTCCAGAAGTAGCATATGTCATATAAGATGCATAGTTGCCTAAATTCTCATTTGCATAATTTGCTTCGTTAATGTGAAAATATTTCTGAGAAGAAGCACAATAATTTAAGAAATCAGCAGCCAATGTATTTAATGATGCATTTGAACCAAAATTATCTAATGCAACGTCTCTTAAAGATGTGACTTCCATAGGCGTAATATAAGTTTTGCCATCTTTGTCTGCATATAATGTAACACAAATTAAATTACATGCTTCACTGGAAGCTATTCCAGGAATGGAAAAAGCATAACGAGAAGTACCTGCATCATCTATTTTTCCAAGAGGATAATATACTTCGCTTGTCCAAGTACAAGTCGTTTCATTGGCAGCAAAAATCTGCTTCTCAACGTAAATTCTAAGATTGGTGTAACCTACATCATCATATTTGCTTGCCTTAAGATAATAACGAAGTGTAAGGTCGTTATTCAACTCAAAGGAATGTTTGTAACTGGTATACGCCAGAGCATCGGTAACACTGGTATCAATTAATGTTCTATCAGTGTGATTCTGTGAAGCAGCTGTTGTTACATTCTTCGTTGTCGGTGTAGAGTTAGCAGTTGATATATACTCTATCTTATATTCGGTGTTCGGGTACAAACCGCTTCTTACAAGACTGGTGTACCATTCAGTCTCACCAGCGAAATGCCACTGGAAACCTGCAGGTACATTTTGTGCAGTAATTGTAGTAGGTGTAGTGCTAAAACCCAAAACAGTCTGTATCGGAAGTTCATTACCTCCTTCTGCAAGAGCGGTTGCAGGAAGCATGCCAAGCAGAAGAGCAACTGTCATTAATACAGCAACTAATCTCAAGAACTTACTTTTTTTCATATATATCCCTCCATAAAATGATAGTAAGACATTTTCTTCATTATATTCTGTATTTATGTTGTAGTCAACTATATTATCTTGCAAGAACACAAGTTTCTTGTCGTGAAGAGCAAATATGCGAGAAAATGTGCCACTTTTTCTCGCATAAAAAGAGTTTTCACTCGATGTTATCTGCTTTTCAACGCTAAGCCTTCACCTAAAACTTCCCGTATGGAGAACCGATATACATCTCCATATTCAGTTTTGAAAGCATCACATATAGTGATTGATGAATATACATATTATTTTGATATCATATATTCTCGTTCTTCAGTGTCTCAACCGGGTTATCGTTTCGAATCTTCCCGGTCGCGTAGAGCATTGTGGCAAATACGACAAGGAACACGCTTCCAACCGCTATCACGATGCTTGCCCAAGGAATGTAGAAAGATGTTTCATAGCTGATTTCGGTTACCCGGTAGATTCCGTAAGTAAGCAGGACGGCAACAGGCAAACCGTAGATGATTCCCTTTAAGCCGTAGATGATGCACTCATAGTTCATCATTTTCCGGAAGCCGCGGGAACCGAGGCCGACCGATTTCAGCATAGCGAATTCACGCCTTCTTAAGATGATGTTGGTTGAAATCGTATTGAATACGTTCGCTAAGGCAATGAGTGAAATCAGAATGATGAAGCCGTAGGAGAATACCTTTACAACTGTGACAATGGTGCGTTCTGCCTCGTTGTCGATTCTCTCATCAAGGAGACGACCGAAATCCATATCGCGAAGTTTCAGTAAATTCTCCATCTCGTCGAAGGTCTTCGTATGGTCATCGCTTTGGAAAGCATACTCTGTATCCAAATCCATACATTCTTTGAAATCGTCTGTAATCACATAATCCATCATACTGCACGGGTATATGATTGCAGGCAGACGGGAAGGCAGGGAGAACAATGTTTTCCGAATGATTGTTTGAACCGTAAAATCATTCGAAACGGTAGCTTCCTCAAGAGATACTGTAATTGCGTCTTGCATGTCAGCAGGTACATATTCTCCGTATTTGTTCTCAATGAACTCTGTCTCATTCGGTATATAAGTAACGATATCAATCCCACCAGGGTTTGTTACTGTGGTATAGACATAGTAATCGTCTATCTCACGAATTCTCTTCGACTGAAGTGTGCATGGATATTTGCTGTCCTTCAGGATGGTGTATTCGTGCCAGGTAGCGCTTCCGTCTTTTCGGTAAGTCTTCTCCACACCATGATTGTACATGATGCCCACCGGATTCGTCCGATCAAAATAATCATCCTCGTTCAGACGGTTATCCTTGCACACTTTGCGGAAGGCGGCATCATTGACAAATACCACACAACCTTCGAAAGACTTCTTTCCATTCTCTTGAACATCATGTCCCTCTATCTCCAGGTAACTTCGATCCAAAAAATCTTCGGAAACATAATAAGTAGTTTCGTAAGGATACATATAGAGACTGTCCGTTACGCCACTTACCGCTGAAAGGTCCGTCAGCAGTTCATCCCGATCAGTGGCTGTATCGTTCTTGGGAACATAATAGCTGATATCTGTTTCCGCCATGAAGGAACCGACGCCTTCTACCGATTTGGTCAGGTACGAACAGAAAGAGGTTGCCGAAATGAACAGTACGATACTCAAAAACAGGGAGATAACCGTAGAGCGATAACGCTTTCGGTTTCTCTTAAAGTTCTTCGAAGCCATAACGCCTTCAAAACCGAAAAGCTTCTGCGTAAGTCGGGAGGTTTTTACTTCGGAACCATTGATTTTAATATCATTGGTCTGACGAACGGCTTCAATTGCATTAATCCTTGCGGAACGCTTCGCGGGAATCCAGGCCGATATCAGAACCGTAATCAGACATACAAGAGCAGCTGCAAGAAGCGCTATCGGGTTAAGAACAAGTCTGATGTGAACATCTGAATGGCTGTAATTAAAAAGCATATTAAAGTCATCCTTCAAACAACGAAGGGTAACACTGATTCCCACACATCCAACGATTGCACCGAGGATTATGCTGATACCACTTAGAAGTAAAGCTTCGTAAAGTACACTTTGCCGAATCTGTTTCTTTGTGGCGCCTATTGATTTAAGAATACCGAACTGTCTGGTTCGCTCGCTGACCGAGATAGCGAAAGAATTGTAAATCAGGGAGATGGATCCGAGAGAAACAAGGAATACCAGAATTGCGACGAATCCGTACAGGAGTGCCATCAGGTTGTCATCTTTCGTCAATCCGTGATATAAAAACAGGTCGTAATGCGGCTCGTAACGTACATCCAGAGTTTGCGTTTTCGCAAAGTTTTTATAGAATGTCCTAATATTCTTCAGCGTGAAGAATATGTTAATCGGTCCGGTTGCCTCTCCTTTCGTTAAAAGAAGTGCCGTAGGTGTTCCGTTCAGAGAATAATCAAAAGCTTCGTAAATTCCGACGATTGTATAGGTACGGTCTCCCCCGTCAGCAGGAAGCGTGATGCTGTCCCCGACAGAATAAAGGTTGTTCGACCACCTTATCATATCATTTGGAAGTGCTATCTCAGTCGAATCGACAGGCATTCTGCCTTCCTGAAAATAGGTGCTGACAAGGTCAGTGAAGTTATCACTTACGGAAACGATTTTGTTATTGGGATGTTCGGCATCCTCACCACTGATGCCGACTATTTGCCAGGACGCATATTCTTTGATATCGTCTCTTTGCATTAGCTCAGTGGCTTGTTCTTCCGTGACGTCGCGATAGAAGCCATGGTAGATTCCGACCTGTTCCTCTTCTACGCGAATCAGATACTGAAGGCCGCTGTAAGCGCCTTCGATAACCGCTGTAAACAGAGCCATCGAAAGCATGATACCGATAATCGTGACAACTGTACGCGTGCGGTTCTTCGCAAGGCTCTTTCGGGTAATCTTATGGAATATATTCATGACAGTCACCTCCGAAGCGTCTCGTCACGAACGATATGACCGTCTTCTATTGCAATAATGCGGTCTGCCTGAAGGGCAATGGATTCGTCATGGGTGATAACGATAAGCGTCTGTCCGAATTTCTGATTGGAAAGTCTCAGAAGTTCCATGATTTCCTGACTGTTCTTCGAGTCCAGATTACCGGTCGGCTCGTCGGCAAGCACTACGGCAGGGGCATTCATCAAAGCTCTGCCGATGGATACTCTCTGCTGCTGACCGCCGGAAAGCTGGTTCGGAAGATTGTTCTTTCTCTCGGTAAGAGAGAGCGTTTCAAGAAGCTCATTCAGTCTCTCCTCATTGACTTTGCGACCGTCCATCAGAACGGGAAGAGTCATATTTTCCACAACGTTCAATACCGGAATCAGATTATAGAACTGATAGATTAAGCCGACCTGTCTTCGGCGGAATATGGCAAGCTGTTCCTCGTCCTGTGCATAGACATCCTGTCCATCCATATAAACCTTGCCGTCACTCGGCATATCAACGCCGCCGAGAATATGAAGAAGTGTGGATTTGCCGGAGCCGGAAGGACCGATAATGGCAAGGAACTGTCCCTTCTCTACGGAAAATGAGACGTTGTCCAGAGCCCGCACTTCGTTGTTGCCGGAACCGTAAACTTTCGTAAGATTTTCAACTTTTAATATTTCCATAATTGTTGGCCTCCTTTGTTTTACGGCTTCAGTTTATATGCTGAAAGTGACAGTAAAGTGACTAGATAACGGATTTGTAAAATTTTATTTCAAACTCGGCACCGCCTTCTTGGTTATTTCGCGCAGCTATCGTTCCGTTCTGTGCGGTTACGATGGCACGGGATAACGCAAGACCAATGCCGATACTGCCGGATGTTGCATTACGGCCTTTATAAAATCGCTCGAAAAGATGCGGGATGTCTTCTTTCGAGAATCCCTCCCCGTTATCCCTTACGGTTATTCCGGTATAGAGAGCCGTTTCTTCGGCTGCTATGCGGATGGTTCCGCCTGTGGGGGTGTGCTCGAGAGCATTCTTCATCAGATTTCCGAAGGCTTCGACTGTCCATAGCATATCTCCGGTGAAGGTTTCCTCGCGGATGTCGGTTACAAGGCGGATATCCCGAAGTTCCATCTGAACAAGAAAAGGAGATGTTGCCTTATCAATCATGGCTTTTACGGAAACGAATTCCTTTTGGAACACTGCCGATTTGGAATCAATCTTAGACAATTTTAAGAGAGAATCGACAAGCCAGGAAATCTTCTCAGTCTGCCGTTTTAAGTCGTGAGTAAGCTTAATTCGTTTCTCATAGGACAGATTCTCATCTGCGAGCAGAGAAATATTCAGATTCATGGCAGTCATTGGGGTGCGAAGCTGATGGAATATGTCCTCGATGGCAGTGGTCAGTTCGCATTTGTCTTTAAGAAGAAGGTCGGTCTGCTCCTTCAGGCGGACGGTCATCTTGTGAATATCACTGTAAAGAATGGATAGTTCGCCTTCAGAAAACTCTTTCATAAGAAGGCTGTCCTGACCGAGCAGGATGCGGTTCAGGCTGTCGCTTAGTTCGGCTATTTTGGCGTTGCGCTTTTTAGAGAAGAACAGATAGGCGGTAATCAAAGCCAGACCGAGGAGCAATACACACACGGCACCAGCGGGACTGATGAATAATGTAATTACGGTAGCTGCAAGTGTGATTATTCCATAGACGATGATTTCTTTTTTTACATCAGCATTTCTACTCATATCCTAATCCATCCTGTATCCCATTCCGCGAACAGTCTTAATCAAAATCGGGTTCTGCGGGTCGTCTTCAATCTTCTCGCGAAGTCTTTTGATGTAGACCGTCAGCGTGTTGTCGTTGACGAAATCCCCTGCGATATCCCAGATAGCCTCTAAAAGTTTATTTCTTGACAGAAGAATCCCACGATTGTTGATAAATACCATCAATATCCGATATTCGAGTGCAGAGAGTTCGAGTAGCTCCGCGTTCTTGGTTACGATTCCTTTATCCGTATCGACACGAAGGTTTCCGATTTCGACACAGGATTGTGTACCGGCTCTTCGCAATACACTCTTGATTCTTGAAAGAAGTTCAAGCGGGCGGAAGGGCTTCTGAATGTAATCGTAGGCACCGCTGTCAAAGCCCTTTACGACACTGCGTTCGTCGCCCGATGCAGTCAGAAAGATGGCGGGCATGCCTTTCGCTGCTGCCAGTTTGCAGACTTCGAAGCCATTGCCGTCAGGAAGTGATACATCCACAATGAGAAGTTCGTAGCCGGAGGCTTCGATAGCGCGGAGGGCATCTCCTTTATTGAAGGCTTGTTTTACATGGAAGCCTTCGGAGGTCAGAAAATCCGTTAAGGCTTCCGATATGGTATTTTCATCTTCTATCAGTAAAATCATGGTATTTCCCCGATCTCTGTTGATGTCCGTAGCGATGCATCGGAATGGATACAACGAACTTGCAGAGATTATAACATATTCCGGAAAAGGGGGCAATAAAGGGATTTTTTACGGGGTTTTGTGGGATTTCTATTGAACAGATATATTCCTTCTGATATTATAGATGGAGTTAGCATTTTCCAAAAAATGGACAGGAGTTATTTATGAATTATTGTGTTCATGTGCAATTCGATGCGGAATGGATTTTAAACAGAAGAAAAGACGAGATTCTGCCGATAGACAGACTGATAAAAGATTTGAAGCAGGTTTATGAAGAGAAGGCGGAGGTACAGTCAGCGGGACTTACGGAACTGACGGTTGTATTTGCCGAGGAGGTATTCCGGGACAGTGATAATGCCGTCATATTCGTCTATCAGACGGTTCTTCGGTTATATACAGAACTGGAAAATGAAATGGTTGTCAAAAGGGAGGAAACCGGAATTGTCGCCCATTTTGCCGACAAATGTGTTGTATGGGCTTCCGCCTGTAATGCAGAAGGACAGGAAGATGCATCGCTTGCCGTGCAGAATCTGATTCAGGCTCTTCACGGTTGGGAGGACTTCAAGCAAATCTGTTGGGAGATGGTGGATGTTGCGCCCCAGATTATTAAATATAAGTCTTTTGACAGCTTTCTGTTTCAGAATTATCTGTTCTCGGTCAACGACGGTTGGGGACTTACGACTGCGTTAAGAGCGATGGCACTGTTGATGGAAACACTTGGACTGATTACCTGGTCCGGCACCAAAATGCCTGTTGAATTACGCCTTACAACCGTTGCGGAGCCGGGAAAGCAGACGCTTGCGGAAGCATTGGAACTTCTCAGGGGCGACGATGAGAAGATGCGTCTTGTATGCTTCGATATCAGCGAGTTTATGGAAAATGCTAAGCGGGAATCCTTAAAGCGCTTCTTAGAGGATCTGGTTTCGCTTGAGCCTTATTATATATTTGCTTTCCGAATTCCTTTTGTAGAGCCGGATGCGCTCCGCTCCATGCAGGACGTGATTGCGGATGTTCTCTACACGAGAACCATCAGCATTCCGCCGATGAGCGATGAGGAATTATGGCTTTGTGTGAAGGAACGCGTGGCAGAATACGGGTTACGGCTTTCGGAATCCGCAAAAAAGGTTTTCTTCAACAGGCTGAGTGAGGAGAAGAGCGATGGCCGTTTCTATGGTGTGCAGACAGTTCAGAAGCTTGCATGTGAAATGATATGGCTGAAGCATAAGGCAGACTCGCTTGTTGTGGATGACAGCGAGGGAGCCGTGGAGCCGGGGAATGTTATTGAAGAGGCAGATATTGCTTCCCTTTCCGGGCAGTACGAATCGGGTGAGAAGAATGGCTTTGACGAGCTTTCCGAGATGATTGGAATGGAGGAGATTGCCGGACGCATACGTGAGATTGTTGCACAGGTAAAGCTTTCCATAGATAACGATAAGATGGAGAAACCATGCCTGCATATGAGATTTGTCGGAGCTCCGGGTACCGGTAAAACAACGGTTGCCAGAATTGTCGGCAAGATATTCGCCGAGGAAGGAATCCTCCGAAACGGGTACTTTTTTGAGCACACTGCGAGAGACCTTTGCGGTGAGTATGTCGGACAGACTGCTCCCAAAACCTCTGCAATCTGCCGAGATGCATACGGCTCCGTTCTGTTTATTGATGAGGCATATGCACTTTATGCCGAGGATTCTCACGGTACCGATTATGGCCGGGAGGCTTTGACAACCCTTGTTTCCGAGATGGAGAACCATCGCACGGATATGGTTGTCATTATGGCCGGATATAGGGATGATATGGATAAGCTTATGGAGGGTAATGCCGGTCTTCGCAGCCGTATGCCTTTTTTGCTTGAGTTTAAGAGTTATACGAGAGAACAGCTGGTTACCATCTTTATGGCAATGGTGAAGAAACATTTTCCTTATGATGTGTCACTGGAGCCGGCGGTGAAGGATTACTTTGCTAACCTGAATCAGGATTACCTGGATTCCAAGGAATTCGCCAATGCACGGTTCGTAAGGAACCTGTACGAGCGGACCTGGTCCAAGGCGGCTGTCCGCAGGCAGCTTTCGGGCGAGAAGGAAATCGTCCTTAAGGGTGAGGATTTCTTTACGGCAAGTTCTGAAAAGGAATTCTCCGAGAAGCTTATGACGCATAACAGCATCGGATTTTAGGAAGGATACAAGACTATGGCAGCAGATTATATAGCGGACCGGATGTATGCGTATGTACTTCAGGCAATGGATTCGCTGAAGATTACATACAGCCGTTCCGACGAGAAACGAATGATTGAATTTACGGAGGAGGCGTCGCCTTTTCCGATTAAGTACAGAATTGCGGTGCGAAATGCGAATCATACGATATCTTTCTTCTCGGAACTTCCATTCCGCGTTCCCGACAAGCTTTCCGAATGGTTTGCGAAAAGGCTTGCGCAGCTTGTGTATGATAACCTGTATGTCGGTACATTTGACTTTAATCCCGCAAAAGGAAGCATCGTATTTCGCACGGAGCTTTTCTATCAGGAATCACTGATTTCGACCGACACGATTCTTCTGACAAAGGCATTTGTGGAGGACACAGTGACGAAATATACGGAAGCGCTGTTCCGACTTTCAAGAGGGGAAGAATGAAGACTTTGAATCGGTATCTTATGGATACCTATGGAAAGAAAATGTATAAGCTCAGCTTAAATGGCGGAATGACCTGCCCGAACCGTGACGGAAAGGTGGGGACGGGCGGCTGTCTGTTCTGCAGTGCCGGTGGAAGTGGGGATTTTACTCCATCGCCGGTGCTTTCCATGGATGAGCAGATTGCTCGCGCCAAAGAGCTGATTTCGGACAAATGCAACGATGAAACGCAGTATATCGCTTATTTTCAGGCCTATACGAATACCTATGCGCCGGTAGAGAGACTTCGTGAGCTGTTTGAGCCTGTAATCAGGCGGGAGGATATTGCGATTCTTTCTATTGCGACAAGACCGGATTGTCTTTCGGATGAGGTTGTGGCTCTGCTTGCGGAATTAAATCGGATTAAACCGGTATGGGTTGAGCTTGGTTTGCAGACGATTCACGAGAAGAGTGCTTTGGAGATGAGACGCGGATATTCCCTTCCGGTGTTTGATGATGCAGTCGAACGACTGAAGCAAGCAGGTATTCGTGTGATTGTACACCTGATTTTATATTGGCCGGGCGAAAGCGAGGAGGACATGCTTGCATCGGTTCGCTATGTTGCAGGAAAGGGTGTGTTCGGAATTAAACTGCAGCTTCTGCAGGTGCTTCGCGGAACCGGGCTTGCAGATTGGTATGAGAAGGACGAGTTTCCGCTCCCAAGCCTTGAGGAATATGGGATTTTCCTGAAGAAGGCGCTTGCGGAACTGCCGGAGGATATGGTTGTTCACCGCATTACCGGTGACGGTCCGAAGAAACTGCTCATCGCGCCATTGTGGTGTGCCGATAAGAAGAAAGTAATGAATTACCTGAAGAAGGAACTGGAGATGTAGGAGCACACGCCTGTGCAGAGGAAACATGTCGCACAAGGCGCACAGGCGGCGCGAGCATATCGCAAGCGATATGCTTTGTTCCTTATAATTCTTAAGTAATATGTTGGAAATTTCTGCGGTTTGTATCGGAATTTGTGACAAAATGATGATATTTTCCGAAAAGATTGCCTTTTCAAATGATATGTTCTATAATCACACTGGTTTGTTATAACCTTTCTCTGCTTTTTGAAAAGGAGTATTTAAGATTATGGAAATAAAAAAGAAACGGGCAGCATTTGCAGGGGGACTGCTTTATATTCAGGCAGCGCAGATGATTTTAATGCTCGGAATGATGTTAACCAAGGAGATTAGCCTTAAAGAAGGCTTTCTTCCGGAAGCGGGACGACAGGTTGGTATGCTTGTTCTGATGATTCCGGTAACTTTACTGTATTACCTGTTTATGGGAAAGAAGAAAGGTTCTGAGAATGCAGGATTCATAGCAATCGGTGGAATTGCCCTTTTGATGCAGGTGGCAGACCTGTTCTTCTTCACGAAAGCCGTAAAGATGACGGCAACAGATAAGGGATTTTTCTATCTGGGATTGTTGATTATGGTAGGATGGATTGCCATAGCGGTTACATTTGGTGAGAAGCATAGCCGGTTCCCGATGTCGCTTGTGATTGCAGGTGCGGCAGTGTATTCCGTCACATCCCTTTTGCATTATCGGAATGAGGTTTTGAATCAGAAAGCAATGATTCCGATGTTTGTTGCCATGGCGGTAATGTTTGTTGCTTATCTGTATATGAGTGAGAAGTTGAGCAGATATGTCGGTGCTGTATTGGCAGTTATTCAGATTGCTGTTTCGGTTATTGCTTATTTGAAGATTAAGAAATCGACCAATATCGTGCAGGCAATGGAAGGCTTCTTCAAGGGGCATACACAGAAGCAGATTCTTCATTTTATTCTGGTTGCTTTTCTTGTTATGCTTGTGATTTCGGTTGTTTTGCAGTTCATCAAGCATTACGAGATTGTTGGAAAGCTTTTGGCTATCACATTTATCGGTATTATCTTCCTTGCATACAATGTTATCGGTGCAATGGAACTGGAAGCAGCAGAGTCTTTCGGGGTAAATGTAACCGAGGCCGCAACGAATGCGGTTTACGGCGTATTTGTCCGCCAGTCTGATTCTGCGGAAAAGCTTGCCGATGTTGTGAATTACAAGATTGCAATACATAAGGAACATGATATTACGGAAACCACTGCTGCGGTTGATAAGCTTCAGGAGCAGGCGGGAACGCAGCTTGATATCGTTACTTATGAAAACCTTTCTGAGCTTGGCGCAGCGTTTTACAATCACGAGGTCAATGCAGTATTCATTGAACGTTCGACGGCGACATATATTGACGCAGAGTATGAATCCAAGGGAATTGATTGGATATTCTCGGAGGATACGAAGGTTATTGCCGATGTCAGCGTTGAGTTTAAGCAGACGGTGATTGATCCTATTGAGCCTGATAATCCGGAGCCTGCTGAGCCGATTGATCCGATTCAAGGTGAGGAAAAGGATGACCTCACGAAGCAGTCATTCCTTATCTATATCAGTGGAATTGATGTTTATGGTGATATCAATACAAAGAGCCGAAGCGATGTCAATGTATTGATGGCAGTTAACCCGGTTACAAAGGAGATTGGTCTTGTTACGACTCCGAGAGACGCATATCTGGAGATTCCCGGCAAGACAAAGGAAGGCTCCCGTGATAAGCTTACTCATGCAGGAAACTATGGTGTTAATTATTCCATAGCAACATTGGAACAGCTCTATGGATTGAATATCGATTACTATATCCGTATTAATTTCTCCGGAGTTCAAAATGTGGTTAATCTGATTGGCGGTGTGGATGTTGTATCTCTTTACAACTTCACGGCACGTCACGGAAACTATCCGTTCAAGAAGGGCGTAAACCACATGAACGGTGCACAGGCGGTTTCCTTTGCCCGTGAGAGAATTACGCTTCCGGGCGGCGATGTTACCAGAGGAAAGCACCACATTGAGTTGATTAAAGGTATATTCGCCAAGGCAACCACAACGGCGATTTTGACAAATTATCAAAGCCTTTTGGATGCGGTGGCAAGCAATTTCCAGACCGATATCAGCACCAATGAAATTGCCGTATTGGTG
Organism: Lachnospiraceae bacterium; assembly: GCA_045627305.1. Classification (GTDB taxonomy): domain Bacteria; phylum Bacillota; class Clostridia; order Lachnospirales; family Lachnospiraceae; genus ISDg. The sequence goes on from JAZQNM010000062.1 coordinate 23,766, forward strand.
GCAATGCAGCTTGCCGACAATGCAGAGTGGCATTTTACTTCATATGCATCCTATGGTGAGGGCGATATGAAGATGTGCGCATCCTACAGCGGCGGTGCATTATGGGTATGCAAGCTGGAGCAGGAGAGCGTTACAAAGGCGGCCGGTCTTCTGCAGAGAGTACTGAGCGGCGAGCATATTGCAGACGGTGAGTACGAATACGAACAATAGAACAAGGAAATCCTGTAAAAACCCTCTTTATCGGACGGAATATCCGACAAAGAGGGTTTTCTTTGTTTGCTCACGTTATATTGAAGTGCAATTGTTTTGGAGAATATGTTTTGGTCTGATATAATGATTATATGCTGAAGGCATCCGTTTATCGTTTGAACGGGGTATTTCGGCATACGGAAGGAGGAGAACAGATGCGTATTGAATTTATTGGGGCGGCACATGAGGTCACCGGGTCGGCAACATTACTGACAACGGATAAGTACAAGATTTTAGTGGATTATGGTCTGGAACAGGGCAACGATATCTATGATAATATTGATTTTCCGGTAGCACCGGGAGAGATTGACTGTGTGCTTTTGACACATGCACATATTGATCACTCTGGGCGACTTCCGGTCTTAGTTGCAAGAGGCTTCTCGGGACCGATTTATACAACAACACCGACGAAACGGCTTTGCCGGATTATGCTTTTAGATTCGGCTCACATTCAGGAGCAGGAAGCAGAGTGGAAGAATCGTAAAGGAAAGCGTGCAGGCTCCGGCTTGGTCGAACCTCTTTATACAACCAATGATGCCAACGCGGCAATCGCTTTATTGGAGGGCACGGAGTATGACACTGAACGTGAGATTCTGCCGGGTGTTAGCATCTGCTTCAGGGATGCCGGACACCTGCTTGGCTCGGCGAGCATTGAGGTTAGTGTGACTGAGGATGGCGAGACGAGAAAGATTACATTTTCCGGTGATTTAGGCAATGTAGACCGTCCGCTCCTTCGCAATTATGAGCTTCCGACGCCGACAGATTATGTTGTTATCGAGTCCACCTACGGCGGAAGGTCACATTCCGAGCGAAGAGATTATCTCGGACAGCTGACGCAGATTATTCAGACAACCTTTGATAGGGGAGGCAACGTGGTTATTCCGGCATTTGCCGTAGGTAGAACGCAGGAACTTTTATATCTGATTCGTGAGATTAAGAACCGTGATCTGGTAAAGGGCTACGGAGATTTCCAGGTATGGGTGGACAGCCCGCTTGCGGTCGAGGCGACCAATGTTTACAGCACGGATATGCTTTCCTACTGTGACGAGGAGACGGCGGAACTGCTTCGCGAGGGAATCAATCCGATTCGTTTCCCGGGACTTAGGACGTCCATCACAAGTGATGATTCCAAATGGATTAATGCCGACCCGACTCCGAAGGTTATTCTTTCAGCGAGCGGTATGTGCGAGGCTGGACGTATCCGTCATCATTTGAAACATAATCTGTGGCGTCCGGAATCAACGATTCTGTTCGTAGGGTATCAGGCGGAGGGAACGCTTGGGAGTGCGCTTCTTTCCGGTGTTGATACAATTAAACTCTTCGGTGAGGAAATCACGGTAAAGGCGAGATTGGAGCAGATGGATGGCATCAGCGGACACTCCGATGAACCGCTTCTTCTTGGCTGGCTTGATGCTTTGAAGGATAATCCGCCGATTAAGGTGTTTGTAAACCACGGGCAGGACGAGGTGACAGATCTGTTTGCGAATACGATTCATGAACGATACGGATGGGATGCGGAAGCACCGTATTCGGGCGGAATCTACGAGCTTGGCGATGCGGTTCGCTGCCTGGATAAGGGAATTACAACGAAAGCTCCGGAGCGTACACCGAGACAGGCTTCGGCGAAGGCCAGTGCCGTATTTGAACGGCTTCTTATGGCAGGTCGCCGCCTGATGGCAGTTATTGAACACAACCGCGGTGGTGCGAATAAGGATCTTGGCAAGTTCGCAGACCAGATTGATGCACTTTCCAACAAATGGGACAGATAATCGGGAGGTTAAGTTATGGGGGCAAAGAAAGCTTTTCGGTCGATGCGTATTTTTATGGCGGGAATATTGTTAATGATTCCGCTTGTACTGGTAAATGTCTGCTATGCGGATGAACCGTTGATTCTTGACGGAGACCCGGCAGAACTTGGAACCGGTGTTGTATATATTGGGGCATACGGTGATTATCAGGGAGATGCACAGGCGGCACTGGATTATATCAATGCGGTTCGCCGAGAGGCATGTCTTGAGGGTGTGCCGAATCCGAATAATCCGTCGGTTCCGCTTACCGAGGCAGATTATGTTCCGTTAAAGTGGTCAACGAGTTTGGAAAAGATTGCCCGAATCAGGGCATCGGAGGTGACATTTGTCGTTGGTCATGTAAGACATAACGGGCAGAACATTTGGACAATCAGTTATGACGGAGTTACTTCGAATGCCGAGAATCTGGCGTGGAACTTCAGTAGTACAAACGGTATGGTTTCCGGACTTGAGCAGTTTTATGACGAGAAGGCGAACTGGCTTTGGGAGGCTTCGGGAAAGGAATTTCCGAATGACGGCAAGGACCATCAGACCGGTCATTATACGGCTATGATTAATCCAAGTTTCCGTTATGTGGGCGTTGCTTCCTTCTATTCTTCAGAAGGACTGTATCCGAATGCGGTTGCACAGGAGTTCTCTGCTACAAGTAAGGCACTCTCACAGGATGCCTTGCCGCTTTATAGCGGAATATATCAGAAAGTTAAGGTTCAGGAAACCCTGCTCGGAAATTATGGACTTGAGGTTCCTGAGATATTGAGCGTTGGAGACGATGCACAGATTGTGGTGAAGGCTGATTTCACGCTCGGGAAGAATAAGTTCCGGGTGCGTAGCTTGGAACAGTTCACCTATTCTTCGAGCAATGTCTCTGTGCTAACCGTAAGCAGTGACGGAAGGATGACGCCGGTTGCGATTGGAACGGCGACAGTTACCGTAAAGAAAGGGAATACGACCATCGGAACGAAAACGGTTACTGTGAATTCCGCCCGTTCTCTTTCCGAGGAAACGAAGATTAGTCTATCAGAAGAACGTTATCAGTATGACGGCAGTGCGAAGACGCCGACGGTTACGGTTATCCATAACGGCGTTTATCTGAAGCAGGGGACCCAGTATACGGTAAGTTACAGTAATAACATACAGGTTGGAACTGCGAGGGTTACGGTCACCGGAATCGGTAACTGCAGCGGAACGGTTGTGAAGGAGTTTGAGGTATTCTGCGACCATGTGGGGAATTTCACAAAGGTCGAGGGACAAGCGTTGATGGAAGGCGATTGTGACATTTGTCACAATCATACCTATATTGAACTGCCGACTTCTATGAGCGTATGGTGGAGAAATGAAGATACGGCTACGGATGGTTATTATTGTTCTGATCCGGTTCAATTTACCAATACGGTTGGCTCAACTCTGGTTGTGCGGCTTAAAAATTTGAATGGAGATGAAAGATATCGTGATATCGTCTTTGAGTGCTCCGATTGGAGTAAACTCGACGGACCGAGAGAATCCAATAATCAGACATTCTCCAATTTTAAGATACTGGGCGCAGGGACGGTGGTATTTACCGCATATTATAAATACAATCCCGATGCTAAGATGTCATGGAGAATTCAGCTCGTGAGTGCAGAAGGAGAGCAGGAGCCGACAGAGATTACCGATGCATACACCCTTTATCTTGGGGCAGCGTTGACCGGCGAAATCTATCTGGATGTCAGAGTTGCCGTCGATGAAACGAAATATGCGAGTATCTCCAGTCCCAATCCCTATATTACCGTTATGGTCGGAGACCGGCAGAGAGCGCAGATATATCTGAAGGATGCGCAGACGGAGTATTTCAATAATCAATTAACATACGCCTTTCGTGTAATGATTTACGCAAAGGAAATGGATGATGACATATCATTTCATTTTAATGTAAATGATTCCGTTGCGGATACGAAGGTTTTGTATACGAACTTCAATTCCTATCTGGACACGCTGGCAAGCGAGTATTCGAGTTATGATATATTGACAGACCTAGTGGAATCGCTTAGGAATTATGGAAGCTACTCAAGGATGTTTTTCGACCATAATGATGACACTATGACGGAAGAGGATTTTCCGGCTGAACTGACATCGAAGGAGGACATCAATAACGCACTTGAATCAGAGATTGCGGAACAGGGAAATTCCGACTGCGCAGTGTTCTATGGTATGACACTTGTGTTAGAGAATAAGATTGAGGAACGATTCTACTTCAAGTCGGATGTGGATTTGAGGACGGCGGATTCCAATGTACAATACAGTGAAGAGAATAAAATGTATTATATTTCGGTCACACAGATTAATTTTGACAGACTGGATGAGGTGCAGACAGTAACGGTGGACGGACTAACGGTATCTGCACGCCCGCTTGATTATGTTAAGCTTGTTATGATGAATGTTCAGCAGGAGGATTTGGTAAATCTTTGCCGTGCCATCTATGATTGCTATACTGCTGCCAAGGCATACAATCTTGGATACTGATTCTGTAAGATTGGTAATAAAGCCTACTTTCATTGGCAGAGACAAATGGAATAATAAAGAATAAAAACGGAGGACTTTAGGCCTATGATTAGGCTTTAAGTCCTCCGTTCTATTTTCATTTCGATTAGTTCAGTCTACCCTGAACTCGGCGAGTTTCAGGTTCTTGTTTCGATCCTGTACCATTCCGACGGACCACGCATTGACGAAGATGAGAAGCGGATTGTCCTTCAAATCCTTGATTCGCTTCATATCGCTTGTGCCGACAATCTTGTCAACCGGGCATTCCTCGGGATTGACAACCCAGCGGATGTGTTCATAAGGAAGCGGGTCAAGACGAATCTCAACATTGTACTCGCTCTGGAGACGGAACTGCAAAACATCAAACTGCAGGGTTCCGACAACACCGACGATGATTTCTTCCATACCGGTGTTGTATTCCTGGAATATCTGAATCGCACCTTCCTGTGCAATCTGCGTAACACCCTTCATAAACTGCTTACGCTTCATCGTATCTACCTGGCGGACTCTTGCGAAATGCTCCGGGGCAAATGTGGGGATACCCTCGAAACTGAATTTATCGTTAGAAGCACAAAGCGTGTCACCGATGGAGAAGATACCCGGGTCGAAGACGCCGATAATATCGCCCGCATAGGCTTCTTCAACGATATGTCTTTCGTCGGCCATCATCTGTGTGGACTGTGAAAGCTTAACCTTCTTGCCACCCTGTACGTGGTTGACTTCCATGCCTGCTTCGTAACGGCCGGAGCAGATTCGCATAAAGGCGATACGGTCACGGTGAGCTTTGTTCATATTGGCCTGAATCTTAAAGACAAATGCAGAGAAATCCTTGTTGAACGGGTCGATGATGCCCTGATTCGACTTTCTCGGAAGCGGTGAACTTGTCATCTTTAAGAAATGCTTTAAGAATGTCTCAACACCGAAGTTGGTAAGTGCGGAACCGAAGAATACGGGCGACAGCTGTCCGGCATCAACAAGTTCCTGATCGAATTCGGCGCTTGCACCATCGAGAAGTTCAATGTCCTCCTGCAACTTGTCGTAGAACTCAAATCCGATGCGGTCCTTAAGGGACGGGTCAGACGCACTGACATATTCGGTAGCAACTTCCTTCTGGCCATTCATGGCAGCAGTGAAGAGTGCGACCTCTTTCGTGTTGCGGTCATAAACGCCTTTGAAGCCTTTGCCTGAGCCGATAGGCCAGTTAATCGGGCAGGTTGCGATACCGAGAACATTCTCGATGTCGCTCATCAGCTCGTACGGGTCGTTGGCCTCACGATCCATTTTGTTGATAAATGTGAAAATCGGAATGTGGCGCATGACACAAACCTTGAAAAGTTTGATTGTCTGGCGCTCAACACCCTTGGATGCATCAATCACCATGACGGCAGAGTCTGCTGCCATGAGGGTACGGTAGGTGTCCTCGGAGAAATCCTCATGTCCCGGGGTATCCAGAATGTTAATGCAATAATTGTCGTAATTAAACTGGAGAACGGAGGACGTAACGGAAATACCACGCTCCTTCTCAATCTCCATCCAGTCGGAAACCGCATGACGCGCGGTTTTACGGCCCTTTACGGAACCTGCGAGATTGATGGCACCGCCGTAAAGCAGGAATTTCTCGGTAAGCGTTGTCTTACCTGCATCGGGGTGAGAGATGATGGCAAAGGTACGTCTCTTCTGAATCTGTTCTTCTAATTCTGCCATAATAAAATCCTTCCTGAAATCAAGGGAAATGCAATACTCACAATGAAATACGCATCGGTCACTGCAGACCGAAAATCAATGTAACACAAGAAAAGGCGGATTTCAAGTTATTTCAGAATTACAAGTGTTTCTTTTATGAAATACTTGTGATATAATTACGATGATTTTGCTACATGCAGGAAAGAGGTTGAATGATGAAGGTATTATTGATTAATGGTTCTCCGAGATTGAACGGCAACACTGCGCTTGCCCTTTCCGAGATGAAGAAGGTATTTGAGAAAAATGGTATCGAGGCCGAGGTTATCTCCGTTGGCGGTCGTAACGTTCGCGGTTGTATCGGCTGTGGCGCCTGTGCGAAGACCGGTGCCTGCGTATATGATGATATTGTCAATGAACTTGCGAAGAAGTTTGAAGAAGCGGATGGTCTTGTAATCGGCAGCCCCGTTTATTATGCTTCCCCGAACGGAACACTGATATCCATTCTGGACCGCCTGTTCTACAGTACTCATTTTCCGAAGATGATGAAGGTCGGAGCTTCCGTAGCAGTGGCAAGACGTGCGGGAACAACCGCTACGTTTGATGTCATCAACAAGTATTTCACCATCAGTGGAATGCCGGTAGCATCGAGTACGTACTGGAATGACTTATTCGGCGGAGCTCCGGGTGAGGCGGCACAGGACGCAGAAGGTATGCAGACGATGGTAAACCTTGCCGAGAATATGACATTTCTCATGAAGAGTATCGCACTTGGAAAGGAAGCTTATGGCCTTCCGGACAATGCGAAGAAATATACGAATTTCATCCGCTGATTCGGATGAATGTTGGGAGAACGCGTTGCGTTTCTTCCTGAACTGCCGGTAAGCGAAAGGAGACTACTATGGCGGGAACTTTATACCTGTGTGCAACGCCTATCGGGAACCTGGAGGATATGACCTACCGCGTGGTAAGAATATTGAGTGAGGTCGACCTGATAGCTGCCGAGGATACCAGAAACAGCATCAAGCTTTTGACGCATTTCGATATTCACACGCCGATGACAAGTTACCATGAGTTTAATAAATTCGACAAAGGGCAGGTCCTTATTGAAAAGCTCCTTGCCGGTACGAATATTGCGCTCATTACCGATGCCGGAATGCCGGGAATCAGCGATCCCGGCGAGGAACTGGTGAAGATGGCTTATGAGGCAGGAATCACGGTTACTGTTGTGCCGGGCGCCTGCGCCTGTGTGACTGCACTTACGCTGTCGGGTCTCCCGACGAGAAGATTTGCCTTTGAAGCATTTCTCCCGACCGAAAAGAAGGAGAGAAAGGCAGCACTCGAGGCGGTTCGCAGCGAAGAGCGGACGATTGTAATGTATGAGGCACCGCACAGGTTGTTAAGAACGCTCGGTGAGTTGAGTGAAGTGCTTGGCGGCGCGCGTCAGATTCGTGTGCTTCGCGAATTGACGAAGAAACATGAAAGCCGATTTGCCGGGACCATAGAGGAAGCGGTTGCATGGTATACGGAGAACGAGCCGAAGGGCGAGTGTGTCCTTGTTATTGAGGGACGTCCGGAGGAGGAAATCAAAAAGGAACAGGCGGAAGCCTGGCAGAACATAACGATTGCGGAGCACGTGGCGCGCTATGAGGCGGACGGCGTTGAGCGTAAGGAAGCCATGAAGTTAGTGGCGAAAGAGCGTGGCATTTCCAAGCGGGACGTATACAAGGAATTGCTTGAAGAATAGGCTCCTTGATAGGGCGTTCTCACGATTGCCGGTAAATGCCGGCGAAAGAATGATATTTGACAGTTTGAGGTATTTATGAAAGAGACAGAGAAGAAAAGCACCGCAAAGGCCTATTTTTCAAAGGGCGTTCAGGTGTTGTTTTTAGTGCTCGGAAACACTGCTTTGATAGCAGGAATCTGGAGAGGAGTGCATTTTGACGGAGTAACTGCAGCTACAATGATTTACCAGCTGACAGTGCCGATGGATGGAGCCGACCCGGGTAATTTTACTTCGTTGTTTTGGGCACTCGGAATCGGAATACCGGTTCTTACAGCGCTTGAATTGCTTCTCGTTCGTCCGATAAGGGAATGGCTTGATCGGATGGAAGTGAGACGGGCCGCAAAGGGTGCCGCAAGGAAGAATCCCGAAGATGTGCGGGAGGATGAACCCGAAAAGCAGGTGACACCTAAAAAGTTCAAATGGAGAATCTTTCGCAATCATCCGGTGGCGGCTGCTGCAACCTGGTTTGGATTGGTTGCGTTGTTTATGCTGATGCGTATGCGGGTGTTCTCCTATTGCATTCGCGTGATGTTCCCGTCTTCACTTTATGAAGACTATTATGTTGCGGCAGAGGATGTCTCATTAAAGGCTCCGGAGGAGCGGAGAAACCTTATCTACATTTATCTGGAATCGATGGAGATTACCTATGCAGACCGCACTGACGGAGGAGTGGCTTCGGAGAATAGAATTCCGCATCTGACGGAACTGGCATACGCAGGAGAGAATTTCTCGGACGATGGAAAGCTGAATGGAATGCTGCCGGTGGAAGGGGCACTTTGGACCTGCGGGTCTTTGGTGTCGCAAAGCTGCGGAACGCCGCTTATTGTTCCGATCGGAAGGAACAACATGGGAAAAGGCTATACGGAGTTTCTGCCTGGAGCGTATTCCATCGGAGAGATTCTGGCAGCAGACGGTTATAATCAGATTTTTATGCAAGGTTCTGAAATTCGATTTGCCGGAACCGATACTTTCCTCACTTGTCATGGCGGAGCGGAAGTTCGGGATTATGAATATTATCGGAAGGGGAATCGCCTGCCTTCGGAGGACTACTTTGTATGGTGGGGCTTTGAGGATGCGTTGCTGTATGCATTTGCCCGTGAAGAAATCACAAAGGCTGCGCAGGAGGATAAGCCGTTCGCAGTGACCATTATGACAATCGATACACACTTTACCGATGGCTATCGATGTGATTTGTGCGGTGATGATTTTGCGGTACAGTATGACAATGTAATTCGTTGTGCAGACAATCAGATTCGTGATTTTGTTCAGTGGATTCAGAGTCAGGATTTTTATGAAAATACGACGGTTGTGATTGTCGGTGACCACCCGACGATGGACAGCCATTACTATAAGGAGTTATCCGGAAAGGATAAGAAATACCAGAGAAAAGCCTATGCGGTGATTCTGAATTCTGTGGTGGAATATGAGTTTGGAAAAGCACGCTCCTATAGTGCCTTTGACATGTTCCCGACAACCCTTGCGGCACTCGGTTATGAGATTCCCGGTA
>JAZQNM010000063.1:0-5520 GCA_045627305.1 Lachnospiraceae bacterium
TCGACATTATCACGAAGGGAATCAACGAAAGACCTTCCTTTGATATCGATGCCTTGACTGATTACTCCCAGATGAAGGACAAGCTGGTTATGGAAGTTGTTTCGGCAGAAACCAATAAGGAAATGCTTGCAAATGTACCGCATCAGGATATGGAGGACATGGCGGTGGTTTATCGCTTTGTTGTAAATTCCAATGACGAGGGACGTGCAACAATCCTGGTTACCAATCAGATCCTTGATTCAATGGGTGTGACTCCCGAACAGCTTCATAATGATGCGATGGAAAATGCACCGAATCTTAAGCCTGTCGAAATCAAAGGTATGACCGAAGTGATGGCTGAAATGATGGGTGTAAGCGTTGAAGAACTTGCCGGTATGGGAATGCCTGCAGATCCCGCCAACGAGCAGATGTATGTGGCAACCGTTCCTGATAAGATTCACGGAGCCGGAGTTCTTGCTTACCAGAATTTCATGGACCAGGCGGCTGAAAGAGCTGGCGGAGACTTCTATATTTTACCCTCAAGTATTCACGAGGTGCTGATTGTTCCTGACAACGGAGCAATGAAACTTGCGGATCTTGAAGCAATGGTAAAGGAAGTCAATGCGACTCAGGTAGCTCCTGCGGATAAGCTTACCGACCGCGTTTATCATTATGACAGTAAGGAAAAGATTTTCGAGCTTGGTGAGAAGTTCGTAGAACGTCAGAATCAGCGTGAGGAAGCTGCTGAGAAGGAGGAAAAGACTTCGGTTCTTGGTGAACTTAAGGCTAAGAAAGAGGAAGTTGCAAAGACTCCCAAAAAGGAAACTCCCGGAAGGGATTCCAAATCAAAGGGCGGGGAAGCACTTTAATCCTGCTATTATAAGCAACCATATATAAACAATGCATACGGCAGAGCGCCAGATTGGGAAATCCCGGTTTGGCGCTTTTTCAATGCTGGGAAAGGAATAAACATGTCAAGAGAATTTAATGTACAGAGAACTACAGGGGTTACCGGAGACAGTTATTCGTCTGTTATAGGTAAGAAGCCGCCGCTTAATCATCCTGCAAATTGCAAGGAGGAATGTCCTTACGGTTACGACAGGGCATACTGTTTTCCTTGTATGAAGAAAATCATGGAGGAGCATAAGGCATCCAAGAAGTAGTTCCGGGAAGTGAGGAAGAATGATATTCGACTATTTTTACGCAGAACAGGCGGAGAGCTATTCTTTTTATCGCATTCCGAAGCTTCTTTTTACAGAGGACGTGTTTTCCGGACTCAGCACAGAAGCAAAGGTTCTATACGGACTAATACTCGATCGAATCAGCTTATCCAGGGAGAACGGATGGATTGATGAAATGGGCCGCGTATATGTTTATTACACGGTTGCAAATGTAAGGAAAGCCCTTAACTGCTGGGATGAAGCAGCCTGCAAATATCTACGGGAGCTCGAAACCTTCGGGCTGATTGAGAGGAAGAAGCAGGGGCTTGGTAAACCGGCAATCGTTTATGTGAAAAACTTTTCACTGCTTCGGAAATCAGAGAACAGGGACTTCGATAACCGAAATCCTGAAGGTACGGAAATCGAAAGTCAGGAGCTGCGAAATTCGAAAGGTATTAAGACTAAGAATATTAATACTGAGTTTATTAATACTAATCCAATCCTATCGGCAGATGCTGTGGATAACTACGGATTGGATGCGGATATGGATGAGAGAAATGCATATTTTGATTATCTGAATGAACAGTTATCCATCGAAGATCTAAAGCAACGCTACCCTTGCGACAAGGAGACCATAGAGGCTATCAGGGATCTTATGCTGGATGTTATCTGTTCCAAAAGAAGGACAATCCGTATTGCCGGGGATGATAAACCTGTGAACGTAGTAAAGTCTCAGTTTCTGAAGCTTAATTACATGCATATAGAGTATGTGCTTACCTGTTTGCAGAACAACGGAACAAAGGTGCATAACATCAAGCAATATCTGCTTGCAGCTTTGTATAATGCACCGCTAACAATAGACAGTTTTTATCGGGCCTGGGTGAATAACGATATGGCCGAAGGAAGAATTTAAGGAGGCAATCAATGCAGAATATTGAAGTTACAATCACACTGGATCCGATTAAGGACGGTGCTGTGATTAAGGAAAAAGAGTTTAGAAGAAAGAATGAAGGAGCACTTATTATCGCTACAAATGGTGAATCCCGTATTGTCGGAATTGATGAGGCAGAGGATATTATCGAACGCCTTTCAAAGATTGGACATGGCGAGTTTATCGGTAATATGGATTATATAGCCATGATTAACGGCGACAAGATTCTTAATATCGGTACCGGCAAATGTTTTATCGGTTCCGCTTTGGTTATGAAGTGCGATGACAGGAAACTATCGATGCTTGTGGAGGACGAGTTTGAGGAAGCTGCGAAGGCATTCCTTAGCAGGCTTATCACTATTGTCGGTGACGGGCAGGAATTCACTGCTTTCGAGATATTGTAAGGAGGCGTGACATGAGCAGAACGATTCCGAGAGCCTACGTAACTGCAGCCTGGAGTAAGAATCCGGTGGAAGCAGTAGATCAGGCCAAGAAGTATTGCAGCGAGCTTGTGAAAGCAGGATATTTACCGCTTTGTCCGGTACTTGCCTTTAACGGCATTATCTCAGAGGACGATCCGGACGGTGAAAAGAAACGTCGAGAAATGTCGGAGGATTTGCTTAGAAGGGCAAGATTCTTAGTCGTTTGCGGCAAGAAAATGAGTGACGACGTAAGGGCGGATATTTCCTTAGCTAAGCATTCCAAGGTAATTCCGACGACTCTGGAGGGTGTTCTGGAATGCGGTGAGTAGAGATTTTACAGTAGGAAGGAAGTGAGGATTTGCAGGAAGAAGTTGAAAACAAAACGGTGAATCTTGCTGTTAAAACCGGCAAAGTTACGGCAAAGACTCTGTGGAAGGCACTGGTCCTCTATGTAAGGCATAGGCAGAAGAAAGCTGCGGAAAAGAAAATTGAAGGAGAATCACCGGTCAAAGGTGAGCAGTCCGTTAAGGAGCTGATCGGTCAGAACCAGGGTGTTTCTTCTATGGACGTAGGAGATTCTGGTATCCGTGATTTTAAGAAGATTGCCAATAAGTATGGTGTGGATTTTGCAATCGTAAAGGACAAAACGGAGGAAACGCCAAGATATACGGTTTTCTTCAAAGCCAGGGATGCAGATGCCATCACATCAGTATTAAAGGAATATGCGGATAAGCAGACCAAGCGTAAGAAGACTGTCGAAAAGGAGCGTCCGAGCATTCTCAAGAAGCTTCAGAAGTTCAAGGAAAAGGTGGCTTCGATGCCGAAGAAGAGCAAAGAAAAGCGGAAGGAGATGGAGCGATGAAAAAGAAGAATCTTAAGAAGCTCGTTATCCTGAATATTCCGTATGTCATTATCGGACTTGTGGCAACAAATGTCGGTGAGGCATTTAGAATTGCCGGCGGTACGAATGCATCGGAGAAACTTCAAAGTGTAATCTTTGACGGCTGCTTTGGAACGGCATTTTCAAATCCGCTACCAAGCTTTAATCCTATGGATTTACTGGTAGGACTTGCAATCGGAGGAATACTCAGACTTGCTGTATATATCAAAGGCAAGAATGCAAAAAAGTTTCGACATAACCAAGAATACGGATCTGCCAGGTGGGGGACACGGGAAGATATAGAACCCTATATGGACCCGGTCTTTCAGAACAATGTAATTCTTTCACAATCCGAGAGAATAACCATGAACAACAGACCGGCGATACCGAAATATGCAAGAAACAAAAACACGCTTGTAGTAGGTGGTTCCGGTTCAGGTAAAACCCGATTCTTTATTAAGCCGAACCTTTTACAAATGCACAGTTCATATGTTCTGACTGACCCAAAAGGTACAGTTTTGCCGGAGGTCGGGAATGCACTTTTGAAGAACGGATATCGCATCAAAATCTTTAATACAATCAATTTTAAGAAGAGCATGCATTACAATCCGTTCGCTTATGTACACGATGAAAAGGATATCTTAAAGCTTGTTACAACGCTGATTGCCAACACAAAAGGTGAAGGAAAAGGCGGGGACGAATTCTGGGAGAAAGCGGAAAAACTTCTGTATTCGGCTCTTATCGGTTATATCCATTATGAGGCTCCTGAAGAGGAGCAGAACTTCTCAACTTTGCTTGAGATGATAAATGCGATGGAAGTCCGGGAAGACGATGAAGAGTTTAAAAATCCTGTTGATCTCATGTTTGACGAACTGGCGGAAAGAGATCCGGATCACTTTGCGGTACGCCAATATGCCAAGTACAAATTAAGTGCCGGTAAAACGGCCAAGAGTATTTTGGTCTCCTGTGGTGCAAGACTTGCACCCTTTGATATCAAAGAGCTGCGGGAGATTACCGCATACGATGAGCTTGAACTTGATACACTCGGAGATAAGAAGACAGCATTATTCCTTATCATGTCAGATACGGATGCAACGTTCAATTTTCTTATCAGTATGGTGTACACACAGTTGTTTAATCTGCTTTGTGAAAAAGCAGATGATGTTTACGGAGGAAGACTGCCGGTACATGTAAGATGCCTTATTGATGAGGCAGCAAACATCGGTCAGATTCCAAACCTTGAGAAGCTTATGGCTACCATCCGAAGCCGTGAAATATCGGCGGCACTTGTGTTACAGGCTAAATCGCAGCTCAAGGCAATTTATAAAGACAATGCAGATACCATTATCGGTAACTGCGATTCCCAGATTTTCCTGGGCGGTTCCGAACAAACGACCTTGAAGGATCTCAACACTACTCTTGGTAAAGAGACAATCGATATGTATAACACCGGAGAGACCAGAGGTACGAGTCAGAGCTACAACATGAATTATCAAAAATTAGGTCACGATCTTATGAGTATCGATGAACTGGCGGTCATGGACGGAAGCAAATGTATTGTGCAAATTCGTGGTGTAAGACCATTTCTGTCGGAAAAGTACGATCTGACCGGACATCCGAAATATCCGCTAACGGCGGATGCGGACAAAAGGAACACATTCGATATAGAAAAGTTCCTGAATCACAACTTAATATTGAAACCCGATGACCAATATGAAGTCATCGAAATGAACGAAGACTAAGGCTTTCTCCAAAGAAACGGAGAGGGCCTTTTCTTTATGCGCGCATACCGTAAGTCAGTCGACGGGCTTGCGGAAAAAAAGCAACCTATAAACAAATCATTTTAAAATTTTGGAGGACAAAAACATGGCATTTTTCAACAGCGCAGTAGGCGTATTACAGACACTCGTAGTAGCACTTGGAGCAGGTCTTGGTATCTGGGGTGCAATCAACCTTATGGAAGGTTACGGCAACGATAATCCCGGTGCAAAGTCACAGGGTATGAAGCAGCTTATGGCCGGTGGTGGTGTAGCACTTATCGGTATCACTCTTGTACCTTTACTTTCCGGACTCTTCGGTTAATTCAGACTGAGGAGGGCTTCATGGAGTCGGGACGAGGATTCCCGGCTCCTTAATCGGAAGGAGGTA
>JAZQNM010000064.1:0-23266 GCA_045627305.1 Lachnospiraceae bacterium
TTTTGTATCATAGGAAATTGCGTTGCATTTTCTATGATACAAAAAACGCTCCGCTAAGGATGCACACGCCTGTGCAGAGGAAACATGACGCTCCGCGTCGCACAGGCGGCGCGAGCATATCGCAAGCGATATGCTTTGTTCTATTTTTCCGTATCAAAAAAGCCATATCATTTTCCTGATTTTTGCGATATAATGATACTATTATAGGCAAATGGAGATAAACCATGAAAGACATTACGCTTGGGAATACCGGAATTACGGCGCCGCAGAATGGCTTCGGCGTGCGCCTTCCCGGGCATGGCTTTCCGAAGAGATGCAGGCGGAGATGAAGAAGATAGAAACCTGTCTGCATTGCGGACAGTGTATGCAGAAGTGCCCGTATTCCCTGAATACGCCGGAACTGCTTCAAACGAATTATGAAGATTATAAGCGCATTCTTGCAGGAGAAGTATCCGTGGAATGACGGACTGTTCGGAAGAGCAGGAACAGAATGCGTTTCATATAATGAGACAGAATTGAGCCAACATTTTATCAGAAGGAGTACGATTTCGATGACAGAGCAGGAAATCAATGAGGAAATTCAAAAGGTAATAGAGAAGGGTCCGCGTCCGATTAAGAAGGAATATCGTTATGACCGCTTTGAGGACGGAGCGGTTGTGGGCGGCAAGAAGAAAGGACATCTCCCTCCGATGGGGTGGAACAGCTGGAATGCCTTCAGTACAGGAAACACGGAGGATTTGACCAGAGCAATGGCCGATTCCATAATCAGGCTTGGTCTGGATAAGCTTGGGTACCAATATGTCGTTTTGGACGACGGCTGTTATCTGCCCGAGAGAGTCAACGGGCTTCTTGTGAATGAACCTGTAAAGTTCCCCGGCGGATTTGCCGCACTTGGGGAGTATCTGCATGCACGCGGGCTGAAGTTCGGCATGTATAATGATATCGGTGCTAGGCTGTGCAGCGGCGCCTATGTCGGAACGTGCGGACACGAGAAGGATGATGCAAAGCTCTATGCCGAATGGGGCGTAGACTTTATGAAGGTGGACAACTGCTATTATCTGTGGGACAATGCCACATTTTCCGATGCAGAGAATGCGAAGTATGTTTTTGCACCCAATATCAAAACAATCCGTATCAGCGGAGAAGGCTTTGACACGACATTGGATGCCGTTCGTGACGGCAGGCTGTACGGGCAAATGGCACGAAAAGCCGATGGCTTTGTTACAGATATCGGTACCTTCGACGGAACAGGACCCGGACCGTCTCCGGTAGGGGTTAGAAGCGGGGAACTGATATTCTTAGTTACTGTTCCAAAGGACGGAGTATATACCCTTTCGGCGGAGTATGCAACGGCACATAGGGAAGGACAGGGAAGCTGGCTTCAGGTTGCAGTCTCTACAGAACCGGGGAGGCTGTATTATGACGGCTTTGTACCGGAGAGTGAAGATGCGGAGACATTTGTCCGAAACTGTATTACAGAGCTTCCGCTTAAGGCCGGAAACAATGAAATCCGGTTAATGAATCATCGTCGTCAGGAGAATACGCTATGCTCCTATGCTTCCTTTCTGGAGGCGTTGAATGAGGCAAAGCCGGGTCATGATATCATTCTGTCTATTTGCGAATGGGGCAAGACACAACCGCAGAACTGGGGCTATAAGGTTGGCGACACATGGAGAATTCTAAACGATATTACATTCCGCTGCGGCAGTGACGGAAACCCGGGTTTCGGTGCGTGGAAGGATCCGTATACGCCAAGCGTAACTTCGCAATACAACAAAGCTGTTGTGATGGATGAATTTGCCGGGCTTACGAAGGGATGGAACGATCCCGATATGCTGATGATTGGTATGGACGGGCTGACGGAGACGATGAATCGGACGCATATGGCGATGTGGTGTATGCTGAACGCACCGCTGATGCTCGGGCTTGATTTACGGCGTGTACAGAAGGGTGATAAGCTGTATCGAATCATTGCCAACGAAGAATTGATTGCTTTAAATCAGGATGCACTTGGCGTTCAGGCGAAGAGAATTTATAGCAGCTTCCCGGGTGATTATAAAGCAGACAGGGAGTATATTACCAATATCGACCGTGTGGATATTCTTGCAAAGCCGTTAAAGGACGGCAGTGTTGCGCTTTCCTTTATCAATGTGAGCGAAGAGCGAAAATGTGGGGATTTCAGTGTGACAGTTCGGGATATGGAAGAGTATCTTACTGCGAAGCTTCCGAATGCAGAGAGCTTTCTTACAGCGAAGAAGTACCTGGTTACCGACCTTTGGAGCGGTGAGACGGTAACCAATGAAAATGGCACATTTGCCGTAAAGGAGCTAGACGCCTGTGATAATGTGACAATCAGAGTCAAGCCTGTTATGTGATGTGACCGGAGGGTGTATGAGAGACCACAAAGAGGACAGGAAACAAGCCGTAGAAGAATTGTCAAAGAGGCTTTGCGGTTGTACCAGGCAGAAGGCGGCGTGTCTTACGCATGAATGGCTTTTGAATGTTAAAAAGGAGCAGGATGAAGCAGATATCAGTGCTGCTTCCCGATTGCGGGATTTATATGATTGCCATACCTGCGTGAATCATGTGGCGCAGATGTATGTGAAGGGAATCATGCCTGGTAACGGCGATAGTTTCGGAATGCGGGAGGTCTTAACAAAAGAGGATGCCTTTGTCATAGCGCGCAGAGCAGCAGACCGAAGATATCGGAAGCACATTCGGAGTTCGAAGGCTTTGGCTGAAATCAGAGAGGAAAATCTGAAGGATGGAATGCTCCCTCATGCAGACTATGTGGTTGATGTCAGGGAACCGGAGGAATACAAAGAAAGCCATATTGACGGTGCGGTTAACATTCCTCTTGCATGCTTTTGCAGAAACCCATACGCACTGACATCACGAATCGATGCCAAAATAGTATTTGTCTGCGAAAGGGGTGTGAAGAGCAGAATGGCAGCTAATGAGGCAATCAAAGCAGGCTTCACAAATGTGTCCTTTACGGGAATGCGGGAGCAGTCTGAATGAACAGGGAATAAAGGCGGGGAGAGAAAGACGGCGATATATGATATTTTACATTTTTTTTGCATAAGTCTTGCAAGAATCTAATATTCGTTATCTTTACAGGAAAAATCTGTTTTTGTAATATTATTTTGTAAATAAAGATACTGTTGCGGCTGCAGGAGAATCGTGTACGGTATTGGTATCTACAACAAATTCTATTGTGTTTTCGAATGCAGAAGGGAACTTATGGATAATATACTACTTGGAAAAGCAGTAAAGTCTATGTACAAATTAAGTGGGAAGACCTTACCGCAGTTGGCAGATGAAACAGGTCTTTCCCTGGACATCATCAACAATTTCTTTTATGCACGGGTTCAGAAGCCCAGCTATCTTGGTGTGGCTTCTTTGGTCAGGGCAACAGGCTATACGATGTCTGAGCTGGATGGGTTTATGGCTTATGCGAGGGAACTGCCGGAACAGGCGGATTTTGTCGAGGAATTCACAAAGTATCTTCTTGTTGAGAAGAATGAGGCCGGTAACGGCGAGAAAGTAAAAACGATTATGAAGTCTTCGGATGTGGAGGAAGATGATAATCGGAGTATGGTTCTTCAGATACAGATGCTGAACGAACAGCACGAACACGAGCTCGACCGCTTCCGTTCCACACATGTGAATTATGTGGAGCAGTTGAAGGAAAGTTATCAGGAACAGATTTCACAGCTTTCCGAAAGCAAGGTGAAACTGAAAGAGCATTATGACCACAGTGTTTCCGAAATCAAAAAAAGTCATGAACGGGAACTGGCACACGAGACAGATGAACTGAAACATGCCAGGAAAATGAATCTGGTTCTGACGGCTTGCATCGTGGCTGAATCTGTGGCGTTGTTCGTACTGGGACTGCTGCTTCGATGAACAAGTCTGATCTGCCAAGGAAGCGGATACGAAGGGAGAAACGATGGATAAGGAAAGTTTGATGTGGACTACGCAATCCGAAAAAACGATATTAAAGACATGTGTTTTTGATGTGATTGCCAAGGAACAGCAGGCGGATGCAGGTCCGAAAGGGACTTACTATTCCATTCAGGGAAAGCGTTGCGTATGTATTGTTGCGGTATACGAGGGTAAGCTGGTTATGGTTCGTCAGTACCGTCACGGAAGCGAAACGATTACTTCGGAGATTCCGGGCGGAATCGTAGATGACGGTGAGACTCCCGAGGAGGCGGCGGCCAGAGAATTGGAGGAGGAAAGCGGATTCCGTGCTGAGAAGATTATTCTTCTTGGAAAGGTAAATCCCAATCCGGCACTGTTCAACGAAGGAAGCGAACTGTATGTATGCCTTGCGGAGAATCCCTCACCTACCGGGCGTGTGAATTATGATGCTGATGAGGTTATGAATGACCTTTTGGTGCCTTATGAGGAGGTTCTGAATGCCTTCGGTACCGGAGAATACATTCATTCCTTCCTTGGTACGGCACTGTTATTCTATCAGAGGTATTTACAATGTCATTAAGAATATATTTGACAGATACAGGCAGTGTGAATGAGGAACGTTTTTTGTGGCTGTATCAACATGCAACTGCAAAACGAAGGACAGTGATTGACCGGATGCGCTTTCAAAAGGACAAGCTCCTAGCACTTGCAGCAGAGGTTCTTCTTTCGGGTGCCGTGAAGGAATATCTTACAAAAGGGGTTAATGCATGGGACTCTAAAGATGCCTGTCTGATTGCCGGAACTTTGATAAAAAGGATTGATCTGAAGCTTGTTACAGAGGAATTCTTTGCGGAAGAACAGGTATTACAGACGGAAGTCGGACCTTACGGTAAGCCGTATCTGGTTTCTGTTCCGGGATTTCATTATAATATATCCCATTCCGGAACAAAGGTGCTTCTGGCCTGCTCCGATGCGGAAATCGGATGTGACATAGAGGAAAGACCTCGTAATACGGAAAGCCTTGTAAACCGCTGCTTTTCGGATGAAGAGAAGAGGGCATATGTTAAATCCGAACATCGCGGGGAACTTTTTACTGCCGTCTGGACGCGAAAGGAAAGCTTTCTGAAGGCAATCGGGCTTGGACTTAAGGAGGATTTGGGAAGAGTAACCGTTCTTGATGAGAACGGAAACGGGAAGCTTGAATATAACGGAATCAGTGACTTGAGCCGAAATCTGGTTACCGGTTATTTGGACGACGGATACTGCTACAGTATCTGCTATAAGTCCGGAGAGGATTTCAAAGTAAATCATGAGATATCATGGTATTTTCCTGTTGGAAAGGAGCATTCTATGGATTTTGATAAGATTACGGAGTATCTGGAGACGCTTCCGGCGGAGTACGATATTCCCTCCTACGATTGTATTATTATGGACAATCACAAACAGGTTTATCGTCATATGGACGGAACCGTTGACTTGGAGCATAAGGTCCCGGTGTCGGAGAATAACACCTATCTGATGTTTTCAATGACTAAGATTCAGACGATGACCGCACTGATGCAGTTAGTGGAACAGGGAAAGGTTTCATTGCAGGATGAGGTTTCCAAGTATCTTCCGGCATACGGTTCGCTTTTGGTGGAGGTGGAAGAGAATGGTAAGAAGACCGTTGTGCCCGCGAAGACGCCGCTTCGGATTTGGCATCTTGCTTCCATGCAGTCCGGTCTTGATTATGACCTGAAACGTGCGGGGATTCTTCGCGTGAAGAAGGAATACGGAGAGCAGGCAAATACGAGACAGATTGTGGATTCTTTTGCGGAAACACCTCTTCACTTCGAGCCGGGGGAGCATTTTTTGTACAGCCTGAGCCACGACGTTGTTGCGGCAGTTATTGAGGTGGTATCCGGCATGAAATTCAGCGAGTATCTTCGCAAAAATATCTGGGAACCTCTTGGTATGAAGAATACACATTTCTTCAAAAAAAGTGTTCCGGAGCCGAATCTCGCACAGCAGTATATTTGCACGAATGAGGGTGTTGTGCCGATGGAAAATGACTGCTGCTACCAGTTTACGGAGGCATATGAGAGCGGCGGCGCCGGTCTGGTGAGCTGTACGGAGGATTACGCCATCCTTGCCGATACGCTTGCATGCGGCGGTACGAGCCGTGACGGAGTACAGATTCTTCGTCCGGAAACAATTGAAATAATCCGTACCAATCTGCTTAGTGAACAGGGACGAAAGGATATTATCTCCACAATGGGACGTGTCGGATACGGATACGGGTGCGGCATGCAGATATTTATGAACCCCGAGCTTGTGAATTCGCCTGCGAAGGCAGGCGTGTTCGGATGGGACGGAGCTGCAGGCAGCTGTACGATTATGGACAGAGACAACAACCGGGCGCTGGTATTTGTCATCCATGTCAGAAATCTGGGGCGTTCCTACAGCGAGATTCATCCGAAACTGCGTGACCTGTTGTTCCTATAGAAGGCGAAGCCTTTCGACAGGCACGCCTCATCTTGGCTTGGTAAAAGACTAAGTCAACAAGTGTTCTACTTGTGTAGAATAATTTGTGGGAGGGATTGATGAATATGAGAAAAATGACAGTATTCCTTTTGACAGCGGTAATGCTTTGTGCGCTAACTGCCTGTCAGGATAAGAAAGATAACGGGGTGGAAACGGGAAAGCCGAGAACACCTAAAACGGATTCGGTGAGCACGCCGACTCCGTCTGCTGAGCCGGAGACGCCTACGCCGACCGAGGTGCCGGCAACACCGACACCGACGGATGTACCTGCTACGCCTACGCCAACCCCTACGCCTACGCCAATCACCCCGTTAGAAACGATGAGAGATTCTCTCGGGATTTGGGGCGACGGTAATGAGTGGTTTATCTCACTGAAGGAGCATTCCGACGGCAGCAGTCTTGTGGTTACAACAGGCTACAGATATGACACTTATTACGAGAAGACCTATATGATTTCTGAGGTGATTTCTTCCGATAGGAACGGAGTTCAGCTGATGACTCTGGACGGTGTAATAAAAATCGGTGCGGAGAATGACGACGGAATCCGTGCATTTTCCCTTGAAGGAAAGGACTATGTATGCTCCAGACTTTCCGGAGTAACGGACCCCTATACCCTGAAGGAAGTGAAGATAGAGGAATTTATGTTCCGGTTTGAAGGTTACTATATCACAACAACGGGCGATAATACTTATATTGATATGTTCTCATATGGGGAGAATTCGAACACGCTTACATGCGCGGATTACTTCGGACGGTATGGAACCGGTTATAATATTAAGAGTATTCTGGTCGCCGATAACGGGAAAGTGTATTATCTTAATTGCGCTCAGATGCCGGAGCCGATGGATGACGGACCATGCTGGGTTCGCTGGGAGGATCTTGGCGGAATTACCATAGCATATGCATCCGCCGGACAAATCTACAGGCAGGTCACCTGGGATGAATATCAGGAGGAAACCTTCCCTACCTTTGAATTCATTTTGGATTTGTATCAGAAGGACCCCGATTCCGCAGTTTCCATTCTCAGCAATTATCATGCAAGAACGATAGCGGAGCGATGGGAAAAGTATATTATTAGTGACGAAGATATTTTTGTAACCTACCAGAAACCGGGTGGATCGGCGCTCGTGGTAAAGGCTACCGATGATTATATTGTTGTACAGATAGAACAGAAATAATGTAACAAGGGGACGGGGGTTGTGTACCAAATGGTACACCCCCCCCGTCCCCTTGTTATACAAAAATTATGCTCCTGCAAGTGCTTTCTTAAGTGCTGCAACATCGGGAGAAACCTTGTAAGCCTCCTGCTTGGAGATGATTTCATGACGAAGCAGATTGGCAAGGTCATCATTCATCGTACGCATTCCAACGCTACGGCCTGCCTGCATCATTGCGTTAATCTGTAAGGACTTATCCTCACGAATCAAATTGGCAATGGCAGGAGTACCAATCATAACCTCGGAAGCAAGCACACGACCCTGACCGTCACTTCTCGGAAGTAACTGCTGTGTGAATACGCCACGGATTACATTGGCGAACTGGTTACGAATTTGGTCACGACCTTCCAAAGGACATGCATCAATGATTCGCTCGATCGTCTGTGCTGCGGAAGTAGTATGTAAGGTGGAGAGAACGAGGTGTCCCGTCTCAGCAGCACTGATTGCAGCCTGAATTGTCTCGAAGTCACGCATTTCACCAACAAGGATGATATCGGGGTCTTCACGAAGAGCAGAACGAAGAGCAGAAGAGAAGTTGTCTACATCACGACCAACCTCACGCTGATGAATCATAGCCTTGTTATAAGGATATACATACTCAATCGGGTCCTCAATTGTAATGATGTGGCGTGCACGTGTCTTATTAATGTAAGCTACCATAGAAGCAAGTGTTGTGGATTTACCGCTTCCGGTAGGTCCGGTTACCAAAACGAGACCTCTGGGAGTTTCAGCCATATCTTTGATTACGGACGGCAGACCGAGCTCCGCAAAGGTGGGGATTGTCTGCTCAAGAAGACGAATACTTGCTGCGAGGTTGTTTCTCTGATGATATACATTTGCACGAATACGACGTCCGTCAGGAAGCATAACACCTACATCAAGGTCGTTACCTGCATCAACGAAACGGCGCTGATCCTCATCAAGGAATGAATAAATCATCTCTTTGGATTCCTGTGCGCTCGGAGCCGGCTCAAGAATACGCAATTCGCCATAACGGCGCAATGCGAGGGAAGTACCAACGGTAATGTGGATATCCGAGCAATTGATGTCGGTAGCCATCTCTAACAATTCAGAAAAAGTCATCTAAATCCCCTCCTAAAATCGTGTGTTTGAAAAACCATTTTTTATTGTAGCATATTGATTCAAAAAATGGTACTATATATTTATAATTTTTTCTCTGTTTGTGTGTTGTTTAACATTTTGCACAAAATACTATGGAATTTTCAGGAAAATGCAATTAAAATCGAGCATTTTTCACAAATAGTTACGGATTGAGTGCATCATTTTATAGGTTGATAGTGTCGGGAATTATTTTCGCAGGAGGTGTTATTATGGATTTACAGGCTTTTTATGCAACAATCGGTGGGGGATATGAGGAGGCAATCAGCCATCTGTTGAAGGATGACAGAGTTCGAAGGTATCTGCGCATGTATCCTTCCGATGAGGAGTTCGTACATTTGCAGGAGGCATACGCGGCGAAGGACTGGGAGTCTTTCTTTCGTGCAGCACATTCAATGAAGGGGCTGTGCGGAAGTCTTGGTCTGAAGAAGCTGGCAGAGGCAGCTTCGGTACTTACGGAAAATGTCCGCAGCCTGTCACCGGATGAGAATACCGGGGCATATTATGAGGCAGTTATCGCTGAATATAACAGAGTGATTGCCGCGATTGCAGAACTTGCATAGGATGAAATGTCATTGTCGGATACAGGCCCAGAACGACACATTCCCGAAAAAGATTGATTTCTTTAATAAAGTCGGGTAAAGTAAAAGTGTTGTTCCGAGTATTTTTTGAAAGGAAGGATATTCCGTTGAATCAGAGTGAATACGAACGTAAAAAGAGAGAATATCTGAGAAAGAAGCGCAGAAATCGTAAAATTCGAAAGATTTTGGTGCTTGCTTCTTTGTTGCTGGCAGTTGTCTGCGTAGTCAGTATCATAATCTATGGCCTGAAGGGAAACAATCGGAATAATCCGGG
Source organism: Lachnospiraceae bacterium (assembly GCA_045627305.1). Classification (GTDB taxonomy): domain Bacteria; phylum Bacillota; class Clostridia; order Lachnospirales; family Lachnospiraceae; genus ISDg. The sequence continues at coordinate 9,642 of JAZQNM010000064.1, forward strand.
TAACAGTGATATCAAGCCGACATCGGAGCAGACGGTTAACAAAAAGAAGAAATCCACTCCGACACCTACGCTTACGCCGACGCCTTCTCCTTCTCCGACTCCGACCCCGAGTCCGACCCCGAATGTCGTTTCAATGGTAGCAGTCGGAGATAATCTGTATGATTGGGATATGCTGGAGGACGGATATAACAAGGACGACGGGTCATTTGATTTTAGCGGAAATTACGATAATATTGCGCGTTACGCGAAAATGGCAGACTTTGCGGTAATCAATCAGGAGACACCGCTTGGCGGAGACGGTGGTTACAGGGGTTCCGATGTGGAACAGCAGTACATCGGAAGCAGAAACCGTTGGGGTTCCTATCATGGTTATGCACAGTTCAACACACCGTATGAAGTAGCAACCGAGTTTATGAAGGCCGGCTTTAATGTGGTTACGAGTGCAACCAATCATACATCCGACCATGGCATTGAAGCCGTTCATGCCACTCTTGATTTTTGGAAGAATTATCCGAATATTACGGTTCTCGGAATTCATGACAGTCCCGAGAGTCGGGATACCATTACGGTGCTTGAAAAGTATGGAATCAGGATTGCCGTGATGAACTACACCTATGGTTTGAATCTGAATTCTGCAGTGAAGGCCGAGGCATTTTCCGTTGATCTTCTGGAAAAGGAGCGTGTAAAGAATGATGTTGCCAAGGCAAAGGAGATTGCAGACTTTGTAGTCGTATTTGTCCATTGGGGAACAGAGTATTCCCTTTCCGTGTCTTCCTATCAGAAGGACTGGACGAAAAAGTTTGCGGAATATGGAGTAGATGCTGTTGTTGGTGCACATCCGCACATCTGTGAGCCGATGGAGATTGTGACGAGACCCGATGGCGGAACAATGCCGGTCTACTATTCTCTTGGAAATTTCCTCTCCATGTTTAAGACTGCGAACTGTGAGCTGGAAGGAATGGCCTATCTGGAGTTTTATAAGAATGGCGATGAAAAGTATATTAAAGAAAGTACGGTAATCCCGCTTGTGAATCATTTCAGTTATGATTCGGGCAGATTCCGTACGAGACATGATTTTACCGTATATGCCCTTCAGGACTATACGGAAGAACTGGCAAAGAGCCACGGATGTCTGAAGTTCGGCGATGGAGCAGGTTTCAGTTTAAGCAGTATGCAAAAGCTGGCGGAGAAGCTCTGGGCCGGACATATCAAGACGGTTGACTGGAGTGTTACCGGCGAGGCAACCCGTTAGCCTTGCCATAAAGATAAAGTTGGAGGAATAATATGACCGGTGCGGAAATTGTAATCCGATGCCTGAAAGAGCATGGCGTCAATACGATATTCGGGTATCCGGGTGCAACCAATCTTGCACTTTATGATGCCTTATGCAAATCACATGACATCTGCCATGTCCTTACGGCACATGAACAGGGAGCCTGCCATGCGGCGGACGGCTATGCCCGCGTGACCGGAAAGGTCGGTGTCTGTATGGCGACCAGCGGGCCGGGTGCAACGAATCTTGTGACCGGAATAGCAACAGCCATGATGGACAGTATTCCGCTTGTGGCGATTACATGTAATGTGTCGGTTGGCTCCATCGGTAAGGATAGCTTCCAGGAGGTTGATATATTCGGAATAACGCTTCCGATTACGAAGCATAATTTCTTAGTTCGCAGTATTGATGATTTACCCGGTGTCCTTGTACGTGCATTTGCCATTGCGGGAAGCGGTCGGAAGGGACCGGTGCTTGTCGACATTGCAAAGGATGTTACAACGGCGGAACTGTGCGAGGAACGTTATGCGGAGCTTCACGATTTGGCACTGGCTTACGGCAGCACCGCCACGGACGTCAAGGTTCCTTTTGGTGAAATCGATGCTTTCTATGATATTATTGCAAATGCAAAACGTCCTGTTATTCTGGTAGGCGGCGGTGCGGTCGCTTCGGGAGCGGAGGAGGAAATTGACGCGCTTGCGGAAAAGCTTGACGCACCCGTATGCGAAACCCTTATGGGGAAAGGAGCTTATTCCGGAAACGGAGAACGTTATCTCGGGATGGTTGGACAGCACGGAACAAAGGCTGCCAACACGGCACTTCGGGAATGTGACTGTGTGATTGCACTCGGCGTCCGTTTCAGCGAACGGGTCACCGGGGATGCAAAATCATGGTGCAGTCAGGCAAGCATATGCCAGATTGATTTGGATGCTGCCGAGATTAACAAGAATGTAAAGGTAAATGCATGGATCCAAGGGGATGTAAAAGCAACACTTTCCGCTTATGAGAACAGAGTGTGCAGCACCTCCCATACGGAATGGATGCAGGAGATGATACAAAACCGCAGAAAGGATATCGCAGAAGGTATGCGATATCTGGATGAGTCGGAAAGCACAGCATTGAGCGGACCGTTTTTAGCAATGCTGATAGACCGGATAACCGCGGGAAATGCAATTCTTTCTACAGATGTAGGACAGCATCAAATGTGGATTGCACGTCACTATCGTGTCACCGGGACAAGACGGTTTCTGACTTCCGGCGGACTGGGTACGATGGGGTACGGTTTACCCGCTGCAATCGGTGCTGCATTCGGTTGCCCGGGTTCCACTATTATCAATGTAACCGGGGACGGCTGCTTTCGGATGAATATGAATGAACTGACTACGGTAGCAAGATATCGTCTTCCGGTTATCGAAATTGTCTTTGATAATCATGCGCTCGGACTTGTACATCAGTGGCAGCATATGTTCTATGAAGACCGCTTCTTTGAGACGGGACTTCCGGAGGGACCGGACTATGTTCGCATTTCAGAGGCTATGGGGATTCCTTCTTACAGGGTTCGTACGAAGAGAGAAGCGGAAACGGTATTTGGTGAGGTATTGAGCCGGCAGGCTCCCGCGGTAATTGTCTGTGAGCTTGGTGAGGACGACAGTCTGTGGACTTCGGTAAAATGATACGATAACGGTCAGAGGGGACGGTAAAAGTGTGTAATCATTTTTACTGTCCCTTTTCGCATATTTTCTTAATTTATTCTTAATGTATTCTTTATGTTATTCCCTTGACTTAATGCGGTAAGGGGTATAGAATACATGTTAAGTGGGCTTTTCCGGCAGATAGTGTCTCACCGGATGGCAGAAAACCACTGATATAGCCTGAATACAGGCAACGATATATTCTTTTAGGAGGACAGTATTATGGCAAGAGTGTACAACTTTTCAGCCGGTCCGGCTGTATTGCCGGAGGAAGTATTGAAAGAGGCAGCAGCAGAAATGCTCGACTACCAGGGAAGTGGTCAGTCCGTAATGGAGATGAGCCATCGTTCCAAAGTTTATGACAAGATTATCAAGGATGCAGAGCAGGATCTTCGCGATCTTCTGAATATCCCGGATAATTACAAGGTTTTGTTCCTTCAGGGCGGAGCACATCTGCAGTTTGCAATGGTTCCGATGAACTTCATGAAGAACAAGAAGGCTGACTACATTGTTACCGGTCAGTGGGCTAAGAGAGCTTTCAAAGAGGCTCAGAAGTTTGGTGACGCTAAGTGCGTTGCAAGCAGCGAAGACAAGACATTTTCCTATATTCCGGATTGCTCCGATCTTCCGATTGATGACGATGCGGACTATGTTTATATTTGTGAGAACAATACCATTTATGGTACTAAGTTCAAGACACTTCCGAACACCAAGGGCAAGGATCTCGTTGCAGATGTATCCTCCTGCTTCCTTAGCGAACCTATGGATGTTTCCAAGTACGCTATGATTTACGGTGGTGCTCAGAAGAATATCGGACCTGCCGGTGTTGTTATCGCAATCATCCGTGAGGATCTGATTACCGAGGATGTTCTTCCGGGAACTCCTACCATGCTTATGTACAAGACCCATGCAGACAATGATTCTCTGTATAATACTCCCCCTTGCTATGGTATTTATATCTGCGGCAAGGTATTCAAGTGGCTCAAGAAGCAGGGCGGACTTGAAGCTATGAAGGCTTATAATGAGAAGAAGGCTGCAATCCTTTATGATTTCCTTGATCAGAGCAAACTCTTCAAGGGCACTGTTGAGAAGAACTCCCGTTCTTTGATGAATGTACCTTTCGTTACCGGTGACGCTGATATGGACGCTAAGTTCATTAAGGAAGCTACCGAGGCAGGTTTCGTTAACCTTAAGGGACACAGAAGTGTTGGCGGTATGCGTGCTAGTATCTACAACGCTATGCCGATTGAAGGTGTTGAGAAGCTTGTTGCGTTTATGAAGAAGTTTGAGGCTGAGAATGCTTAATGGGCATTTCCGACTAAAAGGAGGTCAATAATATGAAATATGCTTGCTTGAATCCAATCGCTCAGGTTGGTCTTAATGAGTTTAATGATAATTATGAAAAGGTTGAGAATCTTGATGATGCAGATGTAGCACTCGTTCGTAGTGCTGCAATGCATGACCTTGAGTTCAATGATAATCTTCTTGCAGTAGCAAGAGCAGGTGCCGGTGTTAACAACATTCCGCTTGATAAGCTTGCTGAGAAAGGTGTTGTTGTATTCAATACGCCCGGTGCGAATGCGAATGGTGTTAAGGAACTTGTTATCGCAGGTCTTCTTCTTACTTCCCGTGACATTCTCGGCGGTATCGATTTCGTACAGTCCATCAAGGATGACGAGAACGTAGCTAAGCTTGTTGAAAAAGGAAAAGGTAAGTTCGCAGGTAAGGAAATCCAGGGCAAGAAACTCGGTGTTATCGGTCTTGGTGCAATCGGTGTTTTGGTTGCCAATGCAGCACATGCACTTGGTATGACCGTTTACGGCTGCGACCCTTATATCTCTGTTGAGAACGCTTGGAAGTTGTCCCGCGGTGTTATTCACGTAAAGACACGTGAGGAAATCTTTGAGCAGTGTGATTATATCACCGTTCATGTTCCGCTTCTTGATGATACCAAGAAGATGATTAACAAGGACACCATCGCTATGATGAAGGACGGCGTTGTTGTTTTGAACTTTGCACGTGACCTTTTGGTTGATGACGATGCAATGGAAGAGGCTCTTGCTTCCGGCAAGGTTGCTCATTACATCACCGATTTCCCGAATGCACGTACCGCAGGTATGAAGGGTGTTATCGCAATTCCTCATCTTGGTGCTTCCACTGAAGAGTCCGAGGATAACTGTGCTATTATGGCAGTTCGTGAGATTCGTGAGTTCGTTGAAAATGGTAACATTATCAATTCCGTAAACTATCCGGCTTTGGATGCAGGTGTATGCCATGTTGAGAGTCGTGTATGCATTATGCATAGAAATATTCCGAATTTACTCAGCCAGTTCACCGCTGCATTTGCAGGCATGAATATTGAGAATATGTACAACAAGAGCAGAGGCGACTACGCTTACACCGTATTGGATGTATGTGGTAAGGTTGACGATGCTGCAGTTGCTAAGATTAAGGCAATTGATGCTGTACTGAAGGTAAGAGTATTGTAAAGATAATGGCGACCTGCGAAGCAGGCCTGCCATAAAGATAATGGCGACCTGCGAAGCAGTCCTGCCATAAAGATAATGGCGAACTGCGAAGCAGGCACTGAATTATTTAGTTTTGAAACCATCCACTCGAGCGGCGCCTGTGCGTTCGCTCGAGTTGGTATCTTTAGGAGGGAGTCCCTTGGCCGATAAATCTGTAAAAGAACTGATTGCAATCTGTGACGAAATCTGTAATACCATCAGCAGATTAAACATTGGTGCCGTGGTATGTCTTGGTTCTTCTCTGAAGACAATCCTTCATAAGGAGTTGGCAGAGTATGCCATATTCCTGGAGGACGCCGACGGAGTAATCACTTCAAGTGAGCAGGAACTGATTCGCGACAATCTTGGTATTACATTTACCGTTAATGAGATGCGGACGATTCGTGCACAATTGAGCAGCCCGTCAAGTACATTCGGTACTACAAGACCGAAGGCAATGAAGTATTTTATTCTTGCGGATGCCGGAAAGAAGATTCCGAACGATCCCTATATGGGACAGAACGCACAGATTCTTGCGGATACTTACAAGGCTTTTGGCCAGTTAATTCTTGCTTCGCAGAAGGAAACCGATGAGAAGCAGGTTGCGAGAATGAGCCAGTATACGCAGATGTTGGAAACTTTTCTGAAGGAGTACGGGGTATTCTTTACAAACCAGTTTAAGGTTGTTAAATCGAAGCCGCCGGTAGCCAAGAAGAATGCCGTAAATCTTCAGGATTCTGAAGAGGTCGATAAGATTTTGGAGGAATTGAACGGGTTAGTCGGTCTGACAAGTGTAAAGAGCGATGTCGCTGCACTGGTTGATTTGATCCGTGTACAGAAGATGCGTGAGGGTGCCGGAATGAAGTCCGCAGATATCAGTAAGCATATGGTATTTTTCGGGAATCCCGGTACCGGTAAGACAACAGTTGCCAGAATGCTCAGCAGAATCTATAAGGGACTCGGTGTATTGGCACAGGGACAGCTTGTAGAGGTTGACCGTGGTGGTTTGGTATGTGGTTATGTCGGTCAGACTGCAATCAAAACACAGGAAGTAATTGACAAGTCCATGGACGGAGTTTTGTTCATTGATGAGGCATATACCCTGAATGTAGGAAAAGGTGAGAACGACTTCGGACAGGAAGCGGTTGATACACTTCTTAAGGCAATGGAGGATAACCGTGACCGTTTGATTGTTATTGTTGCAGGATACACAGGACCGATGGAGCAGTTCATCGAGAGTAACCCCGGTTTGAAGTCCCGTTTCAATAAGTATATTCGTTTTGATGATTACACTCCGGACGAGTTGATTCAGATTTTGGATGGTATGTGTAAGGGCAAGGATTATTCAATGAGTGCTGAAGCACGTGAGGCAGCGCTGAAGTATTTCCAGGATCGTGTGGACAGTAAGGCCGAGGATTTTGCAAATGCGCGAGAAGCCCGAAACTTCCTTGAAAAGGCAATTACGAATCATGCAACCCGTGTTGTAAAGATTAAGAATCCTGATAAGGCAGTTCTCTCTACGCTTGAAGCAGAAGATGTTAATACCATTACGGCTGCATCCATTCAGTAAGAATTCTCATATACTAGAATTAGTATGAAGACTATCTACACATACTGTTGATAGAATTTTCCGTTTATTCTCACATAAAGTTCACATAATTTTGCTTTAATAAAACCGTGGTTTTTACCACGGTTTTTTGTATCATAGGAAATTGCAGTGCATCTTCTATGATACAAAATGCTCCGCTAAGGAAGCACACACCTGTGCAGTGGAAACATGTCACAAACGACGTACAGGCGGCGCGGAGAGTTTCGCTTGCGAAACACTTTGTTTTATTGGAGGGAAAGAATGTTGAAGAAAAGAAGAGTATATGTGTGTCTTTTGTTGATTGCTATGGTCCTTATGTGCGGATGCGGAAAGAGCAAAAAGAATCCGGCCGAAACTTCGACTTTACCCAAAGAAGTGGTTGAGAGTGAACCGGATAGCAATAAGGTAATTACCGTAAACAATTCTGAGCAGGAAGATGCTAAAAAAGGAAAGAAGATATCCGTAGAGAAGAAAGATAAGAGGATTGTCAGAGTGGATAGTCAAAGATGGCTAGGGAGCACAATCTCTATGGGAACTTCTGCAGAATACGATGAAAAAAACAGGGTCACCAAGGAAACCATCCTGAATTACACGAAAGACGGGGAGGAGTGGTGCATAACTCCTATTTGCCATTATGATTATGAATATGATGAAAAGTATGGTCTTGTGAAGATAACGAAGTATTCGGAGAAGGACGGCTGTGCGAGCCAATATGAAGAGTACAAATGTGAAACGGATGAGAATGGTTGTATGAAGAAAACGCGGTACCGCTATCAAGAGGAAGGCGTGAGAGAGACGAAGAGTGTTACGATTCCGGAAGAGTCCACGAAGAAAGATTTCGAATATTATGAAGTGTTCTCCTATGATAGGGATGGTAATCTGATCAATCGAACGAGTTATTATGAAGATGGTGCTGTGGAATATACGTACAACTATGAATATGATTCCATGGGAAATAAGACGAAAGAAGCTTATTATAGAAATGGTACGGATGACCATATATATGTTTATGAATATGACGGCGATTTCAATCTCGTCAGGGAGACGACAACACGTTTTTATAATGGAAAGGAGTTCACGACAACAACCGAATTCAATAAGGAAGGATATGTGGTAAAGCGCATAGATGTCTCTGCAGGTGGTATTGAAACGATTGAAAATCCGGAGGAGAAACTTCAGTATGATGAAGCCGGAAGAGTAATCTGTTACAAAGAGGGACTTACAAGCCGAAACTATGTATATGATGAGGATGGATATCTGGTAGAGGAGAACTACTTCAATCCGACGGCGAATTCCTATGACAAAGTTACAACACAGTATTATTATCAATAATATGGAGGCTGCTGCAGTAATGTGGCAGCCTCCTCTTGATTTATAAGACAATCAATGCTATTATATGTAGTAATAAAAACTACATCAAGTAGAAATTGATATTGAAATGAGGCGAGAAATATGGAAAAGCGTACACCGCTTTCAAAAAGACCTTTTCCGGATTATACAAGAGGAGAGGAAATCTTCAATATGGTAACGCATATTGTTGGGGCAGCCATAGCAATAGCGATTACCGTATTATGTATTATCATGGGAGCAAAACATCATAGCGCATGGGCTGTTGTTTCCGCATCCATTTATGGCGGGACTATGGTTATTATGTTTACCGTTTCGGCTGTCTATCATGGCCTTCATAAGAATATGGGAAAGCAGGTGATGCGCGTCATTGACCACTGTGACATTTACTTCCTGATTGCAGGAACCTATACGCCCATTCTGCTTGCTTCCTTACGGCCGGTTCATCCGGGACTTGCCTGGACGGTATTCGGCATTGAGTGGGGATGCTGCTTTCTTGCGGCTACGTTAAACGCAATCGATCTGGACAAATACGAAAAGTTCTCATTTGGCTGCTATATCGTGATGGGATGGGCGCTGATTGCCTGTGTTAAGCCGGTGATAGAAGTAATGACATGGAACGGTTTTTGGTGGATACTGCTCGGCGGTGTGTCATTTACCGTAGGTGCCGTTTTGTATCTGATCGGACCGAAAGTAAGATATTTTCACAGCGTGTTTCATATATTTGTGGATTTCGGATGTGTGCTGCAATTCTTCGGAATTCTGTTCTACGTTTTGTAAGAGAAGGTATATTGCAAAGGGGAAGAATGCTTGCAATTCTTCCTCTATTTTTGTATACTGATGAAGGTTTTGACAGAATAATAAGGGGGATGTTTATGCTTGATAAATTGTGTGACCGGTTATTGAAAGGAAAGATTTCATGGAAGTGGGTAGTTGCACTTGCCATCATCTGTGGGACTGTAACCGGTGTGATTATGAATTTTCAAGATTATCTCGAGAACGCCTCTATTGTAAATATCGGCATCTGTTTTGAGTTCTGGATACTCATGGCTGTTATCATTCTTTCGAAATGCGAAAAACCTTATGGAGCTGCGGCAAAGGTATTCGTATTCTTTTTGATTAGTCAGCCGCTTGTGTATCTTGTGCAGGTTCCCTTCAATGAAAAGGGTTGGGGCTTGTTTCAATACTATGGGGGATGGTTTAGATGGACGCTACTGACATTCCCCGGAGCTTTTATCGGTTGGTATATTAAGAAGAGAAACTGGCTTTCCGCAGCAGTGTTCTTCGTTGCCATATTGGGACTGTGTGGAGAATTCGGAAATCATTTTTGGATGTTCATACGCCATATGCCGCTTCAGCTATTAGCTCTATTATTTATATTGGCACAGATGTTCCTGTATATCTATTCTTTCCCAGATAAGAAGAAAAGAATTGTACTGACGTCACTTACGGTTGTAGCAATGGCAGTATTTTTGTATCTGTTTTACTTGAATTCTATGAAACAACCTGTTTATTATGATTCTACTAATGTAGAATACGATGCGTTTTCCTGCGAACAAGCATCTAAACGAGGAATGTTAGAAGTGGAGGAACAGGAATGAATACGATATGGTCTGAGCACGTGCAGGGAATCGGAACGTTATATCTGAGCAGAAAACTTCGGTTTGATGATTGCTTTTACGAGCAATATGAAGACGCTTTTCAGCTTGATCCGCATGCAAAACTTCGAATTTTAGAGATTGGATGCGGACCGGGGGCTTTGGCGGAAGCATTACATAGATGGTATCCAAATGCAGAGATTACGGCAATGGACCGGGACAGCGCTTTCGTGCAGTGGGGAAGGGAACATATCGACGGCGTTACCTTTGTGGAGGGGGATGCTACGGCAATACCCTTCAGTGACGGTACCTTTGATGTTGTTATTTCCAATACCGTGCAGGAGCACATCGAACCGCTGGCGTTTTGGAAAGAACAGAAGCGTATACTGAAGAAGAATGGCATATGTCTGTGTCTGTCAGCCAGAAAAGGCATCTATAGTGTCGCTGATTGTTTAAAAGCAACGCAGGAGGAAACGGATTTCTGGAATCGCTGTCCGGATTGGCGGGAAGAGAATAAAGCGTATCAGGTATGCCGGTATCCGATGACGGAGGCACAGCTTCCTGCTTCTATGGAACAAAATGGTTTCTCAAATGTAAGCACAGGGTATGCAGTGATTGATTTGACCCCGGATGCGCCGAAATACTCGGAAGATATGGCGGAGGCTATGATTGAGGCGATGCGTGCCTCCGACCTGGAAGCAGTCAGACAGCATCCGATAGAAGGATATTCGGACATTCTTCAAATTATCAACGACAAATACGACAGACGCCTTTTCCTGTATCGAAACGGCGAAAAGCAATGGGATACTTCCGTTTCGGTTACCATGATTGTTCGTGGGGTGGCGGAGTGACGGACATATTCTGTGTTCTTAATAGTGTGGAGGAAGCATGAAAAAAGTATTATTGATTATTCTTGGCATACTGGCCACGATAGGGATGATTCTGATTGAAACGGTTCTAAAGCCGGATTACCTTATGAAAAGTATATTGAAGGTAGCTGTTTTTGGCGGAACGATTCTTCTGTATTGCGTTTTCTGTAAGGTAAAACTGACGGAAGCACTCAATCTGAAGAAGCCGGAAAAGGCAAAGAGCTTATTCCTATTCATCGGGGTAGCTTATGTGGCGGTTCTTGTGGCGTTTTTCGTTTGCAAAAACTTTATTGATTTGAGCAATATTAAAGAGAATCTTCTGCAGAAGGAAGGACTGACGAAAAGCAACTGCATCTTCGTGTTTTTGTACATCATTCTGTGCAATTCGTTTCTGGAGGAAAGCTTTTTCAGGGGTTTTCTGTTTCACGGCTTACGTGATAACAGAGTAGCTTCGTATCTGGTGAGTTCGTTTCTGTTTGCCGTATATCATATCGGAATCATTGACGGGTGGTTTGATTTTTGGATTATGCTTGTGTGCATCTTGGGATTGATGCTTGCGGGTGCATTCCTAAGCTTCGTGAGCGAGAAGTACAAATCCCTTTTCGCAAATTATGTGGTGCACGGAACGGCGAATCTGGCAATCAATACGATTGGAGTATATATGATTTTCTTTATGTGAGCGGAAAGGGCGGTTTCGTGGTTTTGCGGTTCGATTACAGTACTTGTTTATGGAACAGGAATGTAACGGAAATCACGGTTTCTTCACACAAATACTATGCTTCAGACACTTCTTCTTTTTATATTGTATCTGTAAACTGCGACGGTTTATGCTGTCGCAGTTTTTTAAAACTTGAATTAAGGCATTAAAGCTATACTCAATTCGAGGGAGTATGCCAGCCAACTAATCTTCTTTTCTCACTTCATAAAAGGAAACAGAGCTGTGGATTATGTCCGCAACTCTGTTTCTGTATATTGTGCGCCCGTAGCGCATGAATTCAGTAATGGGGTTATTTTACAACCACTTTCTTGTAGTTCTTCTTGCCGCGCCTTACGAGAAGACCGTTGGCAAACTGCTCTCTTGTGTATTCGGTACGGAAATCGGTAACCTTTTCGTTATCGACCAGAACGCCGCCCTGCTCTACGTTTCTTCTTGCCTCGGAACGGGTGGGAGCAAGTCCTGCCTTGCAAAGTACTGTCAGAATATCAATCTTTCCATCATTGAAATCTGCGTCGGTAAGCTCGAACTTTGGAGCATCCTCGGCGCTGCCTGCGCCAAAGAGGGAACGAGCCTGAGACTGTGCCTTTGCCGCTTCTTCTTCGCCATGAACAAGCTTGGTAAGCTCGAAAGCAAGAATCTCTTTTGCAGTATTCAGCTGGCTGCCTTCCCAGTCATTCATCTTCTCGATTTCCTCAATCGGAAGGAAGGTCAGCATACGGATGCATTTCAGAACATCAGCATCGGCAACATTTCTCCAGTACTGGTAGAACTCAAAAGGAGAAGTCTTCTCGGGATCCAACCATACGGCACCCTTTTCGGTCTTACCCATCTTCTTACCCTCGGAGTTGAGAAGAAGAGTAATGGTCATGGCGGAAGCGTCCTTGCCAAGTTTACGACGGATGAGCTCGGTACCGCCGAGCATGTTGCTCCACTGGTCGTCACCGCCGAACTGGAGGTTACAGCCGTAATCCTGGAACAGCTTGTAGAAGTCGTAGCTCTGCATAATCATGTAGTTGAATTCAAGGAAGGTAAGTCCACGCTCCATACGCTGCTTGTAGCACTCTGCGGTAAGCATACGGTTTACGGAGAAATGAGGACCTACTTCACGAAGAAGTTCCACATAGTTCAGATCAAGAAGCCAGTCTGCGTTGTTTACAATGAGTGCCTTTCCTTCGGAGAAATCGATGAAGCGTGCCATCTGTTTCTTGAAGCATTCGATGTTGTGTGCAATCTGCTCCTTGGTGAGCATTTTACGCATATCGGTCTTACCGGAGGGGTCGCCAATCATTCCGGTGCCGCCACCAAGAAGAGCAATCGGCTTGTTGCCTGCCATCTGCAGACGTTTCATCAGACAAAGTGCCATGAAGTGACCTACATGAAGGCTGTCGGCCGTCGGGTCAAATCCGATGTAGAAGGTTGCTTTTCCTTCGTTAATCAGGTTGGAAACAAGTTCCTCGTCCGTTACCTGTGCAATGAGGCCACGGGCTTTCAGTTCGTCATAAAGTTTCATTTTGGTAATCCTCCTAATACTTCAGTGGGGCTTTCCCTCACTGGTATAAAAAACCCCCGTCCTATTTAAAGGACGAGGGGGGATTCTCGTGTTACCACCTTTATTCGCAGAGGATTCGCATCGTCTGCCTTACTAAGTACGGCACAATATGTGCATATACTTTTTGCCATATAACGGTAGCCAACCGTCGCAGCCTACTCGTTTCCTTTCGGTGCGCAGCATCGGGGATGTATTCCACAGGTTGTTCTCTGCGCCTCTCACCGACCGGCTGCTCTCTGTAGGTTCGTGCCTGTGTACTATTTCCCGTCAAAGCCTTTTGCTTAATGACATTATAGAAACGCTCCATTCAACTTGTCAAGCATTTTCTTTAGTAAAGACAGAGACCTAAAATGAAATTGTAAATTCTACTCCTCAAACTCTCAGTAGATTTTACCTTTGCACAAGTCGATATTTACTCTTTCACATTTCTGTGGTAAAGTCTCTCCGACTCCTCTGACAGCAGTGAAAGGAGTTCTATGAGCAAT
>JAZQNM010000065.1:0-27328 GCA_045627305.1 Lachnospiraceae bacterium
TGCTCATAGAACTCCTTTCACTGCTGTCAGAGGAGTCGGAGAGACTTTACCACAGAAATGTGAAAGAGTAAATATCGACTTGTGCAAAGGTAAAATCTACTGAGAGTTTGAGGAGTAGAATTTACAATTTCATTTTAGGCCAAGCTATCATATGGTTTTTTTTCGTGACAATAACAGAATGTTGTGGTACAATATACACGATTATTGGCTATTGGGAGGTCGCATATGTTGAATTTCTTGGGAATTCTCAGTGAGGGCGGCAGTATCTTCAATTTGGACAAGGATATTCTTCTGTATATTCAGGACAATATTCGTTGCGAAATATTGGATAAATTCTTTCCGCTGATTACGCATCTGGGGGATGCGGGATTGTTTTGGATTATTCTTAGCGCGGTACTTCTTCTGTTTAAGAAGACAAGAAAAGCCGGCTTTATATCCGCTCTTGCACTGATTGGATCGGTTCTTTTGAATAATTTGCTTTTGAAGCCGCTTGTGAATCGTACAAGACCTTATGAACTGATAGAAGCACTGAAACTGATTGGAAAGGCTGCCGATGACGGCTCCTTCCCGTCCGGGCATACCGCCGCAAGCATTGCTTCGGCTGTGGCAATGTTCCCGAATTTGAAGAAACGTTACGGAATTCCGCTTTTCATTCTTGCTCTGTGCATTTCTTTTTCCAGACTGTATATCGGAATCCATTATCCCTCCGATGTTGTTGCAGGATTTGTGATTGGATTGGTACTCGGAATTCTTGCCAATATACTTGGTAACCTGATGATCCGCAAATGGCAGCAGTCACATGAGAAAGCAGAAGCTTCTCAGAAAGAGAGCGATGTATGAGAACAACAGTAATCGTTCCGTCCCTGAATCCGGATGAGAAGATGGTGAACACTGTAAAGGGAATCATTGCCGGCGGATTTGATGATATTATTGTAGTCAATGACGGAAGCGGTCAGGAATATTTGTGGGCCTTTGAGGAGGTTTCAAAGTTCCCCGAAGTTACCGTGTTGACACACGAGGTTAACCGCGGTAAAGGCCGTGCTATGAAGACGGCATTTGAATATGTTTTAAATAACAGAACCGATGTACTCGGCGTCATTACCGTAGACGCAGACGGGCAGCATCTGCCGAAGGATATCCGCGCATGTGTGAATGCCATGGAAGCGGAGCCGGACAAGGTTATTCTCGGCGTGAGAGATTTCTCGCAGCCGCAGGTGCCATTTAAGAGCAGAGCCGGCAATAATATTACAAAAACTGTATTCCGCTTCGCATGCGGGATTAAAATCAGTGATACGCAGACAGGACTTCGTGCGATTCCTTTTAAGCATCTGCCGTTAATGTTGCAGATTGATGGTGACCGTTACGAATATGAAACCAATCAGCTTCTCGTGATGAAGAAGGCAGGAGTTGATTTCAGTGAGGTTGTAATCGATACGGTTTATATTGATGACAATGCCTCCTCTCATTTTCATCCATTTCGCGATTCCTTCCGCATCTATATGATTATCTTTAAATTCATCGGAAGTTCAATTGCCTCATTTTTGTTGGATTTCTTACTGTTTACGCTGATTAATATGTTAATCGGTGACAGTATGGACGGTAAAGTGCGATTGGCGATTGCTACCGTTGGTGCGAGAGTGGTAAGTGCGATTTTCAATTACTGTATGAACCGAAAGGTCGTATTCGAATCCGATTCCAAAGTTCAGAAGTCGCTTCCGCGCTATGCAATCCTTGCAGTTTGTCAGCTTGCGGTGTCGTACCTTCTCGTTACGGTTGTGGCCGAGAATTTGCTTGGACTGGGTGCAAGCTTTTTAGAGTCTGTGATTAAGATGATTGTTGACATGGTTCTGTTTTTAATCAGTTATCAGTTTCAACAGCGCTGGGTTTTTAAATAAACCGAAGCCCATTACGTGTGGGGACCTAAGTAATAAATTTTGGGAGTATTAAGCAATGAATTGGAAGAAGTTTTTTAAGTATTTCGGAAGAGTGATGCTGGTAATTTTCGTTACCATACTTATTCTTGTCGGAACCGTATATTTTGTTGGACGAAAGATTACGAAGGGACCTTCTCCTGCGGCAAAGGATTTGTTCGTTTCCTCTATTCTGGAAAGTGGACAGATGAAATTTGTTGCTAAGATTTTCCTTTCCAAGGAGGAACTTAACAAGATTAAGGATAAGAACTCCCGTGAAGAGATGAATGTAGAGGCTCTTGATAAGGACCTGATTCACATTGAGAACAAAGACAATCCGGGAACGGAAATTACACCCGAGCCGGGCAAACCGGAAGAGGTGTTCGATGAGAACGGTATCCGTATTGTTGAAATTGCAGGCAACTCATTCTTTGCCAAGTTGATGATTGTCAAGGACCCGTCTCAAGTTCGTGTCGGAACTACTTATCCGTATGGAGAATATGGTAAGGAATTAGGAGAGATCGTTAAGAATACCGGAGCTGTTGCGGGCATCAATGGCGGACTTTATGAGTCCAGTGGTAATAAAGGTGGTCAGCCGCTCGGTGTTGTTGTGCAGAGTGGTAAGATTACCTGTAACAGACCTCAATCCAATAAAGGTCTTTACATGATTGCAATGACCAATGACAACCTTCTGATTATCAAGAATATTGAAGGGATGAATGCGAACGACATTACGATATATGTTGAAGAAGCGGGTATCCGTGACTGTGTATGCTTCCAGGAAGAGAATTCCGACAGCAACAACCATTTTGTCCCGCTTATTATTAACGGAGAAGGCCGTGAATTGAACGGTCAGGGTTCCGGAGCTAATCCGAGAACCGCAATCGGTCAGCGTGCCGACGGTGCAATTCTTCTTCTTGTAACGGATGGTCGTGCGGCAGGAGGTCATCTTGGTGCGACGGCTGCAGACTTAATCAGCATCATGCTTGAATATGGTGCCGTTAACGCAGCTAATCTGGATGGAGGAAGTTCCTCATCCATGTATTATAAAGGCAAATACGAAATGACAAGTGTTACGTTCTATTACCAGAACTCATCATGGAGACTTCCGGATGCATTTGTCGTAGACGCTAAAAAGTGAGGGGGATAAGCAAGATGGCAGATTTTGATGATGACGAGCTTTACTCCCCGAGCAAGGTAGGCAGCTTTAAGGACGAGAGCGAGAAAAGACTGTATGAAGCGCTTCGCCGCAACCCGAATCTGGATTATGATCCTGACGAGGATGAGATGACGGAAGAGCAGTATCTGCAGATGATAGAGCGCAAAAAGAGAATCGCAGAGCGCCGTGCGGCAGGACGTGATAAGCGTGCCCGCGAGGAAGCAATGCGAAAGGCTAAAGCCGAAGGCAAGCGCAAGATTCCGGCATTTACAAAACCGGTTACAAAGTCAGCTCCGACACGTACCGCATCTACAGCTCCGACGCGGTCGGCATCCGCACAGAGAACGAGTGATGGACAGACTACGGGTAGTTCTTCGGTAGCTACCGTGAGGAAGACATCTCAGCAGGCAACCCGAAAGCCTGCAGTTAAGAGAAACTCCGCAGAAGCTAAGAACCGTCGTGGCCGGAAGATATTCTATTTATGCCTGGCCGGATATGCACTTATTCTGATTGTTCTCGGTTTTATCTTCGTTCGTTATACCGACAAATGTCTTCGCCGCTATGAAGCATCTCAGTATGAGAATGTGATTGACAACCTTGTCGGTGATTTCACGAAAATGGTTCAGGACGGTAGTGTGATTGAGAAAGTGGAACTTCCGGAGCACGCCTGCGTTTTTGAAAGTGAAGACCTTTATCGCACGACTTATTTAAACCTGCTTCAGAAGAGCAATTCCTTTACCTATGAAAAGGATCGTAACAGCTACGATGCGGAACACCCTGTATATGATATCTACGGAACAGACGGAGAACTTGTTGCCAAGATTCGCCTTCGTGCGGAGAATGAGAAGACAATTTTTGCCATGCTTCGTATCGGAGATTGGAAGATTGACAAGATTACGCCATCGTTTAGCGTGACAACACAATCCTATCTGATTTCCGTTCCGGATTATTATGAGGTTACAATCAATAACATTCCGGTTACAGAGGATTTTATAAAGGGCGAGCCAATCCCTGTTGAGGTTAACTTAAAACAGGAAGTACTTGCGTATGTCGATGTTCCTTCGATTGTGACATATGAAATCTCCGGTTTGGCAGAGGAACCCAGTATTCAGATTCTGAATGATATGGGACAACCGGTAGAATGGACCGCGGATGCGAACGGTAATATTTCCTTGGAAGCTGAAGTTGGCATTTGTCCGGATAGTATGCCGGAGGACCGAAAGAGCTTTGCATTGGAAACAGCACAGATGTGGCTTGATTTCACAACAGGAGATTTGCCCGGTTCCAATTACGGTTTGGGAACAATCCGTAAGCGTCTCGTTAAGGATTCCTTCTATTATAATGAGGCAGAGCATTACTCCAAGGACGTTGATATCACATTTATCAGTAACCACAAGAATGATAATCCGAAGTACTCCAATGTTTCGGTTACGGAGTATACGGAATACAGTGACACCTGCTACTCCTGCCGTATTCGTTTTACAAAGAATATGATTTTGACGAAGACGGGCGGAAAGGCAACGGCCGTTATTGACACCACCAACTATTTCGTTTATGTGGATGATACCCCCGATGATGGAGTAATCAATCCTCACTGGTGTGTAATCGATATGGTGGCTACAACGAATAATCCGACAAACTGATGCTGTTTAGAAGCGGGAAGTTCTCCCGCTTCTATTGATTTCAAAGGAGAATGAGATGATTCAATATCTGTTTTTTGATTTGGACGGAACTCTGACAGATTCTTCGGAGGGGATTTATAACTGTATTGAATTTGCCTTGAATCGCTATGGAGTAACCGTAGAGGACAGAAGTTCTTTGCGAAAATATATCGGGCCGCCTCTTACCGCCGCTTTCTCAGATTATTTCACAGGGGAGAGAATTAACGATGCGGTGCTTGCTTATCGGGAGCGATATCGGGAAAAAGGATGGAAGGAAAACCGTGTCTATGACGGAATTCCGGAAGCCCTGAAACGTCTTAAGGATGCGGGATATGTCCTCGTAATGGCGACCAGCAAACCGGAGACATATGCAACATGGATTGCAGAGTATTTTGATTTTGCAAAATATTTCGATTATATCTGTGGTGCAAGCTTTGACGGAACGGTATCGACGAAGGCAGAGGTGTTCCGCCATGCAATGGATATTTCCGGTGCTAAAGAAGAGGCTATATTCATGATTGGAGACCGTTACTATGATGTGAAGGGCGCATTCGAATTTGGCGTAAAGACCCTTGGCGTAACCTATGGATTCGGAACTGAAAAAGAATTAACGGAAGCAGGAGCAGCCGCTGTTGTGGATACTCCTGCGGAAGTAGCAGACTATTTTATTTCGCTGAAATAGAATTGCCGTATAAAGAAAAGCACTCTGCATATTATTAGCAAAGTGCTTTTTTGATATCATAGAAAATTGCGTCGCATTTCTT
This sequence comes from Lachnospiraceae bacterium, assembly GCA_045627305.1. GTDB lineage: Bacteria > Bacillota > Clostridia > Lachnospirales > Lachnospiraceae > ISDg. Next base: position 5,495 of record JAZQNM010000065.1, read on the forward strand.
ATGATACAAAAAATGCTCCGCTAAGGATGGGCACTCGGTGCGTGGAGTTTCGCAAGCGAAACTCTTTGTTCTGACGAAACATTTATCTCCGGCGCTGTGTGATGTGGTAGTAGACCTTATATTCAGAAGGCGTGCAATCCTTGAACTGCCGGAATACGCGGTTGAAGGTGGCGATGGAGGTGAACCCGGAACGCATGGCAACCTCGGTAATGGAAAGATTCGGACTTAACAGAAATGCCTCGGCAGCTTTAATGCGTCGCTGGTTCAGATAACTGTAAAAGGATTGACCGGTGAATTGCTTGAATAATCTCGTAAAATGAAACTTGGAAAAACCGGCGATGGAGGAAGCCTTTTCCAGAGTGATTTCATCTGCGTAGTTGGCATTGATGTAAGTAATCACGTTATTTAACTTCTCTACGTATTCCAACTGCTTTCCGGAACGTACATCAGGGAATATGACTTCTGTCTTGATGTGCTGTCTTCCGAGGTACACGAAAAACTGGAGAAGGTAGGAGTACATCATGGACATTCGTAGTGTCAGAGATTGATTCGGATATTCCTCTATGATCTGCTGCAAAAATTCTACTTCCAAATCGTGTATTTCACCATAACTGCTGTCAGAAATCAGAAACGGTTGGGAGAGAATCGGGGTCAGCGATGAGAAATCAGCAAGTGTATTGAAAAATCCAAGGTCAAACATCAGAATCAGCCGCTTGCCTGTAGGCGGTGCCTTAAGTGTGTGCAACTCCCCGGGCGGAATAAAAAGGATATCTTTCTCCTTCAGATTGAACTCTCTATCATTGATACTGACATAATAGCCGTTGTCTATCGGCATTATAATTTCGGCTGCAGTATGCCAGTGCGTGTCAAAGTTCGCATTTTGGGTATTCAGATATAGGAGTATAGGATTACTTTCGGTATATGCTACCTTTTCAAAATTGCCTTCCATTTCACGAATCATGGCATATCCTCCTTCGTTTCATATTTTGCTAAAGAAAAATAGGGAAAACAAATGTTGCTAAATGGATTACCATTCAATTTGCACAAAATCCCGGCTCTCTTTTTGGGGTTTTTATAAAAAGAAAGGTAAATATCAGGGTAAATGGCATTTATCATAATCATCATACGCACATTTTTGACTATTTTTATAAGCACAAAATTGACCCGAAAAATTAGTATTAGCAATATTTGATTATAATATAGCAAAAAATGAAGTGCAAATGCAAGAACTATTTTGTATAATATTTTCACATTATGGTAATTTCTGTAGTGCAGTGCGTCCATTTTTATGTGTTTTGCACAAGACACAACAGAACGGAGGGTCTAATGTTAAAATTTTTAAAGAAGAAGAGTGTGTACTGGACGTTGATCATCGTTGCGGTTATCGTCGTTCTCTTTTTGTTGAACGGCACTTCCAAAACCAGTGATTATTCTGCCAAGTACGAAGGATTCGACTTCTCCAAAGTTGAAGGAGAAGGACGTTCAGACTCCTATACCGCTTATATGCTTGCGCATGCCAACGATGCATATCCGGCTCAGGATATTGAAATCGACCTGAATCAGGCAGTCGGTAACGGAGAAGAGGCTAAGTGTGAATTCATCGATGTGGATGGAACGAAGGCACTTATGTCTTACGAAGAAGGTTATGCAGAGTTTAAGGTTAATGTTCCGGAAGCCGGACTTTATAACATTAAACTTACTTATTATCCTGATCAGGACAGAAGCATATCCCGTGGTGTTGAAATTCAGAGAGCTTTATCCATTAATGGTGAGATTCCATTCAGCGGTGCGGAAGCAATTGCATTCCCGCGTATTTATTCTGATGCGAATGAGCCGAAGAAGGATAACCGCGGTAATGAGATTCGTCCCAGCCAGAAGGAAACTCCTCGTTGGGAGACAGTATATCTGAAGGATGAGCTTGGCTATGTAACCGAGCCTTATTGCTTCTATTTTGAGAAGGGCGAAAATATAATTCGTTTTGATGCCTCCCAGGAGCCACTTATTCTGAGAGACTTGACTTTGTGCGCCGTTTCCGAGCGTGACACCTATTCCTCTTATTTAAGTAAGATGGAGCAGCAGCACGGTAGCAGCAATCAGGGCAATAATGTACAGATTCGTATTGAAGGCGAAGATGCGCAGTATCGTTCCTCTCAATCACTGTATCCCTCCTATGACCGTTCATCTGCCGTTACTTATCCTTACAGCGTAACGAAGCAGATTATGAACATGATCGGTGGTGAGAACTGGAAGGTTCCGGGACAGTGGATTGAATGGGAATTCGAAGTACCTTCCGATGGTTATTATGAGATTACCGTAAAGGCTAGACAGAACTACAACCGTGGTTTTGTTTCTTGCCGTTCTTTGTATGTCAACGGAGAGATTCCTTTTGAAGAGGTTTCCGCTGTCAAGTTTGAGTTCTCCGGTGACTGGCAGATGGTAAAACTTTCGGATGAGAAAGGTAATCCCTACAAATTCTTTATGCATGCCGGTACCAACACCATTCGTATGGAAGTTACCCTCGGCGAGATGGGCGACATTCTGAATCGTATGAATGACAGTGTGTTCCGTATGAACTCAATCTATCGTCAGATTCTTGTCCTTACCGGACGTAATCCTGATGAAGATCGAGACTATAACATTGCCACAAAATATCCGGCTGTTATGACCGGCTTTTCCGATGAGTACAAGGTTCTCTACAAACTGATTGATGACCTTGTAGAATATACAGGTGAGAAAGGTTCTCAGGTTACCGCGTGTCTTACACTTGCGGATCAGATGGAGAAGTTCTCAAAGAATGATTCCAAGATTCCGAAGAATCTGGTTATGTTTAAGAACAATGTCAGTGCACTTGGTTCTGCTATTCTGACACTCAGTAATGCACAGCTTGATGTCGACTACATTGTTGTTTCCGGTGCAGACGCAAAGGTTAAGAAGGATACCGCAAACTGGTTCCAGAAAGCCTTTCATGAGGTTCGTGCATTTGCCGCTTCCTTTGTGGTTGATTACAATGCAATCGGAAACGTTTACGGTGATGAAATCCCGACCATTACGGTTTGGATTTTCGCAGGTCGTGACCAGAGTAGTATTTTGAAATCTATGATTGATGATGACTTCGTTCCGAACTATGGAATCGGTGTCAACGTTGATTTGATGACTTCCGATGTATTGCTTCCCGCAACCGTAGCCGGTACAGGCCCCGATGTTGCATTGAGTGCTGCATCCGGTGAGCCGGTTAACTACGCACTTCGTGGCGCAGCGGCTGACTTGACACAGTTCAAGGGAGATGCCTCAATGGGAATCAGAGGTTTCGATGAAGTTATTGCCGAATTTACGGAATCCTCTTGGGTACCGTTTAAATATGGTAATGGTGTATATGGACTTCCCGAGACGCAGTATTTCAATGTTATGTTCTATCGAACCGATATCTTTGAACAGTTGGGACTTGAAATTCCGCAGACTTGGGACGACCTGGTAAGCATTCTTTCCGTAATTGAGAAGAACCATATGGATGTCGGTATTCCGTCTACTGAACGTAAGATTAACAATGTTGCCAACCCTGATATGAACGGATTCTTTGCTCAGCTGTATCAGAGAGGTGCAAGTCTTTATAATGAAGAGGGAACCGGCGTAGCACTTGATACCGATGTTGCAATTGAAGCATTTGAGAAGTACACAATGTTCTTCACACATTACAGCACTCCGCAGGATTATGTGTTTGTTGACCGTTTCCGTACCGGTGAGATGCCGATTGGTTTCGTTGATTATAACACCTTTAATACATTGGTTGTTTCCGCACCCGAGATTCGTGGTCTCTGGGAGATGGCTTTGATTCCCGGAACTTTGAGAACCAACGAGAACGGCGAGGAATACATTGACCGTAGCGAGCAGTGTTGGGGCGTATGTTCCATGATGCTTGAGAAGTCCGAGAAGAAGACTGAAGCTTGGACATTCCTGCAGTGGTGGGCAAGTGCTGATGTTCAGGCCCGTTTTGGTATGGAACTTGAAGCAGTTATGGGTGAGTCCGCACGATATGCAACTGCGAACAAGAAAGCATTTGACCAGCTTGCATGGAGCAACGAGCAGCGTGAAGTATTGATGGAACAGTGGCAATGGGTTGTCGGAACTCCTGAGGTTCCCGGCGGATATTACACTTCCCGTCATGTAGTCAATGCAGTTCGTAAAGTAATCAACGCTCATGAAGATCCTCGTGAAACCCTGCTTGATTACACACGTGATATTAACGAAGAAATACATAAGAAGAGAACCGAGTTTGGTCTCGAATAGAAAGGAGGAAGAAACATATGAGTTTTGTGAATTGGAAACGTCAGAGACAGATGCGCAGAAGATTCTTCTTCAGAGACATTAAAACATATAAAACCTGTTATGCTTTTCTTGCTCCTTACGCATTGATTTTTGCACTGTTTTATGTTGTACCCGTAATTGTATCCATCTGCTATGGATTTACTTATTACAATGTTCTGCAGCCTGCACGTTTCATCTTTATGCAGAACTACATCAACCTGATTCTGGTTGATGATATATTCCTTACCGCAATCAAGAACACATTCCTGATTGCTGCGATTACAGGACCGATTGGTTATATTGCCGCATTCCTTTTTGCATGGTTGATTCATGAGCTTCCAAAGAGAATACGTGCAATTGCCGTACTTGTTTTCTATGCACCTACTATTTCCGGTCAGGTTTACCTGATTTGGACATTCATCTTTGCAGGTGACTCCTATGGTTATGCCAATGCCATAGGTACATCAATCGGTATTTTGGAAAAGCCTATATTGTGGCTGACAAATCCACAGTATATGCTGACCATTGTTATCATTGTTATTTTGTGGGCGTCCCTTGGTACCGGATTCTTGGCATTCATTGCAGGTCTGAATACTATTCCGGACGACCAGTACGAAGCCGGTTATGTTGACGGTATTAAAAACCGTTGGCAGGAGCTGTGGTATATCACTCTTCCGAACATGAAGTCTATGTTGATGTTCGGTGCGATTACTTCCATTACCACCGCATTCAATACCGCAGATGTTACTATGGCACTTTGTGGTTTCCCGAGTACCGACTATGCAGCCCGTACCGTTGTTACCCACTTGATTGACTACGGTTCCTATCGTTTTGAGATGGGATACGCGTCCGCTATTGCAACAGTGCTTTTCCTTGTAATGTACTTGTGTAACAAGTTTATTCAGAAGGCACTCAGCAAACTTGGAACCTGATAGGAGGGTAATGACGATGAAAAAAATTAGATCTGGCAGACAGCCAAATCGATCACTGGCTGGTGATATCGGCGTAGGAATTGTTTTGGTATTGTTTGGACTATTCTTCGTATTCCCGTTGGTTTATGTAGTTTGTTCCGCATTTAAGCCGCTGGATGAGTTGTTCGTATTCCCTCCGAAGTTGTTCGTCCGCAATCCTACAACGAAAAATATTTCCGATATGTTCCTTTTGATGAACAAGCAGGGAACCATAACATTTACCCGTTATGCTTTCAACTCGTTGTTCATTACTGCGGTTGGTACCGCAGGACATATTCTGATAGCTTCCATGGCAGCGTATGTACTTGCTAAATATCGTTTCCCCGGTTCAGCTACCTTCTTCAAGATGGTTACCGTGGCTTTGATGTTCAACGGATATGTACTTGCTATTCCGAACTACCTGATTATGGCTAAGCTTGGTTGGGTTGATACTCACTTGGCACTGATTATTCCGGCATTTGCTTCTCCTATGGGATTGTTCCTTATGAGACAGTTTATGGAAACCAGTATTCCGGATGTTTTGATTGAAGCAGCTAAGATTGACGGCGCAAAAGAAGGAAGAATTTTCTTCAAGATTGTAATGCCGCTTGTTAAGCCGGCTATCCTGACCCTTATGATTTTCTCTATTCAGGGTTTGTGGAACAATGTCGGTACCACCTATATTTATTCAGAAGATCTGAAAACACTTCCGTTTGCACTTCGTACATTGTCTGCAGGCGGTGTCGCAAGACAAGGTGTTTCGGCTGCCGCAACACTGTTCCTGATGATTCTGCCTGTCCTTTGTTTCGTATTTGCGCAGAGCAACATTGTTGAAACAATGGCAAGTTCCGGTATTAAAGAGTGAGGAGGAAAAATAGATGAAGAAGAGTTTATTGACAATCCTCCTTCTTGTATGTGTGGTTATTACCGCTATCCCCAATGTATGTGCGGATGACTGGTATACCTACACCTACAATTTCTGGGGTGATGAAACAGCATCTCCTGATGCATATTCCGTATCGAATGTTTTCTATGGACGTGACTTCGGCGAGGAAGTAGGAACGCTGAATTCTCCCGAGGGAATGTTCTGTATTGATGACTTGGTATTTATCTGTGATACCAGAAACAATCGTATTCTTGAGTTACAATACGAAGATAACGGTCTGAACTGCGTACGTATTATTAATACGGTTCAGGTTTCGGTCGCTAATAAGGACTGTCTGCTTGATAAGGATGGAAATATCATTCTGACATTTAATCAGCCCATGGATATCTTCGTAAAGAAAGTAACACCTGAGCAAAGAGCTACTGTTTACAAGAAGCAGTGCGAGAATTATCTCGGCGAATTGTATGTTCCAGTAGAGCCTGTAATCACAGAACCCACTGGTGAGGGAGACGGTGAAGAAGGCGGAGACGCAGAAGGTTCCGCTGAAGACTCTCAGACCGATGATTCCTCCACGACGAGTGATGGCGATGATGGCCTTCTTGGTGCTGCTCCCAATCCTGACGGCGAAGCTCCCGATGGTGAGACTCCGGACGGTGAAACTCCGGATGGAGAGAATCCTGATGGTAACGGCAGTGTTTGGAAACCCGCCGAGAATGTTGTATATGAGGATTTGAAGCGCGATTACGATATTTACATTGCAGACACAGAAAACTTCAGAATTATCCACTGTGACTATGAGTTGAATGTTATTGATGTAATCAAGGATCCTAAAGATGAAACCATTAAAAATGATTTCAAGTTTGAGCCTAAGAAGTTTGTTGTCGATGAAGCATATCGTTATTATGTTCAGGCAGCAAATGTTAACTCAGGTCTGATGGAATTCACAACCGATGGAAATTTCACCGGATACATTGGTGCAAGTCCCGTTACGATTTCCTTCATAAAGAGACTTTGGAGAAAGATTCAGACACAGGAGCAGAGAAAGAGAACCGCCCAGTATGTTCCTACTGAGTATAATAATGTAGCCATTGATAGTAAGGGATTCCTTTATGTTACAACCTCTACTTTGAAAGAAGAGGAATTGATTGGACCGAATGGTAAACCGGTACGTAAACTGAATTCCATGGGTGATGACATTCTTGTAAGAAACGGACATCATAACCCGATTGGTGATATTTCCTATGGAAATATAGGAACACCCAGTATGAATGGTCCTTCCAGATTTGTTGACTGTGCTACATTCGAGAATGAAACCTATTGTTGTTTGGATGAAACACGAGGCAGAATTTTCGTTTATGACTTCCAGGGCAATATGCTTTATGCTTTCGGTAATTCAGGAACCAAATCAGGTTCTTTCAGCAAACCGGTAGCAATTGATAAGTTGAGCGAGAAGTCAATTATTGTACTTGATAAGGTCTGCGGAACGGTTACCATTTTTGAAATGTCACGTTATGGTGAGCTTGTCAATGAAGCCCTCGGCCTTTACAGAGTCGGTCGCTACGATGATTCCGCTGATGTATGGCGTGAGGTTTTGCAGTATAACGGAAACTATGAGCTGGCTTATGTCGGAGTAGGTCGTTCCCTTCTTCGTCAGGGTAAATACAAAGAGGCAATGGATAAGTTCGAAGTTGTAAGAGACACAACCAACTACTCCAAAGCATTCAAGTATTACCGTGAGCAGGTAGTAGAGGAGAATATCGTATGGTTCCTCATTGTTATTGCTGCTCTGATTATTATTCCTAAAGCGATTCGTACGTTTATCAGAGTAAGAAAGGAGATTCAGGAAGCATGAGAAACTTTATCTCCAAAATTGGTAATTTCTTTACCGGCAAGGGTTTTAAGCATTATCTGAAAACCTTGAAATACAGTTTATATTTGATTCTTCATCCGTTTGATGGTTCATGGGATTTGATTCATGAAGGACGCGGTTCCATGGCAGCTGCGAATACAATCGTTATTCTCACGTTGCTTACCAACATCTGGGATAAGAAATTCTCAAACTTTATGGTTAACGGTACAAGATGGAGTGAGATTAACATTCTGATGACCGTAGCCAGCATTTTGGTTCCTTTATTCATCTGGGTTTTGGCAAACTGGTGTTTGACAACATTGATGGATGGTAAAGGAAGATTTAAAGATATTTATATGGTTACCGCATATTGTCTGACACCTTATGTGCTTATCGGTATCCCGATGATATTTGTCAGCAATGTTGTTACGAAAGAAGAAGGAGTTTTCTATACCTACTTCAATGTGTTTGCTTTGATTTGGGCAGTATTTCTTCTTCTGTGCGGCTTGATGATGATACATGATTACGGCCTTATGAAGGGCCTTGGTTCAACACTTCTTTCCATCGCAGGAATGGCAATCATCATGTTCATTGTCCTTCTGTTCTTCAGCTTGATCAGTGATGCATTCAATTATGTTGTATCGTTGGTTAAGGAAGTAAGTTTACGAATAGGATAACGTAGGAGGCTAATAAGAATGAAAAAGAAATTAATCACTGTTGCAATTACCTGCGTTGTCATTGCCGTACTTGTTCTTTTGATTATCAAGTTTGGTAACTCTACCGTTCAGCAGTCGGAACCGATGGAATTGTATCGTTTCGATTCTGAACTTTCGGTAGATCCTGTGACAATCTCGAATGGCAAAGTGTCTTTGGAATTTGACCCGCTTACAACGATGTTTACATTTACCGACAAGAATGGTACTCAGTGGACATCCAATCCCGAGGGCGCGATTGAATCCAATAATGAAGTAGTTATGTCGTTACTCTATATAGAGTATAAGAATAAGAATGGTGTTAAATCCTATCTGAACACCCATGAACACAGTGTTAAGAAAGAGAACTACACTTATTCTGTTGATGCTGCGAATAATACCATTCAGATTGATTTCTCCGTCGGTCTTGAATCGAAAACTTATATTATTCCTTCGGTGTTGTCAGCAGCACGTTACGATGAGATGAAAGAGGCTCTTTCCGACGAGTCCAAGAAACTTCTTCGTGACGGATATAAGGCATTGGACCCTGAAAAACTGAAGAGGGATATGGATGAGTATAATTCATATGCTAAAAAGTATCCGGACTTGGAAAAGGGACTTAAGGTTTACGAAATATTCCCTGATATGCCGAACTATAAGAAGGAAAGATTGGAAACGGCACTTCGTGACGAACTCGGTTATAATAAGGATACACTTGAACAGGATAACGAATACGCAGCGACTGAAAGTAAGAATGAATTGAAGGCGAACATCAATCTTACCCTTCTGTTGAAACTGGATGGAGAAGATCTTGTTGCTGAAATTCCGTTTGATTCGATTAAGTATTATGAAGAGTTCCCGATTACAAGAATTGATGTGCTTCCTTTTATGTGTGCATCTACGGCACAGGACGAAGGATATATGTTCGTTCCGGATGGTTCCGGCGCATACATCAATTTCAATAATGGTAAGATTACTCAGAGTGTTTATAATGCGAAGGTTTACGGATGGGATTACGGACAGCTTCGTGATGTCGTTATTTCCGATCCCATGACCAGATTCCCTGTATACGGAATTGCATTTACAGACAAAAATATTGCACTTCTTGCAATGATGGAGGAAGGCGATGCTTATTCCGAAATCGAAGCAGATGTTGCAGGAAAGATATATCCTTGCAACTATGTAACCGGACGATTCTCAATTGTTCATAATCAGATTGCCGATGTAGAAGGACGTTCCACAACAGAGTTCTATATGTATGAAAAAGGCCTGGATCCGAACGAGAAGATTTCCGTTCGATACAGAGGAATCAATTCCTCCAGTTATGTAGATATGGCTAAGTCCTATCGCCAGTATCTCTCCGAACGTTATCCGGAGTTGGCTGCTGTTGATGAAAGAACATCACTTCCGGTAGCTGTTGAGCTTCTCGGAGCAGTTACTAAGATGCAACATATTCTTGGATTCCCGAAAGAAAAGCCCTATGCTTTATCAACCTATGATGAAATGGGCGCAATTCTTAAGGAACTCAATAACAAGGGATGGGAAGATGTCAATGTTATCTTGAATGGTTGGTTTAATGACGGAGTTACACATGATTGGCCGGATGACATCGATCTCGTTAACAAACTTGGCAGCAAGAAAGATTTGAAGAATTTACTTGCCACCGCAAAGAGTTATGGTTATAATGTATCTGGAAGAGCTGATTTCACATTTGTTCATAATGATGAGCTCTTGGATGGATTCCGTCCGAAGAAGGATGCATCCAGATTCCTCTCCAGAGAGGTTGCTGAGTTTAGGGTAATTAGCAATGTATGGTACGGAGAAGATGAAGAAGATGATCCTTACTACCTTGCAAGACCTGAATACAGTATGGAAGCCTTGAAAGGATATTTGAAGGATGCCAAGAAACTCGGAATGGAGAGCATTGCTTTCAATTCCATCGGTAACAAGCTTGGTGCGAATTACCATCGTAAGAAGAGAGTCAGCAGACAGGCTGTTTTGAACCAGCAGGTTGCAAAACTTGCAGAACTTCAGAATAACCGCAATGTTATTTATGAAGGAAATATGTACGCACTTCCTTATGCAGATATTGTACTTGATTTCCCGCTTATTGCTGAGAAGTCCAGTATTGAAGACGGAACATTGCCGTTCTTTGAAATTGCGTTACATGGATATGTACGTTATACCGGTGCTCCTATTAATATCACCAATGACTACATTACCAACTTACTGAAATCAGCCGAAACCGGTGCCGGACTTTACTTCGTATTTATGGATGCTGAAGCAAGCGAGCTTTCGGAATCCGATCACACGGAGTTCTTCGGAGCAAGTTATAACTCCTGGAAGGATGAGGCAGCTACCCTTTATCAGAGATTCAAAGAGGATTTCGGTTCTCTTACCAATAAGACAATCGAAGGTCATGAGATGTTGGCCGATAATGTTTATGTCACTGAATACTCTGACGGAACAAAGGTTTATGTCAACTATAGAACAACCGAATACAAGGCAGGGAATGTCACCATTCCTGCACAGGATTGGGTTGTCAAGAAAGGAGGAAACTAAGCAATGGCCAAGAAAGCAAAGCACAAGAGTCTGGCAAAGAGTAATGCAATAGCCGGATATCTGTTCATCTTACCATTTATCATCGGATTCCTCCTGTTCCTGATGGTGCCGTTATTCCAGTCATTTTATATGTCTCTCTGTGAAGTGCAGGCAGTTCCCGATAAGGGATTGATTTATAATTTTGTTGGTTTCAGAAATTATAACAATGTATTCTACATCAATGCAGAATATATGCCTGACCTTATTACGGACCTGAAGAATATGGCATTCTTCGTTCCCGGAATTCTGGTATTCAGTTTCTGTATGGCAATTGTTTTAAATCAGGATTTCAAAGGTCGTACACTGGTACGAGCAATTTATTTCCTTCCGGTTATTCTTTCATCCGGTATTATGCTTGGACTTGAAACGAATAACTCCCTGCTGAGCAGTATGGCAGATGTCATTAAAAAGGATAATTCAGCTACCAGTATTACACAGACATTGGAGAATATTCTCCTTACCGGAGAGAAAGCAAGCAAGTTCTTCGAGTACATTATCGAGTTGGTTGATAAGGTATACGATATAGCGATTGCTTCCGGTATTCAGATTATCATATTCCTTTCCGGTTTGCAGACAATCTCACCGTCCATGTATGAGGCGGCTAAGATTGAGGGATGTACCGCATGGGAAAGTTTCTGGAAGATTACACTTCCTATGATTAGCTCCTTAATTCTTGTTAATGTTATCTACACAATCGTAGATTTCTGTACCAGAACAGACAGTGCTTTAATGACCCTTATCAGCAACACGTTGATGATTAAGTTTGAATATGGTCTTACCGCAGCAATGTCTTGGGTATATTTCGGTATAATAATAGTGATACTCGGAATTATCGCTTTCATTATAAAAAGGTGGGTATACTATTATGACTAATAATGAGAAGAGAATGAGCTTTAGTGAGAGAAACCGTAAATCCGGCGGCTATTTGTTGCGAAAGAAGGTTGGAGAAATCATCTTTCGTGTATTCCGAGCAATATTGCTTTTCGGATTGTGTTTCCTTATTTTGCAGCCTCTGCTGCACAAGATTTCTTTGGCCTTTATGACCGAGGATGATTTGTATGACAGTACAGTAATTAATATACCGAGACATTTTTCATATTCCGCAATTCAAACTGCATGGAAATATCTGTCCGGTTTTAAGAGCTTTTGGACATCTACTTATATCGGTATTTTGGTTGGTGCTGTTCAGGTTTTGGCTTGTACGCTTGTTGGTTATGGATTTGCAAGATATAAGTTTCCGCTGAAGAATTTCTGGTTTGCATGTGTAGTTCTTCTGATTGTAGTTCCGCCGCAGACCATGATTACACCTATGTATCTGAACTTCAGCCATTTTGATATCTTCGGAATCTTCCAGGCTACGCTTGGTCATTCACTGAGATTGCTTGGTTCCTTCTGGACATATCTGCTGGTATGTATGGGATGTTGCGGATATAAGGGCGGTCTTTACATCTATATGATGAGACAGCACTTCCGTAATGAACCTAAAGAATTGGAAGAGGCGGCATATGTGGATGGATGCGGTCACTTGAGAACATTCTGGTCCATTTTGCTTCCCGGAGCAAAGCCGATGATAGCATCTTGCTTCCTGTTCTCCTTCGTATGGTGGTGGACAGACAATATCTATTCACGAGTTTTCTTCGCACGAGGTGCCGGTTGGATTACCATTTCTAACTGTCTTGCTTCTCTTGTTGAAACAATGCGTGGAGATTTTGTTAAGCGTTATGGACAGGGCTATATGGTACCTACCGCATATACGCAACAGATTCTGGCAACAGCTACAATGCTTTCCATTATTCCGCTGATGATTATCTATGTTCTCGCACAGAAGAGCTTCGTAGAAAGTATCAGCCAGAGTGGTATCAAAGGTTGATTGGCAATCTGAAGAAACCGCTTAATTTGAATTAAAGTCGTGACGACGGCTTTAAGATATATGCTTCCCGGGCGGGGGGCGCCCTTCATATCCGGTTAACGGATTTGCCCGGGGTGGTTATTACATTTTTAAAGGAGGATCCTTAAATGAAAAACGCAAAGAAATTGATCCTGGTTCTTGCTATTGCAGTATTTGCATTTGCAAGTGTAGCTTGTACCAAGGGTGGAGAGAAGACTACTCCTACTCCTACTGCTACAACCGCTCCTACCAACACAGTTACCGATGAAGTAACTCCTACCGAGGCTCCTAGAGACCTTAAGGGTTTGGAAGTTAACCTTATTGACTGGTGGTCAAACGAGGACTGGAACAAGGCAAACAACAACTATCAGGTAGCATATTTTGATATGCTGAACGATGCAATGGCTAAGTACAACTTCAAGTTTGCTCGTAAGTGCATCGTTAATGACTGGAGTGCTTACTCAGAGCAGTGTATGCTTGCTATCACCGAGGGTAATCCTTGGGGACAGATCATCACTCTTGACAGTAGCTGGGTTGCTGGTCTTCTTAACACCGGTGCTTTCACCGACGTTGCTAAGGTTAGCACAATCAACTGGAGTGATTCTAAGTTCAACCAGGCAGCTATTAAGGCTATGTCTGTTGGTGATTCTATTTATGGTTTCGCAGCAGGATTCGAGCCTAGAACCGGTGTCTTCTTGAACGGAGCACTCTTCAAGCAGGCTGGTCTTGATGTTGCTGAGATCTATGATCTTCAGGCACAGGGTAAGTGGAATTGGGATGCTATGTATGATTATGCTAAGAAACTCACCAGAGACACCAACAACGATGGACAGATCGACGTTTATGGTATTATCAGCCAGAACACCGTTCTTTTCAACGCTTTGATGTATTCTAACGGTACTGATATTGTTACCGAAGGTGCAGACGGAAAGCTTACCATGAATGCAAGCGATCCTAAGGTTACTGAAGCTCTTACTTTCGGTCGTAAGCTTTACGACGAGGGTATCTTCCGTAACAACAAGCCCGAAGAGACTGACTGGGATTACTTCAAGGCAGTCTTCGCACGTCAGGAAGTTGCTATGTACGTTGAGGAAGAGTACGCTATCAGCGATATTAAGAACCGTGGTTTGACCGAGAACATCGGTTTCGTAACCTTCCCTTATGGTCCTTCCAATCCTAAGCAGGAGCAGTTTGCTATCTGCCGTGAGAACATTCTCTTTGTTCCTAGCAATGAGAACGTTGTAAAGGATCTTGAGGACATCATGTTCGCATACAACATCTACACTGATATTCCTGAGGATTATATCAATGATGATGAGCGTTGGAAGGCTTCTTACGAGAGCGCTTTCTCAGATGACGAAAGAGCAGTTACCGAGACCATCAACGGAATTATCAACAAGTATCCTAGCTACATGACCTGCACCATCATGATCCCTAACTTCGCACCTAACTATTTGTACGAACTTGGTGGTCAGACTGCAGTTGTCAGCGAGATTCTTGAGAAGTACACTCCTGAATGGACCACTCAGGTTAACGAATTCAACGAGAAGTACAACTAGTATTTGTTTGTGATTGAGTTTTAGACTCTTTTCCCTTTGGGAGGGGAATTCCTTCGGGAATTCCCCTCTTATCACAAAAGGCACAAGGTGCCTTTTGTGATAAGAGAAAACCTGAAGGGATGTTTTTTTACTCTATGGACTTTCGAATATGAAGAAATAGAACTAAAATCGTGTGTAAATAATAGAGAAGCATAGATTATAAGGGAGGGTAATATGGTGACACCGAAGTATCTGGATGAGACGAAATCATTCTCCGAAAGAGCAGCAGCCTTGGTAAGTGAAATGACACTTGAAGAGAAGGTTTTTCAGACTCTTTTCAATGCACCCGCAATTGAAAGATTGGGTGTAAAAGCTTACAACTATTGGAATGAAGCTTTGCATGGAGTAGCGAGAGCAGGTGTAGCAACCGTATTTCCTCAGGCAATAGGGTTGGCGGCTGCATTTGATGAGGATATGATGCAGGAAATTGGTGACACTATCTCTACTGAAGCACGCGCTAAGTTTAATATGCAAGCTCAATATGGTGATCGTGATATTTATAAAGGACTTACTTTCTGGTCTCCGAATGTGAATATGTTCCGTGATCCCAGATGGGGACGCGGGCATGAGACCTATGGTGAGGATCCGTTTCTTTCCGGTCGGCTTGGTGTGCGCTTTATCAAAGGGTTACAAGGTGATGACCCTAAATATATGAAGGTTGCAGCCTGCGCAAAGCATTTTGCCGTGCATAGCGGTCCTGAGGATTTGCGTCACAAGTTTAATGCAAAGGTTTCAAAGCAGGATTTGTATGAAACTTACCTTCCGGCATTTGATGCCTGTGTGAACGAGGGCAAGGTAGAGGCAGTGATGGGTGCCTATAACCGTACGAATGACGAGCCGTGCTGTGGCAGCCAGGCACTCCTTGTGGACATTCTTAGAGACAAATGGCACTTTGAAGGTCATGTGACATCCGATTGCTGGGCATTGAAGGATTTCCACGAGTTTCATATGGTAACGAAGAACGAAGTGGAAACTGTGGCACTTGCCATGAATCATGGATGCGATTTGAACTGCGGCAATATGTATGTACATCTCTTACAGGCAGTCAAGGAAGGATTGGTTGAAGAGAAGACAATCGATACCGCACTTACCAGACTGTTTACAACACGTATGAAACTTGGATTGTTTGATAAACCTGAGGAAGTACCGTTTAATCAGATTGGATATGATCAGGTTGATACGCCTGCTAACCGTGAGCAGAATTTAAAGACTTCCAAGAAGACATTGGTTCTTCTGAAGAATGAGAATAGCACACTTCCATTGAACCTTTCCGCAATTAAAACAATTGGAGTTGTAGGCCCGAATGCGGACAATCGGAAAGCTCTTGTCGGGAACTATGAAGGTACTGCTTCTGAATATATTACAGTCCTTGAGGGTATCAGAGAGTATGTAGGAGACCGTGCAAGAATTGTATATTCGGAGGGATGTCATCTGTTCAGAAACCGCGTTCAGGGGCTAGGACAGCCTAACGATCGTACTGCAGAGGCTAAGGCTGTAGCTGATATGAGTGATGTTGTCATTGCAGTTATGGGCTTGGATCCCGGTCTGGAAGGTGAAGAGGGCGATCAGGGTAATGAATTTGCATCCGGTGATAAGCCGAATCTGAAACTCCCGGGAATTCAGGAGGATATTCTGAAGACATTGTATGAGAGTGGGAAGCCGGTTATTCTTGTACTTCTTTCAGGCAGTGCCATTGCAGTTCCGTGGGCGGATGAGAATATTCCCGCAATTGTACAGGGATGGTACCCCGGTGCACAGGGCGGTCGTGCAATTGCAAGTATGCTGTTTGGTGACTATAGCCCTGAAGGTAAGCTACCGGTTACATTCTATCGTACAAGCGAAGAACTTCCCGAGTTTACTGACTATGCAATGAAGGGCAGAACCTATCGTTATATGACGAATGAAGCACTGTATCCTTTTGGATATGGTCTGAGTTATACGAATTTTGATTTTACAAATGCTAATGTTATCGGAACACCGGATACCGGTGCAACGGTGAGCGTTACGGTTTCCAATTTTGGTGCCATGGATGGCGCGGAAACGGTTCAGATTTATGTAAAATCTCCTATGGCAGGTGCACCCAATGCACAGCTCAAGGGACTTAAAAAAGTTCACTTGAAGAAGGGTGAGTCGGTTTCCGTAGAACTTTCACTTACGCCAAAGTCTTTTGGTGTATATAATGAAGACGGTGAAAGGGTGATTGTTCCCGGAACTTATCAGGTATACGTTGGTGCATCAGCTCCGGATAAGAGAAGTGTATCCTTGATGAACAAGGCACCAAAGTGCTTCGAATTGACTTATCAGGGTAAGGAAATCGTATTGGAATAATCGGTTTAGCCGAGATTTTGCAGTAGGTGTAGGATGGAGAATTTAGAAGAAAAAGTAATTTCTGCTATGGAAGAACAGTCCGAGTCCGATAATCAGGTAGTAGAGGATATTGAGGAAGATGTGAAGGACACAGCAACGGAATCCGTTGATATGGGAGAAAAGGAAACCATAGATTCGGAGAAAGAGCGCAAAAAGAAGATTAAGTCGATTATCAGCGATCTGGCTTTTTGCGTAATAAGTTTTGCAGTTATTTTTACATTTTTTAAGATTTTCCCTCCGTATTATGTCGATGGATGTTCCATGAATCAGACATTGCGTGATGATGCATTTGGTTTTGGAACCGTGTTCTTTTCACCGGATTATGGTGATATTGTAGTCCTTCATGGAGAAGGCCAGAAGACACACGGCAGTGATTATATTAAGCGAATTATAGGAAAGCCCGGTGACAGACTGGAGATTACGGATGGTGTGGTTTATCGAAACGGTGAACTTCTAGATGAACCGTATGCGTATTATGACCCGGATTATCGTGGACAGACCGAAATTACTCAGTTGATTGTGCTTGGCGAGGATGAATATCTGGTAATGGGTGATAATCGTTATCATTCTTCGGACGGAAGAGTATTCGGTCCTATCAGCCGTTCTGAGATGAAGTGTAAGATGCTATTTTTCCTTTGGGGTAAAAAACGATAAATGTATTGGCGAAGAACGCAGCTTAGGCTGCGTTTTTTGTGTCATAGGAAACTGCGTTGCATATCCCATAAATTACAAATAGCCTAGCATACGATAGTGCTTTATCTCAATTATGCTAAAAAATTAGGAACAGAGTGTAAGAGGGACTGTGTCTGAACGAGCCCCCTTCGTCAGATATTTAGTCTGACGAAGGAGATTGTTCAGATGCAGCCCCTCCATAATTTAGAATGAAATGGTTATTCTTTTGATTTCGGTTACTTCACCTTGGCGCGAGTGACCTTAACGCCACCGACAATCTCGCCGCCGAAGCACTGTCCTACGATGGTAACGCGACTGCCTTCTTTGACTGAGGAAACATCGGCAGGATTTTCGAAGTAAACATAGATGCATTCATCGATTCCTTCCAAAGAAAGTGTTATTTCTTTTTCACGAAGAACGATGTAATCCTCACAGACGAAACTTACATTACCTGAGATTTCCACGGGCTTGTAAAGATAGGTACCGTTGGCATTGACTGCATTGTCTGAATAAGCTTTGCAAATTTGACCAATGGATACTGCACTGGCAGAACTGTAGTTCACAGCAGTGGTGGAATCGGCAATGACTGCCTTCTTCATTTCAGCGCGTCCGAGAAGGAATTTGTCAGAACCGACACCGACAACGGTGACAACTGTGCCCTTCTTAAATTTTGCAAGTTCTGCTTTGTCTTCCATGTAAACATCAATGGCATACAGCATCAATTCTTCCGTATAGCAATCAATTCGTACACAGTCATCTCGGACATCTCCTACCGGACCGGTAAGGGAGATAACCTTGTATTTGAATTTGGATTTTGCAGCAGATTCGTCATCGCTGAATTCCTTCATCATCTCATCGGAAAGAAGTGTGAAATCCGGTTTGGTGAGGTCATATGACTTGTTCTCACGGATTATGCTGACGATACCGAAAATTGCTGCAATTGCCAGTACCCAGAACCAGAAACGCTTTAGAAGCGGTTTCTTGTTTTTAGCACCGCAGGAAGGGCAGCGTTTTGCATTTTTCGCAATCTGCTTGCCGCAGGCTTTGCACAGCTTCATATTCTTCGGAAGCGGTTCTTTGATTTCTTCGGTTGTAATGTTTTCATTCTCACTCATAGAAAAATCCTCCTGTAAATATTACTTGATAATAACAGTATATATTTAACAGGAGGATATGAATTGTGCTGCCGGCATCATTTCGCTTCAAATGGTATTGTGACAAGAATGTCGACAATAAACAAGGCTATAAAGATAAAAATAAAGGTTAAGACGACACCGAGCAAACGCTTCGATTTTTCGGGGCTGTTGTGATAGAAAGCATGCCGCTGACAGTGGCGGTAATTGCCCCACCAGGCGGCCGTCACAAGGACTATAATGATTGTGAAGATTGCTTCTATCCGGTCTTTTGGAGCCGCGGAAGGATTGAGTACCTCTGAAACGAGACCATAGAGGAGGGCTCCATAGATGAGTGCGCCCAAAATCATGTAAAGAGGATTATGAGACCGGAACCCTACCGGAAGCCAGGAATCATAGCAATCATTTGTTTCAGAGGAAGGCATTACCGGCGTTCTCTTTGAGCCAAGCTGTGACAGAAATTCCGGAATGGAAGGTCGTTCTTTAGCCTCCATCTTAGTGCATTGCTGAATCAGCAAGTTGTAGCGGGGATAAGCTTCTAAAAGGGAAATATTCGTTCCGACGAGCATCTCACGGAAAATGATACCGATTGCATAGACATCGGTTTTCTCGTTAGATGCCCCAAAGCCGTACTGCTCCGGAGCAGCATAGCCCTGTGTGCCAATCAGAATTGTGTCGCGAGCCTCTTTACGGATGTTTTTAGCCGAATTCAAGTCGACAATACGAAGGCTTCCGTCAGTAAGAAGAATGATATTGTCCGGCTTTAAATCGCGATGTACAATAGGCGGAATAGCACTGTGCAGTTCGTATACGGCTTCACAGAGTTTACAAATCAGGTCGACCGCAAGATCTTCGGGAAGAGGACCGTTCGTCGCCAGATACTCGGTAAGAGTCTGACCGGAGATGTATTCCTCAATCAAAATCAGTGTGCCGTCATCGTCGACAACAAGTTCCTGAATTCCCGGATAGTGAGGCGGACATAGCTTTTTTAACTGTACATAGACCGCGAGGTCGTATACCGGCAACTCCTTTCGCACGAAGATGCGCCCGGTTTCGATATGGCGCACAATTTTAACGCGTCCGGTCAACTCGGATACCTCTTTATAAAAAGATAATCTACATTTATCCTGTGGGCTCATTGAAACATTCCTCCGAATAGGATATATTAAAAAATAGGGCAATCTTTCGTTACGACGTGAACGCCTTCTAATTTAAATCCGGAGGAAACCGCGAGATGAGAAACAAATCAACGGACGATTTACTTAAGACTTTGATTTCCTTGCAGAACGAGCAGGAGCTCGGGGAATATCTTTCTGCGTTAAAATCGGAGCAGAAGGATGTCACGCTAAGTAACTATATTAATAATATCATATGTGAGAAGAAATTGGAACTAAAGGATGTTGTTTCGCGCAGCGGTTTGGAACCGCATTATGCATATCAGATTATTAACGGCAACAAACTGAATCCATCCCGCATTAAAGTAATCGCTTTGTGCCTTGCCTGTCATATGACATTGCCTGAGGCACAGCGTGCACTGGAAATTTCCAAGAATGGCTGTCTCTATCCGCGAGATCTTTCTGATGCCATTATCATCTATAACATCAATTGTGAAAACTGGTCGGTGCTTTCCGTGAACGAACAGTTGCATGCGGAAGGATTGCCGCTGATTGAGTAGTATTTTCCGACTAATGAAAAAGTTATTGCAGTATGTAAATTCCCGGTTTATGACCGGGAATTTTCCTTGTTGCATTGATTTTCGGTTTATGCTATTATTACATTAACTATGCGAAAGCATATGGCATTTCTATGCCAAAAAGAATACATTCAGAAAGGATGATATATTATGCCGTTAGTTACTACGAAAGAAATGTTTGCAAAAGCATATGATGGCGGATACGCTGTAGGTGCTTTCAATGTAGACAACATGGAAATTGTACAGGGTATCACTGAGGCAGCAGGCGATCTTGGCAGCCCTGTTATTCTTCAGGTATCCAAAGGTGCACGTGCTTATGCAAATCACACCTATCTTGTAAAGCTTGTTGAAGCAGCTGTTGCTGAGAATCCTCAGATTCCGATTGCTCTTCACCTTGATCATGGTGATAGCTTCGAACTTTGTAAGTCTTGTATCGATGGCGGATTTACTTCCGTTATGATCGATGCTTCTTCCAAGTCCTTTGATGATAACGTAGCTCTCACAAAGCAGGTTGTTGAGTATGCACATGCTCATGGCGTTGTAGTTGAGGCTGAGCTTGGTACCCTTGCCGGTATCGAGGATGAAGTTCAGGTTGAGGCTGGTAAGGAAAGTTATACCCGTCCGGAAGAGGTTGAGGAGTTCGTTTCCAGAACCGGTTGTGACTCTCTTGCAATCGCTATCGGTACCTCTCATGGCGCTTACAAGTTCACTGCTGATCAGTGCACACGTAATGCAGATGGTATCCTTGTTCCCCCGCCGCTCCGTTTCGACGTTTTGGAAGAGTGCATTAAGAGACTTCCGGGATTCCCGATTGTTCTTCATGGTTCTTCTTCCGTTCCGCAGGAGTTCGTTAAGATGGTTAACGAGTTCGGCGGCAACATGCCTGATGCTGTAGGTATTCCGGAGGAGCAGCTTCGTAAGGCTGCACAGCTTGCTGTATGTAAGATCAATATCGACTCCGATATCCGTCTTGCTATGACCGGTAACATCCGTAAGTACTTTGTTGAGCATCCGGATCATTTCGATCCTCGTCAGTACCTGAAGCCCGCTCGTCAGGCTGTTAAGGACATGGTAGCTCATAAGATTAAGTACGTACTTGGTTCCGATAACAAAATCTGATAGATAAGCGAGAGCACTACGCATACGCGTAGCGTTCGTCCTAACAGAAAGCGCCGTCACAAGAGAGCAAGCTCTCATTGTGAC
>JAZQNM010000066.1:0-43344 GCA_045627305.1 Lachnospiraceae bacterium
GCACGCTCCTATAGTGCCTTTGACATGTTCCCGACAACCCTTGCGGCACTCGGTTATGAGATTCCCGGTAACCGTCTCGGACTTGGTGTGAACCTTTATTCCGATGAGCCCACGCTTGTTGAGGAGATGGGATTGAAGAAACTGAACAAGGAACTGGTGAAGCATTCGAAGTATTATAACAGGCATATTGTGGCCGATGAATAAAACAATTTTTTGAGAAAAGCGTTTTTGGTCTGAGAGATTGACTATTGGAGGAGCAATTATGAAGAAGGAGAAGAAAAAGATCCGTTGGTGGTTGTGCGTTTTACTGATAGTAGTGGCTTTAGGGCTGGCTTATTTTATTGTGCATTATGCGATTCCATATTTAGCGTTTGTCAAAGAAAGCAAGCGCTTGGATGAGTATTCCACAGAGACCTGCGAGAAATACTTTACCGGCGTTACCAAGCGCGTTGAGATGAGCAAAGAGGATTATCTTGCGTTGAAAGAGGAACTTCTTTCGGAAGGATGGACCGATGCCACGGAACATATGTATTTGGAGAATGGACTCGATGAACTGTCCCGTTCGTATTTTACGGATGCGGAGCGAATCGGTGAAAAGGAAAAACTGATTCGGATTTCGGATACCACGATTAAATTGCCGTCTTTGAGTTATGCAAATATGTATGAAACGATTAAAGTGGTGATTCAGGATAATAAAGTTTATATCGAGTTTTATGTATTCCTCAGTGGAGCTGATATCAAGCTGTGAGCATTATTCAAGAATTGAGAGGGCGTGAGAAGAAATGAGTAATCATTTTCTCACGCCCTTGTTTTTTGTTGTACACGCACAGATTCTATGGCTTACTATAAATTCATTAATTACCATGCTGTTCGTGCAATATGGCGGATAACACGGTAATTTTTTGCTTTTTACAAGCATTTCGACCGCCTGAAACTTGCAGTTTACCGTGCAATTGATGCAACAAGTCAAGTTTGCATGGTAAAAAGGCCTTTCTGCCGGACGGACAAGGAAGGAGAGAACTTCTTCCAAAATAGTGCAAGGGTGCTGAATATTCGTCATTTTTCACAAGGAAGAGGCAGCTTGCCGCCCTCAAATTTCCTTGAATTATCAGAAGCTTTATGCTACTATGTTGTTAGGTATGCGTACAGGTGAATTGGGGTCCTGTTCTGATTCCCGTAGCATGTATCGCCATTGGCGAAATATGATAAATTTAGCGGAGGTTTCTATGAGCAATTCAATCGACACAATGTCTGTAAATGCCATTCGTGTATTGGCAGCAGACGCAATTCAGAAAGCCAAATCCGGTCATCCCGGTTTGCCGCTCGGTTCTGCAGCAACTGCATATGAACTTTGGGCAAAGCACATGAAGCACAATCCGGCTAATCCTGACTGGGCTAACCGTGACCGTTTCATTCTTTCCGGCGGACATGGATCGACCTTGTTATATTCCCTTCTTCATCTGTTCGGCTATGGCCTTACAAAAGAGGATATGATGCAGTTCCGTCAGGATGGTTCCCTTACCCCCGGACATCCGGAGTACCGTCACACCCGCGGTGTTGAGGCTACCACAGGCCCTCTTGGAGCCGGTATGGGTATGGCAGTTGGTATGGCAATGGCTGAAGCACATCTTGCTGCAAAGTTCAACAAGGAAGGTTATCCGGTTGTTGACCATTACACCTACGTACTCGGCGGTGACGGATGTATGATGGAAGGTGTTACCTATGAGGCAATGTCTCTTGCAGGTACCCTTGGTCTTTCCAAGCTGATTGTATTCTATGACAGCAACAAGATCAGTATCGAAGGCTGCACCGATATCGCATTTACCGAGAATGTACAGGCACGTTTCCAGGCTATGGGCTTCCAGACCATCGTTGTTGAGGATGGTAACGACCTCGACGCTATCGGCGCTGCAATCGAAGCTGCTAAGGCTGAGAAGACTAAGCCTTCCATGATTACCGTTAAGACCCAGATCGGTTATGGCTGTCCTGCTAAGCAGGGTAAGGCAAGCGCACACGGCGAGCCTCTTGGAGAAGAGAACGTTGCAGCTATGAAGGAATTCCTTGGCTGGCCTTCTCAGGAAGCTTTCTATGTTCCGGATGAGGTTTATGCAAATTACAAGGCTATCGCAGCTGAACTTGCTAAGGATGAGGATGCTTGGAACGCAATGTTCGCAGATTATTGCGCTAAGTTCCCGGAGATGAAGCAGGCTTGGGATGACGAGTTCAATATGGATATTGCTAAGCCCCTTATCGATGATGCAGAGTACTGGGCATATGATGAGAAAGCTGACGCTACCAGAAACCTTGGTGGTTGGGCTCTCAACAAGTTAAAGAATAAGGTTCCGAACCTGATCGGTGGTTCCGCAGACCTTGCTCCTTCCAACAAGACCGCAATGAAGGAGATCGGTGATTTCAGCAAGGATGATTACAGCGGCCGCAACCTGCATTTCGGTGTTCGTGAGTTCGCTATGGCAGCAATCAGCAACGGTCTTACCCTTCACGGTCTCCGCGCTTACTGTGCAACGTTCTTCGTATTCAGCGATTACGTAAAGCCGATGGCAAGACTTTCCGCTTTGATGCGTATCCCGACCACATTTGTCCTGACACACGACAGTATCGGTGTCGGCGAGGACGGTCCTACCCATGAGCCGATTGAGCAGCTTGCTATGCTTCGTTCTCTTCCGAACTTCCACGTATTCCGTCCGGCAGATGCTACCGAGACTCTGGCTGCTTGGTACAGCGCTGTAACAAGCAAGGAAACTCCTACTGCTTTGGTTCTTACCCGTCAGAATCTGCCTCAGCTTGCAGGTTCCTCCAAGGAAGCACTTAAGGGTGCTTACATCATCGAGGATTCCAAGAAGTCTGTTCCGGATGCAATCATTATGGCAAGCGGTTCCGAAGTTAGTATCTCCCTTGAAGCTAAGGCTGCACTTGCTGAGGAGGGTATTGATGCCCGCGTTGTCAGCATGCCTTGTGTAGACCTTTTCGAGGAGCAGAGCGACGAGTACAAGGAGAGCGTTCTTCCGAAGGCTGTTCGTGCACGTGTTGCTGTTGAAGCTCTCAGCGATTTCGGTTGGGGCAAGTATGTTGGTCTTGATGGCGGTTATGTAACGATGCATGGTTTCGGTGCAAGTGCTCCGGCTTCCATTCTCTTCAAGAAGTTTGGTATCACCGCTGAGAACGTTGTTGCTACCGTTAGGAGTCTTGTTAAATAATATATCGTTGAACTTTGTGTTCAGTTGATTAAATGATGATTCCGATTGTGCGGTGCCCGTTTGGACACCGTACAACCGTGAAATATGATACACAGTGTTGACTGTGTGGGGAGTGAGATGTGTTTTCTGAAAGGAAACAGGTGAGAACATGAGTACGAATCGTAATTGTCCATATTGCGGCTCAAAGCTTTCGGCAGGCGATGTGATATGTCCGAACTGTGGTGCATATGTGGAGGATGTTGAAATAGAGAGCAGTCCCAAGCGGGATGCAGCGCAGGAACAGGTTATTACGCACCCGAAGACCATTGAGGAATTGCAGAAATACTGTTCCCAGCATGGTATGCCGCTTGTCAGAATGCGCTTTTTTATCGGCGAAGATTACAAGGAACCCCGAGCTTTCGGTATCTACCAATCCGGCTCGGATTTTATTGTTTACAAAAATAAAGACACGGGAGACCGCGCAATCCGTTATGAAGGACCGGATGAAGCGTATGCCGTGAATGAGATTTTCCAAAAATTGCTTTCCGAGTGCCACAACCGTGGGATTTATCCTGACGGAGAACCTCAAAGCTGGGAGCCTGTCAGCAGAGGATATAAGCAGAAGAGCGAGACGGATTCGAAGAAACTGTCAATCGGTATTTGCGGGTTTGTTTTGGTATTTGCCATAATTGCCTGCGTAGCCAGTGTAGCAAACCATAAGAATGATGGTTATTACGAATATAACGGCAAATACTATTATCGTTACGGTAATGATTGGTCATATTTTGATTCCGTTAGTGATGACTGGTATGATGTGTATGATTTTCCGAGTAGTTCCGGCTATGAAAGTTTTTATGTTGATGACAGTTATTCTTCAAGTTGGGGCATTTCCGATGTACGGGACAGTGAAGTATGGGATGACTGGCATACGTCAAGTGATACCGGTTCCTCTTATGATTCGTCCTTTGATTCCTGGGATAGCAGCGGAACTGATTGGAGCAGCGATTGGTAGAATCCGGTACAGTTTTGCACGAATGAGGTTATGAAATGAATTTAAGAAAGCTTGCAGCCCTCGGGCTGATTTCCTTTACTATGATATGTTCGGTTACCGGATGCGGAAAGCCGGTGAAGAAACCTAAGAAGGGTGATGCTGTGGCCCCCACTTTGAATACGGCTACGCTTACAACGGCGCAGAAACTTCTTGAAACAGGGGAATGTGTGTCATCACAGACGACGGACCCTTCTTTGTTCGGATTTAAAACACAACTGAATGTCAATGGTTTGGATGTGGACGCATATTACCGTCAGGATGAAATTCACTTTGAGGGTAAGGAGTATGCCGAGGTGAAGGGTATCGTAACCTTCCGCGGCAACAATTACCGTTCCAGCGGTTCATACGGTGTGGCCAATATGACATCCTATAAGCTTTGTAAGACCTGGAACATTGATACCGGTGCTCTGAAGAAGAGTGTTAAGAAGGGTGAATGGACCGGAAGCGGATGGACCGGACAACCATTGATTGTTCAGTGGGACGAAGAGACAAAGCGGGCAATGAACCTCTACGATTCCAAGAAGAATAAGGAAGGTCTCGTAGAAGTTATATATGCCACAATGGACGGAAATATTTATTTCCTTGATTTAGACGATGGATCTGCAACAAGAGACAAAATTAGCCTTGGATTTCCGATTAAGGGTACGGGCTCCATTTATCCGAACGGAACGCCTTTGTATGTAGTCGGTGCAGGCGATGATATGGGTAAGAAGGCAGCAAGAACATTTGTTGTAAGTCTTGTTACCGGAGAGATTGTATATGAATACGGAAATGAAGATCCGTTCTCTGACAGAGTGGATAACGGTGACTTCTGTGCATTTGACTCTTCTGCTTTGATTGATGTCGAAACCGACACACTGATTCAGCCGGGCGAAAATGGTATATTATATACAACGAAACTGAATACGGATTGGGATGGACGGACACTTACCATTAATCCGGGAGAAGTTGTTAAGTGGAAGTATGAGACTTCCCGTACCGGAAAGGATAAATACTGGCTTGGTATGGAATCCTCCGCATGCGCATACGATCATTATATTTATGTTTGCGATAACAGTGGTGATTTGATGTGTATTGACATTAACACTATGGAGCTTGTGTGGAGTCAGGATATCGTTGATGACAGTAATGCTTCGCCGGTTTTGGAGGTTGATCCCTCTACAGGAACGGCATACATCTATGTTTCCACTTCCCTTCACTGGACGCAGAACAAGAAGAAAGCAGGAGAAATTCCGATTTTCAAGATTAATGCCGCGACAGGTGAGATTATGTGGAAGCGTACCTATGATTGCAAGACGGTTGATGGAATCTCCGGTGGTGTTCAGGCTACGGCCTGCCTCGGTGAGAACAATCTGAGCAGTCTGGTATATTTTAACATTGCACGTACCGGTGGAAAGAAGCATGGAAAGCTTGTTGCCATTGATAAGAAAACCGGCGGTGAGGTATGGAGCGTTGAACTGAAGCATTACAGCTGGTCCAGCCCGGTTGCCGTATATAACAGCAAGGGCGACGGGTATCTGATTCTCTGTGATTCCGATGGTAATATGCATTTGCTTGACGGAAAGACCGGAGTGGTTAAAGATACCATTAATCTTGGAGAGAATATTGAAGCGACGCCGGCTGTTTATAACAATATGATTGTTGTTGGAACGAGAGGCAAGAAGATTTACGGAATCTCACTTAGATAAGTACAGAAGATTTGGGAGTATTGAAATTAATGGCTAAGTCAGCTAATGATAAAATTGGAAGTAACCGAGCGATGCGGATTTTCTACGGGAATCCCACCGGTCGTCTCGTAATGAAGGGCCTTTTGAAAGCAAGAATGCCGAAGGCAATGGCGGCGTATCTTCGTTCGCCTTTGTCAAAAGGAATGATTCGGCGTTACATTAAAAAGAACGGCATAGATATGAGTGAATATGAGGAGAAGAAGTATCGTTCATTTGCCGATTTCTTCGCGAGAAGAAAGTTGGTAAACAATAACGATACCAATCCGAATCATCTGACAAGTCCTTGTGACGGATGGCTCAGTGCCTATAAGATTGAAGAGGACAGCAGTTTTGCAATTAAGGGTTCACATTATCGTATCTGTGATTTGATGGATGACCCCGAACTTGCCGAAAAATATAAAGATGGCGTTGGATTGGTGTTCAGACTTTCCCCATCCGATTATCACCATTATTCCTTTGTGGATGACGGTTATATCCATAAGAACAATTTTATTGAAGGCAAATTACACAGCGTTCAGCCGATTGCCTGTTCCAAATTGCCGGTGTTCCGCTTGAACCGTCGTGTATGGTCGCTTTTGAACACGGTACATTTTGGGCCGGTTGTTCAGATTGAAGTCGGTGCACTTGCTGTGGGTGGTATTGTAAATGAATATGAGCATACGACTTTCCAGAAGGGTGATACGATGGGACATTTTGAGCTTTGCGGCTCAACGATTGTACTGTTGATTCAGAAGCATCAGATTGAGTTACTTCCCGAGATTGAAAAGGTTCTTGAGAGCAATCGGGAGTATCAGGTAAAGCAGGGTATGTGGATTGCCTCTAAACCAGAGAGTGAAATTGATATGTAAGTGTTTTAAGAAGAGCGTGTGAAATTTCACACGCTCTTTTTTGGCAAGCTCGCCACAGGCTATGTTTTCCAAACACCCTTTTATTCGCAAAAGATAAGAAGAGCCATCGTATTGGCATCTATGATATTGGCAATTACATATTTGGAGTCACCAAATGAATAATGGAATACCGGAATATGCTTCAGTGTTTCGGGTGTGTCGGTAACGCGGTACACCGGTGTGAAGTCAGCCAGTTCGTGGAGCTGTTCTTCGGACAGATATTCCTTACCGGTGAAGACCAGTTCGTCCACACTGTCAATTGCCCGGTATTCATTGTAGGCAAGTACCATAAACAGGGTGTTTTGGTACCATATAACATCACTGTTGTCCGGAAGAATAACCTCATTGCAACCGAAGTAATAGGTACCGAGAACTTTGCCTTGATAGGTTACTTCAATGCGTGCGTCGTGTAAAATGTCCCGCTCATCGTAAGCCTTCATACGTGAAGTGAATTTAAAGGCATAAGGTAAGAAGAGGTCTCTTTTCAGTTCCAGCCTTGCAACAACACCGTTACTGTCAACCGGATAGTTCCAGATAATGTCGGCGAAGAAAAAGGATTTAAAGCTTTCGATTTCGTCTGCCTGTTCATTGATAAAACCCCGAAGAAGCTGATTTTCATAGTCGGAAAATGTAATGATTCCCTCTTCCGGGGCGGTGGACAGAACGGAATAAGTAAACCCGTGAGTTTCGTCTTTGAGCGTGAGACTCATAGAATTGTTTCCGCTAAAATGGCTGACATAAGTTGCAGGGCCATAAAGCTCTATTGCGGAATCAGCCAGATTCTTCCATTGATTGGAATTAGGAGTGCAACCCAAAAGGAGCACAACACAGGCCGCCAGAATGAAGAAAAGCTTTATTCTGCTGCGCATGTTCGTGCCCCTTTCCTGTTTCATCTTATATTCTTTTCGGTGCAAACGGATTATTCTCCGAGTGCCTGTTTAATGTCATTGATAATATCGTCAACGTTCTCAATGCCGACGGAAAGACGGATGAGATCCGGTGCAACGCCTGCTTCGAGAAGCTGCTCGTCACTCATCTGACGATGTGTGTGGCTTGCCGGATGAAGGAGGCAGGTCTTCGCATCAGCTACATGGGTAACGATATTAACGAACTGAAGCTTATCCATGAAATCAATAGAAGCCTGACGGCCGCCCTTGATACCGAAAGCGATAACGCCGCAAGTACCCTTCGGACAATATTTCTTGGCAAGATCATAATACTCATCACCTTCAAGGTCAGCGTAATGAACCCAGGCTACTTTGTCATTTGTCTTTAAGAACTTGGCAACGGCAAGGGCGTTGGAACAGTGGCGCTCCATACGAACATGCAGGCTTTCAAGGCCAAGGTTCAGATAGAAAGCGTTCTGCGGGCTCTGGATGGAGCCGAAATCTCTCATCAGCTGGCTGGTAGCCTTGGTAATGTATGCAGCTTTGCCGAACTTGGTGGCATAGGTAAGTCCATGGTAGGACTCGTCGGGAGTGGTAAGTCCGGGGTACTGCTCTGCGTGAGCCATCCAGTCGAAGTTACCACTGTCAACGATTGCACCGCCAACGCCTACTGCGTGACCATCCATGTATTTTGTGGTGGAATGGGTTACGATGTCAGCACCCCATTCAATCGGACGGCAGTTCACGGGAGTTGCAAAGGTGTTATCGATAATCAAAGGCATTCCGTGCTTGTGAGCAAGCTTTGCGAAACGCTCGATGTCATATACGCCAACGGTCGGGTTGGTGATGGTCTCGCCGAAGATCAGCTTGGTATTGGGCTTAATCAGGGCCTCAATCTCCTCGTCGCTCATGGGCTGCTCATAGAAGATGCACTCGATGCCCATCTTCTTCATTGTGGTACCGAACAGATTGAAGGTTCCACCGTAGATGGCGTTGCTTGCAAGGAAGCTGTCACCGCATTCGCAGATGTTGAATACTGCGAAGAAGTTTGCAGCCTGACCGGAGGAAGTAAGCATTCCGGCATAACCGCCTTCCATAGCGGTAATCTTAGCTGCTACGGCATCATTGGTCGGATTCTGCAATCTGGTATAGAAATATCCTTCTGCTTCAAGGTCGAACAGCTTGCCCATGGCATCGCTGGTATCGTACTTGAAGGTTGTGCTCTGGTAGATAGGTAACTGTCTCGGCTCGCCCTGCTTGGGTTTCCAGCCTTCGTGAATGGCTTTGGTTTCAATCTCTGACATATATTTTATACCTCCTGGTTTTTCATACAATATAGTGCGAAATATCGCATAGACTTAATCTATCACAAGCCCCGTCTTTTTGCAATCGGAAAATGATACGTGTTACTGTCAAGCAACCCTTTTGCTTCCCTCATATTACGGCCCGGCCGTTCAAAAACTTGTCCTACAGTGGAGAGGGGCTTTTCGGGCACCGAAAACACGTCGTTTTTGCTGCTCGCCTGAGCCCCTTATAAAGCGGGCGCTGCGCAACGATAGTTGCCCTGTTGTCTTAAGAAAGAGGCTTTGGTATAATAGAGGAACAAGAGAATGGAGGGGAAAATACTATGTTGCCGTCTAAAGAGGAAGCAATCATTCTGATCTCATAAAAATAACGGCACAGTCCATTACGACCGTGCCGTTACTAATCCATTTATCTTTTATAACGGGTTGCAACCCATTTATAATCTACTAACGGTTGCGGGTATCAAACACTATTCCGTTACGCCATCGGTAATGTCCTTAACAACATCCTCGACAGCGTCCTTGTCGGTAACGATGGTAGCACCTTCAAGACCGGTTACGTTGATGTTGCGGTTAACCTTTGCGTCGTAGGAATCAGCGTTGATGATGTTGGCAAGATCAATTCCGGTAGCCTGCTTCATGCTCTCGAAAACCTTAGCCATAACAACCGGAACGTTGCCGGCTATCTGGTCTACACCGTTGCCGCCTTCGCCTCCGCCGATAATCGTAATCTTATCAATCTGCTGCAAAGGAGCGGCAACCTGAGCTGCGATTTCGGGAAGAACCTTAATCATCATCTCGGCAACGGCAGCCTTGTTATACTTCGCATAAGCCTCAGCCTTCTTCTCCATTGCCTCAGCTTCTGCAAGACCTTTGGCTTCAATTGCCTTAGCTTCTGCTTCACCGACTGCACGGATACCTTCTGCTTCCTGTTCCTTGGCAAATCTGTCAGCTTCAGCCTGCGCCTTGCGGGCTTCTGCTTCACGCTGCGCCTCGAACTGTCTTGCTTCTGCGTCCTTCTGTCTCTGGTACAGAACCGCATCGGCCTTCTGCTGAGCAGCATACTTATCAGCCTCGGCCTGCTTCTTAACCTCTGCCTCAAGGGCACGTTCCTTAACCTGTACAGCCTTCTCCTGCAACTCAATCTCACGTTCCTGACGTGCGATGTTCGCATTAGCGGTTGTAATCTCGATGGTCTTACGCTGTTCCTCTTTCTGGATTTCGTAAGCGGCATCGGCCATAGCCTTCTTGGTGTCGGCGTCGAGCTGGAGTTCGGACTTCTTAATTGCAAGTTCGTTCTGCTTCTTGGCGATTTCGGTCTGTGCAAGAACGGCAGCGTCGTTGGATTCCTTGTCGGCAGCAGCCTGCGCAACCTTGATGTCTCTCTCGGACTCGGCACGTGCAATGGCAGCAGCCTTCTTAATCTTTACGATATTATCAATACCGAGGTTTTCAATAACTTCATTACCGTCTACGAAGTTCTGTACGTTGAAGGAAATGATATCGAGACCCATTGCCGCAAGGTCGGGTTCCGCATTCTCCTTAACGAGATTAGCGAACTTCTGACGGTCGGAAACCATCTCTTCGAGTTTCATACGGCCTACGATTTCTCGAACGTTACCTTCGAGTACCTCACGCGCAACGGCTGCAACGTAATCGGTAGGCTTGTTCAGGAAGTTCTCGGCAGCGAGACGAAGCTTTTCGGGCTCGTTACTGATCTTTACGTTAACGGTTGCATCAACGTTGATGTTGATGTAATCGGCGGTAGGAACGGCGTTGCTGGTCTTTACGTCGATGGAAATCAGACGGAGATTCAGCTTATCCAAACGCTCGAAGAAAGGAAAACGGAATGAAGCGCGTCCGATAACCACTTTGGACTTACGCTTGATACCGGAAATAATGTAGGCCATGTCCGGCGGAGCCTTTACGTAGCCGGCTACGAAGAGAAGAACAATTAATACTGCTGCGATAATCCCCACAATCACCCAGGTATTGACACCTTCCAGGGCATCGATTGCGAGGAAATTCTTGATGTTAACCATAAAACCCTCCCATTTTCTGACCGGTCGGTTAAACCGGTTTCTGAATGTGTTTTGTTACTCCCATCCCGAGTATCTTCCGAGACTAAAGACATTATACAAGAAGTAAACAGAAATTACAAGTAAAATTTTCATTAAACAGTATTTACCTTTTGGATGCCAGAAGGAAGTGCTTTTCCGCGTCAAAAGAAGTTTTTTTACGGAATAAGCAGATTACTTGATGCATAGGAATTTTATCTTAATTGCTATGAATTATTCTTGCATAATTTATCCAATTATGTTATTTATATAATGATATTTGTCATTTGTGGAGCTGAGTCTTCTGAAAGTTGTACGGCCGGTATCGCAGCCCGCAATAACAAGTAATGTTTTTGCAATCATCGGAGTGGTGTTCGTTGATTCTGGTTATATGATTTTGATGTTTGCAACTTATATTATAAATCTATGTTCCGTATTATCGGGATGTTTTGGGAGGTATTTTATATGAGGAAGAAGATGTTGGCTGTATTCCTTAATTTGGTTATGTGCTTCTCGCTTTTAATAGGTAATGTGTCGGCAAAGGAGCTTATGCCGAAGGTTACCGGTCTGAAGTGGGACACGGATTCATTCGAAGTTTCCTGGGATGCATATAACGGCGCAGATAATTATTTTTTATCTCTTTATAAGAACGGTGTCAGAATTAATGATGCGTACCTTGCTGCTAAGCCCGGGTATGTCGGCAATGTTACCACCTATGATCTGACGGAATTAATCGTTTCCAACGGAGCGGGAGAATATACGTTTACTGTCGGCGCCTATGTTACTTCGGCACAGGATCTCACGGATACCGTAAGTGTGTTGTCCGACAGCAAGATTTACTCCATTCCCGTATACGATATTAACGTAACGACAGAAGATTACCGTATGGGGCGTGTCGCAGCGAAGAACAACGGCTATGAAGTTACGGATGCTTCCGAAGGTACGGATATCACACTCTTTGCGGAAGCAAGCCGCGGATACCGTTTTGTTGAATGGCAGTCCTCTGATGTTGACGTTACTTCGGGGGCTTTCACAATGCCTGCAAAGGCTGTGAATGTTAAGGCCGTATTCAAAGAATTCCCTGCTGTCAGCGGACTTGCCTGGGGCACGAATTCTTTTGAAGGCTCCTGGAATGCATATACGGGTGCTGCGTATTATGACGTCGTGCTTTACAAGAACGGATCGATGGTTCGGGATGCGTCAACTAAGGCTGCGTTACCGGGTGACGTCGGCACGGCAACGACTTATGACTTCACGGACCTGATCGAGGCCAACGGTGACGGTGACTACAAGTTCACGGTTGCTGCTTACATTGACAACAATCAGGATCTTAATGATTCCATCAGCGAGATGTCAGAAGTTAAGAAATATGATGTTATGCCGAATGTTACCGGTGTTGCCTGGGATACGGATTCCTTCACAGGCTCCTGGGATGTATACACCGGCGCGGAAAAGTATTTTGTTTCTCTATATAAAGATGACGTAAGAATTAATAATGAATACAGTGCAGCACAGCCCGGTTATGTGGGCGATGTTACCTCATACGATTTCTCCACGCTGATTTCGAAGAACGGGGAAGGCACGTATACGTTTGAAGTCGGTGCATATATCACGGAGGCGGAGGATCTTGTCACAACGCAGAGCGAACGATCCGCCGGCAAGAAATATTCACTTGCGAAATATACGGTTACGGTTGAGACGGAAGGCGGCAATTATTTCTGTATGGCTTCCTCCAATCCGCTTAGTGCTGATAAGGACGAGCTGATTACGCTTACCGCCACCCCGGGAACAGGCTATCATTTTGTTGAGTGGAAGTCCTCCGACGTTGATGCTTCTGCAGGCTCCTTCAAAATGCCTGAGAAGGACGTTACCGTAACAGCGGTTTTCGCCGTGGATGAACCGGTTAAATACACAGTATCTTTCAATATGAACGGACACGGTACCGCCATCGCCTCACAGAGTGTTGAGGAAGGTTACACCGCAGCGGAGCCGACAATGCCTACCGAGAGCGGTTTCATATTCGAAGGCTGGTATACGGATGCGGAGCTTACTTCAAAGTTTGATTTCAAGACGGCAATCACTGCAAATACGACCCTGAACGCAAAGTGGAAGGCACAGCCGGTTTATACTTCCGAAAACGGGGATACGCAGACATGGGAGAAAGAAAGCAAAAAGTCCCTGGATTATGTATTCCACAGATCGGAGAATGACAGCGAAACGTTCAGTCTCTTTGAAGGAATTCAGATTGATGACAAAAACGTCAGTGCCGACAATTATGACGCAGCCTCCGGTTCCCTTATCCTTAAGCTTAAGGATTCTTATCTGGAGACGCTTGCAGAAGGCACACATAAACTGACCGTACTTTTCAAGGATGGTTCTGTCTCCGTTAAATTCCTGATTAAGCTCGCACCCACACCCACACCTTCACCCACACCTTCACCTTCACCTTCACCCACACCTTCACCCAATCCTAATCCGGATCCGGGCGTGCCGCCTACAGGTGATACCGGTATCCGGGTATTCTTGCTTGGAATGCTCCTCAGTGCAGGCGTACTCGCTGTCCTTGCATTTTCCGAGAAAAGGAAGAGAGTATACTAGTTCGGCAGGTTTTAAATAACTTGAATCAGTAAATAAATCAGTTTGATTATGGGGCTGTCGCATTAGCAGATTACGGTTGCTAATGCGGCGGCTCTTTTGTTATGTCAAAGCTTATGCATTCTCAGCTTTTCTACAGTTCTTTCAACCACTCCTCCATAGCCCTTAAATTTAATAAAGTAGTTGCGTTGTACCGGGAAAAATGATAACATAACTATATATACTCGAAAATAGGACTACTATGCCCTTTTCAGACTATATGTAGAGGAGAGAAACATGGATTACAGGATTGCATGCCATACGGATGTGGGAATCCGTAAAAGTACCAATCAGGACAGTTATTGCATCAGAGAAGCAGAAACCGACAAGGGTAAGATTCTGTTTGCTCTTCTCTGCGACGGAATGGGTGGACTGGCTAAAGGAGAAGTTGCCAGCGCTACGTTAATCCGTGTATGGAGCGAGTGGTTTGAGAAGGATTTGCCGCACATTCTTGCGGGGGAATCCATTCTGGAAGAAATCCGTTCCTCTTGGACCAGACTGATGACGGGGGAGAATTATCGTATCGGACAGTTTGGTTTTCAGCAGAACATTAATCTCGGCTCCACATTTACCGGTATTCTGGTACTGGAGGACGGTCAGTATATTATCGGACATGTCGGAGATACCAGAGCATACCGGATTAAGGATGACAGCATTGAACTGCTGACCGAGGATCAGACGCTTGTGGCAAGAGAGGTGGAGGCCGGCAGACTTTCACCGGAGGAGGCGGAGACCGATCCGCGAAGAAGTATTCTGCTGCAGTGTATCGGCGCATCTGCCACGGTTACACCGTCCTTCTATTTCGGACAGGTCCGGGAAGGTGAAAACTATATGCTTTGCTGTGACGGATTTCGGCATCTAATCAGCGCCGAGGAATTCAGAGCGGCACTTTGTCCGTCGGCAAATCCGACCGAGGAGGCTATGCGTGAGCATTTGAAGACTCTGGTCGAGCTGAACAAGGAACGTAAGGAAACCGATAATATTTCCGCCATGTTGATTGGCGTATGAGGTGAACGAAAGTGGCAGAAGTCGGAGAAGTAATCAATAAAAAATACGAAATTCTTAAGCTCATAGGCAAGGGCGGTATGTCCAGAGTATATCTAGCAATGGATATGAACATCCATAAGCCCTGGGCAGTTAAGGAAATCGATAAATCCGCGAAGGATCAGAACAATGACGTCGTTATCCAGAGTGCAATTGCAGAGGCCAATCTGATTAAGGAGCTGGACCATAATGCAATTGTAAGAATCGTGGATATCATCGACGAGCCCGATAAGATTTTCATCATTGAGGACTTTATCGAAGGTGAAACGCTGAATTCCATCGTGCTGCGTGAAGGCGCACAGCCGCAGGATAAGGTTATCGAGTGGGCGATTCAGATTTGCGGCGCATTGGAATATCTGCATACGAGAAAGCCGCCGATTATTTATCGTGATATGAAGCCGGCAAATGTTATGCTGAAGCCGGAAGGCAACGTGAAGATTATTGACTTTGGTATTGCCCGTGAGTATAAAGCGCAGAACAACGAGGATACCAAATGCCTTGGTACAAAAGGGTTTGCCGCTCCGGAGCAGTTCGGCGGAAAAGGTCAGACCGATGCCCGTACCGATGTATATTGTCTCGGCGTTACGATGTATTACCTGATTACCGGTAAGAACCCGAGTGAACCGCCGTATGAAATTTATCCGATTCGACACTGGAATCCGAAGCTTTCGAGCGGCCTTGAGGCTATCATTTTAAAGTGTACCAGACCGAATCCGGCGGACCGATTCCAATCCTGTGCG
The DNA here is from genome assembly GCA_045627305.1 of Lachnospiraceae bacterium. GTDB lineage: Bacteria > Bacillota > Clostridia > Lachnospirales > Lachnospiraceae > ISDg. Next base: position 15,526 of record JAZQNM010000066.1, read on the forward strand.
GAGTTGAGCTATGCGTTAAAACATTATGAGGAATATACTGCACAGTATCGTTCCAGACAGATTAAGAAAATCCTGAAATTCGGCGCTGCCATTCTTGCGATGCTTGCTTTTATCGCAGTTGGTTGTTTTGGTCTTGGCATGCGTAACAAGAGAATAAATTCGGACTTTAGTTTTAATATGACGCAGGCGAACAGAGCGACCAACGACGATGACAAGATGCGTTATCTGGAACAGGCAATTAAGATAAAGCCGAGTGATGTGAGTCCATATATGACATTAATCGAAATGTTTATTAAGGACGAGTTTGATGTTAATGAGGAGGCTATTCTCAGACGTCTTTTAAATGCCAACGATTCAGATTTAAAGAAATCTCCGGATTATTCGAAACTGCAGTTTGAAATTGGCAAATTGTATTGGTATTTCTATAATTACGGCGCTGAAGACGGAAGCGATAACGAGTCGACAAGACAGGGTGCGGCGAAGGATTATTTCGATGCGGCTATTACATACTCGAAGGTTGCTGACGAGGATCGCAATATGGCGAAAATATACAGCAACATAGCCGAGTTTAACAGTACGATAGACTGGAAGATTCGACAGGGCAGTGATGCAGGTGAGTACATCAAATATTATAACTGTCTGTGTGAAATGGTTTATTCCATTGATCCGAAGAAGGATTCCGAGGCTATCGTTTTAGAGGTATATCGTGAAGTAATCAAAGCAATGTCGGTTCGTGGACTTGGATTCCGTTATGATGGTGTAACCTACACCGGCGTTGTTTCGCTTTATGATAAGGTAATTAGCGGTCTTAAAACATGTAAGCCGGCTTCACCCGGCAATATCGAGAAGAAGAAAGAGATTCTTGCAGATGCCGAGGAAGTCAGAGGTATTCTCAGAAGAGATTTTGACGTAGAGGGAGAGGAAGAGGAATGAGTGCAACACTATGGTTGATAATTTCAATCTTTGGATTTGCTTGTGCCGGAGTCTGCCTTGTTTTGGCAGTCATCATCTTCTTCCGGGAGAAGATTCCCAATGTAATCGGTGATTTGAGCGGACGAAGAGCTGCCAAAGAGGTTGCCGCCTTGCGAGGGGATAGCGAAGAGGCAAAGAAAAATGCACAGAGCTCAGGCAGAACCGCAGATTTCTCTGCTATGGCTAAAGCGCATGAGTCGAGACGACTGGATCAGACAACCGAGAAGCTGGAGGATTTGGATAAGTCAGAGGAAATGAAACCCGCTGAAGAAACAGATTCCCAATCCGGTGCTATCACACAGGTGCTCAGCGAGCCGGCGATTACCAGTGTTCTTTCTGAGAATGGTAACACTGCCGAACATACAGATGATTTGAAACGGGTTGAGCATTTTACCATAATCCGTGCAATAACAGAGATTCATACGGAAGAATACGTATAGAAAGGAGGAACAGACATGAAAAAATTTACTGAAAGTATATGGTTTCAATACCTTGCGGTTGCACTGTCAATTCTTTTGGTGTTTAATCTGATTCCTCCGACCGCATTTCGTACCTCGGCGGACACGAATCCGTATGCTACCATTAAACTTTTTTACGAAATGGGCGGAACGTCGTATCTGCCGGAAGTAAACGGAACGGTAACATTAACGGATTCGAGTGATTCGAATAATAAGTTGTATGGTACGATTGAAAATGGTGTAGCAACCGTTGAGGACATTGAGTGGGCAATGCCTTATGATATTACTGTAACGTTGAATGGAACAGATGATTATATACTTGTTCCGAATACGAATGTGTTTATTCAGAACATGGCGTTAATGGATGATGTTTCCTTTACTTCGGAAACGAATATTGCGAATGTCAAGATGATTACTTCCGGGACGACATCTGTACACGGATTCATTTCCGGAGGTATGCCAGAGGATACTGCACAGGTTCAGGTGACGGCTATAAACGGTCACACGTTAAACAGTCCAATAACAGCGACCGCCAGCGGAACCGATAACGAATTCACGCTTGCAGATGTGCCTAATGTCCCGTATGGAGTTATGAAGATTTCCTATTCCTGCGAAGGGTACGAGACCGTAACGAATGATGTGCAGATTCCCGCAGTCGGTGAAGACCTTGAAACCGTAACGATGTCGGTTGCAACCTATCGGATTTCTGCGACCTGCGGTGCTAACGGCAAGGTGGCATTTGACGGTGATGACACAATAAATCCTTACATAGTAACATATAATGCGGATGTTTCGGTTACCGTTACTGCAGATGACGACTATCTGATAGAAGCCGTGTCGGTAGATGGTCAGCCGCAACAATTGACGGACAGAAAGAATCTTACATTCTCACTTACGGGTGTAAAGAGCGACCATACCATAACTGCAAGTTTCATAGCTCTTTCGAATACGGAATATCAGGTTTCCTTTACCTCAGGTATGAACGGAAGCATAACCTATGATTCCCACACGATTACATCCTCTATGGGAATAGAAAGTTATACGGTTTTGTATCAGACAGAGGTTTCTTATACAGTTACTCCGGATGAGGGGTATTATGTTTTCAATGTTGAAATCGACGGAAATGCAAAAACGCTTGCGGATGAGCAGAAGGGCGGATTTACAGATTCGTTTTATGTAACGGCAGATACACGTGTGATTGCATCCTTTGCCGAAAAGACGGATACAACGGCTCCGGTTATCAGTGATGTCAATCCGTCATCTCTTAACGAACAGGATTACCGGGCTGATGGTTATGGCTCACCTGAAGCCAGAAACTATAAGTTTAGTGTTAATGATGTAGCTCCAAGCAGTGCTGCCGAAAAGAAATCCGGTGTGAGCACATTGTATGTGGCAGTCGGCAGTTTTTCCGGCATTGCCGATATGACAGCTCCGATAACTTTAGATGTTACAGACGGTCAGACAGTGTCCGTTGAGGTAACTTCAGGGTCCACATATACATTTATACTTCTTGATAAAGCCGGAAATGAATCGGATCCCCGTGTGATTACATTTATTCAGGATACGGAGCCACCTGTGCTTGTGGAGGCAGCACTCTATTCGGATGCTGCTTGTACAAGCAATGTTGGAATCGTATTGACAGACTCCGGATATTCTTCGGCTGACACAATCTATTTGAAAGTGAAAGCTACGGATAATTATTCGGGTGTTGCCATGGCAGGTGTGTTTGACTCCAGTGATTCCCAGTTGATTGATTATGGAGCTCAGGTGCAGGGAAGTGACGGAACATTTATATTTACCCTAAAAAAAGAGAATTTCTCTGATTACAGAGGCGTGTTTATAGGCTTCCGTGATAAATATAACAATATGTCAGATAAGTTGCAACTTACGGGAACGGGGCTTCTCGAAAGCGATAAATTTGCAATCGGTGAAGGAAAAGTAGCCTCTACATTCAGTTATGCAGGAACCGGTACGTCCGTGAATAATTTATACGGTGATGCGAAGTTCCGGGTTGAACTGACTGATTCGCATGCGGCAGGCATTACTAATGTGAGCATAACGGTTAACGGGACTCCGGTTACCGTTGATGCAAGCGGTACAGCAATCAGCGCATCCGAGACTTATATATCCGGAATCAGCTTCCTGCTGGATGAATCTCTTGGCGCAGACCTGTTCAAAGAAGGCAGTAATGTTATTACGGTTTCCGCACAGAATATTCATGGCGGAAAGTTTGATAACGGACAGACGCAGGTGGAATATACATTTGCCTTGGATACCACGGCCCCCGAGATTACGAACATCGCTTTGTACTCGAAGTCTATTAAGCCAAAGATTTATGGTGACGGAGCATTATACTCCGCGCAAGAAGATATTGTATTCACTGTTACTGCGAGCGACGGTGCGAACGGTTCGGGAATCGGATCTATCTTCGTGTACGATGGAGATACTCTTGTAGGCACATTTAACGGCAACTACAGTGAGGCAAGCGAGGATGATTATCCCCGATTTACTCTGCCCAATTCCAACTATGGCAGTCTTAATAATCTTGAGATTGATTTATCTGTTGTTGTAACGGATAAGCTGGGCAATACCAGTGCAAAGATTGTACCGAATGATAGCTTCTCATTGAAATCCGGGAAGATATATTATTCCGATAATACCACTGTAACCGTCACGATTGCCGCCGAGGATGCGACGAACACACAGAACTGGTTCGCAACAGTTCCTGATGTGAAGATTTCCGTTGAGGATGTATTCTCAGGCATTTCAGAATATGAGATTTGCCAGGATGGCAATACCCTTTTGAAAGGCAACTTTGATGATATTGCGGCACAGACAAATTCCTATGAATTTACGATTCCGGGAGAGGACATCAACCTGAATGGCGCAACGGATTTCAAGATTAGTATATGGTTCAATGATCGTGTCGGAGTTAACCATTTTGAGATTAATACTTTTCACTTGGATGCACAGGCGCCTGAGATAACGGCCTTTGAGATAACGCCGGTTTCAGGCACAACCCTGAGCAGTTATTCCTTCGGTAATTTTATCAGTGATGCCGTTACCGTAGAGGTCAGCGCATCTGATCTTCCGGCAGCGGGCGTAGGTCTTTCAAGCATTTCTCTGTATGCAAATCAGACGTTGATTGGGACCAAGGAGGTTGCTGACGGTGAGCAGAGTGTGACATTTGACTTAACAAAAGATATACTTGCCTCGTTGGGAACCGGTGCAATTACGCTGAAGGCTTATGCAGTAGATAAGTTGGGCAATCAGAGCGTTGAGACGGTAATGACTACTGCCAATTCCAACCTTTCCGTAGCGAATATCTTTTACTATGACGGAACGGGAAGTATTACGACCGCTTATGATACAACGAACAGTTTTGTTGACGGACAGAAGGTTTGGGTTCCGCTTGATACCGATTACAGTGTGGATGTTGAGAACACAGTGTCCGGAATTAAGAGTGTTGAGATTCTCTGTAACGGCGTGCCCGTAACGGTTGATAAGGATGGAAATGCAATTCCGAGCCCGATTTCAACAACCGAGTTTACAAAGGATTATTCTTTGAATTTCAATCTGTCAACTATGGGAACGGCCGATTCTACGGATGGTTCGGTCAATATAGTGATTCACGCTACCGACTTCGCAGGCAATGTGACCACGAAGGAGGAGACCTTGTATGTGGACGATGGAAATCCGTCCATAACCGGATATGAGATTACACCGGTTGATACTGTGAATACATTGAACTTCCTGAAGTTCGGTACCTTTACAAATGGCAAGGTAAAGGTTACCATTTCTGTCTCCGATAACGGTATATCGTCCGGACTCAGAAGTGTTGCCCTTACTGTAGATGCTAACAATCCGCTTTTAGCAGCCGTTGTTGACGGAAAGGCTGTTTTTGAATTGCCTGAAAGTGCAGTTGCCGATGACACTGCAATTCAGATGATTCTTTCCGCTACTGTTACCGATAATGTCGGAAACAAGAGCAATGCGGCCGGACCGACCGATATGACGCCTGCGGGTAATTCGGATATCCTTGTAGTTGAAAAGATTAACCCGCTTATAACGGTTACAAAGGATTCCGGTACCGAACAGCCGAGAGTGATGGGCGAAGGAACTGCAGTAAAGAACTGGTATTCCGGTGATGTGATTTGGAATATTACCTTCAGCGATACCGATTCCGGAATCGGTTCCTATGAGATTACCCTAAACGGTACGAAGCTTACGGCTGATGCCGATGCGAAGGCAATCAGCGGCGACAACAGTCTGTCAGATGATATGATTACTTCCGAGTCCTTCCGTATCAGCTCCGCACAGGTTTCGATGAATTCCGATTGCTCTTATACATTAAACGTTAAGGCTAAGGATAACTCCGGTAACGAGGCTGCAATTTATACGGAAACCATATACCGTGACAATAAGAGTCCGGAGATTACGGGCTTTACGGTAGCGAAGAAGGATGCTTCCACAACCTTCCTGAATACCGATTACGGTGTATATGCGAACGGACCGATTACAGTGACGGTTGAGGCGGATGACAGCAATCCGACCGTAACAGATCCTGTTTCGGGAGTTGTCGGAATCAGTCTTTATGTGAACGGAACTCTTCTGGCAACGGGTAATATTACGGACGGAAGCGGACGATACACATTTACCGTTCCCGCCGATGTTCTTCCGACTGATTCGTCCACAGCAATTGTTTTGAAGGCAGAAGCAACCGATGCATCCGGACTTACCGGAACAGGCGTGAACCTGAGCACATCGAATTCCAATCTGCTTAGTGATCGGATTATACTGGAAAATGTTAAACCACAGATTGCCGTTACGATACCTGATGCAGGAAAGTCGGTTATTGATGGAAAGATATGGTATACCGATGATTTCGATATTGCCGTAAAGGTTACGGACATTCATTCCGCAATTGATACCGTAAAGGTTCTTGTGAATGGTAATGAAATCAAGACAACACATGACGGAACGGCAATTCCGACAAGCTATAAGAATCCGAACGGGGCGCAGACAACATCACTTGATTTTGGCTTTAACACAGAAGACTTTCCTTCTTCGGATTCCACCTATCAGCTTCATATAACCGTGACCGACCAGGCCGGAAATGTGAATGAATACGAAGGCACTTATTATATAGACAGAATTGACCCGAAGGTGGACGGCTATACCATTGCCCTCGTGAATACGGATGATGTTCTGAACTACCGTGCTTATGGTACTTATTCCAACGGACAGATCGTGGTTACAGTATCGGTGAGTGATGAAACGCTTTCCTCCGGATGTGACAGAATCACATTAACGATTAATGGGAAAGATTATGCCGCTTCGGTTGTCGACGGAAAAGCCACATTCCTTATTCCTGATTCCGCTGTGGCAGCAGGCAGTGTAGCAACTTACAAAATGACGGCGACAGTAAGCGATAAGTGTGGAAGAATCAGCTTGCCGGTTGCATTGGATCATGCAAGTTTTGGTACGATGCAGAATGATTCCGTTATGATTGAAAAGAAACAGCCCACAATAACAGGCAGTGCTGCAGGACAGAATCTGTATTCGAATAACGGAAAGAACTGGTATTCTTCTGATGTGGATTGGACAATTCGTATTGCAGATGCCGATTCCGGAATCGCTTCGATTAAGGTAACCATTAATGGTACGGAAATCACTACGGTTAAGGATGGATCCGCACTGAAGAAGGATTTCACTTCCGATAGCAAAGTAACATTAGAGAATGAGTTTGTTATAAGTACCGCAGCTGCAAAGAGTGCTGCCGATGGTTCCTATCAGATTGTTGTGACAGTAATTGATAACGCCGGCAACGAGAGTGTAGCTTATACGGATATGGTTTATAAGGATACGTCCATTCCTCAGATTTCTAAATTCCGTTTCTCAACAGACGGATTTGTTGAAGGAAGCGAAGAGGAAGCAGGCGTAACCATTACCGATTATGGTTTCTATTTTACTAAGGATGCAACGGTATTCATTTCTGCTACTGATGCAGAGCCGTCCTCCAAGGTTAAGAGCATCACATACTATTTGCATGATCTGGTTACCGGTGATACCACGCCCGTAACGCAGAGTGTGGATGCCAACGGTGAGATTTCCGTAACGATTAAATCTCCTTTTAAAGGACAGATTTATGCTAAGGCAACAGACAATGTTAATAATTCATGCGGATATGTAACTCCAAAGAGTGCGATTGTAGAGAACGATGACAATCATGATGCAGAGACACACATTATAATCTCCAAGCCGGAGACGAAATACCGTCAGGCAAATGGTGTTGAACTTTATCAGACGGATGTTAATTTCGGAATTACCGTTGTTGACCGGTATTCCGGAATCAGAAGCATTGAATGGTCCGTAGAAGCACCGTATGACCGTGCGAAGAATACCTCAGGGGTTCTCTCAATCGGAAATGACGGAACGCTGTCCGGAGATACCGGTTGGACGAAGAGCAATACCGATTCGAACCTTGTTACCGAGATTACAAAGACAATACCGATTACTCATGACAGTAATGATATTGTGATTAATGTGAAGATGATTGACCGTGCCGGAAATGAAACATCGGATACCTTCACGATTGGAATTGATAAGACGGCACCGACAATTGAGTATGCATTTGACGTAAATACCGGTGATCCGGATAATCCGAATTACTATGCAGAACCCCGTGTAATGACGATTGTTGTTACCGAGAGAAACTTCGTCGGTGGGGATTTCATAGCTACGATTAAGAATACGGATGGAAAAGTACCGGTTATTTCTGCATGGGTAGATAATAATGACACGCAGAACCCGAACAGAACCACTCATACGGCTACCATTTCCTTCCGTGATGACGGACACTATTCTGCGACACTGAATTATACAGATCGTGCAGGAAATGCGGCGATGAGCCCCGCTGTTCAGTCCTTTGTTATTGACCAGACCGACCCCGTTATTTCGGTAACATATGACAATAACGATGTTCATAATGGTATGTATTACAATCAGGTTCGAAACGCTACCGTTACCATAACAGAGCGCAACTTTGATGTATCCAGGGTGAACATAGGCGGAAATGCTACTTCGGTGGGCAATTGGTCCGCCAATGGAGATAGGCATAGCGTTGTTGTATCGTTTACCAACGATTCCCGATTTGAAATGTCTGTCAGTGCAACCGACAGAGCAGGAAATGTGGCAACACCATATACTGAGGAGCCGTTTATTGTTGACTTAACGGCACCTGAGATTAAGGTGTCCGGTTTTGAAGAAGCTAATAAGAAGGAAGTTGCACCTGTCATTTCAATTACCGATAGGAATTTTAATGCAGAAAAGATTTCAGTTTCCATAAAGGCGAATGATGGTCAGGAAATTACAAATGAATACACCACGGAGGAACTGGAGACCCTCAATTATACAGGAATTATGTATAGTTACAGGAATTTCGACACGCTTCCGGAAAATGATGGTATTTATACATTGACGGTTACCGCGACTGATTTGGCAGGAAATTCCTCAACTCCGGTAGTTAAGAAGTTTTCTGTAAACAGATATGGTTCTACTTATGATTTGAGCAGGCTTCAAACGATCAACGGACAGTATCTGAAGGCAGCTCCTGATATCGTATTTGAGGAAATCAATATTGACGAGATTGACCTGAATCAGGTTGAAGTTAACGTTGTTCGAAATGGTGTACCTACAAAGCTTGTGCTGAATCAGGATTTCACAATTGAAGCATTTAGCGAAGACGGAAAGAATTATGTCGTATATCTGTATACGATTAAAAAGTCGGCATTTGATAAAGATGGTGAATATGTTATTAATGTCTCCTCCGTCGATAAGGCAGGTAATATCAACCAGAATTATGAGCAGAACAGAAACGGAAAGATAAACTTCTGTATCGATAATATCGCTCCGAACGTGCTTGTTCTGGAACCTGTTGAGGGTGGAACGTATGCACAGACATCCTTGGAAGCTACTGTTGAGGTAAAGGATAATTATTATCTGAAGGATGTAAGAATATTCCTTGATGATGAGGAAGTATCTTATGCCCAGAATGGTAACCGATACACCTTTACTTTGCAAGAGTCCGATACGGTAAGAAGTATTCGTGTGGTCGCTCTTGACGGTGCCGGAAACGAAAATGTTATAGAAGTAAAGGACATTCTTGTATCCACCAATATGTTTGCACGTTTCCTGAATAACACCGGAGCTGTAGTGGGAACTTCGGCCGGAGTTCTCGGTGTACTTGGTGCAATCATTATTATATTGTTGCGTAAGCGCAAAAAGAATGCTTGACAAGAAACGTAAAGGGGTAGTATAGTTTATCCAACAATCATAGAAAATGACGTTGAAGAGAAGAGTACTTTCTGAAACCCGATACAGAGAATCCGGTTGGCTGAGAACGGAGCGGCAATTTCTGAAAGGAACATGGTCTCGGAGTCGCAGGGGCGAGTGATTATCATTAGGTCCTGCCGGGTACACCCGTTACAGTGTGAGGCTGTCGATTATTTCCGCAGTCGGTGAGGCATAGAAATATGCGAAATAAAGTGGTACCACGAAGCTTAGGCTCTCGTCTTTATGAAGAATAAAGGCGAGAGTTTTTTGTATTTTATAGCTACGCTACAAAATACAAAACCCTCCGGGAGAAAGCACACTCGTGCGCAAGGAAGGTTGCCTCTTCGAAGCATAATTCGACACCACTTGGATTCCCGTGATATGAAACGGAAACGTTGATTTCTTTGATCAAAACCATTTCTTTTTCGAAAGGAGAACGTTATGAGTAAGAAACCTTATTACATCACAACAGCAATTGCCTACACATCAGGTAAGCCGCATATCGGAAACACTTACGAGGCTGTTCTTGCAGACAGTATTGCACGTTTCAAGAGATATCAGGGCTACGATGTGTTCTTCCAGACCGGTACCGATGAGCACGGTCAGAAGATTGAAGATAAGGCAAAGCAGGCCGGCATCACCCCGAAGGAGTTCGTAGACGGTGTATCCGGTGAGATTAAGAGCATCTGGGATCTGATGGGAACAAGTTACGACAAGTTCATCCGTACGACCGATGCCGATCACGAAGCACAGATTAAGAAGATTTTCAAGAAAATGTACGACAAGGGCGACATTTATAAGAGCGAGTACGAAGGCCTGTACTGCACGCCTTGTGAGTCCTTCTGGACCGAGTCTCAGCTTGTTGACGGCAAATGCCCTGACTGTGGTCGTGAAGTAAAGCCTGCCAAGGAGGAAGCATACTTCTTCCGTATGAGCAAATACGCTCCGCGCCTCATTGAGCACATCAACAACCATCCGGAATTCATTCAGCCGGTCAGCCGTAAGAACGAAATGATGAACAATTTCCTGCTTCCGGGATTGCAGGATCTCTGCGTATCCAGAACCTCATTTACCTGGGGTATTCCGGTAGATTTTGACCCGAAGCACGTTGTATATGTATGGTTGGATGCACTTTCCAACTATATTACCGGTATCGGCTACGATGCAGACGGCAATTCCACAGAGCAGTTCAATAAGCTCTGGCCCGCAGACCTTCATCTGATTGGTAAGGATATCATCCGTTTCCATACGATTTACTGGCCGATATTCCTTATGTCCTTAGATCTTCCGCTTCCGAAGCAGGTATTCGGACATCCCTGGCTTCTTAAGGGCGGCGAGAAGATGAGTAAGAGCCGTGGCAACGTTCTGTATGCGGATGACCTTGTAAATGTATTCGGCGTGGATGCGGTTCGTTACTTTGTACTGCACGAGATGCCGTTTGAGAACGACGGTATTATTACATGGGAGCTTCTTGTCGAGAGAACCAATTCCGATCTTGCCAACACGCTCGGAAACCTTGTAAACCGTACGATTTCGATGAGCAACAAGTACTTCGGCGGCGTAGTGAAATCCACCGGTGTTGCCGAGGATGTAGATGCTGATTTGAAGGCTGTTGTTACTGCAACAAGAGATAAGGTAATCGAGAAGATGGATGCCCTTCGTGTCGCAGATGCTATCTCCGAGATTTTCACTCTGTTCAAGCGTTGCAACAAGTACATTGATGAAACCGCTCCGTGGGCACTTGCAAAGGATGAGGCTAAGGCAGACCGTCTCAGCGAAGTTCTTTACAATCTTACCGAGTCCATCACAATCGGCGCAAGCCTTCTTGAAAGCTTCCTTCCGGAAACCGCTAAGAAGATTGCAGCACAGCTTAATGCAGAACTGCGTTCCTATGAAGATGCGGCTAAATTTGGTTTGTATCCGAATGGTAATAAAGTAACCGATAAGCCTGAAATCCTGTTCGCAAGACTGGATTGGAAGGAGGTTGAGCCGTTGGTTATTCAGATTCAGGAAAAGCAGAAAGCAGAATACGAGGAAGAGCAGAGAAGGTTAGCGCTTGCCGAAGGAAATGAAGTTGCTGCCGCTCCGGCAGTGAAAGAGGAATCCGCAATTGCAACCGAAGGCGATGAGAGCCGTTTCGTTGATATTGAAGCGAAAGAGGAAATCACTTATGACGATTTTGCAAAGCTTCAGTTCCAGGTTGGTGTAATCCTTAAGTGTGAGGAAGTTCCGAAGTCTAAAAAGCTTCTCTGCTCACAAGTTAAGGTTGGAAGCAAGACCTTGCAGATTGTCTCCGGCATTAAGAAAGCATACAGCCCCGAGCAGATGGTCGGTAAGCATGTAATGGTGCTTGTAAACCTGAAGCCTGCAACCCTTGCCGGACTGAAGTCCGAAGGAATGCTTCTGTGCGCTGAGGATGAGAACGGAGAACTTGCGCTGATGACCCCGGACAGTTTTATGCCGGCAGGTTCGGAAATTTGTTAAACACATTAGGACTGATATTAAAAGTGGTATCTATACAGCGAGTATCGAATAAGATGCTCGCTGTATTTTTGAAATCAAAGAAATCTGTTCTTGCATATATGGGAAAATCTTACAAAATTATTACATTTTCCTTAGTCAAGTTGTTTTTTCATTTTTTTTGTTTTATAGTGTATGTATGATATCGGGAAGTATCTTGAAATCTGTTTCCAGCGTTGTAGTTCGGAGGTTTTTATGGGTAGAATTTTGAAAGAATTGAAGTATTCCGTCGGGATGAAGCGACATATCTTTTTCCTTGTCCTCATCTGCTTCGTTGTGTGTGGAGCTTCTTGGCTGTTTCAGGACACATTGCGGGATGAATTGGAGAAGGCATTTCCCGGAACCTATTCTTCCAAGATATCCAATACGGAGCTGAATACATATCAGATTCAGGGTACGGTATCGCAGAAGAGTCCGCAGGTCAGCAATGCTGATTTAAAGGCGGAAATTAAATTTAATTCCCTTCTTAGAAAAGCACAGTGGATGAGTTCTTACGAGGAAATCGCTCAGGAATACATTCAGATTGCTTCTTTCCAGGGACCTGATTCTGCGGTTAAAGGATACGGAGAGGATTCATTTTACGATAATAAAGATATAGATATAAGCGGTACGAAATACACAACGATTAATACCGTATGGATGGAGCAGAGTCTTGCCGAGAAGTATAACCTCGGTGCGGAAGCCGTTCAAATGTATTTTATGCCGAATGATTATCTCAAGAAAGTTTATGTTGTTCTCGGTGCAAAGTACAATACCGAGGATGGTTATCGCGTTGGGAATATTTTGAAAGCGAAGAATGAAATCGGAACCTTTCAGATGCAGATTATCGGTTTCTTGAAGCCGGGTGCAACTGCAATGATTGGCGGTAAGGAAGTAAATTTGGACAGCACCATTGTATGTCCGTTTATTCCGCTTGATGACGTATATCTTGTGAAAGAAGAAGTAGTTCAGAGTTATACGGATGGCGTATATATTCCTGTTAAGCTGGTGGATACTTCGGTTGGTGATTTCTATCGAAATAATCCCCCCAATAAGAAGAATGATAAGACAGGCTTGCAGTATGCGGAGGTTAATGCTTTATATATTGAACGCAGTGCAGTTACGGAAGATTCGCCTGCATGGCTGAAGGCTTTGGCAAATGTAGGAGAGAATGAAGATTTCACAAGGATTGTAGTCGGTTCCAATTATGGCGTAAGCCAGAAGATTATTCCGGGTACTCCTTTTGAAATGTTGAACGGATCGTCTCACGTTAAGCTTCAGGCAATTGAAACACTGGAAGCAGGAGCAACATGGACTGTTTACGGAATGGATGTAGTTTTGGATAATTATATTATATTCCTGCAGCCCGAAGAGAAGAAGGAGGAGACTGTTCCGGACCCGAACACACCGGATGAAGAACCGGACGACGGAGATATCTACCTGGATGATGAGCCGATAGGCGAAAAGGAACGTGAATTCAAGGTTGAAGAGCGCGGAAAGTTGTTTCATTATCAGGTGATGATGAATAAAGGATATCTGACGTCTACCTTGACTGCCGATGAGGCACAGAAGAATCTGGAATCCATGACAGCAGAAGCGTGGAGTGATTTCTATCGTGATAATCCGAAGGATAAAGCGTTGACCACCTACCGTATGGAAGGCGCAGATCGGGAGAACAGTATTCTGTTCAGAGGCAACGCTATGGATTTGGTAAAAAAGGTTAAGAACTTTACGAAATACGGATTCCCGATTTGCATGCTGTTATTCGGAGTATTTTTGCTGTACAAGCTGCGTAAGGGTAAGGATTATTATGCAGCCATATATATAACAGGTACAACACGTGTGGAGATTATGCTTCTGTATGTGGTAGAGGGAGCATTAATGGTAGCGCTGGCAACGGCATGTGCTGTAGCATTTGCCTTTGTAATCAGTAAGCTTCTTCAGCTGGATATGAGCCCGTGGAAGCCTCTGCTGAAGAGGAATATCCGACTTGTGGGATTCCCGACCGCAATCGCACTGGTATTTATTCTGTTGATTGATTACGGCCGTAGATTCCGCAGAAAGAAGGAGGTATGATATGGGACTGAAACTTGTAAATATCAATAAATCCTTCGGACTTGGAATTGGGAAACCGAAAGAGCAGGTTCTGAAAAATGTAAATATGGAGATTAACGATGGTGAGATGGTTGCCATCGTAGGTCGCAAGGGCAGCGGCAAGACGACCCTTATGAATATTATGACCGGTTTGGAAAGACCTTCCTCCGGATATTATCTGATTGACGGTAAGGTTATGGGTGTCGGCAGAGCATTTCAGCTTGCCATGTTCCGTTCGAAGAAGTGCGGAATTATCACTCGAAAGCCGCTTCTTGTGCAGGATTTAACCTTATACGATAATATTTCGATGCCGCTGAATCACCGCTTTATGACGAAGAAGAAACGCCTGAAGCGTGCGAGAGAGGTTTTGCGTGGATTGGGTTTGAAAGGAAAAGGCAAATTCTATCCGGGTGATTTTTCCGTGCTTGACCAGCAGAAGATTTGCGCAGGAAGAGCAATGATAGGCGAACCGAAATACATTTTCTGTGATGAGCCGACCGGCAATCTGGCATCCTCGGATGTAGACCGTTTTATGGACTTTTTGGAAGTTCTGAACAGTGCGGGATATACCATTATTGTATTTACCTATTCAAAGCGTGTGGCAAGTCATTGTCACAGAATGATTCCCGTAACCGGAGAGGATGCTCCTGAAGAGGAAAAGCAGAACGAAGAGAATCTGCCTGAGAAGCCGGGCCATACGATTGTGGGCGGCGGAGTTGAACAGAATGATGCGGAGCCGACAGAGGAAGACGAGGCCACAAGCGAAAGTTCTCCTGAAGTTCATGAAATTAAGGATGACGGAGCCGAGCAGAACGAGGAAAGTAACGAAGAAGCAGCTGAAACGGAATCCGCTGACGAAACATTGACAACCGATGAGATTGTTGATGAGGAGCCCGAAGTGGAGAAGGATTTGACGGCGGAAGACGAGGAACTTATCGAAGAAGCATCCGATTCGGAGGAGGATGCGGAACCGGTTGCAAAGAAATCCGGAAGAAAATCCTCCGGACGTAAGAAAAAGAAATAATCGCGGAGATTTGTGATACATCATGAAGAAGAGTAATGATACAACATGGGGAAGAAGCGCCGGTGTGCTTCTTCCCATATTTTCCTTGCCGAGCCCGTATGGAATCGGTACGCTTGGTAAGGCAGCTTATGATTTTGTGGATTTTCTGAAGCGGATGGGACATCGCTATTGGCAGGTGCTCCCGGTAGGACCGACAAGCTACGGTGACAGCCCGTACCAGTCCTATTCCGCATTTGCAGGGAATCCCTATTTTATTGACTTGGACACCTTAAAAGAAGAAGGTCTTCTGACACAGGAGGAGATTAATTCCGGTTATTACGGAACGGAACCTCGCTATGTGGATTACGGTGCTCAGTTTGGCAGCAGATACAAGGTGCTTCGTATGGCATTTGCCCGAAGTAATTTTGCTGAAACCGAGGAGTTTCGTAGGTTTGAAAAGGAAACTGAGTATTGGTTAAGGGATTATTGCCTATTTATGGCAATCAAAGAGAAAGAAGGCTATGCAAGCTGGCAGCAGTGGTCGGATAAGGATTTGAAATTCCATAAGAAGAAAGCTGTTGAGGAAGCAGAGAAGTCCCTTGCGGAGGAAGTTGCATTCCAGAAATTTATGCAGTTTATGTTCTTCAGACAGTGGAACAAACTGCGTGCCTACGCCAATGAAGAGGGAATTGAGATTATCGGGGATATCCCGCTCTACGTTTCGATGGACAGCGCAGAAACCTGGGCGCACAGCGAACTGTTTGAGTTGGATATTGACCGCAATGCGACGAATATCGCAGGAGTCCCGCCGGATGCTTTTTCGGAGGACGGACAGCGTTGGGGCAACCCGTTGTACCGTTGGGATGTGATGGAGGCGAAGAATTTCAAATGGTGGCGTGAGCGTATGAAGGCCAATGCCGCATTGTTTGATGTAATTCGAATTGATCATTTCATTGGGGTTGTTAATTATTGGTCCATTCCGGCGAAATGCAAGACGGCGAAAGGCGGCAAATGGAAGAAGGGTCCCGGAGAGAAACTTACGGAGGTGATTCGTGAGTCGGCAAAGGGAACGAAGATTATTGCGGAGGACCTTGGCGTACTGACGCAGCCGGTTAAAGATTTGATTCAGAAATGCGGTTATCCGGGAATGAAGGTTATTGAGTTTGGTGTTGCCGGCGATTCTTCTAACGGATACCTGATGCACAATTATAAGGACCCTAATTGTGTTGCTTATATTGGAACCCATGACAATGAAACGCTTGCAGGTTTCCTTGCAGGACGTGAGGAGTGGGAAATCAATTGGATGATGGGATATTTTGGCATTTTGAAGCGTGAAGAGTTGCACGATCAGATGATTCGTAAGCTATATGAAAGTATTGCCAATGTGGTTATTATTCAGATGCAGGATTTTCTGCACCTTGACAACTATTGCAGAATCAATCATCCGGCAACGCTTGGCAGTAATTGGCAATGGAGACTTCGTCCCGGTGAAATGGAACAGGTGGATGTCGGTTACTATCATTGGGTTTGCGAGATGTTCAGCAGAAGTTAATTAGGTATGTCGGTTGATAAGGAATGTGGTATTTTCCTGAATGAGGAGACGGTAAATGCTTAGAAATGTTGATATGAAGGAGATTTCGGACGGGCGTCTTTATAAGGCAACTGATATGGCGAAGGTTGGCTGTGACGGCTGCAACGGCTGCTCGGAATGCTGCCGCAGTATGGTGCAGACTATCCGTTTGGACCCCTATGACATATTTCTTCTGACAACGAATCTCAATATGTCCTTTGAACAGCTGATGGCAGAGTATATTGAACTGACGGTTGTGGACGGGCTGATTGAGCCGGTGCTTAAGATGTCGCCAAAGACGCAGGCATGTCCTTTTCTTTCGGAGAGCGGACGCTGTAGTATTCATGCATTCCGCCCTGGGTTCTGTCGGTTGTTTCCGCTTGGAAGAATCTACAAGAACGGGGATTTCTCCTATTATCTGCAGATTGATGAGTGTCCCTATCCGAATAAGTCTAAGGTGAAGATTGAGAAGTGGCTTGGAATTCCCAATCTGAAGGAGTATGAGGAATACATCAGAAGGTGGCATGCCGATGTTGTTAACTGTCGGGAGCGAATTTCTGCTGATGGTGGGAAGACGGATTTGGCAAAGCAGTTAAATATGGCCAGACTCCAAACTTTTTATGTGAAGCCTTATGATAAGGAATGCAGCTTTTTTGAGCAATTCGAGGAGAGAAGAGCAATATGATTTTTCGTGTTTTGATTGAAGATACGAACGGGACCGTGCCGGTGGTTTGTGAGCACGGTCTTTCCGTTTATGTTGAAACAAAGAAGCATCGTTATCTGATGGATACCGGTGCCTCCGAAAAGACTTTTCAGAATGCGGATGTTCTTGGAATCTCCGTTACGGATGTGGACGCTGTTGTCCTAAGTCACGGGCATTATGACCATACAGGCGGGATGATGCCGCTTGTTGAACGCGGATATCGTGGCCCGGTATTTCTTCGGAGTAATGCGAATCTGCCTTATTACAATTTGAAGGAATACGAGAAATACATCGGAATCGATCAGCAGATTATGTCTTTACCTGGACTTCAACTGACCGGTGAGAGTGGGATTACAAAGGTTAATGAGGAACTTTCATTGTTCTCCGGTGTGAATGGAACACGAATGCTTCCGCCCGGTAATGTAACACTGTATGAAAAGAAAGACGGTACATTTGTTCCGGATGTGTTTTCTCATGAGCAGTATGCGGTTCTTTGGGAAGATGGAAAATCCATCCTTGTTTCAGGCTGCGCGCACAAGGGAATCCTTAATATTCTTGCCCGCTACAAGGAATTGTACGGAACATATCCCGATGCGGTAATCAGTGGCTTTCATATGATGAAGGCAGAGGGCTATGATGAGAGGGATGTTATAGGAATACGTGCTGTTTCGGAGGAACTTTTGGGCACGGGAATTCAGTTTTTCACAGGACACTGTACGAGTGTCCCCGCATATGAAATTATGAAACCTGTGATGGGTGAGAAGCTGGTTTATTTTCATGCCGGAGACCAATTTGAAATCGGATGATATTGTGCGTAAAGCAATAAAAAAACACAAAGAAAGTATCATATAAACCCTATTGACAATTCTATATTCTTGGATATAATTAACACGTTAATAATTAACGCGTTAATTTTTTGCCTAATTATCAACAGAATTCATTCGTTATCATCTCATAATCTTCGGATTATGGTAATGCCGGCCGGTGTTGGGGTCCTCCGCACCGGCTCGGCGTAAGGTTTAGGAGCGGTTACTATGACCGGTCGTTAAGTAAATAAAGGAGACATTATGAGCGAACGACACCCTTCGAGTGAAATTGTTCAGACCTTTATGAGCACGGACCGTGCACATCGGTCGGCTGTTGAAAGCAGACTTTCCACTCTGGGAATTCATCGAAGTCAGCACATGATGCTGATGTACCTGTATCATTGTGAGAGTATTCCAAGTCAGGCCGAGATGGCGAAGCAGTTTGAAATCAGCCCTGCGGCTGTAACCGTCACACTGCAGAAACTGGAAAAGGCGGGATTGGTAGAGCGTACGAATAAAAATGGACGCGAAAAGGAAATATCGGTTTCCGCTTCCGGACGCGAGGTTGTTGAACGTACGAAGCAGATTTTCGCAGAACTGGATGAAGCCATGTGCGAGGGCATTTCTGATGAGGAATTGGACGCGTTTATGCATGTGCTTGAGAGAATGCAGGCCAACCTGAAGGATATGGCTGCACCTGAAGAAATCGTATAATATTGGAGAATGTGAATGGCATTTTCCTTAAGAAAGGATATAAACTATGAAATGGTCGAAGTACATTAAGCCATATCTGGCCTACTTTATTATTGGCCCGCTGTGTATGATTGTCGAAGTTATCGGCGAAGTAGTTATGCCGAAGCTTCTCAGTGTCATTATCAACAGCGCTAACGAGGGCGTTTTGACGAACGGCAAGAGCTTGGGCGTTATGGGCCTGATGATTCTGACGGCAGTTGTTATGATGGCCGGAGGTGTCGGAGGCGCATATTTTGCATCCAAGGCATCCGTAAACTTTGCAGCAGATCTCCGTTCAGACTGCTACAGCAAGATTCAGAAGTATTCCTTTGCGAATATTGACAAATTCTCCACAGGTTCTTTGGTAACCCGTCTGACGAATGATGTTACCCAGGTACAGAACCTGATTAACATGGGGCTTCGAATGGCTCTCCGTGCACCGGGCATGATGATTGCCGCACTCGTGATGGCAATTACCCTGAACCCGCCGTTGTCCGTTGTATTTGCCGTATCCATCCCGATTCTTTTGATTACGGTTGGTGGAATCATCCGTACCGGTTTCCCGAGATTCGGTCGCGTGCAGACAAAGGTTGACGGACTGAACTCGACGGTGCAGGAAAATGTTACGAATGTCCGCGTTGTAAAGAGCTTCGTTCGTGAAGACTTTGAAATTGAGAAGTTCCACAAGGCGAACAGAGAACTGAAGAACGCCGGTATTTCCGCAACCAAGGTTATGATTTTCATGTCTCCGGTTATGACGATTATCATGAACGGAACGATTGTTGCGGTTATTCTGATTGGCGGACCCATGGTACTCGACTGCAAGATGCCGATTGGTGACCTTTCCGCATTCCTGACCTATGTAACCCAGATTCTTTCCTCTCTGATGATGATTACCTTCATGCTGATGTTCTCCTCCAGAGCATTTGCATCCGCGAAGCGTATCAAGGAGGTTATGGAAGAACCGCTTGATTTGAACGATGACAACGCACAGGAAAGAGGACGTCTTGTAGAAAATGGTGATATCACATTTAAGAATGTCTCCTTCCGTTATTACAAGAACAGCGAAGAAAAGGTACTGAACAATATCAACCTGGATATTAAAGGCGGTTCAACGGTCGGAATTATCGGTTCCACCGGTTGTGGAAAGACAACGCTCGTATCTATGATTCCGAGACTTTACGACTGTGACGAGGGCGAAGTATTCGTTGACGGTGTGAATGTTAAGGATTATTCTCTTTACAACCTTCGTGAAGGCGTTTCAATGGTTTTACAGAAGAACACACTGTTCTCCGGAACGATTGCAGAGAACCTTGCATGGGGTGATGAGAATGCGTCTCCAGAGGAAATGCGTGCCATGGCAGAATATGCACAGGCCGACAAGTTTGTTTCCTCATTTACCGATGGTTACGATACGATGCTTGACCAGGGCGGTACGAATGTATCCGGTGGTCAGAAGCAGCGTCTGTGTATTGCCAGAGCACTTCTGAAGAAGCCTAAGATTTTGATTCTGGATGACTCGACAAGCGCCGTAGATACTGCTACGGAGGCACAGATTCGTAAGGCGTTCAATGCGAAGGACGATGATGACGAGATTATGAATCCTGAGTTTGTAGGCGATTTGAAGGCAGCAACGAAGATTATTATTGCTCAAAGAATCAGTTCCGTTATGGATGCTGACCAGATTATCGTTATGGATGACGGTGCAATTACAGGTATTGGAACCCATGAGGAACTCCTTCAGAGTAATGAAGAATATCGTGAAATCTATGAGTCTCAGACCGGAACGACCGTTGCGGCTTCTCAGACTGGGAAGGAGGCTTAATCATGGCAAGAAGTTTAGAGCAATTACAGGAACAGTATAACAGCATTGCTAAGAAGAATGCCTTCAAAAAAGGTGCAATGAGAGGACCCGGCGGCGGTGGCGGCCCGAGGGGAGGAAGAGGCATGGCAGGCGGAAAGCCGAAGAGTGCCAAGAAATCCATTAAGAGACTTTTAGGATATATGAAGGGTTTCCGCTTCAGATTTGTCCTGGTTCTCTGTTGTATGCTTATCAGCACGTTAACATCTCTTGTCGGCGGTTATCTGCTGGCACCGATTATCAACAAGCTGACAGCCGCAATTAATCCGAACTTTGTTCCGAAAACGAGTGTGGTTGAGAAATTTGCAGACAGTAAGATCAATGACATGGTAAGTGCATTTGGTAAGGACGGCGAGGTAATGACCTATGTCCTTATGGCATTGATTCTGCTTGGTTGCATTTATATGATTGGTGTTATTACGACCTATGTGCAGGCTCGACTGATGCTCTCTGTATCCCAAGGTATGATTGAGAGAATCCGTAACGACCTCTTTGAGAAGTTGCAGAGACTGCCCGTTCGTTTCTTCGACTCTCACCAGACCGGTGAAATCATGTCCCGATTTACCAATGATATCGACAACATCGATGTCCTTTTGAACAACTCCTTAACATCTATCGTTTCCGGATTTGTTACGCTGGTCGGAACATTTATCTTTATGATTACGACGAGCTGGATACTGACCATTATCACCATCGTATTTATCCCGATTTTCACATACGGCGGTCTTGCAATTGGTAAGCTTTCCAGAAAATACTATACAGCACAGCAGAGTGCCCTCGGTGCCGTAAACGGATACATCGAGGAGACCGTAACCGGCCAGAAGGTTATTAAGGTATTCAACCATGAGGAATGTTGCGTAGAGGAGTTCTCCCTTTTGAACAACGATATGCGTGACAAGCAGTTCAAGGCACAGTTCTGGGGCGGCATTATGGGCCCGATTATGGGTAACACCTCTCAGATTTCCTATGCGGTAACCGTTGGTGTCGGCGGAATTCTTCTGATTGCCAAGAAGCTTACCATCGGTGGACTTACCGTATTTGCAGGCTATTCCCGTCAGTTTGCAATGCCGATTAATATGCTCTCGCAGCAGATGGCAACCTTCTTCTCGGCACTTGCCGGCGCAGAGCGAGTATTCGAGGTTATGGATTCCGTTCCGGAAGCTCCGGATGTAGAGGGAGCCGACGCGATGCCTGTGATGCGCGGGGATGTCAGAATGGAAAATGTCACATTTGGCTATAATCCCGACAAGACCGTTCTCAAGAACATCAGCCTGTATGCGAAGCCCGGACAGAAGATTGCATTCGTTGGTTCGACGGGTGCGGGAAAGACAACCATTACCAATCTGTTGAACCGTTTCTATGACATCGAAGAAGGTACGATTACCATCGACGGTGTGGATATTAAGAATATCGAAAGAGATGTGCTTCGAAAGAACATTGCGATGGTGCTGCAGGATACCCATCTGTTCACGGGAACCGTTATGGAGAATATCCGTTACGGTCGTCTGGATGCTACGGACGAGGAGGTTATCGCGGCTGCCAAGACAGCGTCCGCACACAGCTTTATTATGAGACTGTCAGATGGTTACAACACGATGCTTGATGGTGACGGTGCAAACCTTTCACAGGGTCAGCGCCAGCTTCTTAACATTGCAAGAGCGGCTCTTTCCAAGGCTCCGATTCTTGTTCTTGATGAGGCAACCAGTTCCGTCGATACCCGTACAGAGCGTCATATTGAGCATGGTATGGACCGTCTGATGAAGGACCGTACAACATTTGTTATTGCGCACAGACTTTCCACCGTTCGTAACTCCAATGCGATTATGGTTTTGGAGCATGGTGAGATTATCGAGCGCGGTGACCACGATGACCTTCTTGCACAGAAGGGACGTTATTACTCGCTGTACACCGGTACGGTTGAGCTGGATTAAAATGATTAGGCCTCACTTTGGTGGGGCCTTATTCGCTTTGTTGGAAAGCACTCTGCATTTCCAATGAACGGAGGGCTTATGAGCAGATTGGAAATCGTGAGATACGAAACTAAATATGATAATGGCATGGTGGAAATCAATCCGATTCTGGCGTTGTCGGTTCGCTACCACGGGGATACCTTTCAGGATACTGTTTTGGTGGCAAAGTCAGGAGAGGATGTTGTAGGATTTGGCTTTCTTTCGGCCGGACCGACATTCCTTGATATGGAGCATTGCGATATCTGCCACGTGCATGTGGAATTTACTGCTGAGCGGGGACACAAGCTGGAGGTTGAGGCTTCGGGTGCTCTTCTCGAAGCATTGATAGAAGAATTCCATAAGATGGAGAAAAAGTATCCGGAGAAAAAACTGGTTCTTCGCACATGGTGTCGTGCATCTGCAACACATTACTTGGAATTCCTGATGCAGTATGAGTTTATGATTAAACGGAGTACCCCCGTTATGGTCCGTAATTTGGAGGATATGTCGGATTTGTCCGAAGATTACCGATTGCCGAAGGGGCTTTGCATTCGGGAGATTGCATTCGACGAGGCGAAGATGAAACAGTATATTGCTGCTTCCGGAAAGGCATATGTGGTTCCAGACAGCCCGTCGGAATTGTGGTTCAGACTTGGAGGCGGACAGACAAGAGTGTTCAGCGTCATGAAGGATGATGCTTTTGTGGCTTCGGTTACTGTGTGGCCTGTTTCGGAGTATCGGTACGCTACGGAGAATATCTTCTGTATTCCGGAATACCAGAGGAAGGGGATTGCGTCTTCGCTTCTTCGGTTTGCACTTCATAAGGTGAAGGAGATGGGTGG
This sequence comes from Lachnospiraceae bacterium, assembly GCA_045627305.1. Classification (GTDB taxonomy): domain Bacteria; phylum Bacillota; class Clostridia; order Lachnospirales; family Lachnospiraceae; genus ISDg. The sequence goes on from JAZQNM010000066.1 coordinate 39,349, forward strand.
AACGGAGGCTTCGCTTACGGTATTCGGCGACAACACTCCGGCACAGCTTTGTTATCTGAATCTTGGTTATGAAGTGGAAGATATTATGCTTGAGATGCATTATGAAACGAGGCCGGAATTTCTTCTGTATTAAAGGAAAATGCGACAAACACCCGGTTCTTGAGTAGTATTTTCCATAATTTTGGAAGATATAATGCAAAACTTTTTAAAATTAGCATATAATTTTGGAAGATTAAATATTGACACCTGTTATGCTCGTGTGGTAAACCTATTCTGTAAAATATTGGTATTCAATACCATCAAAATATAAGGAGAAAGCAAATGGATAAGAAGCTCGTTTACAAAGGAAAGACGAAGGATGTATTTGAACTGGAGAACGGAAATTACCTGTTGAAATTCAAAGATGACTGCACCGGAAAGGACGGCGTTTTTGATCCCGGTGAGAACTCTGTAGGATTGACAATCGAGGGTGTTGGTGATGTAAACCTTCGTATGACAGAGTACTTCTTTGAGAAGATTAATGCCGCTGACATTAAGACTCATTTTGTAAAAGCTAACCTTTCCGATACCACTATGGAAGTTCTTCCCGCAAAGGTATTCGGTCATGGACTTGAAGTAATCTGCAGATATAAGGCTGTAGGCAGCTTCTTCCGTCGCTATGGTGAATATATTGCTGAAGGTGCTGATCTTCCGGCATACGTTGAGATGACCTTCAAGAATGATGCAAAGGGTGATCCGCTTGTAACAAAGGATGGTCTTATCGACCTTGGTGTTATGAGTGGCAAGCAGTACGATGACATCAAGGATATGACCCAGAAGATTACCAAGATTGTTGCTGACGATCTTAAGGCTAAGGGTCTTGACCTCTATGACATCAAGTTTGAGTTCGGTTATGCTCCGGATGGCAGCGTAATGCTTATCGATGAGATTGCTTCCGGCAATATGAGAGTTTACAAGGACGGTGCATACATCGATCCGATGACGCTTTCCAAGCTGTTCTTTGCTTAATTAATTCGTTGATAAAAATCGGTTGACAACCCGTTAGTGTTTCTTCTATACTATGTTTAGAGGGAAGAAAATACTATATAAGGGGGTATGGGGACATGATTTTTGCATTGAAGTTCTTCATTTTCGGAGTATCTTTTCTGGCATCCTATAATTGCCTGAAGTGATGAGAGACATCTAATAAGTTTATGAGATAGAAGAGAGGATTTCCTCTCTTCTATTTTTTATATCATAGGAAATTGCGTCGTATTTCCTATGATACAAAAAACGCTCCGCTAAGGATGTGCACTCGGTGCGTAGAGTTTCGCAAGCGGTGAGCATTGTTCATAGTTGATGAGTGAGCGCAGAAAAATCGAGATATTTTCTTCACTTGGTATATAAGATGTAGAACTTAAGCTTTTCTATAGACTTTTGGAGTCTCTTCTTGTATTCTTGTTTCACATAGGCTCGAAAAAGAGCAATCATGGAAACAGAAACGGGAATGAAAGCGGAAGGGATGCGCATTCACATAATACTTACAAAATGTTAACAGTTTGGAAAGAGTATTTTGGAGAAAAAAGGCATCTTTTTAGGCAAAAGGCATAGATGCTTTGGAGGTAAACCAGACGGCCGGGATGTTCTTTCAAAACACATGCGCAACATGTCTCTTTTTGTACTGCCGAAAGGAACCGCATTTTCCCCAATTATACTCCGGAAGACGGCGAAAAAACAACACGGAAAACAGCGGAAAAGAGCCAAACCGGAAGTTAGTCGTGCAAAAACGGAGAGTCGATATCAAACCAGAAATTAGTTTGACATTCAACTATTTAAACATTTTTCAATTTCGTGTAAGACATTTTGGAAAAAAGAGCGTCTTTAAGGTGAAGGAGTTACTACAGATGAAATATCATCCGGAGGAATTCAACTGTAGACGCATGCGTATAAATGAAAACCCTTTGTAAGGAGTCGGAAGTGGAAACAACATCAGCATCGGACGACAATCGAATTCTTGATCTGTTCCGGCAAGACCGTGAAGCGGCAATTGAGGCAATCCAGTCACAGTACGGAAAATACCTTTTGCGAATTGCCAATGGTGTTCTTCAGGACGAACAGGATGCGGAAGAATGTGTAAACGATGTCCTGGTGCAGTTGTGGAATAAAGCGCTTCCGGAAAATATCATAAGTCTTAAAGCATACCTTTCCAAACTCGTCCGGAATCGGGCAATTTCCGCTCTACGCGAAAAAAAGCGCAAAAAACGCGGCGGAGAAATCGTGACGGTTTCTTATGAGGAATTATCGGAGTGTATTCCGGATCCGAATTGCTTTGATGCGGATGATGATACAGGAATAAAGGAAACGCTCGATTCCTTCCTGATTGGACTCAGCAAAGAAAACCGTATCATATTTATGAAAAGATATTGGTTTTCCCTTTCGGTGTCGGAGATAGCAAAACAGCTCGGGAAGAACGAGAGGTATGTCACGAATAAACTCTATGCGATGCGGCAGAAACTGCAGAAGCATCTGAAAAAGAAAGGGTGAGCGGAATGAAAGAATTCGATTTATATGCAGCATTAACGGATGTTGACGATTGTTTTGTGCTTGAGGCAGCAGAAACAGAAACCAGTCCTAGGTCGAAATGGCGAGGCATTCAAAGGGCAGCAATTGCGACCATCGCAGCCGGGGTGGTTGCCGTTGTCGGGATCACGGTCGGAAGTGCGTTGAAGAACCAGACTCCGGCAGGAAATAAAACAGTAAAAGAAGGTGTCAGTATCACGAAGCGATGGGTGGATCAGCCGAACTATGAGAAGTATTCGGAACTGACAATAAACGGCGTAAAATACACCGGTTCGGCCGGTGTGTATGAGGGGCAGACCGGACAATCCTTTGGGGAATTTACCGTAACGGGCTTGGATTACGGGGATGTGGTATTCGTAAGTGATGAAAAAACGGGTCAAACCGGACCGGTAGTATCGGAGACTACATTGTCCGGCACATGGGTTGCCGTTGATGACCAGAGTTTACCGGAGCCGATAATCCGGCAGTCAACCGTGGTTGCCTATGAAATCCACGGGATAGATCCGTCTTTCGCTGTTGCGGTCAAGTTCCCGGATGAGGAAAAGAGTTTTGTGTATGGAAATGCATTGTTTTCAGCAGATACATATGCAGATTTTGCGGCCGGAACGCAGTTGCTGCAGTACACCGATCTTAGCCGGATAATCCTGCATACAGGGACAGGGGATCGGGATGTTTCCGGTGCGTGTGGAACCATCCGCGAGCTGCTGGAAGAGTTGTTTGCCGAAGAGTCAATCCCGGTATTTACCCAGGAGGAACTGCCTTCGGACTTTGGCGGATGTGCGTATATGCCGAACGATCCTATATTAACTGCACCGAACCGTGGCACCGGCGCAACGATTCTGATAGTTTCAGACGATGTTTTTGACTTCCTGCAGGACAAAGAATTGGGTAAGTTGTGTGCTGAAATCGGAGCCGATTATCGCCTGCTTGGTCAGCAGAACATCGGAATTCGTGTGTACAGCGGCGGTTTTGTAACAACCAACATCGGATGGACTGAAAAAACATTCTATGTTGGGGAAGAATGTGTGACGAGCTTTATTCAGGCACTAGGCGGTAACTGATACAATTTCATATGGTACTTTTGTTAAGTGGGAGGTTTTCTATGAAAAAAGTAATATATTCAAGTCTTCTTCTGGCTCTATTTGTAGTGGCGGTACTTCTTACGGGTTGCGGCGATAAAGCAAATGCGGGCATGAAAACAGAAAACAACCAAGCATCCGTAGCGAAATCGTTGACTGACGAAACTGCTTCGGATAACAAGGCCGCATTTGACTTTACGAAATATGAAAGTTACTGGAACGATGAAAAAACAAAAGCATTGGTGTATACAACTATTGAGGCTTATCCTTTAGAACCCTCGATAAAGAGTAATTATGATGTAATATCTGATGATCCAGAGCTATATAACCAGATTGCAGGCATTGAGAATGCTGTTCC
>JAZQNM010000067.1:0-5962 GCA_045627305.1 Lachnospiraceae bacterium
CGTCCACAAATCCTTAGTCTCTTTGCTAAATACGAGTGTGCTCATGATATCTGCTTTCGCTTCGGGCGGCAGTTTGTCCATATCATGGTTATTCCCGCTTTCCAGTCTGTAACGGTCACCAAGCAAATCAAAGTAAACTCTTCTGATACTTTCGAGTTCACCGATGGCTCTTAAGTAATTATTTCTGTAAATTGCGACAGCTGCGTGCATCATTCGTGCCCATGATGAAGCACATGCAATTTCAATATCTTTCTTTTGCTTACTGCCATATATGCTGTCATCCATCCAGGCTCTCGATTGAACCATTTTTTCTTCAACAACACCTGTGTTGTCAAACAAGACCTTAAATTCCGCTTTTCTGGCTGCCGCATGTTCATAACAGCCAAAGCCGAAGTCAAGCTCCAAAAGGTTAGATAGCACAATCACAAGAAGGTGACTTGCTTCTTCCTTCTTACAAAACAAAATTTCATATTTGGATGCTATCCTTTCATTCACATAGTCCATCATTTCAGTCATCGAAGAATCCGAATCCAAAGCGATAACAAAATCGAGATCACTCTTTTCGTCATGATATCCGTAAGAACCCGAACCGACCTCCACCAATGCTACTATCTTAGGATTCTCCTTCGTAATCGAAAGAATGTAATCAAAAACCTCCTGCCTATCCTGTGCTTTAAATATTTTGCTCATAAACTGTGCTCCCTTCTTAACATGCTTTATGCAAACGCTGCCTCGCTTGCCCTTTCTCGCAAAATCACCCCTGCAAGCAAATGATTTTGCTTCAAAAAAAGAACCACCTATCCGGAACAGGTAAGTGGTCAAACAGTAAAACTCTTATATTTTTGACTTCGCCATTTCTGTAATCCGAACTTTTTATATGCCAATAGGACCATATGCTGTAATTGTGCATGTGGTCGTTGTAGTGACATATGTAGTTCCGATTACAAGTACTGACATAAGCGTAATCCTTTCACAATTGTTGTGGTAATTATACTTCAAAGAATGATGTTTGTCAATCTTTTTACTAGGAAAAGGACCGTCCCGTTTACTTGACAGAAACGGTTATGAATTATTTCTTTTCTTCCATTTGCCGATATGCTATAATAAGAAAGATAAATCATTTTACCGAAAGGGGTATGTTCTATGTTCACTTGTAATTTCAGGCCATACGAGGGGAATAAGCCGTATATTTTTATCAGTTATTCGCATAAAGATTCGGAAGTCGTATACCCGATTATTGAACGTCTGAATCAGGATGGTTACCGTGTATGGTTTGATGATGGAATTACGCCCGGTTCCGAATGGCCCGAATACATTGCGGAAAGAATCGACAAGTGTTTTGTATTTATCTTTTTTACATCCCCGAATTCTGTCTGCAGTGAGAATTGCCGCCGGGAAGTCAATTTTGTGGCGAGCCGGAATAAGCGGTTCTTCTCGATTACGCTTGAACCGACCAAGCTTTCGCTTGGCATGGAAATGCAGATTTCCACGCAGCAGAACATTGCATATTATGAATACCCCGAGAAGGAAAGATTCTTTGATACCGTGTACGGAACGCCCTTCTTATACGAGTGTAAGAGAGAACCGGGTGAATCCGAAACCATTCCTGCGGATACACCTGCGCCGCTTACCGAATCAACACCCGAAGTGAAAAATGAGACTGTTTCCGGATTAACGTATGCTGTAAATCCTGCTTCGGCACCTCAGATTGTACCTAAGCCCGCGCCTGCCGCGAAATCCCGTAAAGCCTTTTTGATAACCGGAATTTCTGTTGCTGCGGTAGTCCTTGCTGCTGTCATCTGTCTGCTCGTTTTGAAGCCGTGGCAGTCGTCCGAACCGGAAGAACCAATCGAAATTGTATTAAAGAGTGAAAAGAAGATCGATATCGATGAGGAATACTTAGTGTTGATTGGGGTAGATATTTATCCCGAAGATATCGATACCTTGAATAAATTAACGAGTGTCAGCAATGTTGATTTATCCGAATGCAGTCTGAAGAATGGCGCGGATTTGAATAAACTGACTTGGTGGGACAAGGTGGAAACTTTGGAAATTGAAGATATGAATGCCGGAGATTATGGTTTTTTTGAGAAACTGCAATCACTGGAGTCTCTTTCCGTTAGCGAAGTTGATGATTTCCCTGTTGAAAAAATGACGCTGATTCCATCTGCAAAAGTTTCCAGGATTAGTTTCAACAAGATGTCGCTCCCGGAGAGTGTCGGAGGTCTGGAGCAGGTATTGAATTCTGAAGGCTATGCTTCACTGACAATCACAGACTGTACGGGAATGAAAAAGTATACCCTGCAGAAACCGGTGGAGACGCTGTGCATCAGTGGTTGTGGTCTTTCAGAACTGGTTTTTTCTGAGGACGTTTCCGATTGGGAGAGAATGGAAACGATTGATTTGTCAGACAATCAGCTTCAGGATGTTGTGTTTCTTTCGAACGTGTATGAATCGCTGAAAGACCTGTCTCTGGCCGGTAATCCCATCGAGAATCTATCGTTGACATTTATCCTTGAATGTAAGGAATTACAGAAACTTGACCTGAGCAAAATCCCATTGAATGATTTATCCGTTATACAAAAGATGAAGGGTTTGTATAGTCTCAGACTGTCTGACTGCGGCTTGGAAACACTTGAGAACGACTTGGAGAATATTGAATTATCTGAGATTGATTTATCCCATAATAAATTGAGCTCCTTAAAGGGAATAGAGTCGATTCTCTGCGAATCGGTAGGTGTAGTGGATGTTTCCCATAATCAGCTCACTTCCTTTGAAGGTTTGGAGGATAATTCCTATTTCACCCTGTATGTTTATGCCAATCCGTTGGATTATACGAATTCTTCCGTGATTGATTTTCTGAATAAAACGTCTATTGATTCGTTGTATACCAATTACGGAAGCAATCTTGAAAAGATAACCTTTACGGATGATTTTAGTGAACTCAGAATTGTTGGTGGCGATAAGAAAGTTATAGTATTGTTTCCGGAGAGTATTGATGTCGAGACTGTTGAGGAGGATGAAGTGAGCACATTATTATGGTAGCAGTCAGGAGTAAGAGGCAAGCTGCTGCGACATGCTGTAATAATAAGTATTTCGTACTTTCTTTTCATTCTTCCCCTATACTATCTTTCCATTTTATCCAAAGCTTTCCCAACTCTTTCATCAACTTCATTCTGTGCATCATCAAAGAACCGCTGAGGATTGCAGGCGTTATACGCATTAAGATAAGCCTTCCAGTCTCCGTCAAAGTTCTTGCTCATAATAATTTTAGGAAGCCACTCGTGCTTAGTCTCATTCATTTTTGTCCATGCAACGCTTCCCTCTTCACTTATATCCATTCTGCTGCTTTCAAACCACGAAGACAGAGAAAACCACGGCAGTTCGTTTGCGTAAACTTTGCTTGAACCAATCATGTCAACGTAGTTACCGCAACCGTATGCCTGTAAACAATCCGAAACCGATTTTGGCAATGTGGCCAAAAACTCCGAAGGCTGTTCACAAGGTTGCATACAATTCGTGCCGTCTCTGCTCATTCCCAACCACTGAGGCAAACAAGCGTACTCGCAAGTATGTTTTGCCTTATACTCATCACTGTTCCAGTTATCTCGCATTTCGGGTGTTCTGTAATACATTCCGTTATCGTTTACAAGATAATCCGTTCCTTCAACACCCCAGAAACGAAGATCATGAATATCCTGGTCAAGCAGGCGGCTCATAAACTCAAAAGCAAGGTCCGGATTCTCGCAGCTTGTTGTAACCGCAATACCGGAGCTCGCGTCAATCGTATATCCTCCGTATGTATGCCACTGCTGTTCCATGCCTTCATCTATCGTAAGCCCGAGCGGTACATAATCGCAGCCGAGATCGGCAAGGCAAAATGAAGAACCGTCAGAAGCCGTACGCGAAGCCGAGAAAGATTCCTTAATGCCGTAAGAGAAATTCCAATACTGATCACACATACCGAGAACGCAACCCGAGGAAAGCTTCTCAATATAATCCTCTCCGGTCTGTGAAGCAAACTCAGGGTCAATAATGCCATTGTTATATTCTTCATTCAGTTTTCTGAAATATTTCTCTGCCGTAGGAGTTGTGTTGTAATCAACCACTTGGGGATTCGTCTTGTCGTCTTCAAAATCAACGATGCAACAATAATCATTCGGATAACCATCCAAAAACATGGGAGCATTCTCTATGCTGTAATAATACCAGTCGTCGCAATAACACGTATACGGAATTACCGTTGTGCCGTCGGGAAGCGTAGGATATTCGCTTGCATACTTTTCAAGAATTTCAAAATACCGGTCAAGCGTATTTATCTCCGGATAATCATATGCCTCAAGCACGCGTGCCTGAATCCAGAATGCTTCACCGTCGTGAATGGTGTTAGTATCTTCTTTATAGTATTGATCCGAAATATCAGCCCAATAAATATGGCCGTCTTCCATACGAAACTTATCCCACTCTTCGTCCGTATACATCTCTTTAAGGTTAGGATATTTCTCAAGATAATTATCCCAGGCAACCAGTTTACCGCTCTCATAAAGTTCTTTCATGCTGTCGCCTATATCAACAAAATCAGGCAATTCATCGGATTCAAGAAGTGCTTGAACCGCAGCATATTCGTCTGTTTGGCCGGTAGAATTGATATCTTTAACGCGAACACCGGTCTTTTGGGCGATAAGATCCATGATTTCGTTATCGTCATCTTTTCCGTTGTCTCCGTTTACGGAAAAAAGCGTCATGTCGGAAATCACTATTCCTTTCCCCACCGCGTCAGTATCATCCACTATCTCTGTATCGTCTTTGGGCGGATAGTACTTTTCTTTGTCAGTATTGTCATCAGGATTATTCTTTACACACGCCGACAAAAATGAAACTGCCATCATCATTGCCAAAGATAAAATCATAATTTTTCTTTTTTTCATTTTCCCCTCACATAAATTAATCATTCCTTATTGTTTAAAGTTTCGTTCAGTGCAAGACGGATGTTTATCATTCCTACTATTTTCTTGTCAGTATTTCTTACAAGAAAGTAAGTTCCGGCCGGTACTCCGTCTTCTCACGGTTTTTTTACATAATCCGCTTCAAGCTTCGTAAGCCACCCTTCATATTCATCCAAAAACGATTGAATTCCGCCCGTTTTGTTAATATTGGAACCGTATTCCGTAAATTCGTTAATAAAATCAACGGCGTCTTTCTTGATATACCCGGCACTTAAAAATAAGTCTTTTCCCCCGACTCATGAATATATAACCGGGTCATTTCGGGTTCGTCGTCCCCCTGCGCCATACACATAAATTTCCATCCGTATCTTTCGTAAAAACCCGTGTGATCGGTTACCAGGTACAACGTATCTATTCCTTTGGATTTGCAATCATCGACAACAAAGTTTAAAAGTTTTCCTGCGATTCCCCTGCACCTGTATGCTTCTTCGGTATATACGGCACATACATTCGGAGTCAGATCTTTTCTGTCATGGAAATCATTTTCTATAACACCAAGACCTCCGACAATCTTTTCTTCATCAAAACACAAATACCAGCCATATTCCGTTTTACCGCTCAAATAGTCATCCATACATTCAAGGTATGCCTCTGTCGGCACTCCCCATTTGCTGTGAAACCATTCGGCCGCCACTTGTTTTATTTCCGGTTTTTGTCTTAATTCAACTAACTTTAGTTCTCCCAAATTTAAACTCCTTTCAAGAGAATTCCTTTTGCCTGTCCGCAAAACGGCTTATTATCTTAAATATTCCAATAATTTTTCACATAGGGCCTTTTCTGTTGAACGATGCACCAATTTAGGTGGGTCTTTCAGGAAATACTCATTCTCCTGTCTGCCCCTTAATTCCTATAGCCGCAAACTCTCCCGGCAGCTTGTCATTTTCCCAGGAAGGATATTCATCAAAACGTTTCAGACAAAATCCGTTTGAAATTATTGAATTGATTATTTCACTGAC
>JAZQNM010000068.1:0-26963 GCA_045627305.1 Lachnospiraceae bacterium
GCCGCATAGAGCATTTGCAGATGAATCCCATGGGGTAGGGGGAGTGTGCTCATTTATCAACGAAAAAGATGAAGTGAAAGAAAGCCATAAACAAAATCAAGGGCTGCGAAAAATGTTTTCACATTTTTTCACAGCCCCTTTCTTTATTTTTAGTTTTTATAAGCGTTTCTAACGTTCCTCTCGGAAGTAGTTCTGCCCAAGATGTGCAGGAGGAAGTGCTTCGCGCTTTTCCTTGATGCTGACGAAGATCAGTACAATCAAAGTCATTACATAAGGAGACATCTTGAAGAGTTCCATTGCCTGCATGGACAGGTTCGGAATGTAGTTATGTACAATATAAAGTCCGCCGAACAGGAAAGAACCGATGATTGCGAGATTCGGTCTCCAAAGTGAGAAGATAACAAGTGCAACGGCGAGCCATCCACGGTCGCCGAAGCCGTCGCTTGACCATACGCCGGTTGCATAGTCCATAATGTAATATAATCCGCCGAGACCGGCAATCATACTGCCGATACAGGTTGAAATATATTTATAACGGTTAACATTGATGCCGGCAGCATCTGCTGTGGCCGGATCCTCACCTACGGAACGAAGTGTCAGACCAACACGCGTCTTCATCAATACATAGGATGCAATCAATGCAAGTGCTACGGCAAAGTATGCAAGGAAACTGTAAGAGAAGATGGTTGCCACAAGTTCAGCAATAATCTTGGGGCAGTTGCCGTTGGCAGCGCTTTCATTCAACTTGTCAACGAAACCGAAATGCTTTGCGAAACACTCACTCGTCTTAGTAAGTGTAACGGAAGGAACATCGGCATGTGAAATCTTAATCAAGGAACCGCCGAAGAAGTTACCCATACCTACACCAAAGGTTGTCAGTGCAAGACCGGTTACATTCTGATTGGCGTGAAGCGTAACGGTAAGGAAACAATAAATCAATCCCATCAGACAGGAGAATACAAGCGAGCAGAACAGGGATATCAGAATCGCAAGGATTTTTATATACCATTTGCTGAAATCTGCACCGGACTGTTCAAAGAAGAATCCGCCTATGACACCGCCTATGGCACCCATATACATAGTGCCGGGAATACCGAGGTTCAAGTGACCGGACTTCTCGGTAATGATTTCTCCGGTGGAACCGTAGAGAAGCGGAATACCCTGCATAACAGCTCTTCGAATAAAGGCAAATGCTATCATTTCGTTTCCTCCTTTTCTACCGGTGTTTCATCGGTTGTCGGTGCTTCGTTGTCGGATTCCGGTTCCTCTTCTGGAATCGGCTTTTCGGTTGCTGCACTTTCGATTACAGGTGCTGCAGCCTTTTCAGTCTTACTTTCCTTCTTACGGAACTTGATGGAATAGTTTATGAAGAACTCACAGCCGATAATACAGAAGATTACCAGACCGCTGACAATATCGGCAAATGAGGAATCCAACCCGGTGAGCGTCGTGATTTCTTTCGCTCCTTTTCCGAGGAAGGCAATCAGGAAAGCGAAGAAGGACATCGCAAGCGGATTGAATTTGGCAAGCCAGGAAACCATAATTGCGGTAAATCCCTGACCGCCTACAGAGTTCGCTATAATGGTATGGTCTGCTCCGGCAACAATCAGGAAACCTGCCAGACCGCAGATACCACCGGAAATCATCATGGTACGAAGGATAACCGTTTTTACATTGATGCCGATGTAGCGGGCGGTTTTCTCGCTTTCGCCGACAACGGAAATTTCGTAGCCATGTTTACTGAAGTTCAGGTATACATAAGCATTGATAGTCATAACGATGACAATCAGGATATTCATCAGGTATTGCTTGCCAGCGAGAGGAACCATCCATCCTGCTTTCGTTGTGGCATTGATGATGCCGATGTGACCGGAGCCCTTCGGTACCGACCAGATATATACGAAATAGGAAGTAATCTGCGTGGCAACATAGTTCATCATCAAAGTGAACAGCGTTTCGTTGGTATTCCAAAAGGCCTTGAATATAGCAGGAATCAAAGCCCAGATAGCACCTGCGGCTACGGAACATAAAAGCATTACAAGAAGCAATACCGGGTTGGCAAGCTTGTCACTTAGGAAGTGCATGCAGGTTACGGATGCAAGGCATGCAATCAGGGTCTGTCCTTCAGCACCGATGTTCCAGAAACGCATTCTAAATGCAGGAGTAACAGCGAGGGAAATGCAAAGCAGAATCGCTGCTTTTTCAAACAAATCCCAGCGGCGGTTCTCGGTTCCGAAGGTTCCGTCAATAATGGTGGAGAAGATACGGAACGGATCCCAGCCAACAATCAAAAATCCGAATATACATACAATCAGAAGTCCGACTGCAATGGCGATCGCCCGAATCATCAGGGATTTGCCCAGTGGCATATGACTTCTCTTTGTTATATGGAAGAGCGGTTCGCGAATGTTCTTTTGTTTCTTCTCGTCAGCCATGCTGCTCCTCCTTCGTTTCATCCAAAGTTTCTTCGGATACTTTCTTAGTCATCAGAAGACCAATCTGTTCTTTAACAGTGGTTCCGACAGGCTCAACTCTCGGATCAACTTCGCCGGAAATCTGTCCGGAACTGAGGACGATAATGCGGTCACAGAGTTCAATCAGAACATCCAAGTCTTCTCCGACAAATATAACCGCGACGCCCTTTTCTTTCTGATCGTTCATCAGGTTGTATATTGTGTAGGATGAATTGATGTCAAGTCCTCGAACCGGATAAGCTGCCATCAGTACGGTAGGAGCGGAAGCGATTTCACGACCAACCAGAACCTTTTGCACATTACCGCCGGAAAGTCGCCGTACCGGAGTTTTTACATCGGGTGTAACAACCTGTAAATCACTGATGACATGTTCTGCAAGCTCAGTTGGATTGGAACGGTTCAAGAATACGCCGAAACCCTTCTGATAGCTTCGAAGCATCATATTGTCCGTGATACCCATATTTCCGACCAGTCCCATACCGAGTCGGTCCTCGGGGACAAAGGAAAGACGGACGCCGAGTTCACGAATCTGACGAGGCGATTTGTTGCGGAGATTAATGGATTTGTTGTCCTCAGGAGTTACATAGGTTATCTCACCGGATTCAAGCGGAACCAATCCGGCAATGGACTCCAAAAGCTCACGCTGTCCACTTCCTGCGATTCCTGCAATTCCAAGAATTTCACCGCTACGGGCCTCAAAGGATACATTCTTAAGGACAGGAATGTCATATTCGTTTTTGCAGTTAAGTCCGTTTACAAGAAGCCTCGGGACAGGGTTCTTCGGCTCACTTCTCTTTATGTTAAGGCTTACCTTTTCGCCAACCATCATCTCGGTGAGTTGGGATTCGTTAGTCTCAGCGGTAACAACTGTACCGACATACTTTCCTTTACATAAAACTGCAACCTTATCAGAAAGAGAAAGAACCTCGTGTAATTTGTGTGTAATGATAATGATGGCCTTGCCATCCTCGCGCATACGCCGAAGTACGTCAAAAAGTCTTTCGGTTTCCTGCGGAGTCAGAACGGCAGTGGGTTCATCCAGAATCAGAATATCGGCACCGCGATACAAAACTTTAACAATTTCAACAGTCTGTTTCTCGGAAACAGACATATCGTAAATCTTCTTTTTCGGATCGAGGTGGAAACCGTAACGGTCGCAAATCTCCTGCACACGCTTTTCGTAAGCGGTGAGATCGTAGTGATCGTCATTCATACCAAGAACGATATTCTCGGTTGCAGAGAAGACGTCGATTAATTTGAAATGCTGATGAATCATTCCTATTTTGTAACGGAAAGCGTCCTTCGGAGACTTAATCAGTACCTCTTCTCCGTTGATGAAGATATGACCGGAATCCGGGAAATAAATACCGGAAATCATGTTCATAAGTGTGGTTTTTCCACTTCCGTTTTCACCGAGAATGGAAAGGATCTCGCCACGGTATACGGAAAGATTGATGCCGCTGTTGGCAACTACTTCACCGAATGTTTTGGTGATGTCCCGCAATTCAATGGCGGGAACGGTTTTTCTGTCCGTTTTTACCTGACTGTCTGTGGAGACTGCGGTTGTTTCGCTCACGATGTAACCTCCTGTAAAGATTCTATTCTTAGCGTTGCATTTGTCGAAAATGGATAAGTGTATCGCTAAAAATAACTTCCATAAAATCAACTTTAGCGGGGCGAATCAATCGCCCCGCTGAAGCCAATATGTTGTAATATGCTATTAATTTAGAATGCGGAATTCAGGAATGTGATTCCGTCAATCTTGATGTCGAATGCAGGAGCACTGCGGTACTCGGACTCGTGGAAATAACCATCCTTGATTACTTCGGTATCAGGAGTGTAATCTGCGTCGGTATCAATATCTGCAGTGTAGGTGGTAAGAGCAGCACCGTCAACGGTAAATGTAGCGGTATCGAATACCTTAATCTTGCCAGCCTTGAGGTCAGCAACAACAGCATCAAGCTTCTCCTTGGTACCTGCTGCAGCAGCCTTATCGTTAATCTCGGAAAGCTCTACGGAACCTTCTGCGAAACCGCCGGTCCAGTCAGCAGCAATAGCCTTGCCGTCCTTTACGCAGTTGATGCAGTACTTGTAGTAAGGAGCCCAGTTAATTCTGGAGGATACGATGAAGGTGTTCGGGCAGGAAGCAACGGTGGAACCATTGTAGGATACATCCGGAACACCCTTGGTCTCACATGCGGTAGGAGCACCCATGGAGTCGGCATGCTGGCTGATCAATACACAGCCTTCGCTGATGAGCTTGTCAGCAGCTTCCTTCTCGGCAGTTTCATCATACCAAGAACCTGTGAACTGTACCTTCATTGTGGTGGAAGGACATACGGACTTAGCTCCAAGATAGAAGGAGGTCAGACCGGAGATAACTTCAGCGTAAGTGTAAGCACCAACATAACCCATAACAGCCTTGTCAGCGGTAATCTTACCCTGCTCAATCATTTCGTTGAGCTTGAGACCAGCTGCAACACCGGCTGCATAACGACCTTCGTAAATGCTCGCGAAAGCGTTGTGGTAGTTGGAAAGACCTTCGGTGTGAGCCTTGGTACCGGTTGCGTGACAGAACTGAACCTTCGGGAATTCCTTAGCAGCCTGAATCATGAAATCCTCATGGCCGAAGGAATCGGCAATAATAAGGTTGCAACCACGGTCAACGAGATCCTTTGCAGCCTCATAGCAAGCGGTACTTTCATCAATACCGGTTACGATAATCATACGACTCTCGGGAATACCCAGTTCCTGACAAGCTTCCTTCATAGCGCTGATGAAGTTGAGGTCATAAGTGGACTGCTCATTGTGAAGACAGATGAGGCCGACTTTAACGTTCTTGTACTCCGCATTTCCCTCTTCCTTTTCGGTACCGCCGCAGGCAGTCATGGAAAATACCATTACGAGAGAAAGGAGCAGTGCAATAAGCTTTTTCATAAGTGTTCTTCTCCTTAGAAAATAATATAGTGTGTGGTCGGGGGATATCCCCGAATGAGAAAAAATCGGGTCAGAGGATTCCTTCTGACCCATAGCACAATTATAGTATTCTCCTATGTAAAATGTCAATAGAAAGGCATTGTAAAAAATGGCAACTTTTTGACTTGTGATTATACAATTTGCACAAGAAATGCAGGAGAATTTTTCATCGGGCACTATATGGAACGGTAAAGAAAAATATATTGAAAAATAAGTCAGTGTTTGGTAAAATAAACTTACTATGAGCATACTTGGGAGGTAGGAATGGACAATACTTTTTATAAGTGCCCTGCCTGCGGTTCCGCTTTGCAATACGGTGCTTCCAGCGGTAAGCTGGAGTGCGCTTCCTGCGGTAACCTTTATGACCTTGCAGATGTGAAGGCAATGGTCGGAGAGGATTCTGCAAAATCAACCTTTAACTGGGGAGATTGGAAGAGCAATCTTAAGAAGAATACCGATAGCGAAGCAAAGGTATATATCTGCAAATTCTGTGGGGCGGAGATACTTACCGATGGAACAACAGCAGCTACGCATTGCCCTTATTGTGACAGTGAGGTGGTTGTGAACGATGCATTTGACGGCGGACTTCGACCGAATGGTGTAATTCCCTTTAAGATTACGAAGGATAAGATGAAGGAAATCATCGGGAATTTCGGAAAAGGCAAGAAACTTCTTCCGAGAGACTTCTTCACCGAGAAGAGAATTCGTGAGACACAGGGTGTGTATGTGCCCTTCTGGCTGTTCGACGGAACCGTTCGAGGCAGTGTCGTTTATGACGCGAAGAAGATTGTTGAGCGTAATGACGGTGAATATCGCGAGAAGGAAACAACGACATATTCTTTGGAAC
Source organism: Lachnospiraceae bacterium (assembly GCA_045627305.1). Lineage (GTDB taxonomy): Bacteria > Bacillota > Clostridia > Lachnospirales > Lachnospiraceae > ISDg. The sequence continues at coordinate 6,298 of JAZQNM010000068.1, forward strand.
GTGAAGGAAGCATTGCATTTGCCAATGTTCCTGTTGACGGCGCCGAGAAGATGGATGACGCTCTGATGGAATCCGTTGGACCTTACGATTTCAAGGAAATTGTTGATTTTCAGCCGGCATACCTTTCGGGATATCTTGCGGACCGTTTTGACCAGGATCCCGATGCGAGCATCGGACGGGCCGAGGAACTGATGAAGGAAAGCGCAAAGGATAACTTCTTCAGAACAACGTCGGAATATACCGAGGTACAGGCAACGAATGCCGACCTTTCTCTGATATCGCCTTCTGTTAAATACGTTCTCCTTCCTGTTTACATCATCAACTGTAAATACGGAAACAAAGAATACCGTTACGCAATTAACGGACAGACCGGTAAGATGGTAGGTGAACTTCCTATCAGTAAGCAACGTAAGAACGCATATTTCTGGGGCGTGTTCGGCGGTGTGACCGCTGTTCTGGCAGCGCTCCTGTGTCTTCTGTAGGAGGTGGCGCAATGAAGAAATTAGTATTATTTTCCGTATTAACGCTGCTTCTGTGCGGGGTGTTTACGGTGGTAAAACCGGGGAAGGCATATGCTGCTTCGAAAAAGACTTCTGCCGGAAAGAACGGAATCTGTTCCGATGTTATCGTTCCGAATCAAGAGGCTGAGGAAGCGGATGACAGCGAGGAAGCAGTAAAGACCAAGGACACCGGATACTATGTTAAGAGAATCATCGGTGCCGCTATTGTGGGATTGATTATCGCATTGATTACAATCGGTATTATGAAGTCTGGAATGAACAATGTAACGAAGGCAAGAAGTGCTGAAAATTATGTTGTGAAGGACAGCTTTAAGGTAACGAAGACCAATGACCGGTATATCAGTACCAAGATTTCAAGAGAGAAAAAAACAAACTAAATGTTTATTTTGAAAGGAGTATTACATTATGGGACTTATTAAAGCATTTTTGGGCGCAGCAGGCGGTACGCTTGCAGATCAGTGGAAGGAATTTTTCTATTGTGAGGCTATGGACAAGGATGTTCTTGTAACAAAGGGCCAGAAGCAGATCAGCGGACGTTCTTCCAATACAAAGGGTAATGACAACATCATTTCCAACGGCTCCGGTATTGCGGTTGCAGACGGACAGGCAATGATTATCGTTGAGCAGGGTAAGGTTGTTGAGTTCTGTGCAGAACCCGGTGAATTCACATGGGATTCCTCTACAGAGCCGAGCATCTTCACCGGTGGTCTTGGACAGGGTATTCTGAATACCTTCAAAACAATCGGTAAGAGATTTGCATACGGTGGCGATACCGGTAAGGATCAGAGAATTTACTACTTCAATACCAAGGAAATCCTGGACAACAAATTCGGTACCGCTAATCCGGTTCCTTTCCGTGTTGTAGATTCCAAGATCGGTCTTGATATCGATGTATCTCTTCGTTGTGCAGGTGTATATTCCTACCGCATTGCTGACCCGCTTCTTTTCTATACCAATGTATGCGGAAATGTTTCCGGTGAATATCGCCGTTCCGAACTTGACAATATGCTGAAGACCGAGTTCATCAGCGCATTGCAGCCGGCTCTTGCAAAGCTTTCCGATATGGAACTTCGCCCGAACCAGATTATTGCACATAACACAGACCTTGAAGTAGCTATGAATGAAGCACTTTCCGCAAAATGGGGAAGCTTCCGTGGTTTGACCGTTGTGAATGTGGCTCTTGGTACCGTTACGCTTCCTGATGAGGATGCCGAAATGATTAAGACCGCTCAGAGACAGGCTATCTACAAGGATCCTACTATGGGCGCAGCAGCTACCGTTGGAGCAAATGCTGAAGCAGTTGTTGCAGCAGCAAAGAACCCGAACGGCGCAGCAATGGGTATGATGGGTGTTGGAATGGTTAATGGTATGGGAATGCAGCAGACCGCAGCTAATCTTTATGCTATGGGCGCTGCTCAGCAGCCCGCTCAGCCGGCACAGCCTGCAGCAGACGGATGGACATGCCCTAAGTGTGGTAGTGTTGCAACCGGTAACTTCTGTACAAACTGCGGAACCGCTAAGCCTGCTCCCGTAGGTGCATGGACCTGTCCTAAATGTGGTGCATCCGTAAGCGGCAACTTCTGTACGAACTGCGGAACTGCAAAGCCTGTGGCACAGAAGGTTGTATGTGCAGCATGCGGTTATGAAGCTCCGGAAGGACAGAGCCCGAAGTTCTGCCCTCAGTGCGGTAAGCCTCTTGCTTAAGTAAGTTGTAACGGATTGTTTTGCTTGATAGGGGAATATATTCCTTATTGTACAATAAAAAGTATTGTTTGCCGGCAGGACTATGGTGTTCTGCCGGCAATGAACTAATATCGAAGGAGTGTTACGTATGGGTTTATTGGATTCATTATTGAAAAGCACGGTTCGTTCCGTTGAACGTTCTGTTGAAAGAACAACCAGAAAGACGGTAAATCAGGCCGAGCAGAAGGTGGCCAATCAGGTTGGCAACTCCCTTATCAAGACAGTGGAGAATGACTACCATGCCATTTCCAGAGATTTTACCTTTGATACATTACCGACCACATTGGCAGAACTGAAAGCACTTCAGAAGAACCCTGCTGATCCGTTTGAGATTTGTGCACTTGCTGTACTTGCATTGAACGCATATGAGAATAATCCGCAGGAATTTGCACTGATGATGGATTTCCTGAACGGTCCGGATGAGGTTGCAAATCGTGACCTTCAGTTGGTACAGACACAGTTCGCCGGCGCCGGTGCGAAATATACGGTTAAGTCTTATTTTAAAGGAGCCACTCCGGAGAATAATTACACACCGTCTATGCCGTATACGATTACTGTACACGACAATATTTACAGCTATCAGAATCAGAACAGCGGATATATCAGTCTGTTCATTCCGAGCGGCGGTGCTGACAGCGACCGCCAGGTAACCGTTCGCTTTAAGGCTTCGACCAACGAATGGTTTATCAATAACTGGCAGGGACTTTTGATGAGCATCAAGACAGCAAATGAAGCCAACCCGTGGGCATAGTATTCATTGATGAATGGTTGGCTTTTGAATGGAATCATATAGGGTTTCATCCTGTAACACAAAAGAGGAGAACAGAATGAGAGAGAGAAGAAAGCCGGATGGGGGTCCGGAAGAGCGGAAGGAATGTCCAAACGGGAATAACCATCCGATGAGAAGAAAAGAAGACCAGTCTGCTTTTCGTAAAAGGTTTGAGAGCGCAAAGGAGTATAAGGCACAGGCGACGGCAGCCTTTTTGGTACTTGCCGCAGTGCTTGTATTCTACTATGCGCTACACTCCCTTCCTTTACTTGCAGCCGGGCTGAAAAGAGTGATTCGTGCAATTACCACTGCAATTGTAGGATTTGTCATTGCATTTCTCCTGAATCCGATTGTAAAGTTCTTCGAGAAGAATTTTAAGAAAATGGGAGCAAGAAGACGAAAGAAGAAAGAGACGACAACCGGTACAGAAGAGGAAACGAAAGACGAAGCACCTGGCGGAAAAGCAAGAAATTATGCAATTCTTGTAACGATACTGATTGCCCTTGCTTTGGTTACCCTTCTTTTTGCGGCGATTATTCCGGAATTCATATCCAGTATCGGAACACTCGCAACCAATCTTCCGGAATATGCGGATTATCTTCAGGCTTCTTTGGAAAAGCTTCTAGCAAGAAATAAAACGGTTGAGAGCGTTATGCTTCCTGTTATTGATTCTATCACGGAAGGTGTACAGACCCTGTTGGATGACCGATTGAACGTTATTCTTGAATACGGGGCAAAGCTGGTTGCCGGCAGTGTGGCATGGGTAGCCCGCTTCGTATTTAATCTGATTATCGGATTGATCTTCTCTGTATATCTGTTGAAAGACAAGGAATACCTTATTGGTATGGCAAAGAAGATTCTGTTTGCGTTACTTCCTAAAAAGGCAGCCAAGAATACGGTTCAGGTATTCCATAAGGCCAATAACATTTTCGCCACGGCTATTCTTGGTAAGATACTTGATTCATTTATTATCGGAATGCTTTGTTTTATCGGCACAAGTATTCTCGGATGCTTTTTTGAAGGCATTGCCGAATATAAAGGACTGGTAAGCATCATCGTTGGTGTTACAAATGTCATTCCCTTTTTCGGACCTTTTATCGGAGGAGTACCGAGTGCCATCCTCATCTTCTGTGTACAGCCGCTTCATGGTGTGATTTTTGCACTGTTTGTTCTTGTACTGCAGCAGTTTGACGGCAATTATCTGGACCCGCATATTGTTGGTAAGAAGGTTGGTTTGAAGCCCATCTTCGTACTCTTTGCCTGTATGTTATTCTCCAATCTGTGGGGACTTCTCGGAATGCTTCTTGCAGTGCCGACATTTGCCCTGTTCTATTCCATTGTGAAGTCTTATTTGGAAGTAAGATTGGCGAACAAGCAGCTTCCGAAAGATACGGAAAGCTATATGACGTATCCGGGAGCGGTTATTGCCAGAGCCGGAGAACCCGGAGGTGTGAGCCAGGATGTATTGGCCGGAACCGGAGGGGAAGAAACCGATAAACCGTTAGAAGAATCGGAAAAGCCGGAAGAACCGGTGATAGATGACAGAATAGACAATAATATTAAAAAAGTATAAGTGTGGCTTGCTTTAAGGCATAAAAATACGGTCTGCATTTATGATTTCATAGATGTAGACCGTTTTTTGTATCATTAGGAAATAGCGTTGCATTTCCTATGATACAAAAATGCTCCGCTAAGGATGCATACGCTTGTGCAGAGGAAATATGTCGCTCCGCGACGCATCGGCGGCGCGGAGCATGTCGCAAGCGATATGCTGGGTTCTCATATTTAATCCACGCCTCTTATGGTTACGTTGTCGATGTAAGGCTTTAAAATCTCCTGATAGTGCGCAAGCGTATCCTTATCGGGTGCGTGAAATACGTTAGGAGTCAGAATTTCTTCGGAATCGCGATAGGACTGCAGAAAGTAAGCACGACAGCCGCGTAGCCATTCGCCGATTTCGCGGATGGCGTCCTCATCATGCAATTCCTTTGATAATGTAGTACGAAATTCGTAAGGAAGTCCGCTTTTCATAATGAGTTGAACGCTTTCTTCGATATTGGCGGTATTGAAATTCGGTATGCCGATGGTTTCACCGTAGCGAGACTTGGAATTCTTTATATCCATAGCAATGTAATCCACATTGCCGTCTTCAATAATTCGCCGAAGCATCGTCGGGTTCTGACCGTTGGAATCCAATTTAACGGCAAATCCCAAAGCTTTCACTTTTCCGAGAAACTCCGGCAGGTCAGCCTGAATGGTCGGCTCCCCTCCTGTGATGGCAACGCCTTCCAGTCGCCCGATACGGCTTTTTAAGAAATTGAGAAGTTCATCTTCAGGAATTTCCGGAACCTCCTCGGGTGACAGGACAAGTCCACCGTTATGGCAGAAGGGACATCGAAAGTTGCAACCGCCCGTAAAAATCGTACAGGCAATATGTCCCGGAAAATCCAATAAAGTCAGTTTCTGTAAACCTCTGATATTCATATACAATCCTCATATGCAAAAATAGAATGCTGCTTAAACCAGAATATATCGGCTATTCCTCTTCGGATTCGCCGTTTTTCTTTTCTCTGGCGCGCATATCGCGGAAGAAACTCTGCAGGATTTCACTGCATTCTTCTTTTAGTACGCCTCTTGTGATTTCCACCTGGTGATTGAATTCCTTCATCTGCAAAAGGTTCAGTATGGAACCTGCGCATCCGGCCTTCGGATTATCGGTACCGATGACCACTCGGTCGAGACGCGACTGGACGATGGCGCCGGCGCACATCTGACAGGGCTCTAACGTAACATACATAGTGCATCCTTCGAGACGCCAGTCACCGATAACTTTACAAGCTTGTCTGATTGCAGTCAGTTCGGCATGTGCAAGTGTTGTATGTTTGGTCTTTCGCAGGTTGAAGCCTCGTCCTATAATGCGTCCTTCATAAAGAATCACGCATCCAATCGGCACTTCTCCGAGCGTTGTGGCACGCTTGGCCTGATGCAGTGCTTTTTTCATATAGTAGGTGTCGTCTCGTACCATAAAAGTAAATATTACCCCTTTGTCAATAACCATTTTCAACAAGTATACCATCATCAAAAGTAAATGTACACTTTTATTGCAGAAAAATGGTAAAAAGTTTCAATTTGTGTTGAATTATGCACGAATTCATAGTAAAATACTAAACGGAGATATAGTTTGTAAAATCGGACAGGCTCCGATTTTCTTCCATAAAGAGGTATTTGATATGAACTTGGGGCAGAAGAAAAAGATAGCAATCCTGATATCCCGCAGCTCGGCTGAATATCAGTATATTTTGCTGAAACAGCTTGTCGCAAAGGCCAACGAGTATGGCTACTATGCGATGATTTATTCCTGCTTCGGCAAGTATGGCAATAATGAAGCCTACGATCTTGGAGAATCTTATATTTTGGATTTGCCTGATTTTTCTCAGATGGATGGCATCATTCTTGCTGTAGATACATTTGAAACCATATCTGTCAGAGAGAAGATTATTGCAAAGGTTCGTGCAACCGCTACCTGCCCGGTAGTCAGTGTGCGTCGTAAGATAGATGGATTCTGTAATGTTCTTGTGGATGATGAGAATTCCATGGAAGGCATTACCACACATATGATTGAGGAACACGGGTATCGGGATCTGTGTTTCGTGAGCGGTCCGAAAGAGCATCTGGATGCGAAGAACCGTTTGAATTGCTTCCTTCGTGTTACAGACCGTTATGGGATTAACATTACAGAGAATGATATATTCTACGGTGATTTCTGGCGAGGAGTCGGACCTGATGTCGTCAGCTATTTTCTTGACGGACGGGAGAAGATGCCGGAAGCTATTATATGTGCAAATGACTATATGGCGATTTCTGTCATTCAGGAATTGCAGCGGCGTGGAATCAGTGTACCGCAGCAGATTGCCGTTACAGGCTTTGATGATATTACGGAAACGGATGCCGTAGCACCTACATTGACTTCTGTGCGTGTAGACGTCCGTGAGATGGCTAATCGTGCCGTGGAAGCCATCAATCTTATGGAGAATGGAGAGAAGGTTCCTGAAATCAATCTGATTCAGAGCCATATTGTTATCCGTGAATCCTGCGGTTGCGGTGCCAGAAACAATACCCAGTTGGAACATGCAATCCGTCATTATTTCGATGCGGACCAGCAGGCGAGAATTTTCGTTATGCAGTCTATGTATATGAGCATTAACGGTGAGAAGGCTTCGGATATCGACGAATTGAATAATGTTATTTATTCTTTCATCGGCCAGAATGATAATGTTCGCGATTTCTATCTGATGCTGAACGATTACGATTGGCGTAATCAGGAACCTGAGGAATTCAAGGGCTTTACGCCTATGGTGCATCTGCGAACCGCTATTCAGGAGAATCGGCTTTTGGGTCATGTCGACCACGTATTTGAGGTTGGCGAGATTCTACCCGAGGAATATGTATGTGAGGAACCTTGTGGTTACTATCTTGTTCCGCTTCATTATCACGATGCATGCTTCGGTTACGGTATTATGCTCTTCGAAGGCGATACGGTTCCGAACTTCTTCTTCCAACCATTCTTAACGAATATCTGCTCTGCATTGGAGGAGATTCGTTCCAGTATGAAGAAGGAGGCATTGATTCAGGAGTTGCAGCGTCTGTATGTCAGTGATGTTTTGACCGGACTCTCCAACCGTCGCGGATTTGAATTAAAATGCGCATCCATGTATGAAAGTGCCCGCCGTATGAATCAGCCGATGGCAATTATCGGAATTGATATGGACGGCTTGAAGACAATTAACGATAATTTCGGTCATGCTTATGGTGACCTTGCCCTTAAAGCAATTGCCAATGCGATGTCAGCGGCTTGCTTCAGCAACGAATTCTGTTATCGTGTCGGTGGAGACGAGTATCAGGTGATTGCATTGAATTACAGCGAAGAAATGGTTATCGAATACCGTAACCGTTTCCGTGCATTCTTAGATGACTATAACAGACGTTCCGGTCGACCGTATTTTGTACAGGCAAGCTTTGGATATATCGTTGTTGATCCGAAGGAGAACCGTACGATAGACGAATGGTTGACCATGGCCGATAACAGAATGTACGAAGAGAAGAATGCAAGAAGAGCTACGCGGCAGATTCTGAGAGATCCCGATGCCGCAAAGGATAAAAAGAGATGACAATATTGGATTTAAAGGCAGAGTTTCTCCGTGTGTTTGGTGACGGAGCAGGGCCTTTGGTATATTTTGCACCGGGCAGAGTGAATCTGATTGGTGAACATACCGATTATAACGGTGGGCATGTGTTTCCGTGTGCACTGACAATCGGAACCTATGCTCTGGTTAGAAAGAGAAATGACGAAAGACTTCGGTGTTTCTCGTTGAATTTTCCCGATGATGGAATTTTGGAAAGCTTTGTTTCAGATAAGGAATATCGCAAAGAACTTGGCTGGACAAACTATCCCAGGGGCATTGTTAAGACAATGACGGAACGCGGATTACGAATGGAATGCGGTTTGGATATTCTGTATTACGGTACAATTCCGAATTCCTCCGGGTTGTCCTCGTCGGCTTCCATAGAAGTATTGACAGGATATTTTCTGAAAGACATCTTTGGATTTGTCTGTGATAATATTGAACTGGCAAAGATTGGGCAGTATGCAGAGAACACTTATATCGGCGTGAACTGTGGTATTATGGATCAGTTTGCGATCGCAATGGGTAAGAAGGACAATGCCATATTCCTTGACACAGCAACCCTTTCCTATGAGTATGCGCCAATTGTTTTGGGGAGTTCACGGATTGTCATTATGAATACGAATAAGAGGCGCGGACTTGGAGATTCGAAATACAACGAGCGCCGTGCCGAATGTGAAAAGGCACTTTCGGAGATTCAGACGAAACTGCCCGTCCATTCGCTTGGTGACCTGACGGAGGAACAATTCCTTTCGATACAGGATACGTTAAGTGATGCGGTTCTTCAAAAGAGGGCACGTCATGCAGTGTTCGAGAACAGACGAACCATTCGGGCTTATGAGGCACTGAAGAAAGGTGATTTGTCCCTATTTGGTGCATTGATGAATGAGTCACACATTTCCCTTCGTGATGATTACGAAGTAACAGGAATTGAACTGGACACGCTTGTATCGGAGGCGTGGAAGCAGGAAGGTGTGACAGGCGCCAGGATGACTGGCGCGGGCTTTGGCGGTTGTGCCGTAAGCATAGTAGATAGTAATCAGACAGAAAGATTTATCCGAAATGTTGGCGAGGCATATCAAAGAAAGATTGGTTATGAGGCCTCATTCTACATTGCGGAAATCGGAGACGGACCATCTAGATTATAGTGGTGGTAGAGACATTTGCACACTTATTGTGCTAAGGAGGGACCCGGTTTACCGGGGGGATTCCTTAGTGCCTACGCAGAGCCCACCGAACGCAGTTCGGACTCTAATGGCTCTGCTGCTTTGTAAACAGTTCTTCGCAACACGCGCTCGGCGCACAGAGTTTTGCGAGCAAAAATCTTTGTTCCAGGTACTGCAATTTTTAGCATTTCATGAAGCGAGCGGTTCGGACATTTCGTCGGCCGTTAAAATATTAGTCGGAAGATTCCAACAGTGGTGAAAACCGATATCGGATGATTCTGATGAAAGGGGAAAGAAATGATAATTTTGGAGGAAAATGAAAAGAAAAGACTTTTGGAGATCTTTTCTGCAAACCTTGCGACATACCGTAAGGCTATGAAGCAATCACAGGAGGAATTCGGTGCACTGATTGGTATTACCAGACAGACGGTCAGTTCCATTGAACGAGGAGCATATCCACTCACTTGGTCAATATTCCTTTCCTGTCTTTTTATCTGCACAAGTCATGTTAGGGCGAAGAAGCTGATTTTCAACACCTACGCCGGAGAGGATGTTCTGTTGGAATATCTGACCAGTCTTATGGGAGACAGAAATACCAAGAGTGTTCCCGCCGGACGCGGCTATGCACGTCAGATTTTCTTCGGCACCTGCACTGTACAGGATGATGACAATTACACAATTGTGGATTGTGATCCCAGTGTAGAGGAGCTTCTTGGCATCCGTATGAAGAATGGAACCGAGTATGATTATATTTCACTGATTTATAAAGAAGACCGTGAAACCATCCGTCGGATTCTTGATGAGAAGATTCGTAAACAGATGGTTGTATGCATTGAGCATCGTGTCTGCACTTCCGAGGGACAGATTATCTCTGTTCAGTGCTTCGTTCGCCGTCAGAAGAAGATGATGAAGAACGGTCTGTTTGATATTACAATTACACAGGTTACCGGCGAGATGCTTCGCAAGCGTCAGGTTACCGGCCTTTTGACAACCCTTCCGGTTGGTGTTGCTGTTTTTGAGTTTCAGGGTCGTATCTCAAACGAGAATGTTCCTGAGGTCTATTATGCAAATGAGGCTTTCTATCAGGTAATCGGTCATACTGCTGAACAGTTCGCCTCCATTCATAACAATTATCTTCCGCAGATTGTGTCTCCGGATGACATAAAGAATGTTGCAAAGCTTTTTGATCCAAAGTTGGAAGCAGAAAGCGTTTGCGAAGCTGAATTCCGTGTGAACTGTTTCGACGGCCGTGTTGCATGGATTCACTGCAATGCCCTTGTGGTAAGCAGAAACGAGGATGGAACTTCGCTTGTCAGCTGTGCATTTACCGACATTACCAAGAGAATCAATGCCGAGATGTCCATGAAGTATCAGCTTGACCATTACCGTCAGCTTGAGGAGGCTTCCGATGATATTCCGTTCGGATATACCTGTGCGGATGACCGTTTGAACCTTCCGGTGAAGCTTTCCGGTGCACTTGGTGTGGATGACAATATCTCGCATTTTCTCGAGAAGAATTACCTGAAGAGCTATGTGCATGAAGAGGATTACGAGGAGTGCCTCGAAATGATTCAGAAGGTAAAGCTGACAGGGGAAAATGGCAAAGGTGAATATCGTCTGAAGATTGACGAGGGCGAGTTCAAGTGGTGCCGTGTGAACCTGATTGCCGCTAAGGATGAGAGTGGCACGGTTTCCTATATTTACGGCCGTATTGCTGTGATTGATGAAGAACGGAAGATTCGTAAGGAACGCAGCAATGACAGAATGTTGATTAACAGACTTTCCTCTACGGATCGTCTGACAGGACTTTATAATCGTACCGCTTTCCGTGCAAGACTGCAGGAAACACTTGCAGATCCGGAGATGGAGCCGATTCATGCAGTCATCTATTGTGATATTAACGATTTCTCCTATATCAATGAGAAGTACGGATATCCTGCAGGTGACCGTATGCTCCGTGAGTTTGCGGCAATGTTCCAGAGAAAAGGAAAGAAATGTTTTGCCTGCCGTATTCATTCCGACTATTTCCTGATTTATGTGAATGGCGAGTCGAAAGAGCAGGTTATTGCAAAGCTTCGTAGCTGGTCCAAGGTATTTGTTGAGCATCAGTTGAAGGCATATCCGGGAATTGATATTCAGCTTTCAAGCGGTGTATATTTCCTGAAGAAGAACGAACAGGATATTCCGCTTGCCATGGACAACGCAAACCTTGCAAGAAAGCAGGTCAAGAACGAGCAGGGAAGTGCATATTGCATCTATTCCGAAGAACTTCGCCAGCAGCGTAACTATGAGCAGACAATTGCCGGTGAGATTCAGAACGCCATTAAGAATAACCGTATTGAGGTATTCTTCCAGCCGAAATTCTCTTTGGAGACAAAGGAACTGATTGGAGCCGAGGCTTTGGCTCGTTGGTTGATGGCTGACGGAACCTATCGTTATCCGGCAGATTTCGTTCCGATTTTGGAGAAGACCGGTCATGTTACCGACCTCGACTTCTGCATTTACACGAATGTGTTGCAGGCACTCCATGATTGGAAGAAAGCAGGAGAACGTCTGGTACCGATTTCCATTAACTTCAGTAAGAATAACCGTAGCTTCGCGAAGTTTGACGAAAGAATCAGTCGTCTTGCTGAGCAGTATGGAGTAGACGGTAAGTATATTGAGATTGAAGTCAACGAGGAAATGCTTCTTTCCGAGAAAGATGGAACGAGAGATTCCATCAGAGATTTGCAGAACCGTGGTTTCCAGATTACACTGGATGATTTCGGTTCCGGTAAGGAATCTCTTTCCATGCTGATTAATGCACCGGTTAATATCGTAAAGATTGGCCGTTCCTTCCTTCAGAGAATTGGTCAGTCCGAAATGGAACAGAACTATGTTCGTTGCATGTGCGATATGATTTCTGCGGTTAAGAAGGAAGCAGTATTCGAAGGCGTTGAAACACAGGAACAGGCAGATTTCCTTGCAAGCTGTGGTTTCACCACTGCACAGGGTTACCTGTTTGAGCGTCCTATTCCGCTTGAAGAGTTCGAGAATAAGTACTTGAAGGAGAATCACCTTCATTCTGCTTGAAATGAGACTTGATTTTTTCTTGGGAAAAGGATAAATTATCATTATTAGTCGGGCAAAGGCGGCTCACTACCAGAGCCGCCTTTATCTTTTAGAAAGGAGGACACCATGGAGAAACTGAGTATGCTTTTGTCTTATCCGTTTGTACGGTATGCTTTGATTGTCGGAATCCTGGTGGCTCTCTGCTCGGCACTTCTTGGAGTAATTCTGGTGCTGAAACGGTTCTCATTTATCGGAGATGGATTGTCTCATGTGGCATTTGGCGCTATTGCGATTGCCTCCGTGGTAAGAATTACGAGCAACCTGCTTTTTGTGTTTCCAATCACAATTCTTTCGGCGGTACTTCTTCTGAAGACCGGTCAGAGTAAGAAGATTAACGGTGACGCAGCGATTGCGATGATTTCGGTAGGTGCTTTGGCGGTCGGATATTTCCTTCTGACGCTTCGTCCGTCCACTACCAATATCAGCGGCGATGTATGCAACACGCTGTTCGGTGCACAGGGACTGGTAACGCTGGAACTTAAGGATGTGTTGATCTGCCTTGCACTGTCACTTTTGGTTATCGGGATGTTTATTCTGTTCTACCGTAAGATATTTGCAGTTACATTTGACGAGAATTTCGCAAAAAGTACTGGACTTCATACAACGGCTTACAATACGATGATTGCAATTGTCACTGCCATTGTGATTGTGCTTGCGATGGACCTTGTCGGTTCACTTTTGGTGTCTGCATTGATTATATTCCCGGCACTTTCCTCGATGAGAGTATTTCGAAGTTTCCGTGCTGTAATTCTTTGCTCGGCAACGCTTGCGGTAGTCGGTTCGGTAGCGGGAATTTTGTTGTCCATTGTGTGGTCGACACCGCCGGGGGCAACCATTGCGGTCTTGGATATTGTTATGTTTCTGGGATTTGCCGTGGCAGGAAAGATAATGGGACGATAGCTCAGTTCCTGAAAAGAGGGGATTTTCGAAGGGCATGAAACAGAATGCCGCCGAGAAGACAACAGGATGCAAGCTCACCGATGCCGACGAAAAGCATGAGCGTCAGAATACGGTTTGGCATTCCGTAAGCATATTTTAAGACTGGTGGAATGATGATAACATTCGTGATTACAGGCGGAAGGGTGCACAAGGGTGCCCCCTTCTTTTTTAGTTTACGCGACAGAAGAAAGGTTCCGATTGCGCCAAGAGCGGTAGCGACGGTACCGAAGACGATGTCGAAAGCGTTGCCGGTGGTAAGTATGTTGGCAAGAAAGCATCCGACGGTCAGCCCCGGAATGGCGGCTGGCGTGAAAAAAGGCATAATGGTCAGCGCTTCGGAAAGTCGCAGCTGAATCATTCCGCTTGCGAGTCCGATGGCTTCGCTTATCAGAGTGAGTGCGACATAAAGTGCGGCCAGAATGCCGGAAAATGCTATGTTTTTCGTGTTTTTTCCCATGATGCATACAGGCAATGAGCCTTTCCTCCTGTTTTGTTTTAGGTGAGGTTAGCAGTGGAAGCCTTCCGTAACAAAGGCATTGGACTCACCGTATTATTATCCTTTTTGTGTTTCCGCTGTGATAGGAGCGGAATCCATATTCGCGGTTTGGGATGCTTTTCTTGTCGCCCGAATTGCGGAACGCCTTTTCGAACGGGATTCTGTCTCGGGCTGCAATTCTTCGTCGGGAATTGTCAAGACATAACGCTCATAAGCATTGATGATGCGTGTGCCGGCATAGTCGGTTTCGTTCTTCTTATTTCGCCCGTAATTGGCGTGAACATGACCGTGAATGAAGTACTTGGGATGGTATTGATCTATCAGTGTGCGAAATGCGGAGAACCCTTTGTGCGTGAGGTCTTCGCTGTCTCCGATACCCTCCGCGGGAGCGTGGGTGAGGACAAGATCCACACCGCCGGCGCGACGGATTTTGAATCGGGCGGATTTCACGCGCCGTTTCATTTCTTCCTCGGTATACTGATAGATTCCCGGTTTATAACGCATGCAGCCACCGAATCCGAGAATGCGCAAGCCCTTGAAGTTATATACGGAGTCGTCAATGCATTCGCAGCCGTCCGGCGGTGTTATATCATAGCAGTCATCATGATTTCCGTGAACATACAAGACAGGTGCCTTGGTAAATGTGGCAAGAAATGACAGATACTGCGGAGCCAAGTCGCCACACGACAGAATCAGGTCGTAGTCGTCCAACTTACCGGGCTCATAGAAGTCCCAAAGCGCCTTCGATTCTTTATCAGATACCACAAGTATCTTCACAGTAAACCTCCCAATAAAATCCAATATAGTTTTCAATTTGCTCTTCGGCAGAAAGTAACTTCCAAATCGAAGAGATAATCCCATAATTTACAGTTGTGTCTCTGCTTCCGGACGGAATATTGCCTGAGCCGTCATAAACTCGTGGAATTCATCCCTTAGGTCCTCGGGACCGGGAATGAATCCGTGAATTCCCGAAACAAGCTTATTCATACGAATCAGCCCTTCCGGAGATAAGCCCTCGCCGGCATCCAGACAGGAACCGTCCTGAAAAGTAAGAAGACCGGAGAACGGAACGAGCGTCCGATTTACAATGGCGGTCTTCAAAACCTCGGTAAGCTTCAGAAGCTCCGGCGGCAGCTTCAGTGATGTAATAATATCAATCGCACCGGAGGAAATGCCCCACCAGTAGTTCAACGCGTGCATGCCGACGGATTCTTCCTCATCCTTCCAGTTGTTCTTTAGGATGCTTCGAAGAATTTCCTCGTACATTTTCCCCCAATGCCATACCGGCATCGCATAGTTAATCGGAGTTTCGCCTTTCTGATATAATCCGAATTCACGGTTGGCATGTGCCGGTGCTATTAAGTCGCGGTTACTGATAATCTGCACATCATTGGCATCGAAATCCTCACCGGGGGTATGATTCTTAAGTGTGGACCATTCGAGGAACACCTCGCAGCGCGGGTTCACGGCCTGAGCGCCCAGGGCAAATGCATTGATGCTTGCGGCGGAGCCGAATACCGGATAGTCCGCGATATATCCGACACGATTGTTGTCCGCCATGGCTCCTGCGATACAGCCAATCAGATATTTGGCTTCATAGGTACGCAGATAGTAGGAACGGACGTGCTTATATGACGTATTCAAAGAACAGTTAAGAATCTTCACATCGGGATGTGCGATGGCAGCCTTCGCACAGGCGGCGATAAACTGCGCGGATGTGGCAAATATAATATCGTATCCCTGACGGATGATATCCTCAATGGCTTCTTCAGCCTTGTCGGGAGTAATGTTATAAAAGGGATCCAGCGCTATCCTGCTGCCGAACAAATCAGTGACGTGTTCACGACCGAGTTCATGTGAGTAACACCATGCGCTGACTTCCGTATTCTTCTCATAAAGCCATGCGGCAGCGTGCGTCTTCTGCGGTATGAATCCGGAGAAGACATCCGAAAGAACGTGTTTCTTCGGGTCTTCCAGGGGATTCAGGGAAATGGTCGCCTGCCTTTCCTTCGCATAGACACGGAACTCGCTCCAAACACGGGTAATATTGCGGGAGAGAGTAGCGGCGGTGGCATTTTTCGTAGCCTCGTAACCGAATATGTGCAGATATACGAGGAGAGCATCCGCTGTTGTTATATTGAGCTTTTCTCCGCCGGCCGCGAGGTATTCCTTGCGGAATCTTGCATAAAGGGAGCGAAGGTCCATGGCATAATCGTCATTCCATTCAAAGGAAGGGTCTTCATTGATTTCCTTTAGAAGCATGGCGTAGCTTCCTGTTTTGGTAAATGTCAGATAATTGACGCCGGTCTTCTCATAGAAATCCAGGAACTCATAATAAAGCTGAATTTCTTTGGAATCATTCTTCTTCGGAATGACGCGGATTACCTGTGCTTCTATTGTTACGGCCCCGAAGTATTTCGATACGCTGACACGCTTGTTGCCCTCCTGAACATAGAATTTGTTCAGAAATTCGTAGGCAATAATCGGGTCGCGCAGTCCCTCTTCGAGCATGGATTCATAAAGATTAACCCATTTGCGGGCAAATTCGCTGTCCTTTGCAAGAATTGGCATAAAGTTTCGGGCAAATGCGTTCGAACGTCCCTCCGCAAAGGTTCCGACAACCTGGGCAAGCGGAATTTCCTGAAGACCGAGCTTCAGTTTACAGTCAATTTCGTAAGGCGCAGTGATATCCTCCATACAGGTCAGATACGGATGCAGTCCCTTACTGATACAGGCACTGTATTCTTTCTGACCGAGGTGCATCGCTTTTTCGTATTCATCAAAATCCATAGGCGGTTCCTTTCTTTCGCTTACCGATATTATATCTGTATGCGGAAGGGATTGCA
Source organism: Lachnospiraceae bacterium (assembly GCA_045627305.1). GTDB lineage: Bacteria > Bacillota > Clostridia > Lachnospirales > Lachnospiraceae > ISDg. The sequence continues at coordinate 23,072 of JAZQNM010000068.1, forward strand.
ACTGTTTTGCTAGACTTGGGGCAGGGAGTTAATAATGACATTTCTTACGGGGTGTGTTATACTTAATTGAATTTGAAACGATGGATATATCCGATAAACCGATAGTCAGTAGGGAACGCAGGACTTGTAAGATTGGAAGAAGGGTGTTTCCGTTAAAAAGTGGAGGGTGTTTATGGACTACAAGGATGATAACCAATCAGAAGAATTAGCGTCGAAGAATGAAACGGCAGAGCTGGAGAATTCTGTAAAAGATTTCAATTGTGACAATCAAGAGGACGAGAAATGTATAACAGGACCGTTGGCATTGATCATGTGGATGGTAATGGTAATCACTGCACTTTTTAATCTGTCTGCTATTTCTGCAATGGCATTTATGGTATCAATGGTTCTTACTATCTATACACGAATCCGTTATCGGAATAATGCGTATGGAAAGGTTACGGCAGTGCTGCTTATAGTGACTGTAGTGTTCATCGCTATCGTTCTGGCTGTTGTTGTGCAAACATGTATGGAATTATGTGCGGAAGGGTGCGGTGGCTTTTGCAGTTTCATGCCGAGGTGAATGCTATGAATATCACAGTAAACAGTACGGGGATTTCTCCGTATGCCATATTCTTTTTGCTGGCGCTTTTTCTTGGCTTTTTGATTGCATACCTTCTTCTGCGAAAAGAAGGAATCGAAGCGCGAATTGCTAGATTGTCGATACTTATGAACGGTATGTTTGTACTGTTCTTCGGGAAAATGTACACAATGATTTTCTCGGCGGGCGATGGAGTCGGGTTTCTTCAGGCGGGCTTTTCCAGTGTTGGCGGACTGATTGGCATGCTTTTGGGAATCGAGATGTTTAATCTAATATACCGCGAAAAGGCGGATGTGTTCCGAACGGTATATGTTCTGATTATTCCTCTTATTTACAGCGTATCGAAGCTTGGATGCTTTTCTGTGGGCTGCTGTTACGGAATCCCGTACAACGGCTTTTTGCATGTGTGTTATTCGGCTGGTTCGACGGATGCGAACAGTTCTGCCGCAAAAGCCCTGAGTGACCGTCTGCCGAAAGGAAATGTCTTTCCGGTACAGCTTGTGGAAACAATCGTATTTTTCATTATTTTTCTGTTGTTCTTTACTCTTTATCTTCGAAATAAACGAAAATGGCTGATGCAGAAGGTCATCCTTTTGGGAGCGGCCGCCAAATTCTCTCTGGAATATCTTCGTGCAAGTAATATCGGGCGCATTATGAACCCGAATCAGGTCGTTTGCGTACTCCTTTTTATAGGTAACTGTGTATGGATTCATTATTGTAAAAGGAATCGCGTGAAAAAGCCTGTTCTATAGGAAGTGATTTTTTATAGGCGGGTGTTGACTTTAAGAATTATTATGTTATATAATACTTTTTGATTGGGCTTGTCCCGCAGCAAGTGATGTTTTGCTATGTGCAGAAGGTCATTTATGACTTAAAAATATTATACGACAGAAAGAGGTATGTAAGAATGGCAAATGTTGATTTGACAAAGTATGGCATTACCGGAACGACTGAGATCGTTTACAATCCTTCTTATGAGATGCTCTTCGCTGAAGAGACCAAGGAAGGCCTTACCGGTTACGAAATCGGTAAGAACACAGAACTTGATACCGTTAACGTTATGACAGGTATCTACACCGGACGTTCTCCTAAAGACAAGTACATTGTTATGGATGAGAATTCCAAGGACACCGTATGGTGGACAAGCGATGAGTATAAGAACGACAACCATCCGATGAGTGAGGAAGTATGGGCAACGGTTAAGGATATCGCTAAGAAGGAACTCTGCAACAAGAGATTGTTCGTAGTTGATGCATTCTGCGGCGCTAACGCTGATACCCGTATGGCTATCCGTTTCATCGTTGAGGTTGCTTGGCAGGCTCACTTCGTAAAGAACATGTTCATCGTTCCTACTGATGAAGAGCTTAAGACCTTTACCCCTGATTTCGTTATCTACAATGCATCCAAGGCTAAGGTTGAGAACTACAAGGAGCTCGGTTTGAACTCTGAGACCTGTGTAGCATTCAACATTACCAGCCGTGAGCAGGTTATCATCAACACCTGGTACGGCGGTGAGATGAAGAAGGGTATGTTCTCCATGATGAACTACTATCTGCCTCTCAAGGGTATTGCTTCCATGCATTGCTCCGCTAACTGCGATATGGAAGGTAAGCACACCGCTATCTTCTTCGGTCTCTCCGGAACCGGTAAGACCACCCTTTCCACCGACCCGAAGCGTCTCCTTATCGGTGACGACGAGCACGGCTGGGATGACAACGGCGTATTCAACTTCGAAGGCGGTTGCTACGCAAAGGTTATCGGTCTTGATAAAGAGTCCGAGCCGGATATCTACAATGCTATTAAGCGTAACGCTCTTTTGGAAAATGTTACCGTTGCTGAAGACGGAACCATCGATTTCGCTGATAAGAGCGTAACCGAGAACACCCGTGTTTCCTACCCGATCGATCACATCGAGAAGATTGCAAGCAAGGTTAACGGTGTTTCCGCAGGTCCTGCAGCTGATAATGTAATCTTCCTTTCCGCAGATGCATTCGGCGTATTGCCTCCGGTTTCCATTCTTACTCCTGAGCAGACCCAGTACTACTTCCTTTCCGGTTTCACTGCTAAGCTTGCAGGTACCGAGCGTGGTATTACCGAGCCTACTCCTACCTTCTCCGCTTGCTTCGGCCAGGCATTCCTTGAGCTTCATCCTACCAAGTACGGTGTGGAGCTTGTAAGGAAGATGCAGGCTAACGGCGCTAAGGCATATCTTGTTAACACCGCTTGGAACGGTACCGGCAAGAGAATCACCATCAAGGATACCCGTGGTATCATCGATGCAATTCTTTCCGGCGCTATCAACGAAGCTCCTACCAAGAAGATTCCGATGTTCAACTTTGAAGTTCCTACCGCTCTTCCGGGCGTAAATCCTGCAATCCTTGATCCTCGTGATACCTACGCTGATCCTTCCGTTTGGGAAGAGAAGGCTAAGGATCTTGCTGGCAGATTCAACAAGAACTTCGTTAAGTACACCGGTAACGATGCTGGTAAGGCACTCGTTGCAGCAGGTCCTATCCTTGAGTAAGATTTGTCTTGGATTAAGAATACTGTATTATGACGACATTAACCCGCTGTTCGCAAGGGCAGCGGGTTATTTTGGAAACAGGGAGAATTGTAATGATAAGAGGCAGTAAAAGCAGTAAGGTTAATCTGATATTTGCGATTTTGATGTTGATCCTCACGGGTGTGATATATTATTTTGCAACATCACATGGTCTTTCCGGGACCTATGCGATTTGGTTTTTGATTGTTGCCTTGTTCTTTTTGATTTGTTTCTTTATCACGAAAGGAAACGAGAAGAAGGAAAAGGAAGCCAATCAGACATATGAAGCAGAGAACCGGATTACGCCCGGTACAAAGGAAGGCGAGTTCCAGGCTCGAGTCGTAAAGTATATTTATATTAATGCGATGAATCTTCCGAGATTCCAGATTGAAATCACTTCCGGAACCCTGAGTACTAATGACAAGGTTATTCTTCCGAACGGAGATAAGGCTAAGGTTTCAAAGCTGTTCTTCCCGCAGGGTAGAAAGGCAACCACTACGGCGTATAAGGGAGAGCAGGTGGCAATCGAGCTTTTAGGTATCCGTAACAACAAGAAACTGGATGAAGGCATGATTATCACGAAGGTTGAGAAATAAAGATTTGAACCTATCAAACAAAAAGAATTGATTAAAAAAGGGGCTGTCGCATTAGCAAATAGTTTTTGCTGGGCGATAGCCCTTTTTTTGACAAAAATCCGTCGAAATCTTACCGATTCAGACGGATTTTCTTTTAGACAGAGACTTTTAACAGGCATCCCTTCCAGCATGCCT
>JAZQNM010000069.1:0-18061 GCA_045627305.1 Lachnospiraceae bacterium
TTCAGCGGAAGTTTTAATTGATAATACATGGATGATATCGTATAATCACCATGTATTGATTTAGTTAGTAGCATAACATAATTATACCACAAACGCCGGACTCTTCGTAGCCCGGCGTTTCGTGTTATTATGCTTTTTTGAGAAGAGCTGCCACACGTTAGTGCGACAGCCCCCTGAAATCTCAATCTTTCGCTTATCATAAGCACTTCAAACTGCAACTGTTTAAAACCTCATTATAGATTACTCAGGGATTAATGTAATTATATACCAAGAGGGAACCGGACAAAATCAGAAGTGCAAAGACAAGTTTCAAAAATGTCTCCTGCTTCATCTTCTTGTTCAGTACCTTACCAAGCCAGATAGCACCAAATACAGGAACGATGGATGCGGCCACAAGAATCCACGATGTCTTCGTATACATTCCCTGCCGGTACATTGAAATCACCATATAGGTGTTCAAAACCGTCCATACCGTCGTTACCGTCGGACGAAATACCTTCTTGTCTTTAATGGCATCTGCGGAATACAACGCAAGGAACGGTCCGCCGGAAGTGAACAATCCCTGCATCAAGCCGGCCAAAAGCAGAACTACATAACCCATCGACTTCGGAAGCTTCTTCTCGGACGGAAAGAACAATTTCTTAACCCCAATCAAAATGATTACAATTCCGTACGCGAGCATCAGTATATTGAGCGGCAGATGTGAGAACATCCACATCCCGCCGATTACACCGAATATCATGAAGCCGAGAATAATACCTAAATTTTTATAATCAATATTTTTCAGGTTTTTCGCAGTGACCACCAAAGAAGTAATCCAGAAGACAAATGTTATCGCACTCTTCGCATCCGAAATACCAACTAAGGCAATACAAGGGGGCATCGCAATCGGTGCCCCCGCAAACCCTGTGATTCCCTGTATGATATTGGCCAACGATAAAACAATCACAAATAAAAGTTTTCTCATAGTGTCTCCGAACAAGCCAAAATCAGGAACATAGTATCAATGGGCGTCAGTACTTTATGACGCCCTAATCATAATATGACTTAACCGTTTATCAAAGCCTTAAATCCATCGATGAAAGCGCTCATGTTTCTTACGGCAATGAAGATAAACAATCCGATAACAAGCACAACAAGAATATTGAACCAGAGCTTGTTCGTGTGCTCCTTCATAATCTTCTTGTCATTTGCAACAATCAGAAGCAGGATACCGGTAACCGGAAGCAGGAACGCGTTCGCTGCCTGCGCAAAGAGGATAATCTCCGTAGGAGAAGCGCCGAGCGTGCAAGCAAGGGTAACTCCGATAACAAGAACGATAATCCAGAAGATACGGAACTTCTTGTCCTTCAAATCATCACTCCAGCCGAGAATACCGGTGGAAGCAAATGCTGCTGCCAGCGGTGCGGTAATCGCAGAGGAAATACCTGCTGCGAAAAGACCGATACCGAACATAACGGTTGCCCAGTTTCCAAGAAGAGGTTTCAGGGAATTGGCCATATCCGCACCGGAGTTAATGGCAAATGAGGCACCAACACTTTCCTTTGCTGCACCTGCACAGATGATGATAGCCATTGAAATCAAGCCACCGAGACCGATGGAGAGAACGGAGTCGAAACGGGAGTTTGCAAGTCCTTCCTTTACCGGATCCTCTTCGCTCCTCTCTGCCTTTTCGTCCTTACTCTCGCCCCACTTCTTAGCAGAAGAGGATGCATGGAGGTAAATGTTATACGGTACAACGGTAGTTCCCATAAGAGCTGCAATTGTCATCCATGTCGAATTGCCTTCGCCGACATCCGGAACTTTAAAGCAGAAGATACCCTTCAGTACTTCCAACCAGTCGGGCTTAGCCGCAATTGCGGTAACAAAGAACAGAACGCCCATCAGAACAACAAGAGCAGTCAGGAATTTTTCGATATACTTATAACTTCCGGAAATCAGAAGAATAAATGCGATGATGCCGATAGCCAGTGCAAGGATAATCTTGCCGGTCTGGTTATCGAGACCGGTAATGGCCGTCTGTGCGCCGAGAACGGAACCGGTAATGTTACCTGTTTCATAAGCGATATTGCCGATAAATACCGCTGCGATTACAAGGACTGCAAGCACGATTCTTGCTGCCTTTCCTGTAAACTTTGCGCGGAGAGCTTCACCGAGTCCCATCTTTGAGACAATTCCGAGTCTTGCAGCCATCGACTGCATGATGATTACGGAAATAACGGATAAAAGCATTGCCCATAACAAGACATAGCCATAGCTGGCGCCGGATTTGGAGCAACTGGTTACGGTACCCGGTCCGATAAATGCAGCTGCAACGAGTGCACCGGGTCCAATGTTCTTCAATCTGGTAATAAATTTTTTCATTGGTTAGATCCTTTCCTGGGGTAATATTTTTATCTTAACACCTTGCTAAGAGGTGCTATTTCGATGTTCTCCTCCGCAAGTCTTTCGCGGATGATTTTTACAAAATCAAGAGCATGTGCATTGTCACCGTGCACACAGATGGAATCAATCTTCAGTTCCAGTTCATTACCGGAATAAGTAGTTACCTTGCCCGTCTTCAAAACCTTCACGATTCTCTCAATAGCCTCGTGTTCGTCGGTAATCATGGAGCCTTCCTTGGAGCGTGCGCGAAGCGAGCCGTCATCCTCATAGGCGCGGTCTGCAAAGAACTCGTTGGCGCAACGAAGACCGATGTCATTGCCCGCCGTAATCATCTGGGAACCCGAAAGACCGAGCAGAATGATTTCGGGATCGAAATCATAAATTGCCTGACAGATGCCTTTAGAAAGTTCATAATCCTTACCTGCCATATTATAAAGTGCGCCGTGCGGCTTTACGTGCTGAATCTTCGTTCCGGCCTGCTTACAGAATGCTGCAAGTGCACCAAGCTGATAGGTTACATACGCGTATGCTTCCGCAGGAGTAATCACCATATTTCTGCGGCCAAATCCCATCAAATCGTAAAAGCCGGGATGTGCCCCGATTCCGATTCCCGAAGCCACAGCCATTGCGACGGTCTTCTTCATCACAACCGGATCCGAAGCATGAAATCCGCATGCCACATTGGCCGAGGAAACAAGCTTAATTACCTCCTCATCCATTCCGATTTTATATGCACCAAAGCTTTCGCCAAGGTCACTGTTTAAATCAACTGTTCTGTTCATCGTTCTTTCCTTCCCGGATATACCCGGTCCTTCCTGTTATTTCAAATCAATATTCTTCACATCAGTAATCAGCATATGCCCCGGTGCATGCGTAATGACGAAATCAGGCTTCACATTCATCAATACCGACTGCGGAGTCACACCGCAAGGCCAGAATACCGGAACCTCTCCGTCCTTTATCGTAACGGGGTCGCCGAAATCAGGCTTGTTAATGTCTTTGATACCGATTACAGACGGGTCACCGATATGAATCGGAGCACCATGTACCTTCGGAATTGCAGCGGAAATCGTAACTGCACGAACAATCTGCTCATAAGGAATCGGGCGCATGCTGACGGTCATCGGTCCATGGAATATTCCTGCCGGATTGCATGGAATGTTCGTAATATACATCGGCACGTTGCAGCCCTCCGTGTTGTGGCGCATCTCAATGCCTGCCTCAATCAGCTCGGATTCAAATGAGAAGCTGCAACCAATCAGGAAACTTACCAGATCGTCGCGCCAGAAGGATGCCACATCGGTATACTCCCCTGTCATGACGCCCTTTTCATAGATGCGATATTTCGGAAAATCGGTCGCAATATCGCAGTCCTTTGCAATATCCTTCAGATAACGGCTTCCCACGTCCGAAACCTCAAGAATCGGGCACGGTCTCGGATTTCTCTGCGTAAACAAAAGAAAATCATATGCAATATCCTTCGGCATAATCGCCAGATTGGCCTGTGCATAGCCTGCACACATTCCGGATGTCGGCGTCGTAATCTTTCCTTCACGAATCAGTTTACGGACCTCGTAGGGGTCAGCATGGGTATAATCGGTCATGATATATCCTCCTAAACATTTCTCTTTCTTATGCTGCTCTTCCGCCGGCAAACGCGCCGGGCATCGCATGAAGTTTAGTTCTTCCAATGATTGAACAAGCGGACAAGCGGGCGCGTCTTCATAAACCTGGTATTGAGAAGATGCATTCTCTGACGCTCCATCTTATAAATATTCTGTGCTTCCTCTACTGAAACCTTAACGAAGCGAATCTTCTGCGGGTAACGGCACTGCACAAGCTTGGGAATATCGACGGATATGACTGTCGCAATCTTCGTATAGCCGCCGGTCGTCTGGCGGTCGGAAAGCATAATGATCGGCTTGCCTTCCTTAGGCACCTGTATGGAGCCCTTCGCAATTCCATCCGAAACGATATCCGCACCTTTCTCATTGTGCTCGATTATCGGTCCGTCGAAACGGTACCCCATTCTGTCACATTCATGGGTAACCGAATAAGGATTACTTAAGAATGTTTCAATTCCCTTTTCCGTAAAATAATCGTCCTGCGGTCCCATCGTAACGCGAACTTCCACTTCCTCGTCACCGAAATGATCAGCCTCTACAAAACGCTCCTTCATATGCGGAAGTTTCTTCACATTTAACAAAAACGGAATCTCGTCTCCGTCTTTAATCTTCCGGCCATGGAATCCGCCAAAGCCACATTTAATATCCGTAGAACGGGAATCCATAACCTCCGGAACATCCAGACATCCGGCAAATGCAATATAGCCCCAGGTCCCCGACTTGCAATACCCCATCTCGAGCTCATCTCCCATTTTCACGGGAATGGCATGATACATCGGTACCGGCTCACCATTGATGTGCGGGTCAAAATCACCACCGGTAATACTGATAACCGTATCTGAAGTAAAATACAAAGTAGGCCCGCAAAGCGTAAACTCCAATACCGCATCGGTATCTCTGTTATCTACCAACAAGTTTGCAATCCAGAAGGAATGACGGTCCATAACACCGCAGACATGAAAGCCTGTGCTCTGATGTCCCATTCGGCCGTAATCCTGAATGGTTGTAAACATACCACCTTTTTTAAATACAATTCCCATAGTACTTATCCTTCCGTAACGGTAAATGTATATTCGCCTTTTTCGTCCACTTCCTTCAGGCGCAGATATTCCTCATAGGAAATCGGAACAAACCGGATATAATCACCGGCGTGATAAGGAATCGGTTCCTTCGCTGACGGATTATAGCAGCGTACCGGAGTAAGTCCGATAATCTGCCATCCTCCGGGGGACTCCATCGGATAAAGCCCGGTCTGTGCGCCGCCGATTCCGACGCTCCCCGCCTCAAGCTTGATACGCGGTTTCTCCAGTCGCGGCGTATGAATGCGCTCATCCAAACCTCCAAGATATGGAAATCCCGGCTGAAAACCAAGCATATAAATCAAATACGGATTGGCGGAATGAATCTGAATTACTTCCTCGACCGTAAGCCCTGCATGCTTTGCCACAAAATCAATATCCGGTCCAAGTCCGTTCTCATAGCAGACCGGAACTTCCACTACTCTCTTCTTGTGATTGACATCGGAGATCTTCATGGAAAGGGCATGCTGAATAATATCACACATCTCTCCATATGTGTGAACTCCCGGGTTATAATGAATCAGTACCGCACGAAATGACGGTACCATTTCTTCTATTCCCTTAATATTCAGTTCCTTTAACTTATTGATGAATCCCATCAGATGTGCATTAACTTTCTCATTGATTTCGTTGCCGAATTCAACCGTCAAGGCACGATCTCCCACCGGCAGAATACGCGGATATTCGATACTCATAGACAATACATCCTCACAGAAAAAATTGAGCCGGAAACCCATTAGTATCTCAAAAAGAGTACTTATTGAGAGTATTCTATGCTTATTTCCGGCAGAACTATAATGGTATAATTATAAGGTTTTTGAGCGGATTCGTCAAGGCGTTTGTTATATAACAGAGCATATCGCTTGCGAAATGCTCGCGCCGCCTTTGCGTCGTTTGTGACATGTTTCCTCTGCACAGGCGTGTGCTTCCTTAGTGGAGCGTTTTTTATATCATAGGAAAAGCAACGCAATTTCCTATGATATAACAAAACTCCCTGAGACACTGCAGTATCTCAGGGAGTACCCATAATCAGCAAAAAAGAGGAAGCACCATTGTACAGATAAACATAACAATAAAAAATCCCATCTTATTTCACTTTCAAATGCATCTTAAATCGTCCATTTGGTCTGGTCTGTATGGAGCAGTTCATGTGCTTTGTGGCTTAGCGGCTTCTCAAAGTATTCCTTGTAAGCGGAAAGTACGGCAGGATTCTCATGAGAGAATCGAAGTTCGTTGGCTGCATCCAGTTCATACAGTCGCTGTCCTCGCTCGCCCGCAAGCTCACATCCATCGGAAATCGGCTGTCCGCCACCACCGGCACATCCACCGCGACATGCCATGATTTCGACAAAATCATATTCGGCTACGCCATTACGAATATCCTCTACCACACGACGGGCATTGGCAAGACCGCTCGCAACACATGCACGTACTGTCTTATCGCCAACGGTCACGGTAAGTTCCTTACGGCCATCCAACCCGCGCACTCCAGAGAATATATCTGCATCGGGATTTTTACCTTCCAGAACATAATATGCGGTACGAAGTGCTGCTTCCATGACACCACCTGTTGCGCCAAATATTACCGCTGCCCCGGTACCGGTTCCAAGCGGGGAATCGAATTCTTCTTCAGGAAGAACCGAAACATTAATAGACATCTTCTTAATGAGGCGGTCCACTTCACGGGTTGTCAGAACGATATCCACATCCTTATCGGCTCCGGAATCGTTCACCTCCAAAACATCACACTCATACTTTTTAGCAGTACATGGCATAATGGATACACAGAAGATATTCTTCGCTTCCACACCGATTTTCTCGGCAAAATAAGTCTTTGTCACAGTACCGAACATCTGTTGCGGTGACTTAGCGGAGGATAACTGTGAAACCATATCCGGGTATTCCATTTTCAAAAAGCGAACCCAGCCCGGACAGCATGATGTGAACAAAGGACGCTTAAATTCCTTCGGATTCTTCATCAGTTCAAGGAACTCATTGCCCTCTTCCATAATCGTCAGGTCTGCACTGAAATTCGTGTCGAATACATAATCCACACCAATACGACGGAATGCTGCTGCCATACGCTTTTCGGTAGCCATTTCAGGAGCAAGCCCAAGACCGTCACCCCATGCGGCACGAACTGCGGGAGCAACCTGCAGTACAACAACCTTCTCCGGATCTGCAATGGCATCCAAAAGTTTCTGACTGTCATCACGCTCCCGAAGGGCGCCAACAGGACAGTGAGTGATACACTGACCGCAGAATGTACAGTTCACATCCGTAATAGACTTACCCTCACGAACACCAACAGACGCATAGCGGCCCATTCCAAGCAAATCCCATACCTTCATTCCCTGCAACTTGTCGCATACATTGACGCAACGAAGGCAGGATACACATTTGGAGTCGGTTCGGATAAATGGAAGCGTTTCATCCCAGTTATTCTTCGGCATCTTCTCCGCATAGGGCTGTTCCAAAATATTCATCTCATATGCCAGATTCTGCAATGTACAGTTGCCGTTCCTTGCGCAGGTCGGACAATGGCAGTCATGCTCGGAAAGAATCAACTGAAGATTCGTTTTACGGGCATCGAGAACTCGCTTGCTGTTTGTAATAATCTCCATTCCGTCTGCAACAACGGTATTGCATGCCGCTACCAAACGCTCGCATCCTTTCACTTCAACGACACAGATACGGCATGCCGCTACTTCATTGATTTCCTTCAGATAACATAACGTCGGAATCAGGAAGCCGTTCTCACGGGCAGCTTGCAGAATGGTTTTATTCTCTTCAACGGAAAGGGAAATCCCATTAATCTTAATATTTACCATTTGGATACCCTCCCTTCCTTAAACGCACCAAATCCGCAATGATCGCAACGCAGACAACGACTGCATTCCTGTGTTGCTTCCTCGTCGGTCATACATTTTTCCATAAGGTCAAAGTCCTTGGCACGTTCTTCCGCAGGTCGTTCCTGCATATTGACACGTCCCCAATGAAGACGTTTAGATGCTCCGGCAACCGGAATTTCGACATCGCAAGTAATCTGGGTATCAAATCCAAAATACTTATCAATATTGGCTGCAGCGACCTTACCGGCATCAATGGCACGAATAACGGTAGCCGGACCGGAATAACAGTCTCCACCGGTAAATACGCCATCCATTTTCACACCACCGGCCTTTACTTCACCTGCACGGCTTGCTACCAGTGCACCACGCTTTACATCCACACCATATTCGGTAAAATGCTTGGAATCAATATCCTGTCCGATTGCGACCACAACGATATCGCACGGAATCGTAGTTTCCGGAACGGAAGCATTCACGGGAGACGGACGTCCGTCACGAATAGAACCTGAAATCTGCGGCTTAACGACAAGACCTACTGCCTTATCTCCTTCCGTCGCAATCCTAACGGGAGCCATCAGTTGCATAATCTCACAACCCTCTGCCTGTGCACCGGCAACCTCATCGGGCAAAGCCGTCATATCCACAATTCTTCTGCGGTATACGCAGGTTACATTTGCCGCACCAAGACGTTTTGAGGTACGGGTTGCATCCATTGCAACGTTTCCGCCACCGATAACAACCACACGCTTCCCGCTGAAATCGGGGCGATCACCTTCGCCAACCGCTCCAAGCAGTTCAACCGCTGAAAGAACACCCTGTGCATTCTCGCCTTCCACGCCAAGTTTCTTCGCACCATGTGCACCTATGGATACGTACACGGCATCGTATTTGTCACGAATCTCTTCAAAGGTGATATCCTTTCCGATATTCACCCCATATTCCACCTTCACGCCGGTCGAAAGGATTACATCAATATCCCAGTCCAGATTCTTATCGGGCAGACGATATGCAGGAATTCCGTAACGGAGCATACCGCCAAGACGGCTATGCTTCTCGTAAACCGTAACATCGTATCCCTTCAATACAAGGAAATAAGCTGCTGTCAGACCAGCAGGACCACCGCCGATGACACCTACGGTCTTGCCCTTCTTTTCGACACAGGCAGGAGCAGGAACCTCACCGGAACGCTCTACTGCATAGCGTTTCAATCCACGAATGTTAATCGCATCATCTACAACATTGCGACGACAGAATTTCTCACACGGATGCTCGCATACAAGTCCACAAACACTCGGGAAGGGATTGTCTTTCCGAATAACACGTACGGCATCTGCATAACGACCGGCACCGATACAGGCAATATAGCCCGGAATATCCACATGTGCCGGACAACCCTCGGAGCATGGAACAGAAGCGAAGTTTTCGGTGCATACTCCTTTCTCAATATGAGAAATATAGTCATCACGGAAAGCCGCCATACCGTCCAGTACAAGCTTTGCAGCCTCAAAGCCAATAGCACAGTCTGCAGAATCGTAAATTGTCTGCGCGCATGCCTGAACTGCCTCCAGATCTGCAGGTGTAGCAGATTTTGCAAGTATTTTCTCAAGTAAAGTCTGAAGTCTGTCGAGTCCCACACGGCATGGAACACATTTTCCACAACTCTGTGCCAGACACATCCGGACAAATGCGGCTGTCAAATCCACCGGACAGCTGCCAAACGGGGATGCACCTGCACGACGGCACAGGTCCTCATAGAGCTGGGCAACCTTTTGGGAAGCCGCACTCTGCTGATTCATTAGCATATAGTCAATCTCCTTTGAAAAGTAGTAGTTTTGCCTTGTCACACTGAGCCATTTTACCATTGATACTTCCGTTTCGTCAATAGACGAACGAAAGCTCTCCGAAATGAACAAATCCCGGAGAGCCTCCATATTTTTAGTTGAAATATGTGCCACGAACCAAAACCTTGTAATGGTCCACCAGCTCCTGCACTCCCAATAGTTCTTCAAATTCCTTCTTCGTTGCCATTTTCTTCCTCCCTTCCATACTCCGTCTATCCGTAAGTATGTTATCCTGACACTCTATAGACGGATATGAATGTGGGTATATTCATTTTTTTGAAAACTTTTTTGAAAACTTCGCAATTGTACGTTCCACTGTCTGCTCATAGTTATCCTCAATCAGCACGCAGAAAAGACCATTCTCCATACACCCTTCATGGAATCTTTGATTGTAATCTTTCAGCAGTTCTTCTGTACAGTATCCGTCATCCAGCCGGTTCTCAATACAGTTCTCATATTTCATAATATCCGCATAATGCTCTGTGATATATTGTTCGCTGAAGCACAGGCAGATGTATTGTATTTCCTGCAGGTATGCCTCATCAAAATCCTTCTTCCAGGAAAATGGCACATAACACCCTTCAACAATCAGATTCTGCTTGTTCTCTATTGCCGTCTTTATAATTTCTCTGGTCACAGGCCAAAGGAACTCCGTCATATCCGCATCCGGCGATTCCGGGGTTAGGGTTGTATAACCGCTTCGAATCAACCCCATTTTGATATGGTCCTGAGAAATATAGGGTATATGAAGCCTTTCCATCAGCTTCTGTGCATAGGCTGTTTTACCTGTATGTGTTGTACCTGAAATTATAATAATCATAGCAGAATCCTTTCACACGGGAAAATGAAATAGCACCTTTACAGAAAAGGTATTCCGTATAAGGTGCTATCATTTTCTTCACATTTTCGAAAATACCGTAGCAATAATATCCCCTATGGTATAGTCAAAGGAGAACTTCCTCCATCCCTCACCAAAACGTTTATCCGTTTCTTTCAAAGCATATTGTATTATATCGAGAGCGTTCATATGACAAAGAATCACGTTATCCAAAGAAACATCGTTCACCAAAGCTTTCTCCAGCAAATTCCCGTGTGTACTGCGTATGTACGGTTTCTTCTTTCACATTGCCATGCCTTGCACTATTCAACTTCTACACGAATGGTAAATTCAGTCGGAAGATGAAAGATATCCTGCTTTAAAAACAAGGGATAAAAGTATTCATCTTTTAATCTGTCAAATTCCAGCCATTCAAAAGAATGTGTCCTAAGCCCTTCCTTTGATGTAAACTGGGTTCCTCTTTTCAGCAAGTCGGTGTCTGAAACATCCATTAAATAGTAAATGCATAATTCATGATACTTAATATGATCGATTTCTTCTGTAAAGAATGCCTGATTAAGCCATAATGGACGAACAACCCTTGGAGTAATGCCTAACTCCTCCTGCACTTCTCTGATCACGGCCTCCTCCGCTGTTTCTCCCATTGCGACTCTTCCGCCGGGCAGATAAAAATAAGGGGAACGTTCATCATGCATTGCCAAAATTTTATTATCGGAAATCATCATGGCACATACTCTGTAATTGAATTTACCATTGTCACATTTAAAAGATATATCCATCTCGATAACCGCCTCAGTTTCACACTACTAAAAGACTTTTTCCAAAATCCCTAAAAAATAGTATACCACAGTACCTTATATAAGGATGCCCCCAGATAGTCAATTCCCCTTCTTGATCTAATGAACCTTACCGCCAATCGGAAAGAGCGGGAGATTTAACGTTGCCCAATACTCCACTAAGACAATATCCCCCAATATTACAGCCTCCATTGCTTCCGAAGCACTATTAGAAGATAGCAGAGCCTTAATGCCGTAAAACCTTCCAATCATATCACAGGAATATCGTTCCGTCAGTACATCCGTGGAAAGTGTGTGTGATTCTCGATAATACTGTGGTATTGCCAGCGAACCGGTCTGTTTTATGGAATAGCACTGCCAGCCCTCGCTGATTAATTGCTGTTTCATTTCCCGATACTCTTCCGGGCTCATTTCAAGTCTCTGTCGCACACGTGTTAATGTATGCTCCTCTTCCAGAACCACATATTTCTTATATTGATTAACATTTCGTCGAAAAGAAGATATCGGGAT
The DNA here is from genome assembly GCA_045627305.1 of Lachnospiraceae bacterium. Classification (GTDB taxonomy): domain Bacteria; phylum Bacillota; class Clostridia; order Lachnospirales; family Lachnospiraceae; genus ISDg. Next base: position 11,928 of record JAZQNM010000069.1, read on the forward strand.
TAAATAGGCTGAAACACAAGAAACAAGTAAGAACAAACCCAGAATCAAAGCAATCAGTATAATACGTTTTTTCTTCATCTTCCACTTCCTCCGGTTTATAATCCACACCATTTGATCATTGTATTTATTGAAATCGTTATTTCATTCATTTTTTTGATGGTAACCGTTGAACCATAATTTCCTTGCTTATATTAATGCAAATGATTGCGAAGAACTGTTTCCAGGTGATTTCTTTAAAAAATCTATCGGCACATGCCTGGAACCGGTTGTCAAACGCACTTAACAGACCAAGCAGAAAAGGCTGTGGCGGCATATTTCCAAACTCCACACCATTACATTCATCATTTCATCGTAATTCATAGACGCCTCCAAAAACAAAAAGGTAATATGTTACACATCTATAACCTATGTAACATATTACCAATTTTCTTGTCAATATATTTTTTCCTCAACAAAATAAGAATTAACCATCCTCAGCAGGAATCTCATTTGCTTTTATGTCAGGCTGACGTTGCGACAAGCGGAGTCAAGCCAATAGAAAACATACTACGCTTTTTCGCAACGATACTTAGTATTTAATCGGTAGGCTCCGTAATAATAGTGATTTGAAGCTTGTACCAATCGACATCGATTTCCCACTCAGCCAGTTTGAGTTTCATCTTCTTGCCGTTGTTCTGATAGTTGAAGGAATAGCCGTCATTGATATATTCATCGTTCTCTACCAGAGCAACATCGGAATTATTCAGGATTTCCATCAGCTCATCAAGATGCGGAGTTGTTACACGTGTTTCAATCATAATACCATCTGAGCCGTTCAGCGGGTAAATATAATTCTTGTCGCTCATATGTACAATACCGGACACATCTTCATCAAATACCAGATTGGGAAGACCATAGAATGACCAGCAATCTTCTCCCGGCCAATCAGCAGTTTCCGTATAGCCTCTGAAATTGTAACTGCTTGTCTGTTCGGGTTCCTTCGCTCCGGAAGGACTATATGGTTCGGTTGTAATCGTACAGCCACTGGAGAAGGACTGCTCGGGGTTCTCTCCAATCCAATCGGATGTCATCTTATAGGTTTCATCACCGTTAACGATATCATTTCCTACAAGGTGCCAGCCATTCCAATTAAGCGGGGTATTAATCCATGTCTGCATGGTACCCTCGTCAAGTCCTGAAATCCGATAATAGCTGTATGCTACACCACCCATTTCAATATAAAACGGGCAGACATTTTGACCGGGATATTTCTCTGCCCAATAATCCATGGAATATTCAGCGGGATCGACTTTTTCTTCCGGTTTTGTAGGCTTGTTTTGTTGATTTTGCGTGTTTCCTGTTTGGCCTTCGTTTTCTGACGGTTTATCCTCCTTCTTACCGCAAGCAGCAAGACTCAGTACCATCAGTAGGGCAAGTGTCAAAGCCAAAATTTTTTTCATGCAATTGTACCTCTCGTTTCTTTGTTATTTTTGAATTTCATTCACCCTGCCACATTTTTTTGCCATGATATTGATTCTTTTCAAGGCAGGCGGTGCAACAGACGCCGCCGCTTAACTCGTCGCATATAACAGCACAGTCTCCGCAAATGTGAGCGCCGCAGATTTCACATGTGTGAATATGATCCGTCTGCATCAAGATATTAGCCCGTTCGTAAGCGGCATCGTGATCACGAAGCCATATCAGTTCACGTGCTTTTCTTTCCGCTTCACTCATCAGCAGTTTCGGTTTGAATCCACTATTGAACGGATACACCGGGGATGGGATTGCTTTACCACAACAGTCGCAGTAGAAGACGAACTTAAAAGCTGTTATAGTTGACTGATCTTCCCATTGTTTCGTTATGGCGTCAAGCATTTCCGAATACTCCTTTCTCTATTTGCTGCTACCGGCAACATAGTATCTGTATTGTACGGTTATTAATTGCATAAAAACACCTACCACAGGTAGGGTAAGTGGTAGGGAATCCTGCTTTTTGTAATAAAAAAGGGCAGTCGTTCTTCGACTGCCCCTATGGGAATTCTTTTACTGCTTTGCTAAGAGAATGGAACACTGCTTCAGCATTTCATCTTTATTGGACAGGTCCAGTTTGTCATAGATCTTTCGGTAATAATCCTTTACGGTCGTTATCTCAATTCCGAGATCATAAGCAATCTCCTTTTGCTTTTTGCCCTCCAACATTTCGACAAATACTTCGGTCTCACGCCCTGTCAGAGTCTGCACTTTCGGTAGCGATTTCATGATTGCATCGATTTCTTCTTTTGTAAACCACGCTTTGACAATTGGAGTCTCAGATTCTGCCGTATCTGTGATAAGCGATACGGGTATTTCGGTTTCATAATCTTCTTCCTGTCTCTTTCTTCGCTTATAAAGGACCACTGCGAATACGGCAAGCACCGTAATGACAACAACCACAGGAATAATCCAATACAGTATTTTTAATGAAGTATTCTTGTCAGTACTCTTGTCGGTGTTCTTCGTGGAAGAATAGAGTGAATCGCTATAATTGCTCCCGACGTGAATGGTCTTCATCTTACCGCCATATCGATTGCCGGTCAGGTTCTGTGCGGCTTCCTCCGGTATTGTGAAATCCATGTTCTTCGGCATGTCAAATGACAAATGTGTCGGCGTTTCCGAACAGGCAATGACCAGGGCGTCTGCCTTCGCATCGTCCTTGGAGCCAATATAATTATATCCGTTATCCGCAGACGGTGATTCATGATGCGGGAAATCCTTCGCAAAGCTGTCGTCAATCAAGATACAGCCGGTCGTTTTTATATATGGGATTTCAAGAATATCTCCGGGATGTGAACACCAGGGAACGATATCGGCTGCACTGTAATCATACACGAAATCACAGGTATTGTCAGTATATGTACAAAGCTGCAGCACTAACTGTCCGGCAGCAATCTCATCAATTGAGACTCCGGCATAGTAGGAATATATCCCACCGTAAGCGTTCTGTGCTGAATTTCCGTAAATACTCGAATTGATAATGGTTACTTTAGAACCTGTTTCTCCCATGTGACATATCGCACCGCCCTGCGCCATATTGTTCCATGGACCGATATCGCCCGTCCAGTTGGTGGAATGTTCCTCTGCACGGTTACCCGTAAAGATGCATCCGTCTGCCACACCATTCACATTTCGGAACCCAATCCCGCCGCCCATCGAAGCAGTATTCCCGACAATTATACTGTTTAGCATGGTGAACTCGGTGTCACAAAGGAACAAACCTCCGCCTTGCGTAGTATCCGAATCCGGCAGCTCGGAATCCGGGAACAGGTGGTTCGCTGTATTGTTTTCAAAACGGCAACGCTCCATCTCAAGCGTAGCATCCTTTGCATAAATCGCACCACCGCCGACGCTGAACGAGGTATCACCACTGTAATTGTTTTCAAAGATACAATCTCTCGCCGTTAAAGTAACATTTCCGTTTCCTTCGATATAGATAGCGCCACCGTCATAGGCAGCTGCGTTTCCGTTGAAATTGCAATTGGAAAATGATAAATTCAACTTGCATCCGGAATAATCACCGAACATTTCCAAAAGCGAAGGCACTGCCGTATAATCAGCGTAACGTATATGCATGACGGGTCCATACTCATGCGTATAATTTTTGAAATCACATCCGACAAATTCCGCGTCAACATTTCCCTTGAATGAAAGCGCATATTGTGCAATTCTCGGCTCGTCAAGAAGGTACCTCTGTTCTTCCTCACTCCACTGATAGTCAAAATCGGCGAACTTCAGGGAAGCGGTATCGACACCGCCGTCAAATACAATATTTTCAAAACGAAAGCTTTTCTTTTCGCTTTCCGATTTTCCTGCACTCAGGATGAAGCTTCCATTAAGAAACACCGCTTTTTCGTTACTTTTCCCGCTTTTTACAGTAAGATTCTTATCCGTTACGATACGCATCAAGGAGTTGAAAATAGTATCGGGCGGAGTGAAATCGATATCTCCTACATATAAGATGTCACCGTCTTTTGCCGCATTGATTGCCGCTTTCAAATCGGTATAGGAAGTGATGATATCCTTGTTATCTTCCGCACAAGCAGTAAAAGGAATAGCAGAAATCATTATCATACCGAGAAGAATCATCGCTGAAACTTTAGCACATATTTTTCTTTTCCGTATTTTTCCAAACATTTCAAATCCGCCTCCCCAAAGTTGATCCCAGGCTTTCACAAAAATCGAAATCTGTCTGGTTCAAGGCGATTCCTCCTATCGGATATAATCATTTATTATCAACTTATATAACTATTATATCATAATCTGCCTGGTTTTCAAAGAAACCGTTGATTCACGCAAGCTCACTTCCATTATGTACCAAAAATTTTTCAAAAAGGAAAAGGCAGAAGTGCAAATTCCACTCTATCGGTAAACTGATTCCGCTCAAAACGGTAACTTACTTTTCGACCGTTCGGTAAGGCTTATAATCTTTATATTCTACACTTCCCGGCAAACTGCTCAAACAGATTCGGAAGTTTCTCGGTCAGTCTTTTCTTCTTTGACGGATTGGGAATCTCCATACAGCATTCCATCTCAGTTCCGTCAATCAATTCACGGAAATAGGCAATCCGATACATCTTCTTTCGCAATATAAGCGTAATCCTGATAGATCTCACCGACACCGGCAAAACATTATATACGCTTCTTCGTTCTCATCTGCTATTTTAAGATTAATTATTCTGTTCTCCGTTCTTGTAAAATAAATAAGTATCGTAACTGATAGGAACTAAAGGATATCCGTTGTTTTCAACGAATTCAATAGTATCTTTCAGTATATAAAGAAGACATTTATCAATATCTTCAAATGCAAGGCTTCTATAAAAATTAAGCTTTTCCGGAGCAAAATTACGATTGGGTTCGATATAATCCGCTACATACAATATTTTTTCAAGCAAAGACATATTCGGACGTCCGAAATTGTGGGAAGAAATAGCCATAAGAATATCTTCATCATCAATACCATAGACATCTTTTGCCATTAATGCACTAAGCGGTGCATGAAGTAATGCCGGTGATTTATAGGCATAGTCCGGAATTTCCATACCATATTCTCTTGCCTTTAAAATATAGTCAGCATCTTTTGTTTTTGAGCAATCATGCAAAAGACCTGCCAGATATGCTTTTTCAAAGTCTTCTTTATAGCACATAGCTAAAGAACAGGCAGTATTGGCAACCCCCAATGTATGTTCAAACCTTGTTTCTTTTTGACTAGTCTTTAAAGACGAAACGATATTATCATATTTACTTAACAAAACTATTCTTCACTCCATTCCATCGAGAATTCAGATTCTTTTGCAATCTCTGTAACAATAATCAAATGCTCTTTCGCATTAAACATCATAACGGGTTCCTTTCGACAAGAATCAACCATATCCGAGGTTTTATCACCGGCGGTCAGGATGCCCTTTACCTCATGAACGGTTCTGTTACACAAACTTCGTTCTTTTGTGTAACAAGGGGTTGTTGCATCATATTCCGAGATAACTAACAAAGGCTTGTTACGCATCAACAATGACTGGGTATCTCCTAGGCGGCCTTCAGAATGATTCCGATAATTCGGGCTAACTCGGGACTAATGTATAACATCCAACTTCTTTGAAAAGAATAACTCAAGATCATCATCATTGCAGCAATTCTCATACTCCGGGCAAACACTTCCGCCATACCACACACCTGATCCATCAGGAATGTATCCCCTTTTAACATACATACGCTGAGCTGCACCATATCCGCTGTGAAGACCTACTGAAAGACAAACTGTATCGGAATGTTTTGCAGCAATACTTTCTGCAACATCCATCAATTTGCTGCCTATTCCTTTTCCTCTGAATTTCTCCAGAACCCCAAAATCTACAATCACAGGGAACCCTTGATTTGCAAAAGGTCCACCATTTGCGCTCAAATATACATTTATATATCCAGCAACATTGTTTTTATACTCAGCTACAATTGCATAAGCCTTTCCATCCGCCTGATCTTTTAGACGCATTTCATATTTTTCTGTAGTTTGATGCCATCCCTGCTTAATCTCTTCGTCAGTTATTGTTTGAGCATCACTGGTTATCATATCTCGAATTACTATTTCTTCATTTTCAAAATAAATCATGCTAAATCTCCTTTTT
>JAZQNM010000070.1:0-26897 GCA_045627305.1 Lachnospiraceae bacterium
GCCAATAGACTTAGCGATTTCACCGAAAGACATTTGATATTTAAGACCTTTCTGAATCTCAAGTCTTTCATCAAAAGTCAAATATTTAGACATAGTAGCTCCTTTCATGCCGCTAGCCTCGATATTTTAACATATAAAAAAAGACCTGAAACTAACAGATCCTCTTTGTAAGAGAAAGTCCATACCGCTTTCTCAACCTATATTTACTATTAAACTTGACCCAATTCAAAGATTAGGTATGGATTTTTGAATTACAATTAAGATGTTCTTGCGCTTTTGCAGGCATTTTGGTGAATATCCCGGCGGTATGAGTCACCTGACAGTGTAGTGACATTACCTACGCATCATCTAACAAAAAAGAGCAGGGAGAATTCTCCCTGCTCCAAATACATCTCACATTATTCCGTCTGAAAATACTTTAACAGTCCGGACATTTTCAATACATCCGTAACTGCGCTACCCGCATTCTGTATCGAAATCGGCCGCCCATTCATCATCTTGTAGGCTTTGATCAGTGACCGAAGCCCCTTGGATGAAATGTAATCCACCTCATTGAAGTCAATCACCAGGCGGTCAACCTCAGCCGTAACATGCTCAACCAGATATGTATCCAGATCATCGGCTGTAAGCGAGTCCAGTCGTCCGCTCAGCGAAACCGTCAAAACATCATTCAGAAACGTAGAATTAATCGTCATGGAATCACCTCTTTCTTTTTCTCACCCCGAAACATACTGATACTGTTTCTACCCATTACATTATACAAAATAATAACCAAACTGTCAAACAGGCCCGTCCCCCATATATCAAAATGATATCTCTACCCCCCTCCCCAAGATATCATTATGATCAAAAATTGCCAAACACCCCGGGCAAAAGCTCCGGGGTGTTTACAGGAAAATCATGAGTGTATAGAAAATCACTGGTGCAACCTTTTGCAGTCAGATTGTTGCACCGGCATAGAACCAACCAATTAATGGCGCTTGCCGTTCTTTGAATTACTGCTCGGTCTCTTATCAAGCTTAACCTTGATAACTTTTGATTCATATACGCCATTGTTGCTGCGGTATACTTCCACCTCAACCTCAGTACCAGCCTTCGTATAGCTGAGGAACTCCTGCAGGTCGCTCATACCATAGATAATAACGTTATCTACACGAACAATAATATCACCTGCGATGATGCCTGCCTTCTCAGCTGCAGACCCTCTTGTTACCGAGTTTACATACAGTCCCTTCGGAATATTGAAACGCTGTGCATAATAATCATCCGTGATATCAGTACCCCTGTCAATTCCAAGGTACCCCATCTCTTCCTCAGTCAGTTCCTCTCGGTTACTGAGTTCTTCAATCAAACTGAGAATGTTCGTAATCGGAATGGCAAATCCCATACCCTCTACTTCATAATCGGCGTATTTGGCTGAATTAATACCGATAACCTCACCATACTTATTCAGCAGTGCGCCACCGCTATTGCCGGGGTTAATCGCAGCATCCGTCTGAATCAGCTTATGAGTAACCTTATCAATGGTAACTTCACGGTCCTTTGCACTGATATAACCAACCGTTACTGACTGTCCGTAACCAAGTGCATTGCCTACTGCGATGGCGATTTCGCCAACCTTAACATTATCGGAATCTCCGATTCTGGCAACACGAATTGCATCAATCGTATCATCGGAGAGATCGTCGAATTTGACTGCCAGAACGGCAAGGTCGGAGGATGATGCGGAACCCTTTACAACTGCATCTGCGCTTGTTCCGTCGACAAATGTCACGGAAAGTCTCTGTGCACCCTCCACAACATGGTAATTCGTTACAAGAAGGACCTCGTCCTCGTTCTGCCCAATGATAATACCTGAGCCGGAACCCACAAGAACTTCCTCCTCATCTGTCATATCATAGAAGAAGTAGGAATAAGTCTGCTTTCCGTAGTTATTAATTGCAACAACGGAAGGCATCGTGCTTTCTGCTACTGCGGAAACATCCACTGCAGTGACTGTTGCTTCAGAGAGTTCTTTTGAAGTTGAAATAACGATATTGCCCTTCGAATTTCTCTTCTCGGACAACTCGGATTGCATTTCCTCATTGTCATTTTCTTCTGTAATCTGCTTCTTTTCTGCACGCTTATCATCCAGCATTCTGATTCCGACAAATACGCCGCCGGCCAATGCGCCGAACAGAATTGCTGCACCAATGAGAGCCATAAGGCGGGCGAAAAAGCCTTTTTCTTTCTTGGGTGTCTCCTGTGCCTGCTGCTCCTGATTTAAGCGGTAAATGTATGCGTCAAAGCTTTCATTCATTGGGGCCTGTTGTGCAGGTTGTACCGGAATAGCGGCCTGAGGTTGAATTGGTGTTGCCTGTGTCTGCTGCATAACAGGCTGTTCTGCATATGCAGGCTGTGACATTGGAATAGGCTGTATCATCGGAGCAGGCTGTTCAGACTGTTCTACCGGAACTGCCTGCTGAATCGGCTGTGCACATATCGGCTGTTCCATAGGGGAAACCTGCTGCTCCGGATTATTCATTAAGTTGTCAGTAAATTCATCGTTCATATTTACTATCCTCCGCGAAATCATCGCAATCGATTTCTTATATCGTAAATGCACTCATATCTGGTCTGCATCTATCTTACTGCTTCATAAGATACTGCGAAATTATGTACATTCTGTGATGAAAACAAGAAAAAATGATAACTTGGGGACGGGGGTGAAGATATCATTTTGATATGTTGGGGACGGGGGTGGAGATATCAAAATGATATCTCCACCCCCGTCCCCAAGGTATCATATTTCAGCAAATGCCTTTGTAAAGCACTCTTTCATCTCTTTCAGTGTCTTTTCGGAAGCCCTGTCTATAAGAATTACATCCATCTCATCCGCACGTTCGGAAACGGCAGGAAATGAATCCAAAGCGGTAACGATAACCGGAATCGCATACCTTCCTCCATAATGCTTCGCCATTGCAATAATCTCGTAAATATATTCCTTCGTTATACGCGTATTCTTGCAGCTCACAAAAATCGGTCGGTTGCCCCACATCATCAGCACATCGATTTCATTCCGTGTCTCCGTCTGGTCCCCCGTGATGACACCATCCGCATCCAACTGAATTCCACTTCTGCAGTCACGGAAAATCCCACATTCAAATGCAGCCAGACATGTGAACATTTCTAGCACCGTCCCGCTCTTCTCGTAAAGTGTCCGCGTCTTCGCAGAATCAGAATATGCATAGAGCAGACGGTATTTGTTCGTTGCAACCTTATCAATCTGATAATCCGCAATCATCCCATTTTTCGCCAACTTATCCATAATACGCTTACAGCTGACACGGTCCTGCTCGCCGTAAAACTTCTTTCCAAACTGGAACGGATGCATAATTTCATCCGCAGGCGTCAATGAAGCAAACCTATTCCAATCCGAAGAGATATCCTTCACCGCAATCCATAGCTTCAATACCTCGTTTCGGAAGTCCTTATCATCAAAAAATACTTCCTCGCCCTCGTTGACGATTACCGTCTTTCTCCCCTGCAAATCGATAACATCATCCATTTGCAGGTCATAAATCGGTTTCTCCGTATGCCGCGTCCGGAAACGGAATGAGCTGAGTCCGATACGCTTATCCCCTTCACTGACAAGCATTCCTGCTGCCACAAGAAATGCTTCTTCACCTCCGGTGATTTCCACATCGTACGTGTTATCCTCCGAATCTTCCTCCCCGGTCATTGCCACGCGTTCATCGTACTCCGAGATTACTCTGTGAAAGCTCCACAAAACCGCGTCGATGTCGTCCTCCGGTATCTCAAAATAGCGCATTGCCATTCCAAGTTTTTCCAACACAAACTGTCCCAGCGCCTCATCCCTTGCCTCGCTGCTCGGCTCACTCGGCAGATAAAAATACACTACCTCATCGTATCGTTCATAAAGAAGCGTTGCCACATTATCAAGTGGCTCCTGCGACAGATATTCAAACAGGATTCTTGCCATATTACTTCACGTCCTTCAATATCGCTTTATTAGGGAACTGCACCGATAGTAACGCCGATTCCCCAGCTTTCTATCCTATAAATACAGGAAAATCTGACGTATACTCTCATTTCCCGTAACATATCTATTGTACCACATTTTGCCAAAACAGAAAAGGCATTTTACATATTCCATTCAATTTCTGTGGGCGGATAAGGAAACACAGATATTTTCACAAATACAACTTTAGACATTTTTGAAAACATTTTAGGACATTGTAGCACTATCATAATAATGGTATTCTATGTCTGAAATCAGAAAACATATAATAAAGAAAGTCAATGGAGGTCTCTTTATGAGCAAAAAGAATGACTTGCCGTTCCCGAAGTCGCGACTTGGCTGGCTTTGGGAGAATATGAAGGGCTATCATTTTCTCTTCATAATTGCCCTAATCGGCACCGCGGTATATAACATCCTACAGCTTGTTGTACCGCATTATTCCAGGAAAATAACAAATATGTTTGAACAGGCACAAAAAGGCGGCTTTTCCTTAAAGGATCAAGGCAATGATTTCTATACTTGTATCATCCTTATGGTTGCACTGACCTTGATTCGTGTCATCATCGTATATCTGGATTGTATGGCATATGAGCGGGTTTCGCAGGGAACCCTGTACCGCGTCAGAAACTTCTTATACAATAAAATCCAGCGTCAGGATATGAAATTCTACAGCACCTACCGTACCGGTGATTTAATGACACGCGTAACCGGTGACTTGGATGCCGTTCGTCATAACATTGCATGGGTCATCCGTTGTATCGTGGAATCCATTACACTGTTCCTCTCTGCAACCGTTTACTTCTTTATGATTGACTGGCTGCTCGCCGTCAGTGTCGTTGCCTGTGCACCGCTCATCTTCATCATTGTGCTGGCATTTCGCCGAAATGTTGCTCCGAAGCACAAGGAATTGCGTGAGAAATTAGCCGGAATGAATACCGACGCTCAGGAAAATATATCCGGTAACCGTGTCGTTAAGGCATTTGCCCGTGAAGATTACGAGATTAATCACTTCGATAATTCGAACAAAGATTACCGTGACACCAATGTCAACACGCAGATGATTTGGCTGAAATACTTTCCTTATGTTGAATCCATTGCCAATCTGCTGCCAATCATTCTGATGCTTCTCGGCGGTCTCTTCATTATTAACGGACGCATCACCCTTGGTGATTATATGGCATTTTCCCTTCTGCTCTGGGCAATCGCAAACCCGATGCGAATGATGGGAAATATTATGAATGAGTTCCAGCGTTTCTCCGCAGCCTCCGATAAGATTATGGAAATCTACTACTCCGAGGCTGAAATCGTGGACAAGCCGGATGCCGTTGCGCATCCGGAGCGTTTTGAAGGCCGCGTGGAATTTGACCACGTCAGCTTCCAGTATGCGGATGCCAACCTGCCTGTTTTGAAAGACATTTCCTTCACCGCTGAGCCCGGCGAAACCATTGCCATCATCGGCGAAACCGGTTGTGGAAAGACATCCCTGATTCAGATGATTCCCCGTTTCTATGAGCCGACTGCAGGTACCGTTAAAATCGACGGTGTCAGTGTTGACCAATACAAGTTGGTCGACCTCCGAAAGAATATCGGTCTTGCGACGCAGGATGTGCTTCTGTACTCCGATACGATTGAAGGCAACATTGCATACGGTGCGATGCACCTGAGCGAAGAACAGGTCGAAAAATACGCCCGCTGGTCCGCTGCCTCCGATTTCATCCGTCATATGCCTGAAGGTTATGACACAATCGTCGGCGAACGCGGCGTCGGTCTTTCCGGCGGTCAGAAGCAGCGTATATCCCTTGCCAGAGCACTTGCCATCGAGCCCTCCATTCTGATTCTCGACGACACGACCTCCGCCGTCGATATGGAGACCGAGAAGGAAATCCAACATAGCCTTCGCAATTTGGATTTCACCTGTACCAAGATAATCATCGCACAGCGTATTTCCACCACAAAATTCGCCGACAAGATTCTTGTCCTGAAGGACGGTTGTATTATTGAAGCCGGCAACCATCAGGAACTTGTCGCAAAGGGTGGCTACTATGCGGATCTTGTAAAACTGCAAATCGGCGACTCGCTCGTCAGTGCATCGTAATGGGAGGTGAGTGATATGGCTGAGAAAAATACATACCGTCAGGATGAACGACTTGACGAACCTTTTAACATTAAGCACCTTTTCCTTGCTTCCGCATATATTAAGAAGTATCTCGGGAAGATGATATGGGCTCTTCTGATCAGTGCCATCAGTGCCGCAGTTGGCCTCCTTGCACCGATTCTTTCCCAAAGGGCCATCGATGATGCCATTCCGAACGAGAATATACGGCTGCTCGTATCGCTTTGCATATTTACCGCTTCGGTTTACGCCGTCAGCATTATCCTTGCATTGATTCGCAGCAAACTGATGATTCGTGTTTCGCAAAACATCATCTATGATATCCGTAAAGATCTTTTCGCACACCTACAGAAGCTTTCCTTCCAATACTACGATGACAGACCGCACGGGAAGATTCTGATTCGTGTTGTAAACTATGTAAACTCCGTTTCGGATATGCTTTCGAACGGACTCATCAATGTCATTTTGGAGACAATCAACTTGATTCTGATTGTCATCTTTATGCTGATCGTCGACGTCCAGATGTCACTCGTTGTTATGTGCGGTGTTCCGATTCTGGCAGTATTTATGTTCTGGATTAAGAATCGTCAACGTAAAGCCTGGCAGCGTGTTTCCAACAAAAACTCGAACCTGAATGCATACCTCCAGGAGAACATCGTCGGTGCAAGAATCACTCAGATTTTCGCCCGTGAAGATGAAAATGCTAAGATTTTCGAAGGTCTCTCCGATGACTGCCGTCATACTTGGATGCACGCAGTACGTTGCAACAACCTGATTTGGCCCGGTATCGATGCCATCTCCGTGTGTATCCGTGCCGCAATCTTTATATTCGGTATGGTGCTGTTCGGTCAGGGAAGCAAAACAATCGGTACGATTATGGCAATCTCCGGTTACTCCTCCCGTTTCTGGCAGCCGATTATGAACCTTGGAAATATCTTCAATAATTTCATGAATAACATGGCTTATCTGGAAAGAATTTTCGAAACACTGGATGAACCGGTTACCGTTGACAATGCGGAAGATGCAACCGAGATGCCGGAAATCAAGGGTGCCGTAAGTTTCAAGGATGTATGCTTCTCCTATGAACCCGGCAAAGAAATCCTGCACAATGTCTCCTTTGACATAAAACCCGGTATGAGTGTTGCTCTCGTCGGACCAACCGGTGCCGGAAAGAGTACCATTGTCAATCTGATATCCCGCTTCTACAATGTGGATTCCGGTCAGGTGCTGATTGACGGACAGGATATTTCGAAAGTAACTCTCTCCTCACTTCGTAGTCAGATGGGTATTATGATGCAGGACAGTTTCATCTTCTCCGGCACCATCAAGAGCAATATTCTCTACGGAAAGCTTGATTCTACAGATGTAGAAATCAAGGACGCGGCTAAACTTGTATGTGCTGACGGATTCATTTCGAACATGCCTGACGGCTATGACACTGAAGTTAAGGAACGAGGTTCTTTGTTGAGTCAGGGGCAGAAGCAGCTCATCTCATTTGCCCGTACCGTACTCTCCGATCCTGCTATTCTGATACTCGATGAAGCAACCTCCAGTATCGACGTTCAGACGGAAAAGGCCTTGCAACAGGGTCTCAATTCCATGCTCAAGGGTCGTACCTCCTTCATCATTGCGCATCGTCTTTCCACGATTCGTAACTGTGATTTGATCATGTACGTTAACGACGGCGGCATCACCGAGGCCGGCAACCATGACGAACTGATGGCGAAGAAGGGCGACTACTACAAGCTTTATACTTCGCAGCTCGAAGACATCGCCTAACGGCAAAGCCCTCACAATCAATATTGTTGACTGTGAGGGCTTTTGCTTTGCGAATTCTAACCAGATTACCAATTCTTACATGCGTTCAATTCTTACGTGTATTCCATTCCTATAGTATGCACATGCACGTAAGAAATATGATGGGCGAAGAAACATTACATGCATCAAAAACGTATTTACAAAACTGCACGTAAACTTTCCACTGTTGTACGAGTGAACTACGTGCAACTGACATAACACCAAGCCTCACTCAGTTGCACTGGTCCTTCTCATAACACGGTCGGAAACAAAAATATCCATGATGTCCGTAAGGTAAGTCACCATCCCGTCAGCGCTGGTCTGCGCATTTACAGGAATATCCTTCATGTCCTCGCGAAGCGTGCTGATATCCTTGTGAGACAGGAACTTCTTCGGGTCGGTCGCGGCATCGGGGTCAGCATCCTGTAACGGTTTGGCATCCTGCACCTCCGCATAATCAAAGAAATACATCTCCTTATAGTTGAAGCTGATGAAGAACACCTCACCGGGATGATTGGACGCATATGCCATAATACGTGTTACTGCGGTGCCCGTCAGGACATGTCCTGCCTGCTCAGGGCGGTCTGAAAAGCAGATACAGCGTGTATTGAGTCGCTCATCCGTCGGAACGAAAAGCTTCATCTCCCCGTCCTCCTCGCACCACTGATTTAAGGCGTTGGAGCGGTCAAAGGAGCTATATAAATCACGGTCAAATATCATTAATTTGCATGGAAACTCTATCTCAGATGTAAAAATCCAAAACTGTCCGTTCACCATCTTACGCTTTAAATTCGCTGCATACGGTTTCGCCTGAATGATTTCCAGGTTGGCAGTACGGAAACGTTTTTCTTCATATTCGCCTTCCAAATAGGAATCAGAGCGAATCGTCATAGAGGAATCACGCCCAAATATTCCGGAACGCACCACTTCATCCTTCCACAAACCTTTTTCCGGAATGTAGTGGCTCCGCTTACAGCCAAACTTTGTGAGGGCATTTTCCAGATAATACTTCTGGTTCTGATTCTTGAAATCCACCTTCAACTCAGCCAGTTTCTTCGCAATCTTCTCGCAAACCACAAGCCACAAGACCATGGCAACAATCAAAATCACGGCACCTGCAATAATCATTACAAGACCATTCGAGGAAAATCCCACAGCAGCCAATACAATTGCCGTCACAAGAAGAAACACACCGAGGATGTTCAAACTGTCCCGAAGTGCAATCCTGTTCGTAATCTTTTTCCTAACACTTACAATTTCATCCATTCACCGATACCTGCCAATCATTGAAAACTATCCCCAATATTACATTACAAAAGCACTGTACAACTACCCAATATCACTCTGCAAAAGTAATATACAACTACCAATATATCTCTGCAAAAGCAATATGCAACTACCAATATCACACTGAAAAGATTTCTGCTCTGTCACAATCTCGCTTGTCTGTTATAGCAGACAACTATCCATAACCGAAAAGCCACAGCACCAAGCCGCATTTTATCGGATTCCAATCCGTCTTACTTCCGCAAGAAGCTGGTCAATTAATTCGTCTTGGGAATCCGCCTGAATCTGATTCCACATGACACCTTCCTCTTGAAATACTTCAAGAATTTCATAGAGATATTTTGTAATCTCTTCGCCTTTCTTATCACTCTCCTTATAACTCAAATACATTTCTTCATAGAATTCACGGACTTTAAAGGTTGACTGCAAAGTAACCGTTCTTGGCTTCACAACAACCTCCGTTGCATTTTCCGAAAAATCGAAGAAGAAAACCTCTTTGTTGCCAAAGCCAATGAAAAATGCCTCCCCACCATGTGTATCCATGTAACTGCGAACACACGCTTCCATATCCGGGCTCAATACATCCTCATCGGAATCCTTATCATCGCATAAACATGTTCCATTTTCCATGAGTATGGTATCCTTCGGTACGATACGTCTGAAAGAGTTGTCCGGAAAAAGCCATGGAACCTCATAGTTTATGGCAAGAATATCCCGAAGCTGATTGTTAAAGTATATTACTCTGCAAGGAAGCTCCCGTTCACCGGACAAAGTCCAAAACTGTCCGCCAAAGAATTTTTCCGCACGGGATGATGAAACATAGCGATTGGTTAACTCAATATTGGAAAAGCGGAATTTCTGCCCCGAAGCTACACCTTCCAGATAAGAATCCGACTTAATATTCTCTTCAACCGATTGCAGAAGTCCTGAACGTACAACTTCTCCCGGCCATATTCCGCTGTTCGGATTATAATGAACACGTTTCATTCCACCTTTCGTCAGCCTGCTTTCAACACAGTACTTCTGAATCTCGATATTATATTCCTTTAAGGTTTCAACACATTCCAGATAGAGTCTATTTTTAATCACCGCATAGGGGATGAGTCCCAACATCATTCCTATAATACCCGTCATGCTCAGAAGACCAATCATGAGTCCTCTGTCAATGGCCCGACCGTTACTAACGCAGGATATAATATATATAATGCTGCCAACAAGAGCCAAAGCAACTGCACCGCCAAAGCCCCACAGAAAGCCCCTACGAGTATGATTTCTCCATTTCGTCAGAAGTGAAACGATTCTCTTCTTTAAATCCTGCAATAAATCCATCTTTACTTTCTCCTTACCGGCAATTCAGACAATGGGTCTGTCTCTTTCCGTTCTTTTTTATGCTTCTTCTCCGGATATTCCAGCCAATCATCACCATAAGTCTCTTCTTTCAGTTCATCAGCCTTCAACCGGTACTCCAGAAGGATTTCATCCACATCAACGGGGTTCGCCGGGTTATACATAATGCTTTCACTTTCAGTAGCCATCATATTCAGAACATCGGCAGTGTACCTGACCTTGTTAATGCATTTAAGAATGACTCTCTGCTCCAAATCCTTTTTGCTTTCAAGTTTTCTTTCGCTATTAAGAAAAGCACGATAAGCCCGATTTCTGGACCAAAGGGTTCTGCAGGCATTTTCCTGCAAATCCAACATGATTCCGTTCTCCTGAAAATCGAAGAAAAATACATCAAAATGATTTACACCAAAGAAAAATGCCTCCGAAGGATGCTCCTCTCTATATTTCTGAATTCGTTCTTCCAATTCAAAGGAAATCAACTCCTGTGCTCTTTCAGGGTCATTACTCAGGCAGAGACAATCGCTCAATGAAGCAACGTCCTCCGGGACGAAACTCTGCAAATTCTTATCATTTGTCTGCAATTTCTGTGCACCGATGTTCGACTTCTCTAATCTTGACATCAGCTCATCATTAAATATATAAAGTTCACAGCCCAAGTTCTCCACACTGCTCATAACCCAGAACTTTCCGACAACTCGTTTCTTCCGGTCTCGTAAACTACCAATTCCGATATGTGCAGTCTGAAACACTTTCTGACCATATAAGCCTTCCAGAAAATCGCAGGAATTCAGCTTCACACGTGCGCCTTTTTTTAACAATCCGGAACGATTGAACAGATTCCTTCCCATTCTGCCGTCAATCTGATATTTGCTTGTTGTCAAACCACACTTAGTAAGGATTTCCTTTAAGTATCGTTCCTCCAGTTTCATCTCAAATTTCTTTCGATGCCACCATTCACGGAAGCTGAGCCAGCCCTCAGTCACTCTTACCTCTTCGTTCAATTTGCGGTTCACGAAAAATGTGGTCAATGCGACACCAAAGAATCCAAAAACAAACAGCCTGATATATAGGCTCTGTAATCTGTCATATCGCCACAATTCATCAGGAAATAATTCTTTCTTCGTCGCCTTAAATAAGATGGCCACACACATAGAGAGATAACTAATCACGCAGAAAAAAACATTGATTACCATTCTGATTTTCAAAAACTTCCGTTCTTTCTCCGTTCCAAGCGTTTCTCTGTCTTTTGTCACAGAAAGCATTGCCAAGGGTCCTAACAGAAATTCAGAAGCTCCAATCACTGCCCAAACTCCCTGAAATAAATCATCGAAGAACCACCAATCGAAGTCTCCAAGCGCAATACCACTAATTGTTCTAAGTACAACCCATCCTACGAGCAACCAGACAAATGCCATGCCCGTAATCCACAAGAGGCGGGTCCAACCACCGATACGATGAATTAATGATCTTCTCTTCTTCCGTTTTTTCATACTTAATCAGTTCTCCATTAATCCTCTGCAGCGTTATAATCTCTATGCTGCTGTCCCTATTTTAATCGCCAATACCCCACATTGATATCTATTGTATAGCAACACCGGATTTATAGCAAATAATATTTGATTTTTTCTATGATAATTTGTTGATATAAGTATACTTATTTGTTGCTTGCAAGTATAGCGCTTACAACATACTCGCGACAGAGTTGTGTCCACCTGTACGTCCCGTTAACTGCATTGTTGCGTTACCTGCTTTTACGGAGTGATCTTACTTGAAAGTAGCCTGTGGCAGACATTATATGATAGCCGTAACCTCAAACCGTCAAATTCCCGGGTTAGGACACATAGTACAGACACCTAAATTCCAGATTACCAGGCTAACTTGCAAACGGCACGAAGTGCATGGTAATCAAGATTCCAGGGGTCCAAAAGGCAAGGGACGGGAAAAAAGGTTTCTAGTCTCCCCAAAACAAGGGGCGGCGGCGAAAAAAATTCAACCGCACCCAAAAACAAGGGGCGGGGAAAATGATTTCTCATCTTCCACCGCCCTTGTTAAACTGTCAGTGAATCTTTATAATTTCTGTATTAGTGCAGGAATTTCACATTCAGCAGATGTCCGCCACCGTTACCGGTAAAGGTAAGATACAATGCATGAACACCGTCAGGAATTGCACAATCGGTCTTATAGGTTTCCCAAACATCGGAATATTCCATCGAAACGGTTCCGAGTACCGGTCCGTCAAGCTCGGTACGAATTTCAAAAGGTCCCGCAGCATAGCCGCGAGCCATCAGTTCAATCCCCTTCACATCCTTGAAATCAAAGTACTTAAACATAATCGTAGTACCATTGGAAATCTCAGAAATGTAAGCCGGATTACGGTCTCCGTCACGGCCTTCCTGTGTTACGCGGGCGCGTCCGCCAAGGTTCGCGAACGGATTTCCGGACTGCTCTTTCTTGAAAATACCGCATGCGATATAAGCCGGGTAGGTTTCCTTATCGTTAAGCGGTCCACCATTCAAACCGCAGGAGGTAATCTCCGCCTGAACGATGCTTCCGTCTGCGTTAAATGTAACCGGTTCCACACAACCCTGTCTGGAATACCAGGTAGCATTGGTATGGCGATGATAGAAGATGTAACGCTTGCCATTAATCTCAATCAGACTTCCGTGGTTGTTCGCCGGGAAATTCACCATAAGTCCTGCATCCTTGTAGGAACCAATTCCGATGTCGGCATTGCTTACGATAACGCCGCCATAGGTGAACGGTCCTTCCGGACTATCGGAGGTCGCATAGCAAAGCTCGTGCATAACCTCGGAGGAATAGATGAAGTAATAACGTCCGTCGAATTTGCGGATAGAGGAAGCCTCGAAGAAGGCATGCTTCTCAAAGCTTGTACCCTCGCTGTAGCAGGAGCCGGGAACAACAATCTTCGGTTCCTTCACGATGGTCAGCATGTCAGCGTCAAGTACTGTCAGCATGGAACCGTGACGTGACTTGTCGCCGCGTCCGCAAAAGCCGGTGAACAGATACGTCGTATTGCCCTCGGTCAGAACGCCCGGGTCAAACTGCGGCTCATCACCCTCACGGTCACCAAGGCGGGTACCATCCGCATAGTGAACATAGCCATAGAACTCATACTGGCCGGCAGGCGTGTCGCAAACCGCAACGGAAACGATGCCAACCTTATCCAGTACATAATACAGATAATAACGTCCGTCAGGACCTATCGTAACATCCGGTGCATAGAGACACATACGGTTTGTGGAATTTACCGGATCCTGCGTCTTACGATAAATGACACCCTCGTAACGCCAGTTACCAAGGTCATTTACCGGAGCAGACCAGCATACATAATCATTCTGGCAGAATACGTAGCCGTTGAATGCATCGTGAGAACCGTAAACATAAACACGGTCGCCGAATACATAAGGCTCACCGTCCGGAATATATTCCCATGAAGGAAGGTACGGGTTAAATGCCTGTTTCTTCTCGGGGAGTGTCTGCTCAGTCAGAACATCGATAATGAAATCGTTGAATTCGGAGTTGTTGTAACTCGGAACAGCACCATTTGAAAGAAAATTCATACCATACTTGGAGCCGGTCTTATAAGGCTTCCAAATAGGCATATCCGTACCATCAACATCCTTGCCGTTCGGGTCACCGGATTTGATGAAATTGGTCATATAGTTGGACATGATTCTTGCAAGGTCGAAGTGGCGGCCGGTGCAAGGTCTCCAGCATGCAGCCAGGTTATCAAACCAGAACCAGAGGTCAACGGAATGGAAGGTTCCGGGGTTGTCCCAGCCGGGGATATCCGGGTTGAAATTATAGTAGTAGCAGTCTGCCTCGTTGTGCGGGAAAGCAGCCTTGATTGCACACTCAAGACTGTCTGCGATTGCATAGCGCTTGCCATCCTTCTTGAGTGCCTCCGGGAAGGAAAGGAAGCGTTCGAGCTTATCGCCGAAAATCTTACCTGCCTTCTCCATAAACTGCTTATCATCATCAGCGAAAATGGCTGCCTTAAACTCGTCACCGGTATTACCGGAAATCATCGGTACGTGTGCATGATTGCCCTTCAAAAATGCAACGTACGGGTCCTCGTCCATAAACTGACCATCAATGGTCGGGGCGAAACGGGGATGTGACTGCGCAAATTCACCGTATTTGTCACGGATGAATTTTGCGTCCAGTTTTCTTGCTTCTGCAAGACTCTTTACTCCAAGAAAATCGAAGAAAGCAACACCATTGGGCTCATTTTCCTTAATATCGCGCGGGGTAATGAAGCGGTCAACATCGTAAGGGCTTCGAATCATTCCACTGTGCACGATTGCCTTCTGATACAGACCGATGCTCTGTTTACTGGTCAGATGCGACATAACACTGCCGCCACCTGCGGACTGTCCACCGATTGTGATATTTTCCGGATTGCCGCCAAATGCTTTGATGTTACGGATAACCCACTTCAGACCGGCCTGCTGGTCGAGGTTACCGAAGTTAGCGGGCGCCTCGGGTGCTTCCGCAGAAATCTCCGGATGTGTCAGGAAACCAAATGCGCCAAGACGATAGTTTACACTGACTACAACGATTCCACGCTTTGCCAGATTCTCGCCGTTGAACTCCATCTCAGGCGGATAGCCCCACTGGAAACCGCCGCCGAAGAACCATACATATACCGGAAGATTGTCGTCTGCACTCTTCGCATTGGTCCATACATTCAGGTAAAGGCAGTCTTCATCCATGTCGATTTCAGGGTCAACATGCCACTCTCTGCAGTAGATATCCGTACCGAGTCCGGGCGTGTCCTGCATGGAAATCGGGCCGAACTTGTATGCGTCCAAAATTCCTTCCCAATTTGCTGCCGGCTGCGGCGCTCTCCAACGGTTCTCGCCTACCGGCGGTGCGGCAAACGGAATTCCCTTGAACACGGAAATACGGGTATTGTTGCCCGAAAGGCCGCGCACAAGACCGTTCTCAGTCTGTACAACTTTTAACATATATAGCCTCCTCAAAAATAAGTTTTGTGTGTTTGTGAAACAATTCAGGCCTTGTTGCTATAGTAACATTGAGGTTCCTGCCTTTTCACTCTTTTATGGCGTTTCAACCGGTTATCAACTCCCCATAAAGCTTTGCGCCATATTGTGCTAATTATATCAAAGATGTTAAAATTTTACAAGGACAATGAGATGGCGTATGTTGTGAATTGAAATGGAGTATGTTGTGAAAAAAAGAAAAAAAGAGGTGAATTGCGGAAAAGGAAGGAATGATTGTGAACATGTTGGGAGGGATTGCGAAAATGGTGGGGTGGATTGCCAAAATGGCGGGGCTGATATATGTTGTCACCTTCACATACATTCCACAAAAAACAGATTGTGCAACGTTTTACCTGTAGAATTCATAGAATCTTATAATCCCATGTATTTCCGAGCCAAGAATGGGACCGCGTGCATACTTCTTTACCTGCATATTTTATGATATTTCCATTTTACATGTATTCCCGCTACACAATTGGGGCCGTGCGAATACTGCTTTACCTGTACTTTTCAAATTCTTGCAAATCTACTTGTATTCTTTGTCTCGAACATAAATTGTCCGACTGTAGCAACCAAAATTTGCTTAAAAAGAAGTCTACAAGCTTTCCCAGAAACAAAGCATATCGCTGCGATATAATTGCACCGCCCGTGCG
Source organism: Lachnospiraceae bacterium (assembly GCA_045627305.1). GTDB lineage: Bacteria > Bacillota > Clostridia > Lachnospirales > Lachnospiraceae > ISDg. The sequence continues at coordinate 16,246 of JAZQNM010000070.1, forward strand.
ACGCAATTTCCTATGAAATAAAAAAGGGCTTGCAATGCAAGCCCTCAAAGGGTAGAAAGACATTCATAAGAATCACTGCATAAAGAATCCACAATCGGGTGTCGTGTAGGAACGAACCTTGTTGCCAAACATCTCAATCCATTCATAAGAAGCCTCACCCTTTTGAACCTGTTCCCAGGCATTCTTCACCTTTGCCGTATAGTCTGCAGGGAGAAGTGGCTCATCGTGGGAAGCGTAGATACAATCATAACGATTTTCCATTGCAAGAAGCCTGTCAAGGGATGCGCCGTACTGCTCCGGAGAACGCTTATCGCCAAACATATAGATATGCCCCTTTTGGACGGAATCGCCTGCATACAGAGTGCGATTGTTCTCATCCAGAATTGCAATGCTGCCGAAGGTATGGCCCGGAATATGGATCATCTCAAGCGGTCTGTTTCCAAGGTCAATCACATCGCCGTCTTTGATTTCGGCAAGAGCGGTATTCGGGTAGCGCTTGGCCACCTCACAGTTTATATGATCCGCGGCATGCATATGAATCTCGGAAAATGCGCCGGTGCCGGAAGTGTGGTCGCCGTCACCGTGTGTGTTAATCAGAATAATCGGTTTGTCGGTAAGGGTGCGGGCAAGTTCCGCCGCATTCGGACAGTTCATACCGCTGTCGATAAGGGCAGCCTTGTCATCGCCTTCAAGTAAAAAGAATCTGACGAAACCATCCTCGAATCGCCAGGTATGTGCATTCATCTTAATAATCTCTGCCATAGTAATACTCCTTCGCAATTTTTGATAATAATGATAGCTTGGGGACGGGGGTAAGGATATCATTTTGATATGTTGGGGACGGGCCTTATGTACTTTTTCACCCTTCCGGATGCTCGCGATGCCACTCTTCCACCGGGTCATAAAGCTTGCCGTGCGGATCTATATCAATACGCTCAACTTTATATGTGTGCTTTGTCTCATCAATATAAATAATAGCCATAGAACATGTTGCACCATAGCGTAAAATACCACAACTGCCGGGATTCAGGAAAAGTCTGCCATTGGTGTCCTTATAGGTGTCAAAACAATGTGTGTGGCCATAGATTCCGATATCGTAGCCATTTGAAACAGAAGGCAGGTCGACGGAGCGGTGTGCCATCGCGAACTTGAAACCGCCCTCCTCACGAATTACCGTGTACGGAAGCGGTTGCTTCCACGGTTCATCACAGTTGCCTCGGACAAATATAGTGCGCTTGATGTCACGCAGCTGGCTGCCAAGCCGTTCGCTTGTGACATCGCCCGCGTGAAATACCACATCACATTCACGAATATAGGAAACTACTTCCTCACGCAAGATTCCGTGCGTATCAGAAATCACTGCTATTTTCATAAGGATTCCTTTCTTGACAACAAAATGATAACTTGGGGACGGGGGTGAACATATCATTTTGATATGTTGGGGACGGGGGTGGAGATATCAAAATGATATCTCCACCTCCGTCCCCAAGTTATCAAACTTTGTATTTCTTGCGATAATTATTCGGTGTCATATGCTCATACTTGCCGAATACAGTTGAAAAATAGGACGCACTGCGGAAGCCGCATTCGGCAGCAATTTCGGACATGGAAAGGTTCGTATTCAGAAGCTTCTCCATCGCGAGATTCAGACGGATACGGGTAACATACTCGGATGAGTGCACATTCAGATGCTCGCGGAATATACGGCACATATGCTGCTGCGAAATGCCCGCATGCTCAGAAATCTCCTTTAACGTAATCTCTCGGCACGCATTTTCCTCAATATAAGCAACAGCGGACGCCAAAATCTGGCGGCTGTTCTTGCGAAGCTTGTTCATCTCGCCGAGCAACAGCGTCTGTTTGAACCACAGAATCAAATCGTACACATATCCGGACGCAATCTGGTGCCCAAAAATATGGTCAGAATTCACGGATACATAGATATCGGTGAACAGCCCGCGCGGAACGATATTATCGGTAATTGTAAGAATCTTCGGAGTCTCCAGCCCGAGGTCCTTCATCAGTTTCGGACATGCATCGCCGCCAAATACGACCCAGTTCGTCACCCACGGTTCCTCCGTCGGATAGTACTCGTGCGGATAATGCGCCGGAATCATAACGAAATCATTCTCGTGAATCGGAATCTCCTCTCCGTCAATTACAAGGACACCTGCACCCTTACCAAATCGGATAAACTGGTTCCAGGTTAACCCTTCCTCGCGCACTACTCTTGTCTGGTTTTCGGTTCCTCCTACTCCCGCAAGGAATATAGGAAGGTAATCGATTCCGGATACATCAGGGTAAATGTTACGTCCAGGTCTTGGCATATGATACTCCTTTCTTCTATAGGTCTATTACTCAGATTTAGTCTGTAAGTCTGTAAACATTCTGCATCAATTCATTACTTGTCACTTGAACACTAATCTCATCCAAAAGTCCCTACTCCTGCACCCACCACAGCTTGTCCTTAATGGTTGCATAATAGTTATTGTTGAGCATTGCACGGGAAATGGTAAACTTATTCTTTACAATCTGTTTATAGGAATCCAGATACTGCTTCTTGTAGTCTGAATCCCAAGCCTCCGCACCGTTAAGCCACTCGGCTTTTCCGGTGTTGGCATTGTATTTTACATAATCGGTAACGAAACTATAGTCCTTAAACTGTACAAGTCCCAGAGAATCGGAAAGAATATCGGTACCCATATAAAGTCTGGAGTCATACTCAACACCCATCAGGTTCAGGACAGTCGGCATAATATCGAGGCTGCACGCCGTCTTCGTTACGGTGGTCGGTGTCATCTTCGGATTCCAGATAACAAGCTGGTTCTCGTAAAGTTCGAACTCCCACTCAATCCTGTGACCGGCAATCTCATTACGTGCATCCTCACCCAGTCCGTAGGGATAATGGTCACCCGACATAACAATTAAGGTGTGGTCCAAAACCCCTGCCTCTTCCAGTTCGGTAAGCAGATAGTTGATGGCAGCCTCAAGCTCAAGGTTCGCGGCAATGTAGCATTTGGCCTTCTCGCTAAACGGCAGACCCTGTACTTCGCTACGGTGCTTACGCCCCATCGCATTCTCACTCCAGTCATAACCCATGTGACCGCTCATCGTCATATAATATGCAAGAAAATGTTCCTCATTGATGTACATCGGAATCGTCTGTTCCATCATCTCGAGGTCAGACTCAGGGAACTGATTCGTGATATTCAGACCATAGTTTACAGCAATGAAATCATACCCCATGTTCGGATGGGATTTGTTTCGGTCATAGTAGTTACCGTCGTGGTCGTGGAAAGCATAGGTTCTATAACCCAATCCACGGAAAATATGACCGAGACAGCATACCATATCGTTCTTCGACGAACGGCTGAAACTGTTCGCGACCTGGATATCCGGCAGAAGTCCCGTACAAGCGGCGTACTCACCGTCACTCGTACTCGTAATCCAGTAAGGCGTGTAGAAATTCTCAAAGTAGAAGCCGTCATGAATCAGTCTGTACAGGGTAGGCGTCAACTCCTCACTGACGGCAAGCGGACTGAACGTTTCGCACGTCATCACAATCAGGTTATAGCCCTCGTACATACCGGTGTATTCATTCTTGTTGACCGGCTCAACGGAAGCCATATACTCATGAATCGTCTTCAATGCCTTGTTCGATTCATTCGCAGCCAGCGAAGCAAAATCGATATCCAGTTTATGCGGAGAACGGTCCACAGGCGTCGGAGTTGGCGTCGGAGTTGTATCCGGTGCCTGCGTCGGTTCAGGTGTCAGGTTAACGGTCGGAGTCGGCGTCGCAATCGGCGGAATCACCGGTTCCGGATTCTTCACAACAACTTCACCGATATCATTCGGATCATAGGTAAAGTAAAGATATATATCCTGCGCAAAACCGACGAGAATACCATTTTCCTTAATGCCCTTGTCGGCCTGCCATTCCTTGAAAAATGTGTCATACCGTCCGGTAACCTTTGCCTTCTCGCCCTTCATCAGAACGATTGCGGCAAAGCATGCAGCGGCTGCCACGACAATCGGAAGCAGAGTCTTCGGAAACGAAACACGCCTATGTGTGAAGCCCTTCTTACAAAGGATAATCCACACAATGACCGGAACCAGTAACAGGAGCAGCAGAATAATTCTGTCCCAGATTCCTGCGAGTGCTTCTCGCCAGAACTCCGCCGCATCGCCCGCATTGTTCATAACGGACAGCGACAGATAGTTATTGAATATGCCCTGATAAACGGTCTGCGTCATAAACCATACAGTAACGAGACCTAAGATTATGCCAAATACGATATTCTCCGCTTTCTTCTTAAAAAAGCCGCCTATCGTTCCGGCAAGCAGTCCCCATGCCACGGCAAAGAGTGCAATATAAAGGATAGAATCATCGTGAAATCCGCGATTAATGAAGCAATGGAATGCTGCCTCATCCCACAAAAGGAACAGAACCGGCAGAAGCCACTGCCACAGTCCCTGCTTAAAGGACGCTTTCCCGTTCGGGTTGTTATGCTTTTTATCATACGGCAGCATATTGTCATCACCGTATTCGTTGCCGGAGAATAACCTTTCCTCTGCAGAAAGGTCCTGAAAAAGCTGGTTCTCCATATCGGAATCCCTAAGTTCAGGCTCTTCAACCATAATAGTGTCAAGGTTGATTGGTGACTCGTCCTCTGACTGTCTCAGACGAATCTTCTTAATGAAGCTGGATTGGTCTATCAGCGGTGTTACATGTTTCTTCGCACGCTTTCTGGCGGATTTCGCGGGAACATCAGTCTGTGCCTCGCTCGTCTTTTGATCCATATTCTTGACCTGATTGTCACCGTCAGAAACTCCAACTACACCGGTTTCGTCACCGACAACTGCCGGCGTCGTGCTGTCCTTTTGGTTACCTCCCATGGCTGCGATGCTCTCATCCACGTGAAGTACCTCTGTAATTCCGCCTGTCGGATTCTCAATCAGGAGATCTTCCAAATCTTTATTGTCTTCGCTGTTCTTACTCATTTTAAATAGATAACCTTCGTTCTTTTAACGCTTCTCTTTCAAAAATTACGGCTATTATATATTACACCATAATTTAAAAAAATGCACACATTTTCACACAGTTATCACAAAAAAGTCGCAGGATATGGATAACTTGGGGACGGGGGTGAAGATATCATTTTGATATGTTGGGGACGGGGGTGAAGATATCAAAATGATATCTTCACCCCCGTCCCCAAGTTATCAAAAATCTCATTCTTTATCATTCAGCTCCGCCACGTAATCCATCTTCAAAACCGCTATGTACGTCCCGATTACACTGATTGCCGTGCAGAGCAGCGCCAGCAGACAGGACAGCAGGAACACCTCGCCTTTTCTGACCGCAACGAACTCCTCCGCCATGGAACTGATTCGTAAGAACAGCTCCTCAATAATCGGAAAGCCAACCGGTGCCACCAGGCATGCCGGCACGAATTCAATCACCGATTCTCCGGCGAGCAGCAGAAACAGCTTCGCTCTTCCGGTTCCCAAAACACGCAGCGTGGCGAATTCTCTCCGTCTCTTGGAGAAGCTGATTAGATTCATGTTATACATAATCAGGAATCCAAGCAGCAATGCCGCCGCAATAAACACATAGCATGGAATGTCAATCTGATTCAGAGAGTCGGTCACGTCCCTTTCCGTCTCCTCGTGAATCAGAAGCTCGCCGAACCGATCGTCCCTTGCGGCAATCGCTTCGACGGTTTCCTTCGCTCCGTCCGCGTTATAATTTGCCGTTACAACGCTTCTCCGCCAGCCCATTTCCTCAGCCTGTCGGTAGGATACATACTGCGTCGAACACAGGTATTGCCGAATGATATCAATAACCGTGAGCGGCTTTCCATCCACCATAAGACAGTCCCCGACCGCAAGCTTATGCCGTCTTGCGAATCCCTCCTCGAGCACGATTCCCATTCGCTCCCCAACCGAATCGTTGGACTCGATTCGAAGCGGCTCACCTTCGTAATTGCAGTCGTAGTAATAATCTGACTTCACGTTCTTCAGGGACGCAAGCCCCGTGATCTCCGAAAGGGCTTCATCACTCCCGCTGAAATACGCAATATCGTATGTGTATCTCTCGTCAAATGTGAATTTAAGAGCCGTATCCTTCGTAACAATCATACTGATTGCCAGCATGGAAAGGATGATACAGATAAGTGTGCAGCAGGATGTCACGAGTACGCGTCCGCGGTTGCGATACGTCATATTGATCACGATTTTCGTGAAAGGATTGCATCGGATTCTTCCGATGGAACGTGGGATCTGCCCCTTCTGCTCTTCGCGGCTTCCGTAGGCGGCCGAAGGCTCCACTCTGCCGATTCCTCTTGCGGACAGAATCACGGAAACCGTCGCCATCAGAATTACGACAAGGAATAAAAGAACAACCTTGTAAACGCTTCCCGAAATAACGCTGTACGGAAAATAATAAAACCCCTTGTAGATGCTGAGCATCAGCCTAAGAAGCAGCATTCCGAGGCCCACTCCGATAACGGCGGAAACCACGGTTATCATAAGCATGTATTGTAAAAAGTTACCGTATATCCGGTCGATACTGTATCCGAGCGCCCGAAGAAGCCCGATATTTTTTCTTGATTTTCGAACAATCTGTGATACAAAAATAGCGGAAAATACGAGCCCGATCCCCACAATAAACGTCGGGATAATGGTTGAGATGGAGCGTATCGCATCCATGGATGCCGCCAGCTGAATACTGATCTGGCAATGGTCGTAATCCGTTATATCGGCAATCACCTCACTCCCGAGAAGTTCCTCCGCTTCCCTGCCGATTCGCGCACGATCCGCGCCCTCCTCTGTAAGAATCCGCACGTTATTCACATACCCTTGTGTTCCGAAGATGCTGTCATAAAGGGGCGTCGAAAGAAACAGCATTCCGTACGAGGTCAGGTCAAACCAGGAGCCCGCCGATGTTCCCGAAACCATCGTCTCCGGGCACGCAATCACGTTGGTTATCGTCAGTTCCCGATACCCCTCCGGCGTCTTCAGCGAAACCCGGTCACCGCATACAAGACCGTTCTTCTCGGCAAATGGGGCAGAAACCATAACGCTGTCATCCCTAAGACTCGGATACGTTTCCTCTTCCACGTCCATAACCTTCCAGGAATCCTCTCCCGATATGCTGAGAACACTGACCGATTTAATGCCACCCTCCTCAAGAAGGAGCACCGTATTCTGCAGCATTCTTGTACTGATTTCGGAAACCCCGTCGATACCTGCAAGTCTCTCCGCCTGTTCCTTCGGAATCGGGGCTGTCAGTACATTCAGGTCGAACACCTTATACTCGTCAAAATAGCGGTCAACCGTGGCATCAAAGGAGCTCTCAAAGAAGATCAGTATCATCATCAAAGCGATGATAATGGAATAGAGGCCGAGAAGCGCAACCGACAACCATTTATTTTCCTTAAATAAAGACCGGCTGATTCGATTCATCAGAATGCCTCCGTTGCATCAGCAGGGTCATCCCTGAAGGTTTCTTCAATAACCCTGCCATTCTCCATAACGATTACATGGTCCGCGATCTTGCGGTAATCCGGATTGTGCGTAACAATCACAACCGGGATTTTAAACTCCTTCGCAACCTTCTGTAAAATGGTAATGATATTCTTCGCATTATGCGTGTCGAGCGCGCCGGTCGGCTCATCACACAGAAGAAAGCTTGCATTTTTCACAAGCGCTCTGGCGATACAAACCCTCTGCTGTTCACCTCCCGAAAGCTGACGCGGATAATGGTTCTCCTTGCCGGAAAGCCCGACGAGGCGAAGCATCTCCTCTGCAGACTTACAATCCTTCGAAAGGGCAACGGCAACATTCACATTCTCAAGCGCTGTCAGCGAAGCCAGGAGATTATAATTCTGGAAAATGAACCCGACATCGTCCTTTCGATACTTCGTCAGCCGCTTTTCGTTAAATTCACTGATATTCTCACCGCGAAACAGAATCGCGCCTTCGGTCGGATTCTTCATTCCGCCGATAACATTCAAAAGGCTCGTCTTGCCGCATCCGGACTGTCCGAGAATAATCGTGACACTTTCGGAATAGATGTCTAAAGATACGTCCTGCACGGCAACCGTCTCTACGGAACCGGACGAATACACAACCCGCACATTCTCAATTGCCAACACTTTCTCCATATAACTCTCCTGTCAATCCGTAATTCCTTTATGCTCCGTCGGCTGCCACTCCATATCCCGCCGGAACAGAGCCGTAACCGAATATACAACCGTTACCATAACCCAGAAAGGCATCAACGCGATAGCGCCGGCATTCTCCCTGCAGGAAACCTTGCAATAGCGAAACGAAGCGCAGGTCATCATTACCATCACCGCATAAACACACAATGCCGAAACCGGCAGAATAATATTCCACAGCGGGCCGTCAAGAACGATGCCGCATATCACAACTCCGATTGCTCCCGCGCAGATGCCAAGCGATATCGGGTAGATGCACAGCTCGGCGAACTGCTTCAGAAGGCACCGGTTCGGATGTCGCAGCTTCCGTACGTATTTCGGAAAATACAACCGAAAGCACTGCGCCTGTCCGACTACCCAGCGTTTTCGCTGCCGAAGTGCCGCAGACAGTGTAGTCGGCACCTCCGTTTTGAACACGGCATCCGGGACGAAGACAAACTTTCTTCCATTCAGCACCTCACGGTTTGCCAGTTCAAAATCTTCGTTGAGTGTCTCCGTGTTCCAGCCATTTTCCACGATTTCATAACGTACACAAAAGCCGGAGCCGTAAGGATTCACCGGGAGCCTGTTCTGCGACGAGGCCTGCGAATCCACCTTCATCAGGACCATATAAAGCCCGGCGCAAAGTCCGGATACAAGGCTTGAACGGGAATTCAGAAAGCCGTACCTGCCGGAGGCCACATCACAGCCGGACGCCATGGCGTTGTTCATCTTTCTTAGAAAATCCGCCTCCAAAACGCTGTCCGCATCGAACACCGCCACATAGCGAAACTGCCCGGGATGCCTCTCCAAAATATACTCCATCGCCCGATTCAACGCATCGGATTTTCTTCGTTTGGACGGGTCATTCAGCTCCACAACCTTCACGGCAAATCCGCTCGCAATCTCCGCGGTACGGTCCGTACAGTTATGCGCCACTACAAATATCCGATAGTTCCGGTAATTCTGCTCCTGCAGGGAAGAAAGCAAGCGCGCAATTACCCGTTCTTCGTTTCTGCAGCACACAACCACCGCAATCGGTTGCTCACAAGCCTCTATATAGACCGTTGCCCGCTCTTTCCTCCGAACAAGGTTCATAACCAGCTGCCTAAATATAAACAGCGGGCACAGACCAACCATCACAATCATTATGATTTCAAAAAAGTTCATATCTGACAACCTTTTCGTAACGGGGAACAAACGACATTCCCGAAATAATGCTCTCCCACTACCGACGAAAGAAAGCACTTTTATTCATTATAGATTTAGGGAAGGAAAAATGCAAGGCGAAGTGGGGCTTCCTTAGCGGCTACAAGGCCGGATAGACCTGAGGGAATAAGGGTAAGAGTAATAACACAGCGCCTTCTAAAACAACAGAAATGCCCCGAAATCAAGAAATCTCGTAACCAAAGCTTATGCCTCGGTTACGAGATTTTTATCTCAGTGAGAGAAGACCCCCACTTCTATAAGTGGGGAATTGACAAATAAGTCTCAGTGGGGGGTTCAATCTCCCACTGAGATAAACGCTCCGCGAGGATGCGCAGGGATTCGAAAAGGAATATTGTCAGCTGAAGCTGACCCGAATCCCGCGCCAAGACTCGCGAGCGAGTCTTGAATGACTGCTTTTTACATATCCTCTTATCGTTCTCCTCTTTCCAATACAATTGCACCCTCTTCTCTATGTCACGCTTTTCTATGTAAAGCGCGCCAATATCAACCAGTAGGATGGCAGTTGAGAAGGCAATGTAGAGTATAACCGCCTGGCGCTCTGCTTTGTCCGCATACTCCTTCTTCATTTGCTCGTATTCTGCTTTCTCCTCTTCGGTATACAAGGCGGTAACATCTTGACATAAAGGTCTGTTGTCCTAAGCTCCGCTTCTGCGGCTTCATGTACTCTTTCTTCACACCCCGAATATCTGACAAACCGAAGAGCACAGTCATAATAATCGTAACGACAATCAGATACTTCATAAGTGCATTCACTTTGTTCGGCCTTATCGTCCGCTTCTTGAACACCCTGATGTTACTTAACTTCCACAAGCAAATGACAGCTATACCTTCCAAAACTGCCATGCACGGGAATCTCAGCCATACAGACTTCATCCAAGAAGTAGCTAATACTTCCACTAATGAAATCGGCAGATAGAGCACAACACCCCAAATCAAAAGACTACCAATCAACTGGTAAGCCATCTTTGGGGCAGACAGTACCTCTTTCTTAACTTCCTGCTTGTCTTCATTTTCGACTTTCCTGTCGTCAGCCATCAATTTCTTCTCATATTCTATATCTCATATTCGGGCAAATGCGATATGCCTCCTCTGCCCGTAAAGCACTATTTTCTGTACTGCCAAAGTCCCAACTTCTTAAAAAGATTCTTCTGCTCCCGGTGACGCTTGTAGCTCTTAAGAAGGCCTTCGGAGTTGGGATCACGCTCAAATAATCCTTTT
>JAZQNM010000071.1:0-43608 GCA_045627305.1 Lachnospiraceae bacterium
GAATACAGTTGAGAGTGAAGCAGTTAGCCTTCTTGAAGGAAAGGGACTTATAGTAAAAGTAGAGTATGCAAACGATGAAGACATCGAGATTGGAAAGGTTTCGAAGCAGAGTATTGAGGCAGGAACATCAGCAAAGAAAGGGGATGCGATAATAATTACCATTTCTAAAGGTGCACTAAAGAAAGCGCCCCCGACTAAGGTGCCGACTAAAGTACCGACGAAAGCACCAACGAATGGGCCTACACCAACGCCTCATATTCACTCTTTTTCCTCCTCTGTAACTAAAAATGCAGATTGTGGCAATAATGGAATAAGGACTTATACGTGTTCGTGTGGAGATTCATACGATGAGATAATTCCTGCGACGGGAAAGCATTCTTACTCATCGAAGGTTACGACAGAACCTAGTGTTGGTAAAAAAGGTGTGAAAACATATACTTGTTCGGTTTGTGGAGATACATATAGTGAATCTATTGATGCTTTAGGTGAATCGGATTGGGTTAAGGAAAGTGAAGTACCAAATGGTGCAAAAATAACTGCATCAAAATGGACTTTTAGACAATCTAAAACTTCAGCATCATCCACTTTGGATGGCTATGTTTTTGACAAAAAAGAGATTACTTCTTATGAGAAAGAACAGGGACCTGTGAATAGTAATCCTGAGGATGGAGAGCGAAAAGTTCGCCCTGAATCGTATGTATCAGGATATAATAAGAAGAATGTAGATGTATATTATAGATGGGCCCCTGATAGTACAACAAATTATAGTGCAAGTCAGTCTGGTAAATATGGTGGCTATAATTGTAATGTTTATCTTGAGTATCGGACAGATCAGTATTACATACGATGGTTGAATGGTAAATATCAGGTTGATATAGGAGGAGGACAAAATCGTGTCGTTTATTATAGCCGAACAGTGCAGGTAGATGATATGAATTCTCCGATATATGCAACGAGATGGTATTATCAAGAACCGATTTACACATATTATTTTCATAAAGACACTGAAACCACTTCAGGAGATCCAAGTGGACAGGAAGGTGTTTCAAATGTTGTAAAATATGTGAAATATGCCAAATAGAAGTTGACTAGATTATTGTTACGCTGATTAGTTCATATGGTGGTATAATATAAACCTTTAGGAAAGTAAGTACTTATTAATTACGAGGGAGACTTTGCGGTCTCCCTCTTGTATTTTCCGAAAATGTATGCTAAACTTCAGTTAGTCTTTTCAAAGGAGAATTATCATGTTGAATTGCATGGCTATGAGAATACGATAATTGACGCGGCAATCATTAGGAAACCGGGTTGTGCCTGGTCTATTTGTTGTGTTAAGGATATCTCGTATTTTCCCATGTGAATGGAACCTGAAGAGGCTTTCTATATTCATATGTTTTTTGAGGTATCACTTAGCAATAAGTGATTTTTTTATTTTAAAGGAGAAACATTATGAATTTTGCAGATAATATTATTAAAGAGTATTTAAAGAACGTTTATTTTATCACGGGTAACCCTTGTGGCGGAAAGACAACCACGTCAAGAGCACTTTCAAAGAAGTACAATGTACCCGTGTATGATATTGATGAGATTTTTGAGAAGCATCAGGCAATTGCAGACCCGGTGAATCAACCCAATATGTGCAGACAGTTCAAAGATGCAGACGAGTTCTTTGGACGAAGCGTGGAGGAATATCGGGAATGGCTTCTCGGAAACACAAGAGAACAGTTGGATTTCGTCCTTTTGGATCTGATGCGTCTTTCGGCAAATGGGAAAATCATTTGCGATTGTCATTTGACATTGGAACAGGCGGAAAGTCTTTCTGACCCGTCCAGAGTGGCTTTTCTAATCAGGGAGCCGAAGAATATTGTGGAGTCATATTGTAATCGTCCGGACCATCAAGGATTCAGTGACTTTATTCACAGTGCGACAGACTATGAGAAGGCTGCGAAACGATGCGAGGATACTTTGGTATCGCTCAATGCAGAGAATTATCGGAAGATTAAGGAAGGTAGCTGGTTTTATATCGAGCGTGAAGCCAATCTCAGTCTCGATAAAGTGGTAGAAAGGGTAGCAAATCATTTTGGATGGGATATGGAATCCACAGAAGAATAGGAAATGAAGAACAAAAGGCCACGGAGGCTTTGGTCCCGTGGTCTTTTTTTACAGGAGACTACACTGCATTATCTGGTATGTAAAAGCTTTGTAAAGAAGGCACACGCATGTGCAAAGAAAGCATATCGTTGACGCAACATAGATGATATCGATGTCGCAACGGCAGCTTTCTCAATGTGAACATACTTTATTCATAAAATTGCAGTTGAGTATTACACGCAAAAGATGATATAATATTTCAGTATGGTTATGGTAGGGCAGAGTCAATGTGAGGTTGTCCGCCAGGGAGGTTTATTCATTGTTTGTTTTAGTAATCATGTTTGTTGCTTATCTGATTGCCTTTTGTCGTTCTAAACATAAGAAAAGATTTAGAAAGCATTTACTAAGAGACTTCTTTATAGGGCAGGGAATTCTTCTCGCTTTAGTCATTGGCTTTGGTCTGAATGAATGGTTCGCATTGTGTACAAGCAGCTTTATAGGATTTGTGATTACATTTATCTTCGGTTTTTTCTTTGTTCCTGTTCAGATATTCATTAAAATCGCCAATGCAATCCGTAAAAGTGTCGGCGGAAAGGATATTTATGCAGAGGATGATTTTACAGAAACTTCCAAGAAAGCCAAGGTGGAGGAGACCCTTCCGGCGGAGCAGGAAGATCGAGCAAGGATCATATTTAAATTTAACGAACGCTATCAGCTTCGCTTAACGGATGACAATGTCAGAACCATAGTAAACGGTACTTATTATTCAAGCCTGTGGCATACTGAAGTTGAGGCAATGCGTGAGAACTATAATTCGGTTGTTGAGTGGTATCGTTCCGGGAATTCCTGTCTGCGCCTTTATATGAAGGTGTTTAATGTTATGGAAATATCCTCCGATGCACAGTTCCAGCAGAATATCTGTATTGAAAGCTTTGATAAGGTGTTCACCTATATGGTTGAACAGAATTATGAGAATGTGAAGGAGGCCATTCGCGGAATAAATGACCACTTTATGACCAATTTTGATGATATCACTTTTATGATGGTATATCGTATCCTGCAATCCTATGGTCGAAATTACAGGATGCCAATTGGTTCAACGATAATTGTAGACAGTGAACTGGATGAAATGAAACGAAAATACGAAGGCACACCGATACGGTAATGCCGAAATGGATTAACAGCATATACGGTTAGCGGGGAGGTGAAGTCGATGCCGTTCAGAATTGTCAGAAATGATATTACGAAGATGCAGACCGATGCCATCGTGAACACGGCGAACAGTGAGGTAACCGTAGGAGAAGGTTGCGATTATGCTGTCTATACGGCTGCCGGATTTTCCGATCTTCTTTCATACCGTAGCGAAAAAATCGGATGCAGGGAAGAGGGAACCTCATTTGTAACACCGGGATTCCGTCTGCCTGTGAAATGTATTATTCATACAGTCAGCCCACAATACCGTAATGGGGCATCTGTTGAAGAAAAGCTTCGAAACTGCTATCGGAGCAGCCTGGCGATTGCAGGGGAGCAGAAGCTTAAGTCTGTTGCATTTCCCTTAATTGCTTCGGGAAGTTTTGCCTACCCGAAAGAAGAGGCTTTGCGTATTGCAATCGATGAAATCAGCGCATTCCTTCTGAACAATGAAATGGATGTATTTCTTGTCGTTTATGATGAACAGTCATCGGCACTTGGATACAGAATCGATTCCGACTTAAAAGCCTACATTGACAATCACTATGTCGAAGAGGCAGCGACATCGGCAAAGCGACGGAACGGACTTTTTCAGTCTGCCATTGGGCACTTCAGACAGGAAAAGTCAAATGCTATGGCAACATATACATTGGAGTCGGCAGCATGCGTGGAACGGCCGAAGAAGGAGAAGAAAGCTTCATCCAAACCTACGTTGATGCCCATTGCAGATATGAACGAGGAAGTCTGTGATGCAGAATATGTTGATTTGGCAGAAAACTGTACTTACGAAAGTATTGCTTCTGAAGAAGCATTTGACGAGAAACACGAAAGTAAACTGGCTGAACGTATGAAGCATCTTTCCGATACCTATTCGGAATATTTGTTATACCTGATTCAGGATAAGGGAATGGAGAATGCAGAGGTTTGGAAACGTGCTATCGTGGATAAAAAGATATTCTCCAAGATTAAGAATAACCGAACTTATCATCCAAATAAGTTGACGGCATTGTGCCTTTGTGTCGGAGCAAAACTGAATCTTGATGAGACAAGGGATTTGCTTGCAAGAGCAGGATATGCGTTGTCTCCGTGTGATAAAACCGATATTATATTTTCCTACTTTATTGAGAATAACATATACGATATGATTGAATTGGATATTCAGCTCGAAGAACATGGTTTGCCGTGTATCATCGAATAGAAACACATTTTTTACGGTCGCTTTGGAAGCGACCGTTTTTCTTTTTTGATGTCGTATAATGAGGCCAACAAAGAGAGAGGGACGCCGAAAGGCAGACCGGGCACACCTCACGGTAGGAACCGTGAGCTATTAAAAGGAGGACAACATTATGCGTAAAGGTTTAACAGAAGTAGTATTTATCTTGGATCGAAGCGGTTCTATGAGCGGCCTTGAAACTGACACAATCGGCGGGTTCAACGCAATGATTGGAAAACAGCAGAAAGAAGATGGAGAAGCCTATATTTCCACAATTCTCTTCGATGATGAAACAGAGGTGTTATATGACAGAGTTCCGGTTGGAAAGATTGAGCCGATGAATGACCGTCAGTATTTCGTCAGAGGATGCACCGCTCTTTTAGATGCACTCGGGGGTGCTGTTCATCACATTGCCAATGTGCACCGCTACGCAAGGGAAGAGGACAGACCGGAGAAGACCATCTTCATCATCACAACGGATGGAATGGAAAATGCAAGCCACCATTATACTTACGGGAAGGTTAAAGAAATGGTGGAAAAACAGAAGAATGAGTTCGGTTGGGAATTCCTGTTCCTTGGTGCGAATATGGATGCCATTTCAGTCGCAGGAAGATTCGGAATCGAAGCAAGTCATGCTATCAATTATGAGTGTGATTCGGCTGGGACCAAGACGAATTTCAGGGCTCTTTCCAATACAATTTCCGCTATGCGTAAGTCAAAATGCAAGGCAGAAATGGAAATGGCTGTTGAAGAATGTTGCGCACCGATTCGCGAAGATTACGAGAAGAGACATCGTGCACATAAATAAATATTAGATTGATAAATGGAAAGGTATTCGGAGAATGGTCACATTTTCCTGAATGAAAAGAAGGATTTTCTTGACGGGATAATCCAAAATGACTTAATATTGTTATATGGGTTGTGAACATAAAAATACTTGACGTGGAAAGGGGCAGTTATGAGAAAACTATTAGCTTGTTTAGTTGGTGTTGTTTGGGGACTCTCACTGATAAGCGGTGCTTTTGCGAAAGAGTATACGCCCGCATTTGATGGGGATGTCAATGAAGAGGAAATCCAGAGAAATATGATACCGGATGGTGCCAGGTCAGAAATGTATGACGGATTGCCGTGCTATTGGGACGATGCAGGAAGCGGCGATTTCGTTTTGATGCGTTACGACGGTACGGAATCCACAGTAGTCATTCCGGATAAAGTCACTAAAATCGGCAAATATGCTTTCTACAATAATGATTATGTGGAAGAAGTTATTCTGCCGGATACGCTTCGTTGTATCGCTACCGGTGCGTTTAAGGGATGTGACAATCTGAAAAGTGTCAACCTCCCGACTGGATTAGAGGAAATCTATGACGATGTGTTTTATCAAAGCGGAATGGTATTTGACGAAATCTGTCTTCCGAAAAATGTTAAGGTTATTATAGGAAATCCGTTTGGATTTGCGACCGGTTATACGGCTAAAATTTCGGTAGATCCGGAGAATCCATATTATGATAGCCGTGATAACTGCAATGGTATTGTGGAAACCGCTACGAATAAATTGATTGTCGGCAATCAGATGACTACAATTCCAAAGTCGGTAACGAAACTTGGAAAGCTTGTGTATCCGCAATTCAGTGAGAATGTTAATTCAATCATTATTCCGGAGTGGGTAGAAGAAATAAACTACGATACGATTGGTGAATGTAACGATGATTTCATCATTTTCGGATATGAGTTTTCAGCGGCTCAGGATTATGCAGCCGAGATTAATCTTGAGTTTGGCCGGCTGGTTCCGTTTTCCGGAGTTGACGTAGTTCTTTCGGATGTAATCAGTATCGGATTCTACTATTATTTCAGTGAGGCAATGGCTTCATCAAGATACTTCACCGCCATGTTGACATATCCTGACGGTACGGTAGGACGTTTGGATGAAATCAATATTGATGGTTCCTGTTATCAATATGACGCCGCCGGGAAGAAGGTATTTGGAATTCAGGTTCCGTTTGCGGCTAAGGAAATCAATGATAGGGTGACGGTTACCGTATATGATGATATGAGCGGTAAGATGGTAACGGAACCGGTAACTTATTCCATAAGGCAGTATTGCGACGAACTTAAGAAGGTGACAAGGTCGGATGCAGAACGTGATATCGCCGATGCAGTTTTGACATACGGTACTTATGCACAGGATTATTTCAATTATCGTACGGATGCCTATGCGAAAGACATCAACGAATGTGTGTTGAGTAATGCTTCCGATGTTTTGAATCAGATTGACGGTATGGAATTCGATTCCTCCAAATTGGACCTTCCGGAATCGATGGAATTTTATGGAAGCAGTCTTGTTCTGGATTATGCAATCACTTTGAAATGCTTCTACAAAGTGTATGACAGCAATATGTATGGAGAACTGGTTGAAGGAAGATTGTTCCGATACGACGAAATAAGAGATCTGTACGTTCAAAGCCATGCCGGAATATCCATATTGGAACTGGATGATCCAATTATTACCGATTATTATCCGCCTGAAGAGGGAAAGGAGTGCACGATTACGCCGATGAGCTATGTTGTGCTTGCACTTCGCAGAAACTATGATGATCGCCTGAATAATATCTGTATCGCTTTATATGATTATTATACTTCAGCGAAAACATATGATAACTATCTGAAGTCTCTTCCGTCAGGTCCGGATGAGACGGGAATATTAAATTAGTACTAGGTGAAGGAGTTTACTGCTTTTGAAGACATCAGAAATAATTGAACAGATTCTTGCCGGGAAACGTCAGCTTACCGAAAGTCTGCAGCGTGGCGGAGCACGTGTCAAGAACGGAATCCGGGAGAAGACGGAAACTGTCAAGTCCGGTGTTAATAGGGCAAAACTGACTGTTACGGAGAAAGCTACGGAGTATTTGGTTCGTGAGGCACTTAATCGTGATGAACCACGTGCCATGACGAAGATTATTGCAGCCATGGAAAATGTCATAGCGGGTAAGGATTTTATGAATACTCTGGCTTCTTCCAAAAAGAAATTGGAAGAGACTCCGACGGAACGGATTGAACTTCTGAGTCATGATGGCGAACTGCTGATTGGACATCTTCGTAAATGCGATAATCCAAAACGAATAGTGATTGCTATGCACGGATGGCGTTCGTCGTGGGGAAAGGATTTCGGACTGATTTCTGATTTTTTCGAACGTTCCGAATGCGATGTGCTTTATGTGGAACAGAGAGGGCAGAACGAGAGTTCCGGGGAATATATGGGATTTGGCCTTATGGAACGCTATGATTGCATGGATTGGATAAATTATGTAATGGAGAATATGCCTGCAAAACTTCCGATATACCTGCATGGCGTGTCAATGGGAGCAGCAACCGTACTTATGACAACAGGATTTCAGTTGGGAGGCAGAGTACACGGTGTTGTAGCGGATTGCGGCTATACTTCGCCGGATGCGATATGCATGAAGGTTGCCAATGAGAATTTTCATGTTTCATACAAAAGGGTTAGCGGCATTGCAAAGGAATTGTTCAGGCAGAAAATCAATTTAGGTATGGACGAGTATTCAACACTTGAGGCAATGAAGGTCAATACAACGCCAATTTTATTCGTTCACGGTTCTGATGACCATTTTGTTCCGGTAGAGATGACTCTGGAGAATTATAAGGCTTGTAAAAGCACGAAAAAGCTGTTCATTGTGGAAGGTGCCGACCATGCAATGAGCTATTATAAGGATCCGAAAGGGTATGAAGCGGTATTGACAGAGTTCTATGCCGAAAATGACGATGCATTAATGTAAAACAGAATAAATTCCCCAAGGATAAGATAAACGAAGAGAAAACTGTATTTTCATGACTTGAAAATGCAGTTTTTCTTTTATCGTGGCGGGTGTTTTTAGAGTAAAAAAATATTCTATTTTACTAAAAATACAATTGACAGAAAACTTTACATAAAAATACAGAAAAGCCACACAATGAATAGACTTACAGCGAAAGAAACTAAATGTGTATTTATTTTCTGTTGGAAAAGCACACTTTGTTTATGTTATGATTTTAGCAGATGGTGAATTAACCTCACCGAGTTTTTCTGCGTTATTGTTCGTGAATCCATAGTGCATATGTGGGTTAAAGTGTGAAAGGGAGTCGATGTTTATGCAACAGAGTGTTATGTACATGTTAAATATTGCATTGAACGCAGCTTCATTGAGCCTGATTTTGATTATTTCGTGCTCGTATCTGATGCGGAGATGCTACAGAACGCTTTCATATAAAGTCTTTATGGTGTTGTTACTTGTAAACGGATATTCCGCACTGACTGACATAGTTGTCGGAATGGAATCCCATTACAAGGCATCTTATAGGGTATTATATGTTCACGGCGGTTCGAATACGCTGGCCAGATTTATGGTTGCGGTTTTGATTATGCTCTATAGTATCGTGTATGTCAGAGAGAGAAGAGCAAGAAAATATGAAACGGCTATGCTTGTAGTTCTGACAACAGCGTTCTTTGGTCTTGTGGTAACATCTCCGGTTACACACTGGGTTTATTCCTTCAATTCCGATAAGGAATTCACGCAGGGACCATTAATGCCGGTTCTTCTCCTGATGGAACTGTTCGCTATCAGTTATTCCATTATGACGATTGCCATCAATACCCGCCGTCTGACCCGCTATCAGATTGTTGGAATAGTATCCAATGTGATTATCGTTGCAATCGGATATTCATTCAGTTATATATTTGCAGGTCTTCATACGCAGAGTATGACGATTTCGCTGACACTTCTTGTCGCACGCCTTGTTTTGGAAAGCCCGTCGGATTTCCTGTTTATGAACACTTATTTTTATAATGACAAGGCCTGTCAGGAAACGATTCGTCAGAAGATGGACCGTAAGATGAATTTTAAATTTGTTGTATTTTCCGTTGAAAATTTCAACTATGTCAGACAGTTCCTTGGGGCTTCCGGACGCAGAGAGATTACAACTACATTGATGAATTATCTTCGTTCCAAGTATCCGCGTGAGACTACATATTATCTTGGTGAGCATCGGTTTGCTGTGTTTACAAGCTTACATGCTCCGGAAATCGAAGGTATTATTGCTGATACCGAGCACTTCTTTGAACATGATTTCAGATTACCGGGAATGGATATTGCAATGACTCCATTCTTTGTAACCTTCAACTATGAGGATTTCGACGGTTCACCGGAGGATATCTTTGAATGTGTTTTGTATCCGTTCAGCGCAAGAGAAGAGTTTGCAGGCAGTCATGTTGTAGCTGCCAATACGGAAATGATGAAACATAAACGCCGGGAGGAAGAGGTTCGGCATGCAATCCGAAAGGCGTTGAAGGCCGGCGGTTTTGAAGTATACTACCAGCCGATATTCCAGGGAGGAGAAAAGCGTTTTGTTACGGCTGAAGCGTTGCTTAGGCTGAATGATTCAAAACTGGGTAATATCAGACCGGATGAGTTTATCCCGATTGCTGAAAAATTCGGAATGATTGTAGAAGTCGGAGAGTTCGTTTTCGAATCTGTATGCCAGTTCTGGAATGCGAACAAACTTGAAACGCGTGGAATACAGTTTATTGAGGTTAACCTTTCCATGGTACAGTGTATGCAGGAGAATCTGGCAAGCAGGCTTCGTACCATAATGGCCAGCCATGATATCAATCCGAAATATATCAATTTGGAGATTACCGAAACCGCTGCTGCTATGAAGGAAACCGTAATGATTCAGAATATGAAGGATCTATCTTGTGTCGGCGTTGGATTTTCCCTCGATGATTACGGTACCGGTTTCTCAACAGCTTCAAGACTTACAGAATTGCCTGTTGGCATCGTAAAACTGGATAAGTCCATACTGTGGGATGCCATGAAAAATGAGAGTGCACTTGCAATTCTCAGAAATACAATTCATATGCTTAAAGATTTGGAGAAGCTTTGTGTAGTTGAAGGTGTGGAAACATCGGAGATGGCGGTTACGCTTCGAAATCTCGGGTGCGATTACTATCAAGGCTATCTGTTTTCAAAGCCGATTCCGGGCGATGAATTTTTGAAGTTTTTGCAGAACAATGAGTTTACCGGAACCGATAAGGCTTTTCGGGTAGCATAATAATAGAACGAATGGGACTGTTCCCGGCGGAAGAATGCCGGGAACAGTTTTTCTATATCATAGGAAATTGCGTCGCATTTCCTATGATATAAAAAACGCTCCGCTAAGGATGCGCGCTCGGCGCGTAGATTTTCGCAAGCGATATGCTTTGCTCTATTGTGGGAACTACAGTACATTTTCCTGATACCAAGCTGTTCCGATAAGTAAGCAGTGCCTGTGCGGAAAGATTAGCTGATGCAGTGCACAGGTATGTCACTTATGACATACTTTGTTTTAATTTCATAAGGATTGAGGTTGCATCTTCTGTAGAATATGTGGTATAGTATTCTACGATTGCGCATATAGGGCAATTGGCAGAACTTATATAGGCATTCTGCCTTGATTGAAAGATTGGAGATAGATTGATTATGAGTGAAGAAGTTAAGAATAGTCAGGAATGTACACATGATTGTTCCACCTGCTCAGCAAACTGCAGCTCGAGAGAGAGTAGTGAGAAAGCAGATCCTGCTTCGTTTCAGGCTCCGATGAATGCACTTAGCAACATTAAGCGTGTTATCGGTGTTGTCAGCGGTAAGGGCGGTGTAGGAAAGTCCTTTATTACTTCCCTTCTTGCAACGGAAATGCAGAAGAAGGGAAGTCAGAGTGCAATTCTTGATGCAGATATTACCGGACCTTCCATTCCGAAGGCTTTCGGCGTTAAGGGACCTGCTTATGCCAATGATTCCGGCATTATTCCGGTTGCAGGAAAGAGCGGCATCCGCATTATGAGCGTAAATCTTCTGATGGAGAAGGAGGACACTCCGGTTGTTTGGAGAGGACCTGTTATTGCCGGAACTGTAAAGCAGTTTTGGACCGATGTCGTTTGGGGCGATGTAGATTATATGTTTGTGGATATGCCTCCCGGGACAGGAGATGTTCCGCTTACCGTATTTCAGTCACTTCCGCTTGACGGAATTGTGATTGTAACGAGCCCTCAGGACCTGGTTTCGATGATTGTTGGTAAGGCAGTCAATATGGCGAAGATGATGAACATTCCGATTCTTGGAATCATTGAGAATTACAGCTATCTTGAGTGTACTAAGTGTGGCGAAAAACTTAGCGTATTTGGCGAAAGCCATATTGAAGAAGTTGCTGCGAAGTATGAGACCAGAGTTCTTGCAAAGCTTCCGATTGTACCTTTCGCAGCAGCAAAGGTTGATGACGGAAAGGCTGAGGATGTTGTGATTCCGGAGATAAATCCTGCCATAGAGATGATTGAAAATCAGATGGCAATCGTTTAACTGAAAATTGAATTTTTTTACGATAGGGAATTCGACAAGTGTAGAATTCCCTATTGACAAATTAAGGGCTGATATACTAAAATATCAAGTGTATGTAAAGGTGGAGGATGGTGTTATGAGAGTGATTGCCGGTACGGCAAGAAGACTGCAACTTGTCACCCCGGAAGGGTTAGCAACAAGGCCTACGAGTGACCAGATTAAGGAAACTCTTTTTAACATTATTCAATCGGATATTCCGGATGCCTGTGTTCTCGATTTGTTCGCCGGAAGTGGTGGAATCGGGATTGAAGCGCTAAGCCGCGGAGCATGTTATGCCTGCTTTGTGGACAATTCCAAGGAAGCACTTCGATGTATCCGTGAGAATTTGAATCATACCAAGCTGGCGGATTCGGCGACGGTTTATGCTTCGGATTATATGAATGCACTTGCCAAGATGCAGATGGAACATCGCAGGTTTAATATCGTTTTTATGGATCCACCTTATGAGCGTGGATTTGAAACGGAGGCACTTCGTTTCCTTGCTTCTTCCGATTTGCTTGCAGACAATGCATTGGTGATTGTGGAAGCATCCATGAAGACCCCTATAGATGAGATTGATGGCCTTGGCTTTACGGTGGAACGTATTAAGGAATATAAGACGAATCAGCATTGGTTTCTTACCCGTGCGGAATAGTGCCGAAAGCTGTAAGCAGGAGAGAATATATGAAAGTTGGAATATATGCCGGCAGTTTTGACCCGATTACTTTAGGCCATTTGGATGTTATAAAACGTGCCTCACGTATTGTGGATAAGCTGGTAATCGGTGTACTGAATAATACAAGTAAGACACCGTCTTTTACTTCCGAAGAGCGTGTGGAACTGATTCGGAGAGTAACGAAGGATATCCCGAATGTTGAGGTAGAAACCTTTGACGGACTGACTGTAGATTTTGCCAAAAAGAAGAACGCAAGGATTCTTGTCCGCGGACTTCGTGCGGTAACGGATTTTGAATATGAACTGCAGATTGCGCAGTTGAATCATAAATTGGACTCGGACATTGATACCATTTTCCTGACAACCAGTGTGGAGTATTCTTATCTGAGTTCGAGCATTGTCAAGGAAATCGCCCATTTTGGTGGTGATATTTCCCGCTTTGTACCGAAGGAAGTTTTAAACGATATTGTTGATAAATTAGCGAAAAAGTAAAAAGGAGAGAAACAGTAATGAACAATCGTCTTGAGCAGTTAATCGATGGAATTTATGAATATTTGGAAGGATGTAAGCCGATTAAGCTTCAACCCGGAAAGGTTTCCGTAAACAAGGAGGAACTCTATGAAATGCTCGAGGAACTGAAACAGAGAACTCCTGAAGAAATCAAGAGATATCAGAAGATTATTTCAAACAGAGATTCCATTATTGCGAATGCTGAAGAGAAGGCAGAGCAGATTATCGAAGAGGCTAAGGCGAAGGCAAGACAGCTTGTCAGCGAGCACGAGATTATGCAGCAGGCATATGCAAGAGCTAACGAGATGGTTGCTGATGCAAGCCACGAGGCTGAGGTTCAGATCGAAAGCGCTAACAACGATTCCAACCAGATTCGTACCGGCGCTCTGAATTATGCGAATGATATTATGACCGATATGGAGAAGATTCTTAATAACGCATATACTTCTGCAAGAGAACATTTCGAGGGCATGATTGCTTCTCTTAAGGAGAACTACGATGTGGTTTCTGCTAACCGTCAGGAATTGTATCAGCAGTTGAATCCGCAGGAGGCTGCAAGCGTTTACGACGATCCGATTGCTACTGTTTCCGTTGATGATGAAGAGGAAAGTTTTGAGTTTGACGAGAACACTTTCCTTGAGAATATTGATGAGTAAGAATATCGTACGAAGAATTGGTATTTCTGCATAAGAATGAAAAAAGAGCAGGTGCTTGGCACCTGCTTTTATTTTACAATCATAAATCGCTGTTGCATTTCATCCGGCATCACATAACCTTTTCCGGCAAGAACCTGACGATACATGGCAGTCGCGCGAAGTTCCTTTTGAAACAGCCCCATACTTGTAGTATCGAGTGTCGCAATATCTCGGGAAAGTCTTGTCAGAAGTGGTGTTTTACTTTGCTCCGAAAGTGAACCGAGCAGGCCGAGCGCATCCTGCTTAACGCCAAGAACATGAAGATAGGGAACCTGCTTTGAATTGCGATAGAGTTCGGCATCTGCCTTTGTAATGTTCAGAAGCATATGACAGAGACAACGGTCCACATAGGTCCTGGTATGAGAACGATCCTTACATATTTCCGCAAGAGTACTCCAGTTGCCCGGCAGAAACTTAACGGAGGCAATTCGCCTTGCGAAGTCCGGCGAAACATCAAAGACTTCTGCCAGACCGTCAGAAGTGGCTCCGTATAGTAACGGGAACAGAAGCAGACTGAAATCGTCAGCTGTAAGGGGATAAGAAGCAGACTTGTTATAGATCTGTTCCGCATCATCGGGATAGGCGTTATTGGGGAAAGTGCCATGAAGCCATGCTTCTCTGATGGCTGTAGCAGAGGAATAAAGGTTGTTCTCTGTTTTAATCTCAGTATCGTGATATGCTCCGATTCTTTTTATCGGTATACTCTCAAAATCCACATGAAGGCGTTTCATCGCCTTTTCGTATTCAATGCCCAGAATATTGTTCGGCGTGGAGGAAAGCCCGGAAACAGCCGGACAGAGTGCCTGAAGTGCATTCCAGCGTGCAGCGGCAAAGGAAAGCCCCTCGGAGAGACCTTTCTTTAACAAAAGACGGTATTCCTCGGGTTCCTCACAGAGATAGGAAGCGACTGCACGGATGGCGGCGAGAGTGTCCTGTTCCTCTTTCTCCGATTCGATTCCGTATGAAATAGCATTGATGCCTAAATCACGAAAGGCTTTTATGGCACCTTCCGCAAAGAGTTCTGCACTGGCAGTTGCACTGTATATCGGAAGTTCAATGACCATGTCGGCGCCGTTTCTGAGAGCGGCTTCGGCACGGTCGTATTTGTCTATAATGGCCGGCGTGCCGCGTTGCACAAAATCACCGCTTTGGAGCACAACTAAATAATCACATCCGGTACATGCCTTAGCTTCCCGGATGTGATATGCATGCCCGTTATGAAACGGATTATATTCGGCTGTGATACCGAGCACCCTCATTACAGGGTCTCCGGTGCGGGATAATCAACACCAAATGTATCGACGGTTACTTCCTTCATAACTACGGGTGTGAGCGGCTTGTCATTCCAGTTTCTGCGAACATTCGCAATTGCATCGACGGTGTCAAGACCTTCAAAAACCTTACCGAAAGCAGCATATTCGCCGTCAAGGTGAGGAGAGGTCTCGTGCATGATGAAGAACTGGGAGCCTGCGGAGTTCGGATCATAGGCTCTTGCCATGGAAAGAACACCGGGGGTATGCTTCAAATCATTCTGAAAGCCGTTGTGACTAAACTCACCCTTTATGCTGTAGCCGGGATCTCCGGTGCCGGTTCCCTTCGGGCAACCGCCCTGAATCATGAAACCGGGAATGACGCGATGGAAGGTCAGTCCGTTATAGAAGCCCTTCTTTACAAGGGAGATGAAGTTGTTGACTGTGTTGGGGGCAATCTCGGGATAGAGTTCAGCCTTCATGATTGCGCCGTCATCCATTACAAATGTTACTACGGGATTCTGTGCCATTTTATTTCCTCCTGGATAGATGTTATTCTCTGCAGCAGCAGAAGATTACTGAACAAATGCGTGATAAATCACATTGATTGCATCCTCAAAATCATTGTTGGAGACACCGATAATGATATTCAACTCACTGGAACCCTGGTCAATCATACGAACATTGATGGATGCACGGTCAAGAGCACTGAAGATTCGTGCGGCAACACCGCGATTACTCTTCATACCGCGTCCAACAACGGCAATCAAAGCAATGTCAGTGGAAATATCGATGGAATCGGGATTGGTCAGTTTGTGAATCTCGGCGAGAACAGTCTGCTCTTTGGCCTCAAATTCGGACTGATGTACCACAACGGTCATGGTATCGATACCGGATGGCATATGCTCGAAGCTGATGCCGTTATCTTCAAAAGCCTGCAGTACGCGACGGCCGAAGCCGATTTCTGCATTCATCATATCTTTCTCGATGTTGATTGCGGTGAAGCCTTTCTTACCTGCCACACCGGTAATTGTGAACCCGGGTTTTCTGGAGGTGTTCTCAACAATGAGAGTACCGGGGTCCTTAGGGGAATTGGTATTCTTGATGTTAATCGGGATACCTGCGGTTCTGACCGGGAAGATGGCATCCTCGTGGAGAACATTAAAGCCCATATAAGCAAGCTCACGGAGTTCACGGTATGTGATAACATCGATGACCTTCGGATTCTCAACAATTCTCGGGTCGGTTACAAGACAACCGGATACATCTGTCCAGTTCTCGTAAAGGTTGGCTTGTACGGCTCTTGCAACGATGGAACCGGTAATGTCGGAACCTCCGCGGGAGAAGGTCTTTACGCGACCGTCCGGAAGAGAACCGTAAAAGCCGGGAATAACTGCATTATCCATATCCTTAAGGGTAGCGGAGAGAACCGAATTGGTCTTATCGGCATCAAATGTGCCGTCCTCTTTAAAGAAAATGTACTTGGCAGAATCAAGGAATGCAAAGCCAAGATAATTGGCAAGCAGTATGCCGTTTAGGTACTCACCGCGGCTTGCGGCATATTCGCGACCTGCGTGCTCCTTGAAATCCTTTCTGATTTCTTCAAACTGTTCTGACAGGGATACATTCAGCTTTAAATCGTCGATGATTTCCTGATAACGGGCTGCAATTGCTTTTAAGGAATCGTCAAAATCGGAATCCGATTCCGCAAGCTGATAGCAGGCATAGAGCATATCCGTTACCTTGGTGTCGGCGCTGAAACGCTTTCCGGGAGCGGACGGAACAACAAAACGTCTTTCCGGCTCTGCCTTGATAATATCCTTGACCTTCTTAAACTGCTCGGCGTTGGCAAGAGAACTGCCACCGAATTTCACAACTTTAATCATATGAGTGAACTCCTTTATGCTTCATAGGGAGCCGCGTGCGAAAAAAAACACGCGTCCTTATTTATTGAAATAAAATGATTACCTTTTTAAGATACACTAATTTAGCAAATATGCAAGTAAAAAAGTAAAAAACGCTCTTTTTTTGGAAAAATGAAGCCGTTTTCTTTACTTTTTCACAACTATATGATAAGATATGGTGGGTTTCAATGGGGAGGTATATCTACGCCCCGTGAAAGAAAGGTGTAATATCATGAAGAAGATTATTTCCATAATTGCGGAGAAGATGAGTGCCGCATTTGTGGCTGCAGGTTATGAAGAGACATATGCCTTCGTAACCGTTTCCAATCGCCCGGACCTCTGCCAGTATCAGTGCAACGGCGCTATGGCTGCCGCAAAGCAGTATAAGAAAGCACCGATTCAGATTGCAAACGAGGTTGTGGCGAAACTTTCCGGTGAGACAATGTTTTCCAAATGCGAAGCTGTTGCTCCGGGATTCATTAATATTTCCGTTTCCTCTTATTTTCTGATGCAATATGTTCTTGAAATGAAGGATTGCGAAAAGTTTGGACTGGAAATGCCCGAGAATCCACAGAAGGTGGTTGTTGATTACGGTGGTGCCAATGTTGCAAAGCCACTTCATGTCGGACATTTGAGACCGGCAGTTATTGGTGAGGCTATCAAGAGAATTCTTCAGTATTCCGGACATGATGTCATTGGAGACGCACATCTCGGAGACTGGGGTACTCCAATAGGTCTGATAATTACGGAACTTAGAAGAAGACAGCCTGACCTTGTTTATTTTGATCCGGATTATGAGGGTGAATATCCGGAAGAGGCACCGTTTACGGTTTCGGAGCTTGAGGAGATGTATCCATTTGCCACTGCCTATGCGAAAGAAGAGGGGCATGAGGAATACAAAGAGGCTTCAAGAAAGGCTATTTTGGAACTCCAGAACGGCAGAAGAGGTTATTATGCTTTGTGGAAACACATTATGACGGTTTCCATGAAGGACCTGAAAAAGAATTATGAAGACCTGCTGAATACTCATTTTGAGCTTTGGAAGAAGGAAAGCGATTCACAGCCTTATATTCCGGCTATGATTCAGGAAATGAAGGATAAGGGTTATACAAGAATTAGTGAAGGGGCGCTTGTAGTAGATGTCAAAGAGGACACCGACACGAAGGAAATGCCGCCGTGCATGATTCTGAAATCCGATGGTGCTACGCTTTACAATACAACGGATCTTGCAACCATTGTTGAGCGTATGAAGCTTTTCAATCCGGACCGCATCATTTACGTTGTGGATAAGCGTCAAAGCTTATACTTCGAGCAGATTTTCCGCTGCGCAAAGAAAACGCAGATTGTCAAGCCGGAAACAGAACTGATTCATGTTGGTTTCGGTGCGATGACCGATAAGGGCGGTAAGCCGTTTAAGACAAGAGACGGCGGTGTTATGAGACTGTCTGATTTGGTCGGAGATATTAACAAAGAAGTTTATGAGAAGATGGCAGATCGTGATATGAGCGAGGAGGAGCGTCTTTCCATCGCTAAGAAGGTTGGTCTTGCTGCATTAAAATACGGAGATCTGTCCAACCAGTCCACAAAGGATTATATATTCGATATTGAAAGGTTTGTCTCCTTTGAAGGCAACACCGGTCCATATATTCTTTATACGATGGTTCGTATCAAGTCTATTCTTGCCAAACTGAACGGTGAGGCAGTTGTGACGAAGGCGAAAGAACGCGAATACAGCGAGGAAGAAACGAATCTTCTTCTTGCAATCGCAAGGTTTACCGATAGTGTCGAGAAGGCTTGTGCGGAACTTGCACCGATGAAGATTTGTCAGTATATTTACGAATTGGCAAACTGCTTTAATGGCTTCTACCATGCCAATAAAATCCTTTCCGAGCCTGATGAGGCGAAGAAGGCTGAATGGATTATTCTTTTACAGACAACTTTACTTATTCTGGATGACTGTATTTCGATGCTTGCATTTGAAGCACCGGATAGGATGTGAGAAAGGAGAAATTTGTGATGAAGAAGAGAGCGGGAGCTTATCTTGGAAAGTTGATTTTAGTATTTGCCGTACTGGCAGTATGTATGATTTTTACGCAGAAGGCAAAGGCTGATGATGAAACACCTACGCCTACCCCGATTCAGGATTATGTGAATAAAGAGCAGTATCTGAACGGATATTACAGAGGTTATGTATCGAGTGAATCCGCAACGGTTCGTAAAGGACCAGGCTCCAAGGCATACGCGGAATTGACGCTTGAGGACGGGACCGTCGTTAAACTGAAAAAGGGTGACGAGGTATTTGTCTGGGGTGAAACGAAGGACGTTGACCTTGATGTATGGTATCATGTTACCGGTAAGTTTAAGGATGAGCCGTATGAAGGTTATATTTATATCGGCCGTGTAACCAGAGAGAATACGCAGATTGCGTTTACACCTACCCCTACTCCGGAGCCTACCCCTACTCCGGTTCCGGTTATTACGGAACCCGCAGATGAGGATCCGAATGCCGGCGGAGAAATTACACCGGTTTCCACTCCTACGGAGAAAGTAGAACTTCCTGAAAATCTTGAGAATGCTACGAAGAATAATGATAGCAACAAACCGCTTAAGATTGTTCTTGCAGTATGTCTTATTATTATCATATTGATCAGTGTGTATATCATTTTCCAGAGAATTCAGGAGAAGAAGCTGGAAGAGGAAATGGAACGCTACAGCAAGCAGCGTCCGGCACTGGAAAGACTTGACGGAGAGGATGAGGAATCTTTCAGAGAAGTCAAGAAACAGTATTATGCAAGTATGAATATCGGTCGTGACGGACGAAAGGATGCACCCAAGAAGATGCCTGCATCTCATATCGATGAACTGGATGACGAACTGAACGACGATGATTTGAAGCTGAATACTACGAAGAATTCAGATACCGGTGAATTGTATGAAATCGATCGCCTGTCTGAAGAGGATGTCAAGATCATCAATGATTTCCATGCGAATTCCGATATCTTTGAGGATGAAAAGGTAACAGAGGACGCTTCCGATGAATATTCGGATGATGATTTGAAGTATTTTGAGAAGATGAAGGGCAATGTGGAAGCTCCTTCCGCAAGTGCGATAGCTGCTGCAGGTTCTGCAGAAAGTATTCTTGATGAGAGCCCGATTGTAAACTCCTGCTTTGAGGATGATGTACCGACGCCTGAAGAGAAGCTTCGTATGAAGATTGATTCCCTTCGTGCCGGCGAGCATTTTACCCATAAGCTCTATGGAGAGGGTGAAGTTATCGACAACAGCGATTCTGAAGTCATTCAGGTTCGTTTCGGCCGTGACCTTCGTTTCCTCAAGAAAGAAAAGCTCGCAAGAAAAGATCTTGTAGAAATGTAATTTCGGTATTAGCCGACTAAGTACTTGGGCGCAGAAATGCACCCAAGTATTTTGAGTTAAGGAGAATGTATGGCTTATTTCGCAAAGATGGATTTAAAGAAATATCTGCTTCCCGTTTTGGAATTTCTGATGGCACTTGCTGTTATGGAAATATTCATTGCAATAGGTATTATCGGGAAGAGAGCCGGGCTTGTTTCGACAGCTATTCCAATGTATTTGATTATTATGCTTCTCATGGTACTCATTATGTTGGGACAGGCAGGTAAGGTGTTTTTAGGAGACCTTCGTAATGTTCAGTTTTATCCGGAGTGCAAGAAAAATGGTCTTTCTGCAGTTTCTATTCTGGGGTGTCTGACGCTTCTTTATTCCGGACTTCTTGCGGTTATGGCAGGACTTTATGTTGGATTTATGTCGCTTGATATCCTTTGGATACGTTCGGCTTTTCCGGATATTCATCAGGATATTGAGGAGATTATCTGCGAGGTTATCCCGAAGCAGAACAGTACAGCATTGGTATTTTCTGCAATTCTTGATTATTTTGTAATGGCGGTTGCTTTTGTTTCACTTGTATTTTTCGCAGTTACAATGTCTTATAATATCTTTACCAAGAAACGGTATTGCGGTATTTTGGCAGGTGTGTTCAGTGTGACCTTTGGTTACTTTATGATACGTGCCACATTGCTTATTGTTACTGTAGAAGACCGTGTAAAATACCACCTTTACAGTGCTTTGCTTCTGGCAGGCTTTGCACTTGTGTTTTCGGCAATCACTCTTTCTTCGGCCAGAAAGCATGAATGGATTGATTCATAAAAGTATATGCTTTAAATGCTGTTTTGATAGATTAACATTAAGGAGATTAATACTATGGCTTTTGTAAAACCGTTCGCTGCTGTCAGACCCGCACCCGAGCTTGCTTCCCGTGTTGCGGCACTACCGTATGATGTGTATAACCGTCAGGAGGCTAAGGAGGTTGCACTTCGTGATCCGCTTTCATTTTTGAATATTGACCGTGCCGAGAGCAATTTGCCCGACAGTGTGGATACCTATGATTCGCAGGTTTATGCTAAGGCGAAAGAACTTTTGGACGCAAGAATTGCTGACGGTACGTATGTTACCGATGCAGACAAATGCTATTTTGTATATGAATTGATTATGGACGGCCGTTCTCAGACGGGTATTGTTGCGTGCGCTTCCATCGACGATTATGTGAGCGGTGTCATCAAGAAGCATGAGAACACCCGTGAAGAGAAGGAGCAGGACCGTATCCGTCATGTCGATACATGCAATGCACAGACAGGTCCGATATTCCTTGCTTATCCGAGCAATGTAGTGATTTCCGACATTATGAAGGCATATAAGAAGACTGCGCCTTTGTATGCATTTACCGCGGATGACGGGATTACCCATAATGTGTGGAGAATTGCGGCTAAGGAGGATGTGGCTGCCATTCAGAAGGCATTTGAAGGTATTCAGAATATCTATATTGCTGACGGACATCACCGTGCAGCCAGTGCTGTTAAGGTTGGATTGAAGCGTCGTCAGGAGAATCCGGGCTATTCCGGGGATGAAGAGTTCAATTTCTTCCTTTCCGTTTTGTTCCCCGAGGATCAGCTGATGATTCTTCCCTACAACCGCGTTGTAAAGGATCTCAACGGATTTTCAAAGGAAGGTTTCCTTTCGGAAATTTCTAAGAACTTCGGTGTTCGCGAGCTTGGCACCGAACCGTTCCAGCCTGTGAAGAAGGGCACATTTGGTATGTTCCTTGACGGGCTCTGGTATGAACTTACCGCAAGCGATGCCATGATGAGCATCACGGATCCGGTTGCCTCTTTGGACGTAGCACTTTTGCAGGATTATCTTTTGGGACCGGTTCTTGGAATCGGTGACCCGCGTGTGGATAAGCGTATCGATTTCATCGGTGGAATCCGTGGACTTAAGGAACTTGAGAGAAGAGTAAATCTTGATATGACAGTTGCATTTTCCATGTATCCGACGCAGATTAGCGAATTGTTCCATGTTGCGGATGCAGGTCTTTTAATGCCGCCGAAGTCAACCTGGTATGAGCCGAAGCTTCGCAGCGGTCTTTTCATTCACAAATTAAGTTAGGGAGATGGGACCGAGTTTATCTCAGTGGGGGTCTTCTCCCACTGAGATAAACGCTCCGCGAGGATGCGCAGGGATTCGGAAAGGAATATTGTCAGCTGAAGCTGACCCGAATCCCGCGCCAAGACTCGCGAGCGAGTCTTGAATCCCGGTCCTCTTTTTGAAGGTATGAGTATATTATCAGTGGAAAATCTGTCGCACGGTTTTGGTGACCGTGCCATTTTCAAGGATGTGACCTTTCGTCTTCTTGCAGGGGAGCATATCGGGCTCGTCGGTGCGAACGGCGAGGGAAAGAGTACCTTTATGAGCATCGTTACCGGTAATCTGATGCCGGATGAGGGCAATGTTGTCTGGGCGAAGAATGTGCGCGTCGGCTATCTCGACCAGCACACTGTGTTGAAGGCCGGGATGACGATTCAGGATGTACTGCAATCCGCATTTTCGTGGCTCTATGAAAAGGAAGAGGAAATGAATGTCCTTTGCGAGAAAATGGGTGATGCGGACGAAGATACAATGAACACGCTCATGGAGGAAATGGGTGTTATTCAGGAAATGCTTGAGCAGCATGATTTTTACAATATTGATGTGAAGATTGATGAAATCGGACGTGCATTTGACCTCGATGCACTTGGTTATGACAAGGATGTTACCGAACTTTCAGGCGGACAGCGTACTAAGGTATTACTGGCAAAGCTGCTTCTGGAGAAACCGGATATTCTTCTTCTGGATGAGCCGACCAACTACCTCGATGAGCAGCATATTGAGTGGTTGAAACGCTATCTGTGTGATTATGAGAATGCCTTCGTACTGATTTCACACGATACAGTATTTATGAACAGCGTTGTCAATGTCATCTATCATGTGGAAAATGCACATCTGGAGCGTTATGCGGGCGATTATAACCATTTTTTGGAAGTGTACGAGGTGCGAAAGGGGCAACTTGAGGCTGCTTACAACCGTCAGCAGCAAGAGATTAAGGAATTAAAGGATTTTGTTGCCAGAAACAAGGCTCGTGTAGCCACAAGAAATATGGCAATGTCCCGTCAGAAGAAACTGGACAAGATGGATGTTATCGAACTGATGCAGGAAAATCCCAAGCCGGAGTTCCATTTTCGTGATGCCAGGGTGCCGTCCCGCGTGGTTGTAGAGACAAAGGATTTGATAATCGGCTACGAGAAGCCTCTTTCCAGACCGATAGAATTGCATATTGAACGTGGTGAAAGAGTTGTATTGAAGGGTGCGAACGGTATTGGAAAGACGACGCTTTTGAAAAGCATTCTCGGTCTGATTCCGTCACTCGGAGGTGAGATTACTCTGGGAGATTATCTGGAAATCGGTTATTTTGAGCAGGAACTATCCGGTGACGGCGGAAAGACATGTCTGCAGGAATTCTGGGATGAATATCCTTCCTACACGAACTATGAGGTTCGTTCTGCTTTGGCCAAGTGCGGATTGACCACGAAACACATTGAGAGCCTTGTCAAGGTTCTTTCCGGAGGAGAGCAGGCTAAGGTTCGACTGTGTAAATTGATGAACCGTGACAGTAATCTTTTGGTACTCGATGAGCCAACCAACCACTTGGATGTAGATGCCAAAGAGGAACTGCTTCGTTCACTGAAGGAGTATAAGGGAACAATACTGATGGTATGCCACGAACCCGAATTTTACAGTGAACTTGCAACAAAGGTTATCGATTGCGGTGAATGGAGTCTGTTGGCATAGGATTTGACGGGGTATCCCGGCGGCTTACGAAAAGTATTCCGAAAAGCTTTCGGAAGTTCCAAAAACAGGTGTAAAAAATGAAGAAATGGGTTATAATGTTCTTTACAGTTGTTGCGGTTTGCTTTGCCGTCGGCTGTAAAGCAAAAATGGAGGATGACAGTATGAGAAGAAAGAGTCTGATTTCTCCGACAACAGCAGTAAACAGTGCGGAGGTAGCAAAGAATATGAAGAAGATTTTTGAGAATATGGAACTTGCGGAAACCTTAAAGAGTCCTGCTTATCACAATCCGCTGATGACGCAAAGACTTGGCGCGGACCCGTATGCGCTTGTATATGACGGCCGCGTATATATTTATATGACCGCGGATGTGATAGAGACGAAGTCGGACGGTTCTCCGATGGCCAATACCTATCAGAAGATTAATAAGCTGAATGTGATTTCGTCTGATGACCTTGTTAACTGGACCGACCACGGTTCTGTTTTGGCTGCCGGATATGAAGGTGCAGCAAAGTGGGGCGGTAATTCGTGGGCACCTGCTGCAGCTTGTAAGGAGATAGACGGCAAGATGCAGTTCTTCCTTTACTTTGCTAACAGCGGTAATGGTATCGGTGTACTCCGTGCAGACAGTCCTATCGGTCCTTTCACAGATCCTATCGGTAAAGCCTTGATTTCCAGAGCTACCCCGAACTGTGCAAGTGTTGCATGGCTTTTCGATCCCGCTGTATGGGTTGATGATGACGGTAAGGCATATATTTATGTTGGAGGCGGTGTTCCCGGTGAAAATTATGAGAACCCCGGAACGGCACGTGTTGCTCAGCTTGGAGACGATATGATTTCCCTTGCTACTGACCCGATTGCCATTGAGCCGCCGTTCCTTTTTGAGGATTCCGGCATTAACCGTATCGGTGACACCTATTATTACAGTTATTGCAGCAACTTCAATGTAGACGGACATCCGAATGCTTCGAAGTATAACCTGCGTAATGGTCAGATTTGTTATATGACTTCTGACAATCCGATGGGACCGTTCACCTACCAGGGTGCTATTTTGAAGAACCCCGGCGACTATTTCGGACCCGGCGGAAACAACCACCATTGCATTTTTGAATTTAACGGTCGGTACTATATTACCTATCATTCTCAGATTCTGGATGAACCGCTTAAGACGGGTGGCGGATACCGATGCACACATATTGATGAGCTGAAGATTAACGCTGACGGTTCCATTGGAATGGGGCAGGGAACGAAGACGGGTGTTGCACAGCTGAAGAACTTCGACCCTTATCAGGAAATTCCTGCAGCTACGATGTCCACAATGGGAGGAATCAGTACGGTTGCAAAGGATGAGAATGCTAAGTCCTACGGATCCGGTGTGATGGCTGTAAATAATATCGATGACGGTGATTGGATGATGGTTTCCGGCGTTGATTTCGGCGAAGAAGGTGCGTCAAAGTTCATCTCGGATTTCACATGTAAAGGCGAAGCGGAAGGTGCGGTCTGTGTCAGAATCGATTACTTGAAGACTGGCACGGATGTTGCTTATCTCACCGTAAAAGACGGAGAGGCTTCGGCTGAATTCATTGAGAAGGTTACCGGCGTACACAATGTATACTTTATCTTTGCAGGTAAGGGATATGAGTGGAACAGCTGGAAGTTTGAAAAATAAAAGATAAAATAAAAAAGGCACAAAGGCACCCTTCGGGGTGCCATTTATTAGCTATTATGTTGCATTTGCTTCTCTATTCGGCGGTTTTTCCGATTTATGATTTTTTTCTGCAACCATGTATAGAGAAAAAAATGACAATATTTGATTCGTGCCCATAGTCGGGCTCCGGTACTCAATTCCGACCAGTTTGCAAGTGTGGTATAGAAGTTTAAGCCTGAGCGTTTAATCGCATTGTAAGGTTTTTGAAAAATACCGAAGCGACGGTCATTAGGGAATATGAAATTATCATAAATGATATTCATATCATTCATAAATGTTTTTCCGTATGTACCTCCGCTTGATTCTCCTGATAAACGATAATCAATGAGAACCTCATCCAGATAACCGAAAGAAACATCTTGCAAAGAAAGTGTAATCCAATATGGATAATCTTCAATTAATCGAGATTTTTCGGGAAATAAACCATATCTTTCAAACAAAGCCTTACGAATCATCCATGCCGGCGCCGGAAGAAAGTTCCTTTTGAAAAGGCGGTTAGCGGTTTCTTTAGGATTCAGTTTTTTCAGCATATCGTAATCAGACTCACATGCAAGAAGCTCATTCTTGATTTCACCATTCTGAGTAATTCCACGCATTTTTGCAAATACAATCAAAAAATCAGTGCTTAATAAAAAATCGACATATTTCGAGATTGCATCACAGGAATTCAATGTGTCCTCAGAGGAGATGGCTTTAATAAATTCACCTTTGCAGAATCCGAGTCCTGAATTCATATTCCTAACTGTTCCCACATTCTCTTTAAGAGAATTAATATAGAAACGTTCGATGTTGTTTCTTTTATGTTCCGTAATATATCGCAGGATTTTCTCCGCATCTGAAGGAAACCCAGGGGTTCCGTCATCACTGAGAATAATTTCTATTCGGGGATAATCCTGCATTAATATGCTGTCAATAGTGGGATAGATACCCTGTGTGTTCTTGTAGGAAAGAACAAGTACAGATACCAGTTGATCCATAAAATGGCCTCCTGTAAAAACATATCTTTATTATAAACGCAAGAAGAAATGATGTCTACTTATTTCGGAAAAGAAGAGAAATAGAGAAGTTAAAAAAAAGAGAAAAAGATTCTTGACTTTAACGCGTCAAAGTGTTACACTTTTACTCGTTGAAGTGAATATGGTATTTTCCTGTGCATAAGGAAGATGCTGATGGAGGTTTCTAATATGCCGATTACAGAATTTCTTGTAAGAAACGCTGAATTGTATCCGAACGAAGTATGCCTGGTGGAGATCAATCCGGCAGAGCAGAAGAGTCGTACCTGGCGTGAATATGAATTGATTGAAAGTGACCGTGACGAGAAGTATCGTAGAGAGATGACTTGGGAGGATTTCGACCGTAAGTCCAACCGTTTTGCCAATTTGCTTCTCAGCCGTGGTATTAAGAAGGGTGACAAGGTAGCAATTCTTTTGATGAACTGCCTTGAGTGGCTTCCGATATATTTCGGTGTTTTGAAGAGTGGTGCACTTGCCGTTCCGATGAACTACCGTTATACAGCTGATGAGATTAAGTATTGCCTTGATCTTGCTGATTGCAACACCCTTGTATTTGGACCGGAGTTTACCGGACGTATTGAGGATATTGCAAACAGAATCCCGAAGGTTAAGACATTGTTCTACGTAGGAGAGGATTGCCCCTCCTTTGCAGACAGTTATGAAAAATACAGTGCATATTGCACTTCCAAAAATCCCGGAATTAATCTGACTGACGATGATGATGCAGCGATATATTTCTCATCCGGTACAACAGGATTCCCGAAAGCAATTTTGCATGCACACAGAGCACTTGTTTCGTCCTGTAAGACCGAGCAGAACCATCACGGTCAGACACATGACGATGTATTCCTCTGCATTCCGCCTTTGTATCACACCGGTGCGAAAATGCATTGGTTTGGCAGTCTTCTTAGTGCCAGCAAGGCAATTCTTCTTCGTGGCGTAAAGCCTGAGTGGATTTTGGAAACCGTATCCCGCGAGAAGGCAACAATTGTATGGCTTCTTGTTCCGTGGGCACAGGATATCCTTGATACAATCGACCGCGGTGAACTGAAAATGGAAGATTATGACCTTTCCCAGTGGAGACTGATGCATGTCGGTGCACAGCCTGTTCCGCCGAGCTTGATTAAACGTTGGAAAGAGCATTTTCCGAATCATGATTACGATACGAACTACGGCTTGTCTGAATCCATCGGACCCGGTTGTGTACATCTTGGGGTAGAGAATATTCATAAGGTTGGTGCAATCGGTATCCCCGGTTATGGATGGGAATGTGATATTGTTGACGAGAAACGCCAGAGCGTAAAACAGGGTGAGGTTGGCGAACTTGCGGTTAAGGGCCCCGGAGTTATGAAATGCTATTATAAGGATGAGGCTGCTACGAAGGCTGTTCTTTCCGAAGACGGATGGCTTTACACCGGTGATATGGCAAAACAGGACGAGGACGGCTTCATCTATCTCGTAGACCGCAAGAAGGATGTCATCATTATGGGTGGTGAGAACATCTATCCGGTACAGATTGAAGATTATCTCCGCGCGAATAGTAAGATTGCAGATGTAGCAGTTATCGGTGTTCCGGATGCCCGTCTTGGCGAGGCAACACTTGCAGTCATTCAGGTTAAGGAAGGTATGACGATGACGGAAGAGGAAGTCAATGAGTTCTGCCTTGACCTGCCCAGATATAAGAGACCGAGACATATTGTATTCCAGGATGTTCCGAGAAATCCTACCGGCAAGATTGAGAAGCCGAAACTTCGTAAACAGTTCTGTGGCGGAAGTCTTGTCGAGGCGCAGATTAAGTAAAAAAAGCGCATAAACGGATGCATTGTTTGACAATTGCCAATGTTTCCAAAGGAAAATACAACTCGTGGGGTCGTAACCCGGCCCCACACTATTTTGCCCTTTCTATTTGCCACTTTAGAGCGGCAAAGCGAAAATATATATTATCGTTTTCAAAAACGATAAAGATAGGAGATTATCATGTTAATTGCACTCACTTCCATTTTACTTGTTTGCTTTTTTGCACTGATGATTTATGTCGGATTCAGTTGCAGAAAGCATGCCACCGATGTTAACGGTTTTGTTCTCGGCGGCAGAAACGTTGGACCGTGGCTTACGGCTTTCGCTTTCGGTACATCATACTTTTCCGCTGTTATCTTTGTCGGATATGCAGGCCAGTTCGGTTGGAACTTTGGTCTTGCATCCACATGGATCGGCCTTGGTAATGCCTTTATCGGTTCCCTTCTTGCATGGGAGATTCTCGGTCGTCGTACCCGTGTCATGACAAGACATCTGGATACGAAGACAATGCCTGATTTCTTTGAGAAGAGATATGAATCCAAAGGCTTGAAGATTGCGGCATCCATTATCGTATTTGTCTTTTTGATTCCGTATACGGCTTCTTTGTACAACGGCCTTTCCAGTCTGTTCAACATCGTATTTACGATTCCATACTGGGTTGTCATTGTTATTATGGCAGTTTTGACAGCTGTTTATGTAATCTTTGGTGGCTATATGGCTACGGCAGTCAATGACTTCATTCAGGGTATCATTATGTTAGTTGGTATCATTACGGTTGTTATTTCCGTACTGCTCAGCCAGGGCGGTTTCTCTGAGGCAGTCAGCAAGCTTTCCGCAGAAGCAGCACCGCTTCCCGGAGGACCGGTAATCAATGGTGCTTTTACGAGTTTCTTCGGACCGCATCCGTTCGCCCTCTTGTTTGTTGTATTGCTTACTTCCATGGGAACATGGGGACTTCCGCAGATGGTCGGCAAATTCTATTCCATCAAGAATGAGGATGCCATCAAGAAAGGAACCATTATTTCCACATTTTTCGCAATTGTTGTAGCAGGTGGCTGCTACTTCCTCGGCGGTTTCGGCAGACTGTTTGCAGATTCCGCATATATCAAGCATAAGGAAGATGGTTCCGTTCTTTTCGATTCCATCATTCCGGCAATGCTTCGTGAACTTCCCGACCTGGTTGTTGCCATTGTAATTGTTCTTGTTCTTGCAGCATCCATGTCAACCCTTTCTTCATTGGTACTGACATCCAGTTCCACTCTGACATTGGATGTTATTGTTCCCGCCTCCAAAAAGGAGATTACCGAGAAGAAGAAAGTAAATATCATGAGAATATTTATTGTATTCTTCGTAGTGATTTCCGCTGTCCTGGCCGTATTGAAAGATTCCCTTAACATCACATTTATCGCACAGATGATGGGTGTTTCCTGGGGCGCATTGGCAGGTGCCTTCCTTGCTCCGTTCCTGTATGGTCTGTATGCAAAGAAAATCAGCAAGGCGGCTGTCGGTACATGCTTTGTATATGCGATTGTAATTACGGTTATTCAGCTTCTGAGTTCCTTCAAGGTGATTACCTTCAGTGGTGCTGTACTTGGATTTATCTTTAAGTCCTCCATTAACTCCGGCGTTGTTTCCATGGTCGGCGGTCTGATTCTGGTTCCCATTGTAAGCCTCTTTACAAAGAAGCCTGCAAAGGATAAGGTGGATGCAATGTTTGCTTGCTATGATGAAACCGTTACGGCGCAGGTAAAACGTAAGGAACGTCTTGAGGAAGAGTAAAATTGATGTTATGATAAAGGGCGGGGATAACCCCGTCCTTTTGCTTTGTGGGCAATGCTTCGTTAAGGGAGCAAGGCTTGTAAAGCGGAGTATTCAGATTTGCTCGGAGGTATAGATGATGGTTGATCGTTCAGAACAGGCCGCAGCCCTTTTTGAGCAGGGCTTTAACTGCGCACAGGCGGTATTTGGTGCCTATGCAGAGGATTTGGGGATTGATTTTGATACGGCAGTAAAACTTTCCTGCTCCTTTGGAGGTGGAATGGGGCGCATGCGTGAGGTGTGCGGTACCTGCAGCGGCATGTTTCTTGTGGCCGGTATGCTTACCGGGAATACAAATGGCGCCGACAGAGAAGCTAAACAGGCGAATTACGAGGTGGTACAGAGACTTGCCAATCGTTTCAAAGAGGCTAATGGGAGCATTATATGTCGCGAACTTCTGGCAGAAGTTTCGGTAGCTAACGCCGGTACTGCAAAGCCCGAGGAGAGAACGAAAGAGTACTATCAGAAACGTCCCTGTAAGGAACTTGTTCGGATGGCTGCGAAAATTGTTGCAGAAGAATTATAAGTATCATTTTACGGAAAATGCTATTGTTGTTTTTCAGTAAAAAGCCTTGACATTCCTTGTTAAGATGCTATACTGAATCCATAAATCGTTGAAGGAGAACAGTAAGTTCCCGGATTCCGCCAGAGAAAGGCACCGCGAAAGCGAGCTGGAAGTGCCAAAGGATATGCGAACCGAAGACCATCTCCCGAGAGACCCCAATCCGGTCCGGCGACTCCGTTACCGTCACAATGAAGTGGGCTTTCCTTGGAAAGTCAAATAGGGTGGAACCGCGAAGTTAATTCGTCCCTGTTGATACTGTCGTATCAGCAGGGGCTTTTTATTTTCCCACAAGTCTTTTTCAAAGGAATTGACAACCTGCCGATACAGAAACAGATATGTATGAACGAAAAGGAGAACAGACATGAAAATCACATTGAAAGACGGCTCTTTTAAAGAGTATGCACAGCCGATGCGTATCATCGACATCGCCGCTGACCTCAGTGAAGGTCTTGCAAGAATGGCATGTGTAGGCGAAGTAAACGGAAAGGTCATGGACCTTCGTACCGTTATCGATTCCGATTGTGAACTGAACATCCTGACCTTTAATGATGAGGCAGGTAAGGCAGCATATCGTCATACCACTTCCCATGTACTTGCCGAAGCGGTTAAGAGACTGTATCCCGATGCAAAATGTGCCATCGGACCTTCCATTGACACCGGATTCTATTATGATTTCGATATGGCACCGCTTGACCGTGAGGCACTGGATGCAATCGAAGCAGAGATGAAGAAGATTATTAAAGAGGGTAAGGAACTTGTACGTTTCGAACTTCCGAGAGCAGAAGCAATTGCACTTATGGAGAAGCGTGAGGAGCCTTACAAGGTTGAATTGATTAATGATTTGCCGGAAGATGCCGTTATTTCTTTCTATCAGCAGGGCGATTATATCGACCTTTGCGCAGGACCGCATCTGATGAGCACGAAGCCGATTAAGGCCTTCAAACTGATTTCCTCCTCGGGCGCTTACTGGAGAGGAAGCGAGAAGAACAAGATGCTTACCCGTATTTACGGTACCTCATATACGAAGAACGCAGATCTCGATGAGTATCTTGCGCATCTGGAGGACATTAAGAAGCGTGACCATAACAAGCTCGGT
The DNA here is from genome assembly GCA_045627305.1 of Lachnospiraceae bacterium. Classification (GTDB taxonomy): domain Bacteria; phylum Bacillota; class Clostridia; order Lachnospirales; family Lachnospiraceae; genus ISDg. Next base: position 32,128 of record JAZQNM010000071.1, read on the forward strand.
CGTGAGATGAAACTGTTCCTTACCGCCGATGTTATCGGTCAGGGCTTGCCGCTCTTTACTCCCAAGGGAACGAAGATGATTATGACCCTTCAGAGATGGATGGAAGACCTTGAGGACAATGAGTGGGGCTATGTTCGTACCAGAACTCCTTTGATGGCAAAATCCGACCTCTATAAGATTTCCGGTCACTGGGATCATTATCAGGATGGTATGTTCATTCTCAATAAGGATGCTGAAGCAGGTAAGGAAGTTATGGCACTTCGTCCGATGACCTGTCCTTTCCAGTATTACGTATATATGAACGAGCAGCGTTCCTATCGTGATCTGCCGTATCGTATGTCCGAGACCTCAACCCTGTTCCGTAACGAGGATTCCGGTGAGATGCACGGACTTACCCGTGTCCGTCAGTTTACGATTACGGAAGGACATATTGTACTTCGTCCCGACCAGGCAGAAGAGGAACTTACCCGTTGCGTAGAACTTGCAAACTATGTTATGAAGACCCTTGGTGTGCAGGATGATGTAACCTATCGTCTTTCCAAATGGGACCCGAACAACAAGGAGAAATACCTTGGCGATGACGAGTATTGGAACAGCACGCAGGATTACCTTCGTCAGGTTATGATCAAGAACGGTATCAAGTTTACCGAAGCTGATGATGAAGCTGCTTTCTATGGTCCGAAGATTGATATTCAGGCTAAGAACGTATACGGCAAGGAAGATACGATGGTTACCATCCAGCTTGACTGCGCAAGCGCTGAAAAGTTTGGTATGTACTACATTGATGCAGACGGCAACAAAGCACTTCCCTGGATTATCCACAGAACTTCCATGGGTTGCTACGAGAGAACGCTTGCTTGGCTGATTGAGCATTATGCAGGTCAGTTCCCGACATGGCTGTGTCCGGAGCAGGTTCGTGTTCTTCCGATTTCCGAGAAGTTTAACGATTATGCTGATAAGGTATGTGCAGAGTTGAAGGCCGCTAAGATTTCCGCCACGGTTGACGCACGTGATGAGAAGATTGGATACAAGATTCGTGAGGCCCGTCTTGACAGACTTCCTTATATGCTTGTTGTAGGTGCTAAGGAAGCAGAAGAGGGCGTTGTAAGTGTTCGTAGCCGTTTCCTCGGCGACGAAGGACAGAAGAGTCTTTCCGATTTCATTGCGGCAGTTCGTAAGGAAATCGATACCAAGGAAATCCGTGAGATTCAGGTAGAAGAGAATAAATAATCAACAGACAGAACAAAGGGGTTTTCCTGCGAAACTCTTTTGAAAGAACGGGTTCCTGTTATTAAAAAAAGGCTGCGTAGCCGTATAGCTGCGCAGCCTTTCACTGATTAATGGTTTTTTCGGGCGTCGGACGATTTCCGACGAATTATTGTAAATCAACTGAGCTTCTCAATCAGACAGATTGCTTCGACCTTCCATTCACGACAGGCATAAAAACCTTTCTCGGAGTAGAGGAGAGCCTCGCGAGCATAACTGCAGGCTTTTGATTTATCCATCTCGTTCTTTCCGGCAAGCGCAAGACAGCTCATCGTATAGATTGCGCATGCTTCATCGAAAAACTCGGAAGACTCTTTCAAATATGGCTTAACCATATCAACTGCTTCGGAATAATTACCGGAGCGATAGCTTGCTTTCGCGGCAGCGGTAGCATTCCCGGTAGCCGCCGAAGACCTGGTCTCGACATTCTGTGCGGAAAGCATCTGTATGGAGATGTCCAATTTCTTGGAAAGGTACTCCAGCGTTTTTATGGAAGGAACGGCAACTCCGCTCTCAATCTGACTTAACATATTACGGGTAATGAAGGTTCCGACAACTTCACTCTGTGTCATCTTTTTCGCAAGACGTGCGTCTTTAATAATCTTTCCTAATTCGGCGCGTTCCATGATTTCCTCCTAAACTAATGTGCAAAAAACGAATAAAGTCTGTAAACTTAGTTTACTACGCACACTAATATTAACTCATTATTTGGGAAAATGCAAGTACAATTTACAAAAAAAGGTGGTTTAGTCTTGTATTCTTATGCCGATTCGGCTATACTGATAGCATAAGTTCTGTTATGGAGGACAGTTATGAGAAAGTTAAGAAAAAAAATATCGATTTTCCTTGTTCTTTGCTTCGTGGTATCGATGCTTGGTTCATGTGGAAATGCAAATAATAAGCAAGTTGAGACCGGTAGGAAGAGAACACGGGACAATGTGACGGGAAAGCCGACTGCATCGGTTACCGGCACACCAGAACCGACCGAAGCACCAACACCGACCGGAGTACAGAATCCGACACAGACCCCGCGTGTCACACCGGCCTTCGGGAAGGTTACGTACACAGACGAGCAGGAGCATTTTAATATGATGCTTGATGATTTTTTAATGGCGATTATAGGCAATGACTGTGTAAACGTTCATTCGGTTTTGGAGTATCCTGAGAATTATTATATTACTGAGGAAATCGGATGGGGAGACACTGAAGACAATGAATATCCTGCCATGTGTAAGAGATGGAAGGAGTTATTTGAAGAAGTAGACTACAATCAACTGACGGATGGACAGAAGGTCAATTACGACCGTGTGATGTACGAAATTGAAATCGGGATGATGGAAGATGACCTCAACTTTGATTTATATTGCGGAACATTTGGCACGCAGGGGAATTTTGTTGAGGGAGTCATGACCAACCTTTCTGAGTATGCACTTCTTCGTGAGGAGGATGTGGTGAATCTGATTGGATTGATTCGCCTTAGCCCTGAATACTTTGAGAATTCTTTTGCGATAGCCAGAGAGGCCTATGTTGACAACAATTGTCTGTTGACAGAGAAGATGATTTCTTCAACGGTTTCCAATATTGACGATTATCTGAATTCAAGTGAGAACCCGTTGCTTGTTGCATTTGACATGAATATTGCGGAGGCAGGCCTTTCCGCTGATAAAGTTCAGGAGTACAGACTTGCATTGCAGAACGAACTTGAGAATTCATTTACTCCTGCGATGCGGAAATTGAGGGATAATGTGGAATCTCTTTACAGCTACTGTGATGATACGATGTACGGTCTTTGCGATAAAGAGGGCGGCGCAGAGCTCTTTGAGTATCTTGCGCAAATCCAGATCGGCACAATGATGTCCTCTGAGGATATGTTTGATTATCTGATGGAACATTTCGAGGATAGCTACAATGCGATTGTTCGTCTAGCCAGCTTCCATCCGAATTCCATAGCAGCTTATCCTTATACCGGTTACACGGAGGACGATGCGGATAAGATTCTGGATTCTTTGAAGGAGTATATGAAGGATGGTTTTCCGGAAATTCCGGAAACCGAGTATATTGTATCGGAATTGCCGAAGGCACTCAGACCGGAAATGGCCTGTGCGTACTTCTTAATTCCACAGTATGATTATCCTTCACGAAGAGTAATCCGTACCAATCCGGATAATCTTAAGGGCGGTGTGGATGTCTTTACTACCCTTGCGCATGAGGGCTATCCGGGGCATCTCTATCAGACAGCTTATTTTTCAAACTGTGAAGGAACGCGTGCAATTAACAGCGCATTGATGTATTTGGGATATATGGAGGGATGGACGGAGTACATCGAAAAGGAGGCTTATTACTACATTATCGATGACGCTTATCTGGCCCAGTATTACGGATTTGACGGACAGTTCGGATTGGATTTGAGTGCCATTTGTGAACTGGGTGTACACTGCAAAGGATGGGACATTTCGGATGTGAAGGATTTCCTGGGCGATTACGGCCTTGGTTCTTTCGCGGAGATTCTTTATGATGATGCGGTTGTTAACCCGGTCGTTTATCTCCCTTATTGTGTCGGATATTACCTGATGAGCGATACGATAGCACAGTTAATGGCAAATGGTTATACCGAAAAGGAAGCAAGAACGGCTGTATTGAATATCGGCCCCTGCAACTACGAGGTTTTATGGAAGCATCTCGGAATTGAAGACCAGATGGCGGAAAGAATTCATTGATTGTAGTATTTTTGAGAGAAACTCATGAAAGAAGACGCAGCATATTTATGTATTGATTTAAAATCCTTCTACGCATCCGTGGAATGCGCGGAACGGCATCTTGATCCGATGACCACCAATCTTGTCGTGGCAGATCCGGAAAGGTCAGACAAAACAATCTGTCTTGCCGTTTCCCCCTCCATGAAGGCGCTTGGTGTAAAGAACAGGTGCAGGGTGTTCGAGATTCCCAAGAATATCGAATATATCATGGCGGAGCCGAGGATGCAGAAGTACATTGATTATGCTGCGGAAATATATGGGATTTATCTGCAGTATATATCACCCGAAGACATACATGTGTATTCTATTGATGAATGCTTTTTGGATGTTACGGGGTATCGAAAGCGTTACGGATTGACCGCCAGGGAACTGGCGGTCAAATTTATGAATGAGATTTATGAACGTCTTGGCATTCGTGCTACCTGCGGTATTGGAACCAATCTGTATCTGACTAAGATTGCACTTGATATTACGGCGAAGCATTCCCCGGATTTTATCGGCGAACTGACCGAGGAAAGCTATCAGAAAACGCTGTGGAACCATAAACCGCTGACGGATTTCTGGCGCATCGGTCCGGGGATTTCATCAAGGCTTATGGAACGCGGCATTTATACCATGGGAGACCTGGCACATGCCGATGAGGATATGCTTTACCGTGTATTCGGAATCGATGCGGAGCTTCTGATTGACCATGCATGGGGACGTGAAAGTACGACGATGAAGGATATCAAGGCCTTCCGTTCCAAAACGAAGGGACTCAGTCAGGGACAGGTTTTGATGCGGGATTACAGCTTTTCCGAGGCTCGAATTGTCTTAAAGGAGATGATGGAAGCCATGTGCCTTGATATGGTGAGAAAAGAAGTGATAACGAATTCCGTATCCATGTATGTCGGCTACAGCAACAGCCTTCATATTCCGGGAACCGGTGGCACGGCATCGCTTTTTGAGGAAACGAACAGTGATACGGAATGGGTGGAAGCGATTACCAAGGTTTTTGATACAGTGGTTGACCCCAATCTTCCGATTCGCAGAATGGGATTGTCATGCAATCATGTGATTAAGGATACGGGCATTCGTCAGATGAGTATTTTCGATGCCGAGGAGGATGATGCGACGCGGGAACGTGAAAGAAAGTTGCAGCAGACAGTATTGGAAATCAAGAAGAAGTATGGCGGAAATGCGATGTTAAAGGGCCGTGACCTCTCTGAGGGAGCTACCGCACGTGACAGAAACAATCAGATTGGAGGGCATAAGCGTGGGAACTAAACCAAGACCGAAGATGAGCCCTTCGGACAGGGCCAAGCAGTTTCTGCCATTTGATGCCGTTAAGGGACTTCGTGAGGCGCTTGCCAAAAAGGAGGCAGAGCTTTTGTTTGAGGAACGCAACATTCTTTCTGAGGATTCGGCGGAATTCCTGAACGAAATCTTGCCGAATCTTTCCGTAGGAGATATCGTGCGTGTTACATTTTTTGAGAATCATGCATACAGAACGATGACCGGAACACTGCGAAAACTGCCCGATGCGCTGGAGATTCTATACCTTATGGAGAAGGAGATAGCATTTGCCGATATTTGCGAAATTGTTTTGGACAGTGAATGAGACTTCTCTGCAAAATACAATGTCATTCTTATGAAAAAACGGAAAATATCATGGATTTTGTGTGAATTTGTTGGAAATATTCACAAAAGCGATTGAAAGATTCACTAAAAATTGGTAAAATGTACCTATGTTCTATAAATCCATTGGAGGTTTACCGTTATGCAGACCTATAAGTACGAGAAAATCCGTAACGTTGCTATTTTGGGACATGGCAGTTGCGGCAAAACAACATTGGTGGAAGCACTTGCTTACACGACAGGAGTTACCAAGCGACTTGGAAGTGTTACCGATGGAACTACCATCAGTGACTATGACAAGGAAGAGCAGAAGAGACTGTTCTCCATCAGCGCAACAGTAGTTCCTATTATTTGGGAGGAAACTAAGATTAACTTTATCGATACTCCCGGTTATTTTGACTTTGTCGGAGAAGTAGAAGAGGCAATCAGTGCAGCAGATGCAGCAATTATCGTTGTATCCGCTAAGGCCGGCGTGGAAGTTGGCACGAAGAAGGCATGGGATTTGTGTGAAAGAAATCATCTGCCTCGTATGTTCTTCGTTACAGATATGGATGATGATAACGCAAGTTATCGTCAGGTAGTCGAGGATTTGAAGGAAACTTACGGCAATCGTATCGCTCCGTTCCATACCCCGATTCGTGAGAATGAGAAGTTTATCGGCTTTGTTAATGTTGTAAAGAATGCAGGTCGTCGTTTTACAAACAATCTTGGAGAATATGTAGACGGTGATATTCCGGAGTATTCCAAGGAATATTCAGAGAAATACCGTGCAGCTTTGATGGAAGCAATTGCTGAGTCCAGCGAAGAACTTATGGAGAAGTACTTTGAGGGCGAAGAATTTACCATGGTTGAAATTGAAAATGCCATCCGTACCAGTGTCGGTGCCGGTGATATGGTTCCGATTCTCTGTGGTTCCGGTGTTCAGGCAAGAGGTGCCTTCGCACTCCTTCAGGCGATTGATAAATACTTCCCGTCACCGAACAAGGGTGTTATTACCGGTATGAGTAAGAAGACCGGCACTACCTTCTTCGCAGACTATGATGCCAATAAGGATTTCTCAGCAAGAGTATTCAAGACAATTGCCGATCCGTTCATCGGTAAGTTCTCTTTGATTAAGATTTGTTCCGGCGTGCTTCGTAACGATTCTGTTATTTACAACACCAATAAGGAGACAGAAGAGAAACTTTCCAGACTCTATGTACTTCGCGGTAAGGAACAGATTGAAGTTAAGGAGCTTTATGCAGGTGATATCGGTGCCATCGGTAAGCTTTCCAATACGGAAACCGGTGATACACTTTCCACAAAGGCTAATCCGATTGAATATGAGCCGATTAAGGTTTCCACACCTTACACCTATGTTCGTTTCGAAGCTAAGAACAAGGGCGATGACGATAAGATTTCTCAGGCTCTTGCAAGAGTAATGGAAGAAGATAAGACCCTCGCGATCGTAAATGATAAGGAGAACCGTCAGACACTGCTGTATGGTATCGGCGACCAGCAGTTGGAAGTTACCTTCAGTAAGGTTTTGAACCGTTATAAGGCCGAGATTATCACATCAAAACCGAAGATTGCTTACCGTGAAACCATTCGTAAGCAGGTTCAGGTTCAGGGACGCCACAAGAAGCAGTCCGGTGGTGCCGGTCAGTTTGGCGATGTTGTTATGGTATTTGAACCTTCAGGCGATCTTGAGAAGCCTTATATCTTTGAAGAGAAGATTTTCGGAGGCTCTGTTCCGAAGAATTTCTTCCCGGCAATTGAGAAAGGTATTCAGGAGAGTGTACTTGCAGGTCCTCTTGCAGGTTATCCTGTAGTTGGTATCAAGGCTACACTGATTGATGGTTCCTACCATCCGGTAGACTCCAATGAAATGGCATTCAAGCTTGCTTCCAAGAAGGCATTTAAGCAGGGTATTATGGATGCTACGCCGATTATTCTCGAACCGATTGCAACCCTTAAGGTGGTAATTCCGGATCGTTTTACCGGTGATATTATGGGTGATTTGAGTAAGCGTCGCGGTCGTGTACTTGGTATGAATCCGCTCAGCAACGGTCGTCAGGAAATCGTTGCGGATATTCCGCAGGCTGAACTTTACGGTTATTCCACAGATCTTCGTTCTATGACCGGCGGTATTGGTGATTTCTCTTATGAATTCGCAAGATATGAGCCTGCTACGGCTGATGTACAGGCTAAGGTTATCGAGGAATCCGATAAGGTTAAGGATGACGAGGAATAAAGCCGTAACAGAATTGCGGGGCACATTTATGTAAACTAGGGAAGTGCAAAGCGATTTCAGTGTTATATAAAAAAGTTTTGTATGGTGGCATGGCGGGGTTGCTATGCCACCATTTTTCTGTTAGAATGAGTAAGAATAGGAAATGTGGCATTGGCCATGTATTCCTTCGTCAGCCGATACTATTTTGAAGGGCAGTAAGCAATATGTTTTCCAAGTTTTATCCCGCCGAGATGGCAGAATCGAGTTATTCCATTGACTACGAGGGACTTTATAAAAAAGGTTACCGCGGGTTGATTTATGATATTGACAATACGCTTGTGGAACACGGTGAAGATGCCAATGAGGAAGTTAAGGAACTGTTTCACAGGCTGAATCAAATCGGATTTCGTATATGCCTTCTGTCGAACAATAAAGCACCCCGTGTGCGCAGATTCTATACTTCGGTTCACATTAAGGGAGATAAGCTGCATTATATATTCAAGGCGCATAAGCCGAGCAGAAAGAATTACCGTAAGGCTATGATTCTGATGAGAACAACGAAGAAGAATACGCTTTTCATCGGAGACCAGCTCTTTACGGATGTATATGGGGCAAATCGTACCGGAATCCGGTCATTTCTCGTCAAGCCGATTTCAAAACGGGAGGAAATACAGATTGTTCTGAAACGTCCGTTAGAGAAGATTGTCCTGTTCTTCTACCGAAAGGACAGACTCAGGAAACTCAAGAACATGAATCTTGTGCTGATTGGCTTTATGGGAACGAGAAAGCGTGAGGTCGGGAAGATTATTTCGGAACAGCTTGGATACGAATATCTTGATACAGACCTTTTGATTCAGGAGAAGATGAATATGCCGATGCAGGAAATCTTTTCCACGAAGGGCGAGGAGTTCTATCATGACCTCGAGACGCGTGTACTGAAGGAGCTTGTACTAAAGGGCAAGCGGAATGTAATTGCAACGGGAAGCGGTATACCGATTCTGCCGAAGAATCAGAAGCTTCTTCGTAAGCTGGGGTATGTGGTGTGTCTTGGAATCACACCGGAGCATGTGGCGGAATATGTTGCAGGGGACCCGAATCATGAGTTGATGCCTAAAGATGAGAAGGAACTTCAAAATCTCCTTAGGGAGAATATGTTTGTCTATCGTATGGTGGCTCACAGGGTTATTATGACGGATGATATGAGCGTCGACGAGGTTGTCGGAGCAGTGGAACAGTGTTTGTAGGACGTGGCATTTTCCTTTACGGCCATGTTATACGATGTAATATAGGAGGTGTTTATGGGAAGAAAGGTATTGGTAATCAACGGACCGAATCTGAATATGCTCGGGAAGATGAGCACATGGATTTACGGAAATGATTCCTATGAGGACTTGGTAAAACTGGTCAAGGAACAGGCAGAAGTCCGTAAAATTGAAGTGGAATGTTTCCAAAGCAACTATGAGGGAGCAATTATTGACCGTCTGCAGCAGGCTATTGAGGACGGTGTGGATGGTATTATTATCAATCCGGGTGCATTTACTCATTACAGTTATGCGATTTATGACTGCCTTTTAGAGATTAATGTACCGAAGATTGAGGTTCACATCGCAGACATCTATAATCGCGAACCCTTCCGTCGTATCAATGTTATTTCACCGGCTTGTGATTCGATGGTATATAGGCTTGGTATAGAAGGATATGTGGCTGCAATGGACAAATTATTCGAATTTTGGGGTGATGAATAGATGACAAATCAGATTGCCAGAGCCCTGGAAATGCTTCCCGGAATGAAGGCGGAAGCAATTCTTGTTTCGGACAGGGCCAATATTCGATATATTTCAGGATACACCAATGATACCGGCGTATTGCTCCTAACCGCTGAAGAAAGCTACCTCCTGACGGATTTCCGTTTCCTGTTTCAGGCGCAGGAGGAGGCAAAGGACTTTACGGTATTGAATATTGCAGGAAAAGGATATCCTGAATTGATAGCGGAGTTGTGCGAGAAGCACGGAATCGGAAAACTCGCTTTCGAATGCGAGGCTATGACCTATGCAGAATATAGCAATTATGCGAAGGCTGTGAAAGCCGAGCTGGTCGGCATTCCGAATTATCTGTCGGAACTTCGTTTTATTAAGACTCCGAAGGAAATTGAGTGCCTGCGGGAAGCAGAGCATATCGGAGACATGGCATTTACCGAGATTCTGCCGTTCTTGAAACCCGGTGTAACCGAACTTGAGATTGCGGCAAGGCTGTCATTTTCCATGAAAATGCATGGTGCTTCTGCGGATTCCTTCCCGGCTATTGTAGCTTCCGGTGTGAATTCTTCCATGCCGCATGCGATTCCTTCTTCGAAAGAGATTGCAGAAGGCGATTTTATTACAATGGATTTCGGTTGTATCTACAATGGTTACTGTTCTGATATGACGCGTACGGTTGTACTTGGCAAGGCGAGTGACCGGCAGCGGGAGATTTATGATATCGTTCTTCGTGCGCAGACGGAAACGCTTAAGGGTATGCATGCCGGAATGACAGGCCAAGAGGTTGACGCAATTGCCAGAAATATCATTCAGGATGCAGGCTACGGAGATTGCTTCGGTCATGGACTCGGGCACAGTGTCGGTTTGGAAATACATGAATCTCCGAATGCAAATATGAGAGAGCGTCGTGTATTGAAACCCGGAATGCTGATGACCGTTGAACCCGGAATCTATGTGAAGGATTTCGGTGGTGTGCGAATCGAAGATTTGGTAGTGATTCGGGAAGATGGAATTGAGAACCTGACATTTTCCGAGAAAAAATTGATTGAACTGTAAAAAAACAGTTGAAAAATTGCGAAACATAGGATAAACTATGTAGCGGTGACTTTTTGCGTAAAGAAAAAGTTGAAAATTATTAGTGAGATTTGGATCTAAGAGTTGCGGTGTATATGCCGTCTCTAGACAAGAAAGAAGGAGGATCCCTTATGATTTCTGCAGGTGATTTCAGAAACGGTATTACACTTGAAATTGATGGTAAAGTATTGCAGGTAGTTGAGTTCCAGCATGTAAAGCCCGGTAAAGGTGCTGCATTTGTTAGAACTAAGATGAAGGACATTAAGAACGGTGGTGTTGTTGAGCAGACATTCCGTCCTACCGATAAGTTCCCGCCGGCACACATTGAGAGAGCAGATATGCAGTATCTCTACAAAGATGGAGATATGTTTAACTTTATGAATGTTGAAACATTCGACCAGATTTCTCTTACTGAGGATCAGTGCGGCGACGCTATGAAGTTCGTTAAGGAGAATGAGATGGTTAAAACCCTTTCCCATGGTGGCGCTATCTTCTCCATCGAGCCTCCGTTGTTCGTAGAACTTCAGATTACATCTACCGAGCCCGGCTTCAAGGGTGACACCGCTACCGGTGCAAGTAAGCCCGCTATCGTTGAGACCGGTGCACAGGTTATGGTACCTTTGTTTGTAAACGAAGGCGAAGTAATCCAGATCGATACCAGAACCGGCGAATACATGAAGCGCGTGTAGTGAGTGCCGAGATTGCCCCATAATGAGCAACTGAACACAGTTGCAAGCGTAGCTTGCAATTCTTATAACAGAAGTCCCTGCCTCAACAGAATATATTTTGATTTGGGGGG
>JAZQNM010000072.1:0-36563 GCA_045627305.1 Lachnospiraceae bacterium
TCCAGTTCTACACTTTCGGGCGTGATTTCTTCACCAAAAACTATCTTATCATGCTTGCTTTCCGTATTGCTTGCAACCCTGTCGCAAATCCTGTCGTTTCCGTCTCCGATGTTGAAGATGTAGGTGTCGTCTCCTCTTCCGGCTTCCATGTAATCATCTCCGGCTCCACCCACAAAGGTATTGTTTCCGTCGGCTCCGTACAGTTGATCGTTTCCGGCTCCTCCGTCCAGATAATCGTTACCTAAACCATCCACGTCATTTCGTGCATAGTCTCCATATACTATATCATCTCCGTCTCCGGCATAGATGATGTCATCTCCGGCATTTCCTTCAATCCGGTCGTTTCCGGCTCCTGCATAGAAGGTTTCATTCTCATTGTAACCAAGCTGAGTTCCATATCCCACTAATGTATCATCTTCATCTGTACCATAGCGTTTCGTTACAATGACACTAATCTCTTCCGGCCCAAGAACGGTTTTATCTGCAAATTCATAGTATTCTACAAATCCATAACCTGCAACTCCGTATGCTCCAGATATCGTTACCTCATCATTCTCACTATACTTAATAATCAGATCGTTATCTTTTCGCATAAAAGTAACCATCGAAGGAGTAATTCCTGCCCCAAATACAACTCGGTTGTAACCTTGAACCTTACCTACCTCGTAATCTCGAATAGTATCCTTTCCGCTACCAAGCACCAAATAGTACGTATCGTTACCACGTCCACCGTCTAAAATATCATCTCCTACGCCACCATAAAGATAATCGTCCCCGCAGTTCGCCTCCATATGATCATTTCCTGAACCACCAAACAGAAAATCCATACCATATCCTGCGTCAAAGTGGTCATCACCTTCTTCTCCCCAGAATGCATCATCCCAAAATGTACCATGCAAAACATCATCATCGCCAGTACCATAACGAGAGTATCTTACAATCCTTGAAACAAGACGCTTTGCAAACTCCTCATAAGGAATATAAAACTGAATGTAGTCAAAGTAAGCCTTTTTGTCATCGGCAGAAAAACCCAGAATATATCTTCCCATCTCGTCGACCAGGTTCAACATTTCATCGGAACCATTCTCTATTGACATCTTTGCAAAGGCATTAAACAAAGATGCATCAATATACATTCCGCCTTCTTCATTTTTCTCAATTGATACAAAGGACAGATAATCAGAAAAGCTTGTTCCAGACAGCAAAGAAGCATAATAATAATCCCGAATTTTTCCATACAACTCATTTAACTCGTCAGCCGCACCATTTACCGGATTACTTCCTTCGACACCAACGAACTGCTCTCCATAATAATACTCTACCACTGCCAGTCTCTTCGCATCCATCTCTCGTCCGCGACTATTACTATCTACATTTCCTGCACCGGTAACAAATAAGAGAATACTATTTACATACTCCTCTTTCTCAGTAGGATTATCCGAAAAACAAAAGGCTTCCACAAGGCGTTTTATCTCTCCGGATGAATCTTGTTGCATCAAAGTATGAAGGCTCGGAACTTGACCAAGCGCCGGAACATTTGGTAAATCCTCTATATCTGATGTAACCTCAACTAACTCCTTTTCTTTCGTGGTCATTGTGTTAGCATCAAACATCAACTCTCCAATTACTCTACATTCTCCATTTATAAAGTGTGCTTGCAAAGTTTCGGTATCTGAGTCTGCGATTGATACACATTCTATTGAATCAATCCCTAAATCCGAAAGTGTCGCCAGTTCCCCATTCTGACTTATACCATCTGAATCTAAATCTCTCCAAACTACTATTTTCGAAAAAACCTCGTCACTGGAATTGATTATTCCATTGCCATCTTCATCGTATTGAAACAAAGCAATTTTGCCATTTGGAGCCACTTCACCATTCTTCAATAGAGTAGCATTTCCAAACAATTCTGTTCCATCGTCAATTATTCCATTCCCATTAATATCAATTGCAAGAATTCCTTCGTTAGGGCCAACCCATTCCGTATTCTCTATGAGTCCTACTGAATCCGCATCAAAATATACCCCTTCATCTATACTCAGCCACTCAATACCATCACCGTCTAAATCAATAATTAGAGGATCAACCTCATAAGGTCCCATTCCCAAAGCACGGTACCAGAGTCTCATCATCCCCCTGCCCACATATTTGTTTAGTTCCCCGAACATCTCACCAAATTTATTACCGTACATAATCGTTGTGGCTAAACCAACTACTGCACCAACTGCTGCACCAACGGGTCCGCAAACACTACCTATCTCCGCACAATATACAATTAATGACGGACCTAGAGCAAAGTCAATAAGGCTAGATCCAAATACCGATCCTGCAGTATAACTTATTGTATCCATTGCCCCGCTGATATCACCTGCTTCTACCTGTTTACTCGCGTCATAAATTCCATCTCCTATGGTATAGGCAATTCCTACCCATGTAATAACATGCCCCGCCTTTGACCACCCGTCAGTTAAACCCTCTTTGACCGTAGTATCCCAAGATATCTTTTCATCAGCCAATGCATTAATGGCAGCTCTTTTATTCACCCAATCTGAAGAACCATTTATTTTATCAATCATCGGGTTAATAATATTGTATTGCGTATCCAAAGTGCTGTAAGCGTGTCCTACCATCGTAACAAACCCGTTTCCAAAATCCCCGAATATTCCCCCATCAAGTTCCGGTTTTTCCACTGGTTTTGTCTCGAATGACTCTTCACCGCATACCCCGACCATACAACGCACATAAGTCTCTGCTCGACTTATTTGAACATCGTCGGGTACATCATTTCCAAAAGGATGTGTAGCAAGAATCTCTGCCTCAAACGAACTACGATCTGTATTCAAAGCAAGATATACTTTGTCCATTGACGGAAGGTCTCTTATTTGGTCTGCAGGGAGTTTAAGAAAAGAGTTATCCTTATCCAAAATCTCAATCGCATTTTGGTATCTTTCCAATACTGTACCAGAGTAGTCTTCACCAATATAAGCCCCGTCATCACCAAGAAAAACCCACCGATTATTTGATGCATCAATAAAATCTAATGCACTAATCAAATCGCCGGAAACCAAAGGTTCTTCATTCTCATTAATAAAATCTACTCTTCCAACCCGTATATCATCTGGGTTGATAGATAAACGCAAACGTCCCCAATCAACAATTGATTGTTCTCCGTCTTCTGTTTTCTCAACCAACACAATATCTGAAAAGGGAAACTATCCTCATAGTCTATTTCACCAGCATAAAAATTATTTTAGCATCATTCTCTGCAAAAAACAATCTTTTCCTCTATGCAGAATGGTGTATTTGTTCATGCCCTTTCTCACTTCTCCCTACCCTTTTCCCCTGTTTTGTGGTACAATGCCTTTTAGCAGACAGGAGGAAGATACTATGCCTGAGAATAAAAACAACAGAAGCCGCTCCACCGGTACCGGGAACTCCCGTTCCGGCGGTTCGAGGGGAGCACAAACCGCAACTTCAAAAAGAAGCAGCACACGGAGTACCGGCACAAACAGAACCAGTGGGCAAAGAACCGGAGCACAGAAAACCGGTGGCCAAAGAACCGGCGGGCAACGTTCCACCAAGTCGTCTCGTCGCATTGCCGCAAGACGGGCTAAGGCTTATCGAGAGAAGAAGAAAACCTATTGGTTATGTGTTGCCATTTTAGCGGGAATAGCGGTCTTTCTGAATGTATCGGCGAGGTTGAGCCATGGTTTCTGTGATTGGTACTCCCGATATGTATTTCCGGTTTGGGTGAACACCTACGGACGAGTGACATCCCTTCTGCCATTTTCTTTCGGAGAATGGCTTGTCATTCTCGGTCTGATTCTCGCCACGTTTGCTTTACTCCTTTGGATTCCTGCCTTAATCTGCAAAAAGAAAGAGTGTGGGCTTAGATTTCGATATATTACCGGTCGATTCTACCGTTTCTTCCTTGTAGCGTTTCTTGATGTTGCATTGATTATGACGCTGAACTGTTTTATGCTTTACAATTGTTCGCCTCTTGACCCCAATCCGACGGTCAAAGAGCGCGAGTACTCTGCAGAGGACCTGTTCATACTTCGCGAATATCTGGCGCAAACAATAAACGAACTTGCGGAAACTCTGCCAAGAGATGGCAACGGAAACCTGATTTATGAAGGAAACCTGCAGAAAGAAGCCGAAAAGGCCTTGAAGAATATCAGCAAGGATTATCCAAAGCTGAACGGATTTGTCCCAAACGTTAAGAAGATGAGTATCTTCTCAGGTATTTTGAGTCAGTCTTACATATGCGGTTACTATTTTCCTTTCTCTATGGAGGCCAATGTCAACAGCCTGATGTATCTGACCAACTTCCCCGAGTGCTATTGCCATGAGCTTTCCCATATACGCGGGTATATCTACGAGGATGAGGCAAATTTCCTCGCTTTTATGGCTTGTATGTCAAGCGATGACCCGATGTTCCGCTACAGCGGAGCGCTTTCCGTATTTTGGTATGTAGAGGACGATGTCCTAAGCCTTGACGACGACGTTCTAAGTGACTTGACACAGAAGTATTCGTGGACCAATCTGTGCGATTATGCGGTCTATGATGACGTGTTCCTGACTCCCGAAGCCTGGAACGAGGTTGAAGAATCTGCCGTTTTATCAACCGAAACCGTCGAGCACATTTCCGACACTTTGACGGATACCTCTCTTAAATTAAATGGTGTGGAATCCGGTATTGTGAGCTACAGCGAAGTTGTGAAGCAACTTCTTCGCTATTATGACGGAAAATTATATTGATATCCTTTCAACTTTCCGATAGGATATTTTATGTTCTTGCAAAATGATTTGATTGGAGAAACCGATGAGACTCAGAAATATTCCGGGTGCCAGAGAAGAAATGCTGGTTAACCCATTTGTCGTACAGAATCCGGAGAACAATAAAGGACAGTGGAATACATATTTTGGAAACAACAACCCGCTGCACATTGAAATTGGTATGGGAAAAGGTCAGTTCATCATGGCTCTTGCGGAAGCAAATCCCAACATCAACTACTTGGGAATCGAAAAGTACAGCAGCGTTCTTTTGCGTGCACTCGAAAAGCAGGAGATTGCCAACCTTCCCAATCTGCGTTTTATTCGAATGGATGCCGAGCAGGCACCCGAGGTTTTCGATTATGGCGAAGTGGATCGAATATATCTGAATTTCTCCGATCCGTGGCCGAAAGACCGCCACGCACATCGCCGTCTGACCTCAGACCGCTTCTTAAACCGTTATGTGCAGTTTCTAAATCCGAATGGGGGATATGTCCAGTTTAAAACAGATAACCGCGAGCTTTTTGATTATTCACTGGAAACCGCGAAGGAATGCGGATGGGAACTCTCGGAGGTGACCTTCGACCTGCACCACAGCCCTTATGAAGAAGGCAACCTTCATACCGAATATGAGGACCGCTTCGCCGCAGAAGGCAAGCCAATCTGCAGGCTTGTTATGGCTCCCGCGAAAACTTGATTTTATAATCAAAGAATGACATATACTAATAATCCATTAAAAACTTCACAACTCCGCAGAAATATTTTCTGCGGAGTTGTATACAACAAGTTTACATTTCCACCCAATAGAAATATCTTATTTTCCTCTTAGTATCTCCTTGTTATATTTTTTGGAGTTTTTTGCTATTTCTTCCACAAACTTCTTCTGGCCCATCAATTCCATAACCGTTGCCTGACCCGAATACAGATTCGTCCCAATTCCAAGTCGGTCTCCCTCGATTTGAAACCCGAGGCTTGCAAGAATTGTTGGAAAGAAATCCATCGTTGTAAACTGGCGATTCTCTGTATTGGTTAGCTCAAGATCCGAATTAATGATTACATGAAAGACCGTTCTCTCATAGTCCTCTGTACACATACTATTTTCAACTAATGGTGCCATGCTTGTATGATCACCAACAATCACAATTACTGTATCCTCATAAAAATCTTGGCTCTTACACCATTCAACAAACTCGTTTATCTGAGCATCCTGGCATCGTATCGCGTCCATATATTTACCGACATCCCCGCCAACAAAATCATAAAACTCTCTTCGACAATGAAGGCATCTATATCCTGAAGGAGAATGAAGGTCTATTGTGTTCAAAAGAAAATGAAATGATTCCTCATTCTTTGACACTTCTGAAATCCTGTCCTTTGCAATCTGAAAGAGCATTGAATCATCAAATCCCCAAAAGTCATTAGATTTTTCTATGTAACTGGCAGATATAGCAGAATTCAAGTCAAATATCTGATAATCACCATGCTGTTCAAAATACAAATCCATCCCAGCAAATTGTTTACTTGAACCGAGTATCATTTCGTTCCAATAACCATTTTCAGCCAAGATGGTACCTAAAGATACTGCTCCAGGTAAAAAACGTTCCTTTCTGTCAACAATATTTCGAGCCAATGGCGTTGCCAAGGGTATTCCAGAAGTATATGCAACCATTCCTGCAATCGTCCATTCCGTCCCACTTACCTGCATTGCTCCCATTAAATTATCATTATTCTTACGAGAAAAATGTGTATTCTATTTTGCCATTCTTGTCAAATTCGGCATAAGATCATACGAACTAGCTCCACCGTCTTCGATTTTACAATAAGTAGCCTCTAGCGATTCGCTCACAATCAAAATCAGATTTTTTGTCTTTCCTTTCGCTGTAATCTGAACTTGATTAGGATCGACATAATAATCCTCATAAAGTTGAGAGGATTGAAGTTGACTCTTTAGCCATGGAATAACACCAAACGAATAAATGTCAACTACTAACATCACAACCATTCCAACCACAGCTAACGGAATAATACATTTGATAAGGAAGCGCCTTGTTTTTTCTAAAAAAGACTTGTTCCTTCTATTGTTCAAATCATCCCGATTGATTACCTCCTCACTTTCGGGCTTCCGAACTTTCTTTAAAAAATACCGAAGAACGTCCGGTAAAAACAAGATATATATTACTCCTGCAATAACCAATAAATCCGATGTAACCATAAAAATGTACTTTTCGGCAATTTGTGAATCTGTACCATCTAATGGGGCATTTATATGATAAACAACTTGAGCAAACGGAACATCACCAAATATTCTCTTTGCCCAAAAAAGGACTTCCAACAGCATAACATCAACAACAATCAATACCACACCAAGAAAAATCTTCCATACTCGTCTTCTTCTCTTTTCACCAGTCTTCTTTGTTTCTGCCATACTTTTCTCTCCTTCCGATTTACACGAAACGGCTTCAATCAAACTATACAAAATGGGCGAAAAAAAAGCCCCCGCCCAACAGCCTGTGCTGTCAAACTGAGACCTTCTGATTGCACCGCCAGGGGCTCGAACCCTGGACACCCTGATTAAGAGTCAGGTGCTCTACCAACTGAGCTAGCGGTGCATTGTGTTCTTTTCGTGAACGCAAAATCGATTATATTACAACAAAAATGAAAATGCAAGTGTTTTTTTATTTTTTTTTGGATTTTTTATTATTCCACATAGGAATACACGATTCCCCGTTCCGGAGTTACCTTCATCAATCGGAATATCTCCTCAACCGTTACAAACTCATAACCATCTGCAAGAAGAGAAGGAATGATTGTTTCCAATGCCTCTACGGTTTGCTCATTCTCTTCCATATCATGAAGCAGCGTAATCCCACCGTTTTTTGCCTGCTCCAGAATTCGCTTCACGCGCTCCTTTGCAGATACTTCCGGCACCCAGTCTTCCGCGTGAAAGCCACAGATGAAGGTTTTCTCAACATTTTCAAAAAGAGTGTCAGAAACCGAAATGAACGGTGGTCGGAAGAATTTGGGAGTTCTGCCTGTTACGGATGTAATCAATTCATCGGTTTCCTGCAGTTCTTTGCAAATCTGCTCTGCATCCATTTCCGCCATATTCCCATGTGAGTAAGAGTGGTTCTCAATATTACAGCCAAGACTTAATGCCCTCTTCATCACGGGAATAGTATCCTCGTTGATATATTGACCCTCTACGAAGAAGGTTGCGGGTACTTCGTACTTTTGAAGAACATCCAATACCTTTGGTGTAATAGTCGTATTCGGACCATCGTCAAATGCGAGCGCTATCCATTTTCCCTCACTCATATAACTCCTCCATCGATACATTTACAAGCGGATGGCTATACCATGAACCATGCACGCGGTAAACCCAGTATTCCTCCTCGCCCTGTTCAGACTGCCCCTCGGTATATTTTAAGGAATACTGAATATGTGCCAGAGCAATTCCGTCAAGTTCATCGATAACAACCTCGGGATTCATTGCTTTCAGTAACTCCAATCCCGTTCCATAGCCTGCATCGGTCTTCGCATATTTCTCAACAGAAACCTTGTCTACCGACATCTTAAAACATTCCGCCTCCGACTTAAGATTCTGGAATTCTCCTTCGATTTCATTACAAATGTCAAAAACTTCCATTCTAAAATATTTCTGACATTCATCACTATAGATTGTATATTCAAGAAATTTCTCATAGTCCATGGAATACGTTGCAAGAAAAGCTTTCTCTGCAACCTTCGCAGGGGAAGAATTACCGGGTTTGATAATCACCCTAACCACCACATAACAAGCTAATAAAACCACCAAAAGAACAATTACGGAAATCAATAGAATCTTCCGAATGCGATTCGGTTTTTCGGTTTTCGTCTCCATAGCAAATCCTTTCAAAAAAATCCCCAGAGCAGATTTAGTGCTCTGGGGAAATAATAACTTAAGACAGCGGGAAATTATCAGTCTTCGTCAGCCAATTCTTCCCAATCCTTAGCAGCATCATTGATATTCTTTCCTGTAGACATATCCATGTAATACCAATTACCGCCAACCTTAACCATTGCGAAATACATCTTTGATGTATTCTTATCCTTGCCCTTCTTAATTGTGTAAGTAACCTCAACAAGTGCGGAACCCTTAATGGCATCCTCGTCACCATCTTGAAGTTTTACATAAGCCTTCATACCTTCGGTAACATCATCCTTCTTGCTGAACTTCTTAACCTTGGTAATCTTCCAGGATGTTTCGGTCTCGTCATCATCGTCATCATCTTCATCCATATCAAGCTTCTTGAGAGCCTTCGCATTAGAGAACAAGTTATACTTCTTCTCAAGTTTCTCTTCCTGCTTCTCAAGCTTCTCTTCCTGCTTCAGCATGGTCTTAACAATCTTCTTCGGACCATTGCCAAGAAGAGAAATCAAAAGAACGATAACTACAAGTGCTACTACAACACCAGCAATTGCGAAGATCAGACTCTTCTTGTTACCTTTCTTAGCCTTACCAATAAAATCGTCCACCTTGTTGCCAGCCGGAGCTGCCTGAGGAGCCGGAGCTGCCTGAGGAGCTGCTAACGGGCTACCGCAAAAAGGACAAATTACAGAACCATCCGGAACCTGTTTCCCACATTTTGTACAAAACATTTCACTCATCCTTCCTATTTCTTAGAAAATTTCGTCGTCATTCACCTAACAACGCTGAGTTTACTATACTATATTTAATTATGTTTTGCAACAATAAATTATCTTCGGCTCCATTCTTCTTTTCTACGTCCGCATTGACAAAGCCTGTTTTCTAAACTACAATAGCATTAATTATGGGATAATCCTAGATAAAGGTCGGTGACTCTGATGAACAATGATTGCTGTTGCGACAGCCACTCTCCAATCTTAACCTGTCAAAATGCCACTTTGGGATACGATAACCAGACGGTCTTTCAAGACCTCTCCTTCGAACTGTATCCCGGGGATTATTTGAGCATAATCGGCGAAAATGGCTCCGGCAAATCAACTCTTATGAAGACTTTGCTCGGTTTACTTAAGCCCCTTTCCGGCTCAGTCACGGTGAATTGCAGCAGAGGAAGCGGCTGTATCGGATATCTTCCTCAACAGGCAGCTTTGCAAAAGGATTTCCCTGCCACCGTGTCAGAAGTTGTAATGTCCGGCTTTCTTGCCAAAACAGGTTTAAGACTCTTCTATAAAAAAGAGGAAAAGGCCAAGGCTGCCGAGGTAATGGATATGCTTCATATTTCCGACTTGAAGAATCGCAGTTATCGAGACCTTTCCGGCGGACAGCAACAACGTGTTTTGTTGGCAAGAGCCCTTCTTGCAGCGCACGAAATTCTGATGCTGGACGAACCGGTAACCGGCTTGGATCCCTCTGCCACCGCAGAGTTATATGATACTTTAACGGAATTAAACCGAAAGAACGGAATGACCATTATCGTGATTTCCCATGATATTGCAAAGACTATCGTTCCTTCGACGAAGATTCTGCATATTGCGAAAGACCGGTACTTCTTTGGAACTCCGGCGGCATATATGGCCAACGATATTTCAAAGATTTTCTTTCCGGATGATTGAGATAAAGGAGATTGCATATGTTAGAGAAATTAAAAGAAGAAGTTGCAAAGGCCAATCTGCTTCTGCCCAAATATGGGCTGATTACATTTACCTGGGGTAATGTGTCGGGCATCGACCGTGAAAAAGGTCTTGTTGTAATCAAACCCTCAGGTGTTTCCTATGATAATATGACTGCAGATGATATGGTAGTCGTTGACCTCGAAGGCAACATCGTGGAAGGTCACTGGAAGCCCTCTTCCGATACCCCTACCCATCTTGCTCTTTACCGTGCGTGGCCGGAAATCGGTGGCGTGGTTCATACGCACAGCCGTTATGCGACCACATTTGCTCAGGCAGGTTGCGACATCGTTGCTGGAGGTACAACACATGGTGATTATTTCTACGGCGACATTCCGTGTACACGATATATGACCGAAGAAGAAATCAAAGGCGAGTATGAACTTGAAACCGGAAATGTTATTATTGAAACCTTTGCCAAGCGTGGAATCAATCCACCTGATGTTCCTGCCGTAGTTGTTCGCTCACACGGGCCTTTCACATGGGGTAAGGATGCTATGGAGGCCGTTCATAACGCTGTTGTTTTAGAGGAAGTATCCTTTATGGCTCTGAACAGTCGTCTTTTGATTGGAGATACCCCCAGTATGCAACAGGCGCTTTTAGATAAACACTATCTCAGAAAGCATGGCAAAAACGCATATTACGGACAGAACTGATTATATGTAATGTTCCCTAAATAACAAACCCCGACATATTCTGTCGGGGTTTCTTTTTATCGTCTTCTCAACGTTCTCTTCGGTTTTCTTTTCAAAAGCAGCATCGGAACAAAAATATAAATCACCAATAGCAATACCAGGAAAATGCCTGCACCTATCGTAACTGCCCGAACTCCTGCCGTCTGTTTGGTCGTTCCCTCCCAGTGCACAATGCCTTTGGGTTTAGGTGTCGGTGTCGGTGTCACTTTCTTTGCACTGCTGATTGTTACTACAGAGGCTGTTCCCTCTCCCCCTTGCGATTCCAAAAGAGAAGGCGGAAGAAGGAATTTAGGCCATACGGCGTTGAAATCCGCCTGTGACATCGGAAATTCTTCGTTGTAATAAATGATATCCGTTCGTCCGACCGGCGTATCCTCATAGGAATAAATCAGATAACCTATAACATTTTCCCCATGCACATAATCATCCGGAATATCATATTCTACTTTTTTAACAAGCTTAGTCAAATCAATGTTATGCGGAACCACTATATTGGAATTGGCATCAATATAGATAGTTTCATGATCCTTACCGGTGAAGAGCTGGCACTCGTCAAAGAAGCCTGCATAATCTTCATTGGCAAGTCTTTCTACTGCCTTCATGGAATAGCTGACATAATTCTCAAACGCATAATTCAGCATGGCAACCGAATCATTGTAGGCATTCTCATCGGAAGAACTGCCAATAACAATTGCGACAAGACGCATTCCGTCATGCTCCGCATAGGTGCAGAGGTTGTACTTTCCGTCCTCATCCTTGCCACCTGATTTGCCGGCAATTGCATAGTCATATTTAAGTGTCTGACGGACGAACTTATGTGTTTGTGCCATCGTTCTGGCTTCCTTTAGGTTCGTCGCCGGCATCTGATACCATTTTGCACCCGCGATGTCCAAGAAGGTTTTCATACATCCAAGCTTGCAGGCAACAAGCCCTATATCATAGGCACAGGACGTCTGTTTTGTTGTCCCTGTTCCGGTACAGCTTGTAAAAATCGTATTGACTCCACCAAGTTGATTCATACGATCATTCATCTTCTTGAGGAACTTCTTCATAGAACCGCCTGTATACTCTCCGAGTGCATAAGTGGCTTCATCGGCCGACGCCACCAGCGAAGCATATAACAAATCTATCGTCGATACCCGTTCATTCGCCACAAGTCCGACACGGGTAACATTCTTTCCGATACCATTGATTGCCGTGTAGGAACAGGTTACGGTATCCGTCATTTTGCCCTCTTCCAAAACAATCAATGCTGTCATTAATTTTGTGAGGCTGATTGGCTGAAGGGCTTCCGTGGAATTCTTTGCAAACAAAACCGCATTCGAATGCACCTCCATAACAATGCCTGCCTCTGCTGTTATAGCGGGACCGCCCCCGGGCAAAATAGCCTCAATCACAGGCACTTTCACATCATCCGTATCATCCTCTGCCGAAGCATTTTTCGTACAGCAAAGAAATGCACCGCAAATCTCCGTAAACAGGAGAAGCGCCGCAAAAAGCACCGAAGCAAAGTTTTTCATTCGATTGCATTTCATATGCTAAACCTCCGACAAATGACGATTGCATTGTATCATAAATCGAATTCATTTGCAATCCGACGTCGTTTATGATATTCTCAAGAACAAAGCATGTCGCTTGCGACTTTCAGGAGAGATTATGAAGATTCAGGAATCCGGAGAAATGTACTTGGAGAACATCCTTCTTCTTTCAAAAGAGAAGGCTACTGTTCACGCCATCGATGTAAGCGAAGCTATGGGATTTTCCAAAGCAAGCGTCAGCAGAGCCATGGGCCATCTGAAGGAAGGCGGCTACATCACGGTTGATACTGACGGTTCCATTCTGCTCACGGAAACCGGCCTTAGGCATGCACAAAAAATCTATGAACGGCACACCATTCTATCGGATTTTCTTGTCAGCATCGGTGTTGATTCAAAAACCGCTTCCGAGGATGCCTGCAAGATTGAGCACGACATCAGCGATATTTCCTTTGAAGCTATTCGCAATCTTTCAAAGCATTAGTTTTCTCTATACTGTCATAATAAGCGTTTACCAGGCTACGGAATCCGTAGCCTTTTATTGTTTCATAGCGAAGCTTGTAATTGGCTTTTGAATACCGTCCGGTCGCCAGGAAACGAATATTCACAAGCATATACCGGTCAAGTTCTTTCAGGCTCTCAGTAGTATTGATTACCGGGAAGAACCACCTGCACCACGTCAGTTCACTCTTGTTCGGATTATGATAAAGTTTTTTGTTAAAGAAGCGGATGTATGCACGAATTGTTTGCTCATCCGAGGCCCCCTTACGAATCTTCCAACGATAAAGTGCTTTGGCTTTTCTCTTCATCTTACCCTTCATTTTTTCTACAGACGCCTTTGCCACGTCAACAGTTCCGTTACAAAAAGACATCCCGAGAAAATCCCATGGTTCGCCAGGTGCCGCCTGAAAAACCTTCGTAGGATTTACCGTCATTCCTTTATCGGAAAGAATCTGATGAATTTCATCCCGATATTTCTGCAATTCTTCGGCTGTTTCGGCAAATACGACTATATCATCCGAATATCGGGCATATAAAATGCCCCGCTCCGAAAATGTACGATCCATATCGGAAAGATACAGATTTGCCATAAATGCAGACAGCGGATTGCCCGCCATGATTCCCTTCCTCTCAGTAAGGGTTTCGCCCCGTTCCGTTACATATGGATTCCGGAGGAAATCACACAGGAAGGAACTAAGCAACGGCTGGTCCTTCGCAAGCAGGTCATTGAGCATCGGCAATATATCCTCCACCGGAACCGAGTTAAAATAATCATGAATATCCAGTTTATATACATACTTTTTCGAAAGATCGGGAACGGAAAGGAGATCCGCCACTGCACGTTTCACCCCTCTGTTCACGCGAAAAGAGTAAAGATTCGGGGCGAAAAAAGAATCATATTCATGCAACCGATAAGCCAGATATTTCAACACAATTCCCGCCTCACCGGGAAACATATACACAACCCTTTTTTTGCTTGTGCCCTTCTTGTTCAAAACGGTTTTCTCAGGATAAGGAAACGGCTTATGGTTCCGGAATCCTTCCGCCCATTCCAAGAAACCGCCACAGTCTATGAACTGCCGCAGTTCTCTAAGTTCCTCGCGTGTACTGTGTTCATTGGAAACACAATACGAATAGAATCCTTCCCATAGTTCTCTATTGTCTATGCTCTCAAGAAAATCCATATTACCTCAAAAAAATACAGGATAGAGAAGAAGTGCTTTAAAATAGCAAGTTTGCTATACCGGGCGATACATAACCGGCTACCTGCAAAACCATTTCAAGGGTTATGCTGCGCCCTCTACAGGTGCATCCGATATGCTTTCTTCTCTATCCCATTCTTATATTGGAAAAGCTTTCGCTTTTTCAAACTACATTGCCTGATTGATACGATTTACAACATAGCTTTCTTCATTCTTATAGCAGGAAATACAATGCGTACTCTTAATCCTCAGTTCTTTCAATGTACTAAGGGTTCCCTTGTAATGCATTCCGCTCTGTTGTCCGTCTCTCATTACGAAAAATGCGAATTTCTGTGTTCCGTTCTGAAGCATAAATGTAACAGGCATACACTTCGGATGAGCAGAAGGGTTCAATGTTGAAATTGAAACATTCTCGGTAATCTGCCACATCGGGAAATTTCTTTGAAGAATTCCGCGGAAATAAGCCGTATCGCGATTGAAGTTGCGATTAAACTCATAATGACCGTCCTCTTTGTAAATTCTTTCGGCATCCGGAGCAGCAGCCTGCTGCACGGTTTCCGTAACGGTCTGTTGTGTGGGTGCGGTAGCAGTTGTTTCTGCGGGCTTCTGTGCATTTGTCTTGGCAAATGCCGCATCCACTGCCTTCTCTGTTGCATCGCCGACTGCTCTAATCAGTTTATCAAATAACCCCATAATATAATCTCCTTTTCAGTATACAAATGGTTTGTGTATAAATGTGATGACCGGATTTACTTAAATAAATCCGGTCAATTATTACATTCCTTACAGTTCCTGTGTCAAGCCGGTATGGTAATCATTGGTACCGCGCTTCAAATCAAGATACTCTTTCATGATGATGTCTTCAATATCAAAGATTCTCTTCTCGGCTTCCATTCTCTTACGTTTACGGTCACCCATAAGAGCACTCTTGTTCTCTTCAACAACTTTCTTGAGTTCCTCTTCTTCTTTGAGAAGATTCTCATAATCTGCTCTACGCTTAGCCAGAATCTCCTGACGTCTCTGCTCCTGCTTTCTTGCTACCTCAAGACGACGCTCCTCCATCTGTCTGCGAACATCATCCTTCTCCTGCTGTTTCTTCTTATTCTGCTCAAGAATCTCACGCATTCTCTTTCTGACAGCAGCTTCATGTTCGTCAATCTCTTCATTAACAGGCTCTTCAACAGGCTGAGCAATCGGTTCGGGCTGCGGTGCTGCTACAGGTTCAGGAACAACCGGTGCAGGCTGCGGCGCTACATATACGGGTTCGGGAGCTACATATGTCGGCTCGGGAATCACAGGTGCAGGCTGCGGCGCTACGTATACGGGTTCGGGAGCTACATATGTCGGCTCGGGAATCACAGGTGCAGGCTGCGGTGCTACATATACGGGTTCGGGAGCCACATATGTCGGCTCGGGAATCACAGGCGCGGGCTGCGGTGCTACGTATACGGGTTCGGGAGCTACATATGTCGGCTCGGGAATCACAGGCGCGGGCTGCGGTGCTACCGGAGTTGCCGGTGCTACCGGTTTCGCAGGAGTAACCTCCCAGCCGGGCTCTATATCTGAATTACTGTTCGTAGAAACATCCCATTCGGGTTCAACAGGCGTAGGTGCGGGAGCAGGTTCTGCTTCCTTCTTCTGCGAGTTGCCCATTAACTCCGCAATCAGTTCTTCTACCGTTCTTTCTCTTCCGGAATCATTGTTAGCCACAATACTATCCTCCTCTATCCCAGTTAATCGTTTTGAAATAAACTGAATATCAATCTCACCGAACTCGGAAAGCTTCGGGAGAATCGTTTTGGCATCTGCCAAAACTGCTGTCGGAATTGCGCTTTCGGACAGCTTCCTATACATTTCCTCTTTATCTACTTCTGATGTCTTAATTCTTACCAGCTCGCCATCTATTTCAGCGACCAGGTAACTTCCCTCGGGTTCCACCGAAGTATCAGCTGCTACATCGACCGGTTTAATCGCTGTCTTGCGACCTCGGTAATTCTTCGGTCCCGCCGTCATAAAGAACGGTTCCTTCGCAGCTATTGCCAATGCACACCACGCCGAAAGTACTTTCACGAAAAGAATTCGTGTTTCTTCGGGTACCGTTCCGGCAAATAATGCCATCGCCACATTCTCCACAACCGGTCTTAATCGGTTTAAATCCTTTCGGATTCGATTGAGAGATGCTGTCTTACCATATTCCGCTATCTGCTTTTTGGTTTCCTTGTCAATTCCCTCCGGAATGTAAAAAACATTCATATCGGGCTGACTGCATAACCCCGGAAAATACGACCCGCCGCGGTAGTTCACATATCCGCAATCGATCACCGCTTTTGCAATCGCTTCGAGTTCTTTCTCAGAAAGGTTCTCGTACTCGGTTCCGATTCGTTTCTGGTAATCTCCGATTGTCCATGCAAAGGATCTTAATGCATGTAAATCCTCAACATTTCGAATGTAGGCCTTGCGCGTCATCTCTTCCAAATTACCATGCGTCCGATCTGCCTTCGGTAGTGCCTTTGCCAACCGTTCCGCATTCTCATTCATGGAATATGGCTTTTTCTTTATGGAATTAATCGCTTGCGTAATGCTCTTCGGAAGTTTCGCTTTCAGATAAGATTTACAGGCTATTTGCACGCCGATAATCTCACTGTCTTCCATTCCGTTTTGCGTGTAAAAAGCGAACATCCTCCTTCCCGGAATTCTCCGGGCGAATAACTCGCTCGTCATGTTCTCTCCCATGAAACCCAACCTTCTCGTGTAAGAAAAATCTTACATTTGTCGCTATTTTATTAGTAAATATTAGTTTACCATTTCATCCCCAAGTATTCAAGTCCTTTTCTCAATTATTTGTTACATTTCGGAAAATCTGTCAATATTTACCACTTTATAACCCTGTTCTTCTACCACCGTGCGTAATACATCCGTTTCCACGCCGTCCTGACATACCACTTTGGCGTTCTTCTGTCCGAGGTTCACCTCCACAAAAAGTACACCGGAAACACTCTCCAGACACTTTTTAACCCGTGCTGCGCAATGCTCACACATCATTCCGTCAATTTCCATTAAATAAGTCATTTCGTTCTTCTCCTTTTCTTCAAAAACGCTTTCGTTATCCTTCGTCGTTTCCTCCTCTTTCCAACCCTTGAACAGATTGAGTCTCAACGCATTGCTAACAACAAAAAGGCTGGATAAACTCATTGCCGCCGCTGCAATCATCGGATTCATCGTGAGTCCGAACAAACCTGTCAGCGCACCGGCCGCAAGCGGAATACAGAGGACATTATAGAAAAATGCCCAGAAAAGATTCTGTTTTATAATCCTTAACGTATTCCTGCCAAGCTGAATTGCTGACACGGCGGTCCGCAAACTGTTTCCGCAGAGTACAACCTCTGCCGCATCGATTGCCACATCCGTTCCCGCACCGATTGCCATCCCAAGACTTGCCTTCGTCAATGCCGGCGCGTCATTGATTCCGTCGCCGATCATCACAGACTTTGGATACTTCGCTACGATTTCCGCTTTATCCTGCGGAAGCTTTCCTGCGTAAACCTCATCAACCGCAAGTCTGTTACCGATTGTCGCTGCTGTTTGCTCATTATCACCAGTGAGAAGAACCACGTGAAGTCCCATTTCTTTCATACGATGAACCGCTTCCGTACTATCAGCTCGCAATTCATCCGAAGCAAGAATACAGCCAATCAGTCGATTGCCTTTTACCACATACACAGGTGTTTTTCCGGATTCTTCCCCTCGGAATACTTCCTGTGCGATTTGCGGATCTTCAGCAACCATTACCGTCTTCTGACCGACTCCCGTCGTGGTTCCGAAAACCAATGCCTCGTTACCGCACAGAATCGGTTCTCCGTTAATACGTCCCGACAATCCCAATCCGGGATGTTCTGTAAAATCCTCAACGGAAGCATCGAGGGAAAGTCCCTGTTTCTCCGCCTCCTGAATTATTGCCTCCGAAAGAACATGTCCACTCCGTTTCTCGAGTACTGCTGCCAGCATAAGAACTTCTCTGCTTTCCGCTCCGTTCACAGTGAGGACATCGGTCACAACAGGAATTCCTGTCGTAACGGTTCCCGTCTTATCGAGTATAACATTTTCTATCCGTCCGGCCTGTTCCAGTGCCGCCGCCGACTTAAACAGAATTCCCTTTCGGGCTCCGACGCCGCTTCCGACCATAATAGCCACCGGTGTGGCAAGCCCAAGTGCACATGGGCAACTGATTACCAATACGGAAATACCGCTTCCGAGTGCCGCCCCTACGCTATGGCGTAAAAGAAGTCGAATCAGAACTGTCAAAAGTGCAATTCCCATAACACTCGGAACAAATACTGCCGAAACTCTGTCTGCAAGCTTCGCTATCGGTGCCTTTGTTGCTGCCGTTTCCGACACCAGTCTGACAATAGCGGAATAATCCGTATCTTCTCCCACCTTTGTCGCACGACATACAAGAAATCCCGTTCCGTTTGCGGTTGCCGCATGAACCACATCACCGGTCTTCTTCATAACCGGCATACTCTCTCCTGTAAGAGAGGCTTCATTCACGCTTCCCGTTCCTTCCACCACAACTCCGTCCATCGGAATGATACTTCCGGGACGAATCAAAACAATATCTCCGACTATCAGTTCTGTTGCAGGAATCTTTTCTTCGATTCCGTTTCTTCGTACGGTGGCCTCCTTCGGTGCCATCTGTATCAGACTCTTTACCGCATCGGTTGTCTTTCCTTTGGCTTTTGACTCAAGAAACTTACCGACCGTAATCAGCGTCACAATCATCGCCGCAGATTCAAAAAACCACTCCGTGCTATCCGTCCTTAGCAGTAATATAACACTATAGACAAATGCCGCAGAGCTTCCCATGGCAACCAAGGTATCCATGTTGGGGCTTCCATGCAAAACTCCCTTCGCTCCGCGTATGAAAAAGGCACGATTTTCAGCCATAATGAAAAGTGCCAGTATCATCTCGGCTATTCCGCGTGCCTTACCGTCCTCCAACCCTT
This sequence comes from Lachnospiraceae bacterium, assembly GCA_045627305.1. Classification (GTDB taxonomy): domain Bacteria; phylum Bacillota; class Clostridia; order Lachnospirales; family Lachnospiraceae; genus ISDg. The sequence continues at coordinate 19,347 of JAZQNM010000072.1, forward strand.
CAGACAGGGGCAGTTTCAATAAATCATACCCCATCCCGATATACATCAGAACGAGCAGCCCGATAACGGATATTATCAGCCTTTGTTTTATTGCTTTTTGCTCGGAATCGTCCTCCTTTTGGACAACTGTTCTCTCACCAAGACTTTCCGCACGGTAACCGGCTTTTTGCACTGCCGCCATAACCGCTTCTGCCTCCGCCGTACCCTGAACTGTCATCTCCCCGGTCAGAAGACTTACCGTACATTCCGTTACTCCGGGGACTGCTCGCACCGCTTTCTCCACCGCTGCGGAGCATGCCGCACACATCATCCCGAACACACGGTATCTATCCATCGGTTAAGTCTTCCTTTCCTCATTTCTTTCTGCTTTTATTCTATCAAAAAAAGCTTTTTCTCACAACTGTGGATTTTTGACATTGCCGGACGATTATGCTATATTTGTTACTATCCCGCAGGAAAATGTCTGCGATTTTTACGATTCCAGAGAGGTATTTTTATGATTACTCTTTTTGCGAAACTTTTTCTTCCGAAAGACCTGCCTGATGACCGAAAGAGAAGTACCTATGGTAAGCTCTGCGGTGCAGTCGGGATTTTCCTGAATCTGCTTCTTTTTGCAGGCAAATTCATCGCCGGAATGATCAGCTCCTCCATCGCGATTACCGCCGATGCCTTCAACAACCTTTCCGATGCCGGTTCCTCCGTCGTGTCCCTTGTTTCTTTCCGACTTTCCGAGCAAAAGCCGGACGCAGAGCACCCATACGGGCACGGCAGAGTAGAATATATAGCAGGACTTATTATCGCAGGTGTTATTCTTCTGATGGCATACGAACTGTTAAAGGATTCCATCAGCAAGATTATTCACCCGGCTTCCACAACCTGGTCCTATCTTGTCCTTGCCATCCTGATTGCTTCCATTTGCGTAAAGCTTTATATGGCATTTTACAATCACAAAATCGGCAAACAGTATGATGCGTCCACACTGAAAGCAACTGCTATCGACAGTTTAAGTGACAGCCTTGCAACCACGTCTGTTCTGATTGCCACTCTTTTGGAGCATTTCTTCTCTTGGAAGCTCGACGGCTGGTTTGGTACGCTGGTTGGCCTGTTCGTCCTCATTGCCGGACTGAAAGCGGCAAAGGAAACCGTGAATCCGCTCCTCGGAATGCCTCCGGAACCCGAATTTGTCCGTTCCGTAGAGGAGATAACCTTAGGATTTGATGACAGTATCCTTGGCCTTCACGATCTGATCGTACATGACTATGGTCCCGGTCGAAGAATCATCTCCCTTCATGCCGAGGTTCCCGCAGAGGCGGACATTCTCGAAATGCACGACCTCATCGACAATCTGGAATCCAAACTTTCCGAGAAACTTTCCTGTCTCACTACGATTCATATGGACCCGGTAGTCACTTCGGACCCTCGTATTGATGCTTTCAAGGAAAATGTAAAAGAGATTGTAGAGAATATCGACGCCGAGATTACGACGCATGATTTCCGAGTTGTCTTCGGTCCATCACATACCAACCTGATTTTCGACATTGTGCTTCCTTTCCGCCTCTCGTCTAAAGCCTCTGAAATCACAAGTCGGATTGGCGAGGAAGTGAAAAAGCGATATGGTGAGAAGCATTTTTGCGTAATCAACGTGGATTACAAGATGGCTTCCAAGGATTGAGTTCTGCCACTTCAAACAGCCCAGTCACAATATTATTTTTGAAATATTTCCTGTTATATAAAAACCGCTATGAGATTATCCCATAGCGGTTTTATTGATTCTGTATTATTGATTTCCTTCCTGATTTGCTTCCAATGGCCGAAGGAATATCGTAAACCTTGTTCCAATCTCCTCACGGCTGATTACTTCTATAATACCATTGTGGCGGTCAATTATCCATTTGGCGATGGAAAGCCCAAGGCCGGTACCACCGGTTTTACCGTTTCTTGCCACATCGGAACGATAGAAACGCTCAAATATGTGCTGCACATCGTTGCTACTCATACCGATTCCGTTGTCCTGTACCGAAATATACGGGCACAAACGGTCCCGATTGATTCCGACGCGGAAGGAAATCGTATCCCCTTCGTGCGTGTATTTGGCTGCATTGTCCACGAAAATTCTTACCGCCTGCTTCAGCATACCGTAATCACCAAAACACATAATGTCGCCGCTTTCCTTTTGAAGTTCATAAGTATGCTTCTGGTCAATCATTACCGATTCGTCATATACTTCCTGCGCAAGAGCGGTAAGATTTACTGCCTCCATCGTCATCTGCTGACGACCGGAATCACCACGCGCTAAAAACAGCAACTGCTCCACAAGTGTATTCATACGGTCGGATTCACTCTTAATGGCAGAAATACCTTCCTCAAGCACCTGCCTGTCTTCCTTGCCCCAACGGTCAAGCATGTCTGCATATCCCTTGATTACTGCAATCGGGGTACGAAGCTCATGCGAAGCATCACTGACGAACCGCGTCTGCTCTCTGTAGGATTCGCGCATACGGTCCAGAAGAGAATTCATTGCATTCTCAATTCCTGCCAACTCACTGTCATGTGTTTCCAGTCTCGGCACACTTGCCTCAGCATCAACATGACTGATGGCATAGGTCAGATTCTGCATCTTCTCCTGCTCCCAATCCATATTGGTAAGCACCTGCGCCGACTCTGCCATTTCCCTTAGCGGGCGAAGCTTTCTTCGAATCGGGAAGCGGTCGAACAGTGCCGCCCACAAAAACAGGAGACTCTCCAGCGCAAGAAGACCGCCTCCGCCGTAATGCAGCACATCCGTCGCCGTCTTGGACGGAAACCACCGGTATTCCTCCTCCCCGTTTTGAAAAAGAATATACGCCTCTTCTCCGTTCGGATGGAATACGTCTATTTGACAATTCGCGGAGAAGCCACCCGTGTGCTCCTCCTCTATCCAATATACGGCTCCAATGGAAATCGCTGATGCAATTCCCAAATCCAAAATAAGCATAATCAGGAAAATCTTACCGAGAAACATCCGATGCAATTTACCGGCAGTGGAACGCATCTTCTTTTTATTCTCTTTATTCTGCTGATTTTCTTTCATCTCACTCATCCTTTATCACATAGCCCACGCCACGGACCGTCTGAATCAGATTGATGCCGTAAGGCTCGTCAATCTTGCTACGGACATGGCGGACATAAACATCAATAACATTGGTTTCCCCGTAATAATCATAGCCACACACCTTTGTCAGAAGCGTTTCTCTGGACAATACGATATTACGGTTCTGCAGTAAAATGCGAAGAAGGTCGAACTCCCTCTTTGACAGTTCAATCGGCGTGCCATCATAAGTCACGCTGTAAGCCGATGTGTTCACCTTTAAAGCACCCAGGGTAATAACGGACGGGTCCTCTTCCTTCTTCTCCTCTGTGTGTTTCTTTTTCAAAGCAACACGGATTCGTGCCAGAAGTTCTTCTATGGCAAATGGCTTGGTAACATAATCATCTGCACCGGAATCTAATCCGGATACCTTATCCATAACGGAATCCCTCGCCGTCAGAAGAATAACCGGGACATCGGAACTCTTTCTGAGTCTTCTGAGTACCTCCAGCCCGTTCAACTCGGGAAGCATAATATCAAGAAGGACAATATCATAGCCGCCCGTTTCTGCCTTCGAAAGACCGGTTCGCCCATCTGCAGCTTTGTCTACCTCATACCCCTCATGAGACAGCTCCAGCTCCGTAAAGCGTGCGATCTGTTCCTCGTCTTCCACAATTAAAACACGAACTGCCATAGTATCTTCCTCCTGTATTCTGCGCTGCTTGCGGTCAAGAAGTGACCTCGCTCCGAACGAACGGGTGCGCATTATATGCTTATTCCCTTGCAGATACTCTGCAAAGGAATAATGCATGCCGATCAAATGACCGGCATGCCCTTACAAATCATTAAATATCAATATCATCTCCGTGGAAGGTACGGTTGAAACCTTCCTTGAACTCTACTGTCTTGGTGGAGCATTTTTCTGTGAAAGTGTTAGCTTTACCCTTCTTCGTAAATGCCGGACCGCTGAAGGAATAAGAGCAACCACAGAACAAACCAATCAGCAGAAGAATTGCCTCAAGCCACCCAAGCGGAATCAGAAGAATTGCCGGAATGATAATCGGAACACTGACAACCTTCTCACCATCACGAGAAATATCAAAGAAGTTGTTGCAGCCTGCCTTGATTACGCGAAGACACCAGTTGCAGAACTTTCCGACTGCCTCACCGAAGGACTCGCTCTTGTGGCTTTCCTTCTTACATTCCTTCTTCGGTTCCTCCATAGGCTCTTCGACATAAGCGGCAACCTTTGGGTTTCTTACTTTACCCAATGTCTCCAGATAAAGAACCGCATCCAGAATGTCGTCGTTGCAGGCATTCAATGCTGCCTCGGCTTCATCTTCAGAAACCATTACCTTCTCGCAAAGTTTGTTGATTTTTTCTTCTCTTGTCATAATCATATATCCTTTCTCTCTCACACTCACTGCGATTGATGCGATTTGCATCTTTTCGTCGGGTCATTGCCCGTCTGTGTTTTATGGCTTTATCTTACCCTGTCAAGATGAATACATAAGGTGAGAAAGATTAAAAATAGATTAATAAATTCTTTTTATTATGAATTGGAAGCCATCGAAGAAAGGTATTCCTCCACTGCTTCATAATAATCATAAAGTGCTATGCACACATTCCTTAAATCATCGCCGGTATCTCTGCTCAATACAAGGTAAATGTATCCGAGCGGATTGCAGGTAATTGCATCACAAAAAGTGCAAACAGATACAAATATCATAAAATTTTATCAACCTCTTGTCAAGTAAAGGAACGACCACTCATTCCTAATGTAATATGTCTCCTCGTTTGAAAACCGTTTATATACATAAATGTGCAGTGAATCACACGGTTTCAATTAGAATCTATTGACATTGTATCTTTTAATCTATATAATCTAGGCTTGTCGATTGAATGCTAAAGGAGGAATGTTCGATGTCCTGGTTTGTATTTGCCTTAATCAGCCTTCTCGGTTGGGGATTTGCCGATTTGTTCTATAAAAAAGGCTCCGACGAAGAGGATACCTTCTCACACCTGAAGATAGCCGTATGGGTCGGGCTTGTCATGGGTGTCTGTTCCATTTTCCTCTTCCCACTTTCGGAAACGCTGAAAAATTGTGCATCATTTGGCGAGTTTTTTTCTATGATGCTTCGGTATTCCCCCGCATCCCTTTGTTACATCATTTCAATGGTAATTGGATATGCAGGACTTCGTTACCTCGAACTTTCCATTGTTTCTCCCGTTCAAAATGCCTCCGGCGCACTTTCCGCCGTTGCGATGTTCCTGTTCTTTCTGGTGAAGGGACGTATCACAAGCTTCACCGATGTATTCGGTACACTTGATATAATCGGAACACTTCTCATAGTAATCGGTGTTCTGGCGCTCGCTTTCGTTGAGAAACGGCTTTCCGATGCCGAAAGTGATCTTCCAAAGGAGGACCGTCACTATCGTTTCGGCGCACTTGCACTCCTGTTCCCGCTTCTTTACTGCCTTTTTGATACATGTGGAACCGCGGCGGACGGAATCATTCTCGATGAGGAAACCGGTCTCGGTCTCGGCGAAATCGACATTATCATTTTATACGGAATTACCTTCTTTCTTGCAGGACTCGTTTGCTATCTGTACCTGTTAGTTAAGAAGCAAGTCTATAATCCTTTTCAAAAATCTGAGGCTCCGAAGGCGATTGCTGCCTGTTGTGAGGAGTTCGGTCAGGTTTTCTATGTCTATGCAATGGCGAAATCACCAATGCTTGCCGCACCGATGGTTGCATCCTATTGCATCGTTTCCGTTCTGCTCTCCCGTATATTCCTGAAGGAGAAACTTGAAAAATCAAAATACGCCTGCATCTTCTTCGTAATCGCAGGAATTGTTCTGCTCGGTATCTCGGAAGGTCTGGCATAAAGAGTCTTCTTAGAGTACACGTAGGCCTCTCTTTTTTAAGAACAAAGCATATCGCTTGCGATATGCTCGCGCCGCCTGTGCGTCGTTTGTGACATGCTTCCTCTGCACAGGCGTGTGCTTCCTTAGCAGAGCGTTTTTTTATATTATTTGGAAATGCAACGCATTTTCCTATGATATGAAATATATCGTTTTTCGATAAAAAGTTATTGACAACCGAAAAGTGCTGTGATATATTGACATCATCAGGATGACGATATCCTTACTGAAATATCATCAATAATACCCTTACGGATACATAATCGATACCGTCACCATATTTATTACGTTTGATCAAACGCGCAGAATGCACAGCAATCACATGATTCTATTTCAATATTTAAAAAGGAGGATTCTGTTATGAATCGAAAAGTAGCAATTTCTTTATCAAAATGCCTTACGATTGTTTTCGGGCTTATTGTTCTTGCAACAATGTTTTTTATACCTTATATTACCGGTTCCTTTGATTACTATCTGGTAGACGGGAAGAAACTCGGGACACCCTTCACAGTATGTCTATATTGCTGTGCGGTAGTCGGATTATTCGTGCTTGTATTCGTCTATCAGCTGATACATCGCCTTGAAAAAGACCAGGTATTCGTTTTAGAGAATGCCACAAGCATCCGCAACATTGGTATCTGTATGTTTGTACTTGCAATTATCTGTGTGACACTCGCTTTCATCCGAATCAAAACACCCGGTGTATATGCATTCGCATTTTCCTTCCTTTTCATATTCCTCGGTGTGATTATGCTGACACTGTACAGCGTATTCCGCTCTGCCGTTGAAATGAAAGACGAACAGGATTATACGATTTAGAAAGGGGGAAATGATATGACTATAGTTGTAAATCTCGATGTAATGATGGCTAAGCGCAAGATTTCCTCCGGAGAACTTGCAGAAAAAATCGATATCACACCGGCTAATCTTTCCATACTGAAGAATGAAAAGGCCAAGGCAATCCGTTTCTCAACACTGGATGCTATCTGTAAGGCATTAAACTGCCAGCCCGGTGATATCCTTGAATACCGCGATAGCGAATAACACGCCCAATACTTGATGTATGAATACATAACACAGCCCCGAAACACTTAACGAATTTCGGGGCTTTTTCTGTCACTGCACAAAGGAACGGATTTCGTCACTTCTGTTTCTCATATCGGAAATGGGTAAATACCGCACTTCCTCCTGCCTGTTTCGTCGAGAACACCGCAAGACCGAAACGTGCTCCGGTAAAATGATCCAACCGAAACACCGGTTTGTGTTCCTCTCCTAAAGGAATCCACGCACTATCCTTCTCATAAAAGAATCTAGCCGTATCCTTCATATCTGCAAAATCCGCTTCAATTCTCACGCGTACTGTCGGCTTCTCAATCAAAACCCGGTCAGTAATCACGCCCGGCTGCGTATCACTGCTGCCAATGCCAAATCCCTTCACCGGTTCCGATTTTACGAGACGAACAAGATAATACCTGTCCTCCTCTTTCATAACTCCAATAAAACCATAGCAGCCTTGATGCACGCAAAGTCCGGCAAAATCTCCGTCCTTCAGGCCAGAACAATCAACCGTTACATCCCCGGCGCAGCCCGGGAAATACATCCGCTGCGTCAGGACATTCCTTGCCTGAACCAGGTTCGTACATACCTTTCCGGTTGTTATTTTAAGACCACCACTCAAAAGAAGTTCCCATAAACCGTCATCCGGAACATGATTCCATTGCCACTGGGACTTCAGTTTCGCTTCGGTCCCGTCCGATACAAAATCATCCGATGTAAAAAGAGACTCGTAAACATATCCCGGCTTTCCATCCGGGACTTCAAACTCTTCGGGAACCGTCCCTTCTTCACCGAATACAGGCAGATACGCTTCCAAAGTGTATGACCGACCAACTTCCGACTTACCCAAACCTGCTTCTTCAGAATATGCATCCATCGGAAATGTCACGGGCACCAGGACAGGCATTCGTCCGACAGCACCGGAATCGCGGAACATCACCGAATACCAGTGCCCATCAGGAGTATCCACGATACCGCCCTGCGCAACACCCATATTGTGATAGCCCATATCGTCACAACACACATCCCTGCCGATGTACTCACCATCCACGGTATCGCAGACGAAAACCGACTCGGTTCTTCTTGAATCCTTCGGCCAGTGAATCAGCGTGAGATAATAGAGTCCGTTAATCTTATAAAAATGAGACCCTTCATAACCGAGAATCACCTTCTCGGGATTATCTCTGATGATTAATTTATCGATTCCGCCCTCTTTCGGTCCTGTAAGGTCCTCCTTCAGTTCCGTCAGGTAAATCTGCATATTGCCGTGCACAAGGAATATGCGACCGTCATCATCGAACAGAAGCGAGCAATCGTGATAATACCCCTGAATTCTACGGTGTTCCCAAGTACATTCGGACATATCCGCTCCATCCGTAATACTTGAGATAAACAGATGTGTGTTCTCCTGCCCGTGGCTTACAAATACCACATAAAATCGCCCTTCATGGTAACGAAGGGAGGCTGCCCACATACCTTTTCCGTAGCAATTTTCCCCGTTCTCAAGCCTTTCGGCAGGAGTTTCGTCAAGCGATACAAAAATATGCGTTGCAATCTCCCAATGTACAAGATCATAAGAGCGAAGGATTTCTCCACCCGGGAAGAAATACATCGTCGTACTGATCATATAATAAATGTTCCCGACCCGGATAATGTCCGGATCGGGATAATCGGTTTTCGTAATCGGATTTATCACCGATGATATGACTTTCATACTATATCCTCACTGTGATGCCTTATCGCCGGGCAACACCGATTTTCGTAAAATCCTAGAACTTAACAACCTTCGGTGCCCCGCCAAAAGAAGCAAATGTAGCCGTTGCGTCTTCAAAATAAAACACTTCCGTGTTGCCATCATCCTCGTTGTACATGCCGCGAAGATTCGGATAAGCCTCCAACATATGTGCTCTTGCCTCACGACGGTCATCCTCAATCAGCTTGCCTGCAACACGAATCCACTGTCCGTTCAAAAATGCGCAGATTTCAGCATTCGGATTCTTATGAAGCTGCTTGGATACATCCTTAATCTTACCGGTCTGGATATAAAGCTTTCCTTCAAACAAATCCACCGTACCAAACGGTCTAACCCTCGCCTGGTCCCCATCAACGGTAGCGAGATAATAGGTCCCACACTGCTTCAGAAATTCGTAAACCTCTTCCATTATTACTTTCTCCTTTCATTTTCACCTTGCCCTTTGGCAAATGATACTATACACAATATTACACCCAAAGCAGACAACACCGCCCCGGCATAATAATAGTATTTCAGCAAATGATAGGTCGTTCCGTAAATCTCTACCACGCCTGACAGGAGCGACCCAACTGTCAGAGTTGCAATGCCACAATATAAAAGATTTACACCGACACGAAGAATACCTGCATAGGCAATATTCTTCAAAGGCTTTATTAATGCCAAAATCAGTGAGGGAATCATCCCCATAAGACACGGATACCAAAATGCAGTCATCATTGCTTTCGATATTACTCCGTGCCCAAAATACTCATAAACTCTCGAGAAAATCCAAACAAACGCTGTCACACAAACATATATCAAACAGTGTCTGCGGAAGACTTTTTTACAAGAATACTCCATTTTCATCTCTCTTTCCGGGTTGGGCAGGACCTGTGGAGACACCAAAAACATAACGTTTTCATATGCCCAAAGACCCTTACACCATTGTTTTATCGCACATAGATAATATCGGCAACCGCTCTTTCACTGTAGTTGCCATAGGTTGTCGGAAAGTTTACAACCTTATTCATAAACACCATCGTTGAGGAACCGCCTCCGTCCAGATTAAAGGCTTTTGTACAGCCAAGTGACTGCATAAACTCTGCCAATTCATAGCAGGACAATCCTTTATCCTTCTTCGTGCGGCCGTCCGAACAGAGCAGTATATAATGGTTCGGTTCAATCATACCGATTGCCGTTCTGGGATTCGAACCGTAATTATCCTTGATTTCGTAATTTTTGGAAATCATAATCTCGTTGTTATCGAGAAGCACCGGTCCGAAGGAGAACACCTGCCATGCTCCCATATTCACATATGTATCAAGAGAATCCAAGTCCTTGCCGTAAGAAAACCGGAAATCTCCGTTGGCAAGAATACAAAGCACATCCTTCGTTGTGTCGCCCTTTGACCGATAGGTGACGCCGTTTCTTACCACATATCCGCCCTGACGCTGCCCGTAATTATCACCGTTAATTGCGAGAACAGCTTCATTCTTCTGAGCCAATACCGTTGTCTTCTCATTCACATGCATTCCATAGGTATCACGGGCAAATGCCGACATTAGATACCTCGGCGAGCTTACCCAAACCTCCGCGACATGCACATTGGTCTGATATTCATAATAATTCGTCACTCTAACAGCAAGATGGTCGTTCGAGTAAAAGTCCTCCGTGACAATCTCCTCCGTAGAGAATATGGATGGAGTCGGTGTCGGCGTCGGCGTAGCAGTCGGACCGGGAGTCGGTGTTGCCGACGGTGTTGCCTTTACAACAGGCGTCGGGGAAAGCGTTGGCGTAGGAACCGGTGTCGCATCAAAAAGTGACTCATTAATATCCGTTGCATTTTCCTGATACTTGTGCTGAATGACAAATATATCCAGAACCACATATACCGTAAACAGCATCAAAATACTGCCGTATATAATGGCTCCAAGAAACTTATGTTTCATATTTACAGCCTCATTTTTCTCTGCCGTATTGATTCACTGCCCTTGCGAGGAAAACAGCCAGAATGATACTTCCAATAACCAATAGCAGAAGTCCTGTATAAAAATAATACTTCAATAAACGATTTGTGGTTCCATAGATTTCCACAACACCAGTGGCCAAGGAACCCACCGTAAGTGTTGCGATTCCGGAATAGAACAGGTTAATCCCGACGCGAATCATTCCCCCATAGGCAATCTTTTTCATGGAATCAAGGTATGCGAGGGCAATCATCGGCATCACACCAAGAATAAGCGGGTACAGAAAGGCATAAATCATCGAATCTGACATAACTCCATGCCCGAAATATTCATATACGGCGGAAAATATCCCAACGAAGACTGTCATACCGAGAAATATCTTCCAATGTCTGCGAAAAACTTTAGCGCACATAGACAATGTCAGTCACCTCTCTTTCCAGATAAGACCCGTCGGTTGTCGGGAAATTCACAACCTTTCCGCGAAATACCATAACAGAGGAGCCGCCACCATCAAGATTAAAGGCCTTTGTACAGCCAAGCCTCTTCATCAAATCGGCACACTCATATAATGACAATCCGTGACTCTTTGAAGTACGGCCGTCAGCTACAACGAAGAAGTAATGCAGCGGTTCCACCATCCCGATTACAGTTCTGGGATTGGTCGGATAACAAAGTGCAACTTCCTGATTCTTTCCAACCTTAATCTCACCATCATCCAGAAGAACCGGGCCAAATGTCAACCCCTGCCATGTTCCCATATCAAGGATTTCCTGTGCTGTGGCATTTTTGGAATGGCTGAATATAAAGTCCCCATCCGGCATAATACACAAAAGCTCCATGTTGGCATTGCCCTGCTTACGATACAGGATACCGTTCTTAATTACATAGCCGCCTTCCCGCTCTCCGTAATTGTCTCCGTTTATTGCGAAAACAGCCTCGTTGTTCTTCGCCATAACGGAAACCTTCTGCTTATAATGACGCCCATAGGTGTCCTTAGCAAAAGCGGAAAGAATATACTGTGCGGACGAAACCCGCACCTCCGCTATATGAATCTGTGTATCGTGTTCCCGTATTTCAGTCATTGTTACGGAAAGATGATCATTCGAATAGAAAGAATCGGTCTCAATAATTTCTTCAGAAAAATAAGACGGCGTTGGCGTCGGTGTTACTGTTGGCGTTGCCGTTGGTGCCTGCGTAACAGGTTTGTCCTGTGTCGGCGTTGGCACAATCGGTGTCGGCGATTCCACCTGCGATGGTGTTGCAACAGGTGTTGGTGTTCCATGATTCTCAAACAGGGCAAGATTCATCCCTGTCGCATTTTCCTGCATCGGTCTTTTAATCACGAACACATCCATCATCACATATACAGTATATGCAACTAGAATAAGCCCGAAAGCCACTGCCCAGACTGGTTTTTGCTTCTTCATAGATTCTCTCCCATACACAACTTACGGTATCCCAAATACCGCAATCAATCCTAAAATACGGATTATCTCCCTTTACGACAGAAGTATATCATAGCCCTTCAAAAAATGATACTGCTTTCATAAAGAAAAAGCATGAAATGTATCACACTTTTGGGCTTCATGGAACAGTTTACGGCGCTTACGACATACACGCGCCGCCTGTGCGCCTTGTGCGACATGTTTCCTCTGCACAGGCGTGTGCTTTCTTAGCGGAGCGTTTTTTATATCATAGGAAATGCAACGCAATTTCCTATGATATAAAAATAGCGTAGCAGCCATACATAAACTGCTACGCTTAAAATCATACTTTTAGGTCACATCAGAATTTCAAGTGCCTCATAAACCCGGTTACAAATTACTGATTATCGGTTTCGTCTCCAAGATAACGGATTACATTCTCTTCAAAGGTATCAAAAACTTCAATCTTGCAGTCCGGATTGCTCTTCTTTAAGTTGTTCATTCTAAGCTTAAACCACCACTGCTTATACTCAATGGACATATCGGGATCCGGATATGAGAAGTATTCAATGCAAGGAAGATTCTTACACTGTGAGCAGTCATGGAGACATTTCTCCTTTGCGCACTCAAAGTAAGGGCAAGGAGTATTATTATCAAACATCTGATACCAAAGCGGAACACCGTTACGATTTCTGCAGCCATCACAGGTTACGCCGTAATCGTCGCACTTTCCACAGAATGTACCACAAGGATTAATCTCCTGCTTCTGCTCCTCGGATAAACCTTCCCCAATTAATTCTTCCGGAAAATCCTTATCAAACTTTGCAAATTCTTCCTTAATTCTTGAATAATCCATATCCTCTTCGCAGACCGGGTGCCTGCCTCCTCCTTATATTCAAAATCTATCCCCATAGGCATATTGCCCCGAATGATTCAACTCCACAATGATTATAACATGAATCCATGTCTCTAACAAGAATCCAATGCTGTGGATTTTCATTCCATAAAAATGCAAAAAAATCTGTCATGCCTAAGAGAAATATTCTGTTTCTGATTCCCACACTGTCTCTTCGAAAGAGCAAAGTCGAAGATTAGTTGAAGTATACAACATTCATTTGAAATTGTCAATATTATTTACATCTATTTCAATAAATTCACACCATTTTCAATTTATGAAATATGTGCATCACTTTTTGCCAAAAGGAATTCTGTTTTATTTGCTATTTTCCTTTGCAAACGCTATAGTAAAAGGAGGCTTTTAATACACATGGCAGGAGGAAGAACATATGAAACAGAATGCGAACTGGCCGGATATTTTTACCTTTGCAGACGGACATGCACTTACAACAAAGGCCGACTGGGAACAGCGGGCAAATGAATTGCGGAAACAATACGAAGATGAGATGTATGGCGTATGGAGAAGCGGAGAAAATGTTGCATATACCGTAAGCGATGAAGGTGCGGTTATGATATCCTTCTTCGGAGTCATCCCGGCAGAGGGTGCGAAAAACCTGACGCTTCACATCACCACGGGTGAACGTTCCGCTTCCTGGTCGCTTCCCGTATTTCTTCCTGACCCCGCCAAATGCCCGATGCCCGAAGGCGGGTATCCCTTCATCGTCAGCATGCACGGCATGCCGTCTATGCAAGCCGCACTCGATATGGGATTTGCTGTATTCGCAAACAACTGCTCACTAGTGGCTTCCGATGATACCAAACACGAGGGAAGCTTTTATGAATTATATCCGTACGGCGAAGAACCTGCTTCGCAAACCGGTGTTTTGATGGCTTGGGCGTGGGCCGCTTCCAAGATTCTGGATGCCGTTTACAACGGTCTTGGCAAGGACCTTTCCCTGAATCCGGACCTCTCCATCGTAACCGGTGTGTCTCGTTTTGGTAAAGCCACCGCTGTCTGCGGTGCTTTCGATATGCGATTCCGTCTCGTTGCACCGTCCTGTTCCGGTGCGGGCGGACTTGCCTTGTATCGTTTCTTCTCAGAAGGAAGAACCTACAATCTTTCCAAGGTTGGTGCTTCCGACGCTTACACATATGGTCAAAACGAACCGCTCAGCTGTCTGCAGTCCGACGGGGAACGCGGCTGGTTCAACGATGCCTTTCTGCAATATAAGACTCCTGAGGAAATTCCTTTGGAGCAATATGAACTCGCGGCATTGGCAGCAGCACCGAATCGTTGTTATTTTCTGATTGCCTCCTATACCGGAGAGGACTGGGTGAACGCTCCTTCCATGTGGGAATGCTACAAGGAAGCCGGTAAACTCTATGATTTTCTCGGTCTGTCAGAGCGGTTTGCGTGTCATTTTCATAAAGAGGGCCATGCAGTGCTGGAGGAAGATTTTGCCCTCATGCTTCCGTACTTCAACAAGGTGATTCGCGGCTTGCCGGATGAAGTGGATATGGCCTCGCTGCACACATCAATATTCGAATAGACCAACCTTAAAAACAAAAGCCCCAATGCTTCCCGGCATTGGGGCTTTCACAATCAATTGTCATTATTATAAGCACTCAACTCATCACTTGCTTCCTCCGCAATAGCCGATTGCTTCTTCCTTGCAAACACATTCGCCATCAACGTAAAGAAGCAACAGCAAATCAAGAGAAAATAGTAAGTAATTCCGCGATTCAGAAGAAGGCCCGCCCCCATCAGTTCCGGAACAAAAAGCCGACGTTGCAGATTGATGAATACCAGTTCATTCGCACCTGCCGCTCCGGGAAGCGGAAGCGCATCCACGGACAGAGAAAGGATTGCCTGTACCGTAATAACGCCGAACCAGTCAACATGCTCGATTCCAAGTGCCTTCGCAACGCAAAAGGTTACCGAGAAATAAGCCAGACGCTGTACCACCGTATAAAGAAACATCCGAAGAACCATCCATTTATGGCTCTTAAGGAATTCAGAACCTTTTTTATAACGTTTGATGGAATCCTGCACCTTTTCCTTTGTCTTCTCCGGATGTTTCACAATCCGAAGTTTTGCACCAAAGGAGATCAACCCATTTACCATGGTAGACGCAAGTGCGGGTCGCAAAATACAGGTAAGCAGGAAAGAAATCGATGCAAGCTGAAACAGAACCCCAAAGGTAAACAGGAACGGAACCTGTTTAATCGCAGACAGAACAAGTTCAGAACGAAATATCAGCGCAAACAGGAATATCAGAAGAAATGCCGCTTTATACAATACGGCAATCATCATACATGCAAGTGCACCAACCAGTACATCGATACCAAGCCTTGTCATATAGACCATCTGAATCGGCTGCCCACCGGAGGCTCCAGGCGTAATCTGCGCAAAGAAATATTCCACATTGGAAAGCAGGAAGCATTTAAACAGGCTTACCTTTTGCTTCATTCCGTCGAACATCATCTTTAATTGAACAGATTCCCCGAAGACAAATCCGACCATAAGTGCCGCGCCAAGCAAAATCCATCTCTTATCGGCATTCTTCAGACACTTCAGTATTTCTCCCGCATCTTTACCACGAAACATAAGCCACAGCGTGATGGCGGCAATTCCGACTACAATCACCAGCTGCAGTGCAAGATTGAACTTTTTCTTATCAGTTTTCAAATTATCCCCACTATCAATATGTGTGTATTATTTTCCCCGCGGAAACACACCTCTCATTTTTACCATTACAAAACAATCCTGTCAACTACAATTAGGTTAATAAAGAATGAATTTACTATGAACTTATGCAAAATACCACATTGCACAATTCACTTTCAACGTCTATACTTGGTTTCGGTTGCTGCTTAATGCAAATGAAAAGAAGGATTTACTATGATTCAGAAAACGAACAATGTAACAAAATATTATGCGCTTGTGCAATGGACCTACTGGCTCGGGAATGCCGCTCTCGGGGCCTTCGCCAGTGCTTTTCTTTTAGAGGTTGGCTTGTCCAATACCGTGATTGGTCTGCTTTTGGCAATCGGTGGTTTTACCGCCGCGGTTCTTCCACCATTTTTAGGTTCCCTGATTGACCGAAATCCAAACATTTCCACCATGCATGTCCTCTGGTTTTTCGGATTCGGTCTGGTTGGAATTGGCATCCTTCTTTTATGCTTTCCACTCTCGCAGACGATAGTGATGGCAACTCTTTATGCCCTTGGTTACATTTGTCTGCAGACATTGCAGCCGTTCATCAACGGGCTCGGCGTGGAATGTATTAACGAGGGATTTACGATTAACTTTGGATTTTCCCGTGCAAGCGGTGCTTTCGGCTACTGCATCTCGTCGCTCATAATGGGGATTCTCTCCAAGCGCATCGGGATAAAGACTGTTCCTGCTGCGGTCTGCATCACATATGCCGGCATGATTATCGCCGTTGCACTTCTTAGAAAAAAGCGCCGCACTCTATCCGAGAACGGCGCAGTGACAGTTGAGAAAAAGGGAGCCAATCTGAATCCGATTCGATTCCTGAAACGATATCCTACATATGCGGGAATGCTTGTCGGAATGGTTCTGATTTATTTCTCACACGGTTTTTTAAATACCTTCTGCCTGCAGATTCTGCAGAGTAAGGGCGGCGATGTTGAAGATATGGGCATTGCCACTGCCGTCGCTGCCGCAGCGGAAATCATTCCGATGCTTTGTGCACCGTTTCTTTTGAAGTACTTCCGCCTCGGCGGGCTGCTCCGCTTCTCCGGTGTGTTCTACACAATCAAAAGCCTGTTAAGCCTCCTTGCACCAAGTGTATTTCTGTATTACGGCGTTCAGCTTTTACAGCTTCCCGCTTGGGGTATTATGGCAATCTCAATTGTATTCTATGTAAATGAAATCGTCGACCACGAGCATGCAGCACAGGGACAGGCATTTGCCGGAATGACCCTGACCGTCGGGTGTTTCCTCTGCTCTTTGATAGGCGGATGGCTGATTGACCTGGTCGGAATCAACAGCACCATTCTGGTTGCCACTGTTGTCTGCGGAATCGGTGCCGTAATATTGTTCCTCACAACAAAAAAATAGAACACGGGGACGGAGGTTGTGTAGCAAATGTAACACGGGGACGGAGGTTGTGTACTATTTTG
>JAZQNM010000073.1:0-17461 GCA_045627305.1 Lachnospiraceae bacterium
AACCTTTTCCTGATTTATACTCAAGAACTATCTGTATCTTTTCTTCAGGTGTAAAACTATTAGACAAAAAAACATGCCCCCTTCCAAGTAAACAAGTTTTTTATTATTTCACTTGTCTACCTAGAAGGGAGCATATCAAAAAAACATGCCCCCTTCCAAGTAAACAAGTTTTTTATTATTTCACTTGTCTACCTAGAAGGGAGCATATCAGTTTTCACACGCCCTTTGAAATATCATGTTTTAATTTGTGTCGACAAATAATCCGATAGCAGAATACGGAATTAATTACATCGTGGTGTAGTTGTCGAAGTAACCCTGGATGAGGATTACAGGAGTTCCCTTATCGCCGGAACCGGAGGTAAGGTCACACAAGGAACCAATCAGGTCGGTAAGCTGACGAGGGGTAGTGCCCTGAGAAGCCATATTGCCAACGAGGCTGCCGTCCTTTGCCTTGATGCTCTCGGAAATAGCTGCCTTCAGAGCGTCGCCGGAAAGAGAAGCAAAATCGTTATCAGCAAGGTACTTTAACTTGAGCTCGTTCGGAGTACCAATCAAACCGCTTGTGAAAGCAGGAGATACAACCGGATCTGCAAGCTCCCAAATCTTACCCTGAGCATCCTTGAAAGCACCGTCGCCATAAACCATAACCTCGACATGCTTGCCGGTCTTCTTAAGAATCTCAGCCTGAATTGCATTAACCAGTTCAATAGCACCTTCTGTCTGCGGGAACAACTTTACCTTGTCCTCAGTGGACTTGTTGGAGCCAAGCAAACCATAACGGCTATTGAAACCGCTGCCATCGATGGAGGCAGTCATAATATCGTCAAGACCACATACAACCTTTGCACCGTTAGCCATCAAAATTCTCTTCGTACGAACACGGGTGTGAATATCGCAGTTGATGATGCAATCGGTATACTGAAGAATTGTCTTAGCCTGGTTGGCAAATACAACCTCAACTTCAGCACCGCATTCCTTAATCAGCTCGGAATAGTACTCAACATAATCGACACCTGTGAACTCATGCTTGCGATAGCCGAAGAGCTCACGATATTTCTCTAAAGAGAGAACATCGGAGTAAGGATTAACGCCTGCTTCATCAACCTGATCAAGTGTAATCAAAGCATTACCAACTTCATCACTCGGATAGCTGAGCATAAGAACAACCTTCTTGCAGCCCTTAGCAATACCGCGGAGAACAATAGCAAAACGGTTTCTGCTGAGAATTGGGAAGATAACACCGACTGTACCGCCGCCGAGCTTGGCTTTTACGTCTGCAGCGATGTTGTCAACGCTGGCATAATTACCCTGAGCTCTTGCTACGATGGACTCGGTGAGTGCGATAACATCACGGTCACGCAACTCAAATCCTTCACTCTTAGCAGCTGCAAGGACACTGTCTACAGTAATATCTACGAGGTTATCGCCTTCTCTGATAATAGGACAGCGGATTCCTCTTGAAACGGTACCAACTCTTCTTTCTTCCATATTAGTGGTCTCCTTTATATTTAGGATTCATGGTGTTCACCAAAAACACCACAGAGCATAATAGCATATTTTTGTGAAAAAAAAAAGAAAAAAATCGAAGAATATTGCAATTATTTTTCAGTAAATTTGACAAAAAATGGGCGGGTTCCTTTTTTGGTCAAATATTTTTGAGAAGGGGCGGAAAAGGACATTTTCTCTTTACATTTGCCTTGTGTATTAGTATTATGTAATATAGAATGTTCCATTATTATATTAAGGCAAATGCCACATTGGCTCTGCAACCGTGCCGAGCAAAAAGTGGTGGCAACCTTATGAATTATGAGTGAATGCGTATATTGAGGATGGTTAAACCGAGGAATGAAAGAGGAAACTGGGAAAAAAGAAAATCAGGAGCAGACGAAACACGTGAAAGTCTTGAATGCAGCCGATAAGGAGAAAGAGGCGAAAAAGCGTGCTGCCGCAAAGCGTAAGAGCGAGCGGAAAGAACGCAGGGAATCGCGCAGACATCGTGTTATTTTTAAGATTCTGGATATCTTCACATCAAAGATATTTAAGCGGATTCTTCATTATTCCTGCGACACATTAAAGGATGTCGAGGGACCATATCTGCTTCTTGCCAATCACAATATGGAGATGGATCCAATTATGGTCGGGATTGCGACGAAGAAGCAGATTTATTTCGTTGCAAGCGAGCATATTATGCGTAAGGGTTTCAAAACCTGGTTGCTTCGTTTCTGCTTCCGCCCGATTTTGATTACAAAGGGTAAGAACGGAACGAAATCGGTTATGGAAATTATGAAGACGATGAAGCGTGGCAACAATGTATGTCTGTTCGCCGAAGGGAACCGTTCCTTTAACGGTGTGACCGGAGACATTCTGCCGTCCACCGGAAAGCTTGCGAAGGCAGCCGGCGCTTCCCTGGTTACATTCCGTTTTGAAGGCGGATATTTGAGCCAGCCGAGATTCAGCACCTCAAGAAGAAAGGGACAGATTTACGGACATCTTGTAAATGTTTATAAGCCGGAACAGCTTAAGCAAATGTCCGAGGATGAGATGAACGAGGCAATCAATCGCGATTTGTACGAGGATGCCTATAAGACGCAGGATGAGAAGATGATTCCGTATGAGGGCAAGAATCTTACGGAAGGAATCGAGAGCACGCTTTTCTATTGCCCGTCCTGTAAGTCTTTTAATTCACTGAAAAGTACGAAAGATGAAGTCAGCTGCACATGCGGCTTTAAGGCTTCCTACAATCGTTTCGGATATCTGGAGTGTTCGGACGATGTAACCAGAAATATGCGTGACTGGGATGCAGAACAGCAGACTGCATTGCAGCAGGCCATGACGGATGGAACTCTGCCGGCATTTACCGATGAAGTTACGGTTCGTGAGATTGACAACAATCATAAGATTTGCCGTGAAGAAAGCGGAACACTTACGGTTGACGGTAAAGGAGTTACATTTGCCGGAAGAGAGTATGCATTTTCCGATTTCGATGGAATTGCCATATTCTCCAGAAACTTTATGAATGCCATTGTCGGCGCGGAGGAGAGACAGTTTGATATCCGCGGAGACATTAGATTCTGTGCATTGAAATATCTATATTATTATCAGATGTTGCGAAAGGAGTCAGAATCATGAATCCAGTCGATTATTCAGCAAACAATATGGATTTGTGGAATTGCGTCATTCAGATGGGAATCATTGCCGCTACAATTCTTGTGGCGAATATCTTTCGAAGAAAATCCAATCTGATTCGAAAGAGTATGATGCCCACTGCGGTTTTGGGAGGCTTGCTTCTCCTGCTTGTTAAGATTGTTATGGACAAGTGTTTCGGGATTACTTTTCTTGATGGCACATTCCTTGAAAATCTTACTTATCACGGCATAGCAATCGGTTTCATTGCGATGTCTCTTCGAAATTCGGAGAATGCGAACTCCGGTTCCATGAATCATGTCGGACTTCGCTCCGGTGCTTGCATTGTCAGCTGTTATATGATTCAGGGTGTTTTTGGACTTGCCATCTCCCTTGGTCTTTCTTATACGATTATGCCGAAACTGTTCAAGGCTTCGGGCATACTGCTGCCTCTCGGCTACGGGCAGGGTCCCGGACAGGCGAACAATACCGGTAATGTTTATGAGACCGACTGGGGCTTTGCCGGCGGTCGTTCTTTCGGACTTGCCATTGCGGCGGCAGGATATCTTTCCGCATGCATTGTCGGTGTTATTTATCTGAACTATCTGCTGAAGAAAGGCAAGATTCAGAAGCAGGCGCAGGAGATTGTTGACGGCTCCGTAACAGTGGATCATTTTCAGGAAAAGGATGAGATGCCGATTGCGGAATCGTTAGACCGTCTGTCCATGCAGGTAGCTTTGGTACTTGCGGTTTATCTGGCAACATTTCTTACCACATGGGGACTTACGTCGGCAATCAGTGCCATTAACGAAGGACTTGGCAAGACGTTAAACGGTCTTCTCTGGGGCTTCAACTTTATGATTGGTTCCGGTCTTGCGATTGCCCTTCGAGTAATCATGCAGAAGCTTAGAAAAGCTAAGGTTATGCGTAAGCAGTATCGTAACAATTACCTGCTTTCGAGAATTTCCGGTCTTGCATTTGACATAATGATTATTGCCGGAATTGCATCCATCAATATTGAAGATTTGAGTGGCTTGTGGCTGCCCTTCGTACTGATGGCGGTTGCCGGTGCGATTATCACTTTGTTTAACCTGAAATATATCAGTAAGAGAATCTATCCGACCTATTATTACGAAGGTCTGATGTCTATGTACGGTATGATGACCGGAACCATCAGCTCGGGTGTTCTGCTTCTTCGTGAGGTTGACCCCGGCCTGGAGACCCCGGCCGCCAACAACCTGATTACCGGCTCCAGCTTCGCCATTATGCTTGGTGCGCCGCTGCTTGTTCTGATTGGTATGGCGCCGAAGAGCGAGCTGATGACATGGGTTGTATTCGGTGTCATGGCTGTTTATTATTTCGTGCTGATGTTCCTGTCCTGTGGCGGCTCCGGAAAGTTCCGCCGGGATGAACAGGCGCAGGAGAAGGCAGAGTAAACCGGTTTTGCGGAATTCACCTGCCCGGGCAGGATTATTAGTCTTATAAAGCGACAGTTCGGATGATTCACGGGCGCTTTAGCGGAAGAGGAGTGCAAATGGAGAAGAAAAAGAAGCGGATTTTTCATATCATTCAAATCGGTACGCGCGACGATTTTCCAAGCAGACTTTTTGATGTGGTAATCGTTTGTGTTATTCTTCTGAATCTCTTCGCCACATTTTTCGCCACCTTTGATATTGCGGAAGATTTTAAGATTCCGATTGCAATTATTGAGTGGAGTACCGTTATTATCTTCTCTATAGAATATCTGCTTAGAATTTGGACTGCAGAGTATCTCTATCCGCAGAAGAACCGTTGGAGAGCCAAGTTGGCCTTTATCGTATCCTTTTATGGCTTAATTGACCTGTTTACGATTCTGCCGACTTACCTGCCGCTTGTATTTCCCGCCGGTGCGGTTGCATTCCGAATGTTCCGTGTCATTCGTATATTCCGATTGTTCAAAATCAACGCCAAATACGATGCATTCAATATTATCGTGGATGTCCTGAAGGAGAAACGCAAGCAACTGTTCTCCTCCCTTGTTATGATAGCCATATTGATGATGGCGGCTTCGCTTTTTATGTACAGTCTGGAGAATGAAGCACAGCCGGATAAATTCAAAAATGCGTTCTCCGGTATCTGGTGGTCGGCTTCGACCATCCTGACAATCGGATACGGTGACATTGCTCCGATCACCCCGATGGGTAAGGTAATGTCGATGGTGATTTCGTTTTTGGGTGTCGGAATGGTGGCGGTTCCTACCGGTATCATCAGTGCTGGCTTCGTGGAACAGTATCAGAAGGTACGTTCCTTTGAGGTTGAGAAGGAGGAACACCCGCTTCGTTTTGTAACATCCGTGATTGGAGAGAAGCATCCGTGGGCAGGCAAGAAGATAAAGGAAATCACATTGCCGCCACAGCTTCTTTTGGTTTTGGTTATCCGGGCAAAGGACGGCAAGTTGGACTCGGACGATGACGAGATAGAAGAACTGATGCCAAATGGTTCGCTTGTACTGAACTCCGGTGATGTTTTGGTATATGCCGCTAAGTCCTATGAAGGAGCGAAACATTTCTCGCTTCGGGAGGTTCAGATTAAGCCTGAAAATCCATGGGTTGGACGGCAGGTAAAAGATCTGGATATTTCCAGACTGGAGCTGATTGTGTCCATCGAGCGTCGCGGACGTCTGATGATTCCAAATGGTGCAAGCACAATCAAGTCAGGCGATATACTGGTAATATATTCGAGAAAGAATGTTTAAAATTGGGACACATATGCAGGAGTTTAAGAAGAATGCATATTTCCTTGATACATTATCGTGAATGGCTCCGTGAAGAAAGAGTATTATGGACACTGACGAGTTTTTTAAGAAGAGATTTGAAGAGCTGGCTAACCGTTGCTATCGGGAGAACCGGTATACCCATACCGGATTTCTGGGCATTGGTGAGTTGGCTTCTTTTTATGAAACGGAGCGGACACTCCCGCGGATTCCCTATACGCTTTATGGCGGAACGGAGGCGGCGGAACGGGTTATCCTCAGGTTTGGAAGCGAGGAGATGCTTGGATACACGGAGGACTTTCCGATAGCCTGCATCGAGGTGAAACCACTGATGGCAAAGTTTGCCGATGACCTGAGTCACAGGGACGTTCTTGGTGCGATTATGAGCCTTGGAATTGAGCGGGAGGTAGTGGGCGATATCTTTATCTGTGATAAGAATGCTTACTTTTTATGCCTTTCTACAATGGTAGAATATATAACGGAGAACCTGACAAGCGTGAAGCATACCTCGGTTGTATGTAAGGAAATCGAATCGCTCCCCGAGGTGGCAGTCGGTACGCCGGAGGAGATTTCCGTAAGCGTTGCTTCGGAGCGGATTGACGGGATTGTTGCGAGAACCTTCAACTTTTCCCGAAACGATGTGAACGAACTGTTCCGGACGCAGAAGATATACCTGAACGGAAGGCTTTGTGAGAATAACAGCCGTATGCTGAAACCCGGAGACGTGATTACGGTGCGCGGTTTCGGTCGGATTATATTTCGAGAAATCACCGGAACGAGCCGCAAGGGAAAATTGTATGCGAAGGTGGAAGTCTTCGGGCGAAAATGACAGATTTTTCTTCATATTTTGCTAAAATTTAGTATGGTATTTTCCGTAATGATATGATACTATTGTGAAGTAAAAAATGGTTCTGTGACGGGATTGTCCCGCCTTAATTTATTCTATGGAGGATATATATATGGATTCTAACAAGAGACCCGACACGATGGAAAGAATCACTACTCCTGCTCTTGCCAAGGCATTCATTGAGGAAAAGGTTGCCGAGGTTCGTGCGCAGGTTGGTGACAAGAAGGTACTGCTCGCTTTGTCCGGCGGTGTTGACAGCTCGGTTGTTGCAGCTTTATTGATTAAGGCAATCGGCAAGCAGCTTACCTGTGTTCATGTTAATCATGGTTTGCTCCGTAAGGGTGAGCCCGAGCAGGTTATCGACGTATTCGGTAAACAGCTTGATGCGAATCTTGTTTATGTAGATGCAACGGACCGCTTCCTCGACAAGCTTGTTGACGTATCCGATCCGGAAACGAAGCGTAAGATTATCGGTAAGGAATTCATCGAGGTATTTGCCGAAGAAGCACGTAAGCTTGACGGTATCGAATTCCTTGCACAGGGTACCATCTACCCGGATATTCTGGAGAGCCACGGTGTTAAGGCACATCACAACGTCGGCGGTCTTCCCGAGGATTTGAAGTTTGAGCTTGTAGAGCCTGTAAAGCTTCTTTACAAGGATGAGGTTCGTGTTGTCGGTAAGGAACTTGGTCTTCCGGACAACATGGTATTCCGTCAGCCGTTCCCGGGTCCCGGCCTTGGCGTTCGCTGCGTAGGTGCCATCACCCGTGACCGTCTGGAGGCACTTCGTGAGGCAGATGCAATCGTTCGTGAGGAGATTGGCAAGCTTCCGGAAACTCCCTGGCAGTATTTCTGTGCAATTCCGGATTTCGTATCAACCGGTATCAAATATGATGAGAACGGCGTAGGCCAGCGTTACATGGGATGGGCATGTGTCATCCGTGCCGTTAACACAACGGATGCGGTTCGCGTAACCGTTCCGGAGATTCCGTTCGACGTGCTTTGCAAGATGAGAGATCAGATTGTCAAGATTCCGGGTATCAACCGTGTCCTTTGGGATATCAGCGAGAAGCCGGTAGCAACGATTGAGTGGGAATAAATCGTGAAGCCCGAAAACCCTTGATTTTACTGGTTTTTTGAGCCTTCAAAGCTCGATTTGATAGCAACCGCCAAAACTCATTTATTTTGAGTTCCCGACGGTTGGCGAGTAACAGATTATCTGAATACAACGAAAAGGCATTACTGACTTATGCAGTCGGTAATGCCTTTTTTGCGTTTATATGGCTTGTATATCAGTCTTTCAACTTATCCTTAAAAGTATCCACCAATGAATGGAATCGCTGGGTACAGTCCGAAAAAGAAGTCCTTGCCGCCGTGATGGAGCGTTACGGCTTTGAATGGGAGCAGAAAGGAACCCACGATGAACTCCTCTCCGATTACGATTAC
This sequence comes from Lachnospiraceae bacterium, assembly GCA_045627305.1. Classification (GTDB taxonomy): domain Bacteria; phylum Bacillota; class Clostridia; order Lachnospirales; family Lachnospiraceae; genus ISDg. The sequence continues at coordinate 8,169 of JAZQNM010000073.1, forward strand.
AAGAAGAAAATGCGAGCCGCAGAGGTCGCAGAGTTGACGGAAAAGGTGGCTGATCTCAAAGAAAAGGTAGCCGACAAGCAGGGTGACTTCAAGGAAATGGAGAGCCGTATTCAGAATTACGACAAGGGCGAAAGGAGCCTTGACGAGCTTAAAAAGGAACTGGACACTTCCCCCGATTACGCTCTGCCGGAGCCGCAGGGTTTGATGACCGCCAAGAGCTACAAGACCAAGTTTGCCGAGCCGCTGATAAAAAAACTGAAAAAACTCGTTCTGACGATTTTGGCAAGATATTTCGAGATGGCGGACAATTACTATCGGCTCAACAATTTCAACGGGCGTTATTACCGTGAAAATCAGAGATTGGAGAGTGATAACGAGTATCTGACAGCAAAGAACGCAGAATTGCAGGAAGAAAACCGACAGCTACGGGCCGAGAACAAGGATTTTGCTTTCCTCAGAAAGATGTTCGGAGAGGAACGCATTGATAATCTGATGGACGAAGCACGGGAGCTGCAACACCAAAAACAGAAACGAAACAAATCTTATGAAAGAGGTTAAAATTATGAAAAAGCATATCACAGACGAAAAAACAGGCATATGATTTCATCCAGCCGTTTGCAAGATCTGCAATGTTGGGTTCGACAGATTGAATTTTAGCCATTGTTATTTCCTCCCTGCGTCCAGCTATTGTTATTAGCCGACCAAGATTCTGTGTATTTGTTGTCAGTAATCGCTGCCTTGTATGGCTCCGTCAAAAACGCTTTTATCGTTCTCAGCACCGTATCGAAATCATCGGTCTTTGTGTCGATCTTCCGGCAGAACGCTTTCCATTTCTTTTGCATAGCATCGTCGCTGCCGAAGGTCATAACCTGCTCGAACTGCTCAACCGTGAAGTGGTGTCCACGGTTTTCAAAAGTCTTTTTCAGAGCTTCCGTCAGCGTTGCGCCGTCGAAATCAAACTTATTGGCAAGGTAATAAAGGTCGTAATAGTCCTTCATCCGGCTGGAGAACTCCATCAGAGAAAGGATGGCGTCGAGCTTTTCGGCAACCGTCGTTTCCAGCGAATAGGTGTTGACCGTCGGGGCGGTAAAATCATCAAGCTGCGTCGGTATCTTCCGTTTTTCCTGCTTCGGAACGATCACATCACCAACGCCGAAGTCGATACCGAAAGGCGTTCTCGTATTCTTGATATTCGCCACGAGGGAAGCGCCGATTCCGGCGTATTTCTTCGCCACAGCAATGGGAGCCACGTCCTTGATCTCAAAAGTAATGAAATCGTTGCCTGTGTCAGTCGCTATGATTTCTTCCAGTATCGCCTTGAGCTGTTCAGGCGTGTTCGGTATCTTTCTGAGAAGAAAATCTACGTCAACGGTCACACGGCTGTCAAAGTCCGTAAGGGAGTAGATGAACAGGCCGCCTTTCAGAACGAGGTTTTCCGCATATTTGGACTTTTCCAGTCGGCGCAGAAATTCCTCCTGGCAGAAGAGCTGTAGGCAGAGTTGATAGCTTCTGCCGCTTTCAGCAGCTTTGTTTTTGAGTCGTGCGAGCACGGATGCGGCAATATCAGCCATTCAGCAATACCTCCATTACGTTCATCATCTTTTTGTAAACGCCCATTTCCTTTGCGTATTTGGAAAGGTTGGCAAGGTTTTTCTTTTCGTCCGAAACATAGGCGTTGATTGCTTTATTAAAAATCTCATTATCCAGCTTGGTACGATATTTGAAGCAATCGCAGATCGTGCGTTCACGGTCATATACAGGGAGCGTTATGCCGTTGAATGTGCCGGTTGTTTCACCGAGGTGGTACATATCGTTCTGAACATAATATGCCTTCACAGGCACTTCTTCCTGTATGGCTTTTACGGTTCTGGAATAGGATCGGGGAACGGTAATCGTCCATTCACGGGGTGCAAAATCGCTATAACCGAAATAAAACAGCGCCGATTCCACACAAACGATGCCTTGTGTCATCAACTTTGATAGAATAAGTTCTTCTTTTGGCTCGTCGGAGGCAGTCAGCTTGTAATAACCGTGCCTGACACGTTCAATATATCCCTGCTTAAAAAGCGTATAAACATCCTGTTCTTTCAGTCCGGCAGAAATGAAATCAGACTTCTTTGCAATTTCTCCGACGGTATTAAAAACCTTATTTATGATATCGTGCTTACTCAAACTGCCACCAACTTTCTGCACACAGTATTCGCATTATGCGTGTTTATATTATAATAGATCGTTCCCTAAAAAGCAAGAGGTTTACCACGCTTTTTGAAAATATTGCGTGTAAATTTTGAAAAACATATTGCAATTTCCAACGAAAGACGCTATAATATCAATGTAGTGATACAGTGTTAATCCACTTGCTACGATTCCTGTTATCACTCCTGATAACGAAATGATAACAGGAGCTTTTTTTCGCCGGAATAATACGGATAAACTGTGAAATCAAAGCAACGAGCAATAATTCAAGCAAAACGACTAAATCAGAATTGTTTAAGTCTCGTTGAGCGGGAATAATCCACAAAACACTGCAAACCCGCATAAATACTGGGTTTTTGAGGCTTCAAACAGCCTCGTGACAACGTTTTGACAACACTTTAAGCATTACTCATAAATAAATAGCTAACTGATTTTTGTTGGATCAGTTAGCTCTTTTTCTTTTGTCTGGAAAGGAAGTGGATGAAGACATCAATCCTTCAACTTTTTCTTAAACGCCTTGACCATGGCATCGCTCAGCTCCTGCGACGGAATGGAATCAATGGGTACTTTCCGAAAAGAAGGAGCTTGCCATTGCCATGTTCCGGCACGGCTTTGAATGGGAGCAGAAAGGCATCCATGAGGAGCATCTGAGCGTGATCGATTATGGAAAAGCAAATCTACGACGAAAAGAATGGGCTTTGGTACGAGCTGCACGGTGACTATTATCTCCCGTGCCTGTCCGTACCACCCAAAGAACAGCGTTCCATCGGCGTATGGGGCCAGCGGCATCTGCGATATATCCGGCAGCATCGCAAGTCGTTGTACACGGAGCTGCAGATCACTGGAAAGCTGAACGGTTATCTGGCAGATCTGAACGAGCAGGCTGAGAGCATGTTTCTTGAGCTGGTAAAGCAGATGGCAGCCCGTGAGGGCGTCACTGAACAGCTCAAGGCCCAGGAACAAATGCTGTGGGTCTAGCGGATGAACAACATCCGGGATCGGGCTATGGAGGTGGTTAATAACGATCTGATCTACGCATAAGGTATCGAGCGGCGGAGATTTCTCCGCCGCTTTCTTATGAACTCTTTCTTGACAAATAGGCACTTCTGTGCTACATTATAATAGCGGTATTAGGGAGTAGCTGGCGCAAACGCGCAACATATTCCGTCAGTACGGGACTTATCCCCGGAATTTGTTCGAAGCAGCAAGACTTTTACCACAGCTTCGGTTGTGGTAAAAGTCTTTTTTTATTTTCCATTTTGTAAAACACGATATTTGGAGGCACAAATGAGTATTTTTTCCATATTTACGTTACTAGGCGGATTGGCGTTCTTTATCTACGGCATGAATCAAATGTCTCATAGCCTGGAAATCATCGCCGGAGAGAAGATGCAGGGAAAACCATATCCGCAGGCTTCAAGACGGCGTATGCACCCTGGAGCGTGGATTCGTCCTTGCTGATACACTCAACAGTTATGAAAGAATATCCGACCATTGCTCCAATATTGCCATCGCCGTGCTTGAGGAGGGCAAAGAGGAATTCAGTCCCCACGGATACATGCAGCAGGTCAAATCCGGTGACGATCCGGTTTTTCAGAAACTGTTCCAAGAATATCAGACGTATTATTTATCGGACTTTCAAGAGAAATGATGAGGGAATATAATGAAGATTTTTGCTTTAATTCTGTTTGCTTTGATGTATGTCCTTATGATCGCCAAGCCAAAATACAGGCCATTTTATGCCCTTTCAGTGGCGCTGATCTTTCTGGTCTCAGGCATATTGCCCCTGAATAACCTAGTGTCAACAATCAACTGGAATGTTTTGCTGATGATAGCGGGAACAATGATTATCGTTTATTACTTCATTGATTCCCGTATGCCGAACCTTTTGGCAGATATCCTGTTGGGAAAATCCAAGAACGTCATGTGGGTAACCATACTGATGTCTCTTTTTGCCGGTGTTATCTCGGCGTTTATCGACAATGTTGCTACGGTATTGATGGTTGCTCCCGTAGGGATGGCAATTTGCAAAAAGTTGAAGATGAGCCCTGTGGGGATGATTCTTTCCATTGCGTTATCTTCTAATCTTCAGGGTGCTGCGACGCTTGTTGGGGATACCACATCCATCATGTTAGGCGACTATGCGAACATGAATTTCATGAATTTCTTTTGGATGAACGGACGGCCAGGAATCTTCTTTGCTGTAGAACTCGGAGCGCTTGCTACCGTCCCTGTCATGATGTTTTTGTTCCGGAAAGATAAGGCTCCGGTATCATCAACAGAGAGAACTGTCGGCATCAGCAATTATGTTCCAACAGTAATGCTGCTTCTTATGGTTGCGGCCCTCATCACTGCTTCATTTATCCCGGATGCACCGCAGATGATAAATGGCATTATATGCTGCTCGCTGGCAATCGTTACTGTCTTAATCGGCTTCATTCAAGAGAAAAAAACGGACAACGCTATTGCCGCCGTAAAAAACCTTGACTTCGAAACACTGGGGCTTCTTACAGGTTTGTTTGTCGTAATCGGCGGACTGACAAATGTTGGTATCATCGATGATTTTGCAAGTCTGATCGTTAAATTCGGCGGCAATAATCTATTCTTGCTTTATACCATTGTAGTCTGGGGATCCGTATTGATTTCTGCCTTTGTTGATAATATCCCTTATGTGGCAACTATGCTGCCTGTTTTGACGGCTGTAACGGCTACGCTGGGGATTGAACCGTATCTTCTGTACTTCGGGTTGCTGTCCGGTGCTACCTTAGGCGGAAACATTACTCCTATTGGTGCATCTGCTAATATTGCCGCTGTGGGAATGCTTAGAAAAGAAGGATATCAGGTATCGTTTTCAGAGTTTATGCGAATTGGTCTTCCCTACACATTAGTTGCAGTGATGACCGGATATCTATACTTCTGGTTAATCTGTGCTAAATGACCTATACAAAATCGTTTAGCTCACGGTTTCCAGGAGCGAGTTCGAATAATCACGAAAAGTCCTGAAAGCCTTGAAAACACTGGGTTTTCTGAATTTGAAAATCTCTTCTGATAACAATTTGATAACAAAGCCCTGAAGGGTCATCATTCTGCGTACCAAGTGGTTTTGGGGTAAAGAATGATTCCCGAAGGTGTTTGAAAGGTATCCATATTAAAAAGCAATCCCTTGCTGAGAGAAATCTCGGCAAGGGATTTTTTGCGTCTATAGGGTTTTACTTGGTGAACAGATTCGAAATCTCCTGAGAAGGAACCTTTGCCCGGCGGCTATAGGTGTCATACTTCGGATAGTTGTATCTCCACTGGTCGTACTTCTTCCTTGGTGATTTCACCATTACCGTACTTCTCTTCCTGTTCATGAGCTTTATAGAGGCTGTACTTGCTACGGTCGAAAAACAGCAGGTCAAGATTGCGGAAATTGAGAAAGTGCAGCCAAAGAAATCTGCGTTGACCGGCAAGGTGTCAATGACAGAAGCCGAATATGATACTCTCCAAACTGCTGCTAAAAAGTACGTGACCTATAAGCGGAAAAATATCGGATTACAGAAACAGGTAGACCAGTTGACGGAGCAGTTGGTCCAAAAGGATAGCTTTATTGATAAGCTTAAGGGTATCATTGCCGGGCTGAGGAATAAGATTGCGGAACTGGAACAAAAGTTCAGTTCCAGGGACAGTATTCGTGAGCAGATGGAGCGTGGCAGATTGAAGTCCGAGAATGACAGCCTCAGAAAAGAGAATCAAAAGCTGAGAGATGTGCTGCAGCTCACGGGATACCGTTTGGAAGAAAACAGGTGGATCGTGACAGCAGGTAAATAACAGTAAGTGCGGCGGCATTCGGGCAACTCGGATGCCGCCGCTTTTTATTTTTGAACTATTTTTGAATTTAAATCATGGTTCTTGACAATGACGGTTTATTCGAGTAAACTAATAACAAGGTTTATTCAAATAAACCAATCAAGGAGATGATACATTTATGGATTATGAACTCGGTGCCGTACAGGAAAGATTTGCAGATATTGTTTGGGCGAATGAGCCGGTAAATTCCGGTGAACTGGTTAAGCTATGCGAGAGTGAACTAAATTGGAAGAAGCCTACAACCTACACTGTTCTCCGTAAGTTGTGTGAGAAGGGGCTGCTTCAAAATGAAAATGGGATTGTTACCTCTTTGATATCCAAAGAAGCATTTTATTCTGCCAAGAGCGAGCAGATCGTCGAAGAATCTTTTAATGGTTCACTTCCTTCGTTCATAGCAGCATTCATTGCAAGAAAGAAACTGACGGAAAACGAAGCAAATGAGATTCAGCGAATGATTGATGCATTTCGGAAGGAAGGATGAACATGAGCGAAGTATTTTTGAAGCTTCTCAACATGAGTATTACAGCGAGCTGGCTTATCCTGGCGGTTATAATTATAAGACCTTTATTAAAGAAGGCCCCGAAGTGGATCAACTGTGCGCTTTGGGCATTGGTTGCACTTCGACTTGTTTGCCCGTTTTCGTTTGAAAGTGCCTTGAGTCTGATTCCGAGTAGTGAGACAGTTCCCTATGATATTGCCATGCAGAATGCACCTACGATTGAAACTGGTATTTCTTCCGTGAATCAAGTCATCAATCCCGTTATAACAGACAGTTTCACACCAGATCCCTTGAATAGTGCCAATCCGTTGCAAATATTGATTCCAGTTGCTTCTATCGTTTGGCTAATGGGGATGGTATTACTTCTGCTATATGCTCTGATTAGTTACCTGAGACTGAAAAAGAGCGTTGGAGCATCGATTGTGCTTAAGGATGACATCATGGTCTGTGATGAAGTGAAATCTCCGTTTATCCTGGGCATTATTAAACCGGTAGTTTATGTTCCTTCGTCTATGACCGGAGAAACACTTTCATGTGTGTTGAACCACGAAATGGCTCATATTAGAAGGCGTGACCATTGGTGGAAGCCACTGGGTTTTCTTTTGCTGTCGGTGTACTGGTTTAATCCGTTGTGCTGGCTTGCATACATATTGCTGTGTCGTGATATTGAAATGGCTTGCGATGAAAAGGTCATCCGTGATATGGACCGGGACGAGAAAGCAGCATATTCCCAAGCCTTACTGAATTGTAATTTCCCTCGCAAGAAAATAGCCGCTTGCCCGCTGGCATTTGGTGAGATAAGCGTAAAGGACAGGGTAAAATCTGTGCTGAATTATAAGAAACCGGCGTTTTGGATTATCATGGTAGCTGTGATTGCCTGCGTTGCGGTTGCAGTGTGCTTTATGACAAATCCAAAAGACAATGAACCTGACTTATCTTTTCTGAACTATGAGAATGCGTGTTCCCTTGCCGCTGACGTGATAGACGTTGATGCGATTTATTATCCCCCAACAAATAAGAATGAGGATGGGATAATTAGTATTGGATATGTCAATGGAAATGAATTGGCCAAATATCTTGATAATGTATCTTGGCAGAAATGGAATGCACCACAGGAGGGGCTATCATCTCCCGGTTCAATAGAGTTTTGCATTAGTGATGATTACCGCATTACAATATATCAAAAGCCACGTTGGGCTGTTGTAACGTATGGAGATGAAGCACGTTATTATAAAACTCATGGTGGAGATTATGAGGATGCCGTCAGATTATTCTATACAGATACTCAGAAATTGGAAGTCACAAAATGGTTTGATTGTCTGAATGGCGATGAAATGATTTGGGATGGCGTTTGGGAAATCAATCTTGACGAATACCCGGGTATCACATTCCGCTGGAGCCACGAGAAACTTGAAGCTGTCACAGATAAGGAAATTGTTCCCCTCTATACCGGTATGCCGATTTGGAGCGTGTATTTCTGTGATTTTAACAACGATGGAAAGCCTGAACTTTGTTCTACGTTAAGTTTTGGATCCGGAATAATCGACAACCGAATCATCATCTATGACTATGCAAAAGGCGCGAGCTACAACCTTTCGGATCGCGGACAATACGATTATACGCTCAATATGCAAAATGGAAAATTGATGGTAGAAAAGCGTAGATATAATCAGGATGAATTGCTGGGTTCCGGTGAACTGGTATATCAAGATAATACATATCAGGTAATGTGGGATCATGAAAGCGAGACTGTTGAGGCGCAGATTGCAAATCCATGGCTAAGTTTTGATAACCTGATAAGTGCCGAAAAATATGCGGGATTTGAACTTGGAATTCCAGAAACGATTTCGGATACCTACAAAGTAGTTTCATATAGCGTTTTAGATGGCGAGAAACCGCTTCTTCATACTACTGAACCATTCATCCGTTCCCGGATGGAAACGGAAGAATCGGCCGTCTGCTGATACTGTTGTATTTGATGGAGCAAAAGCGAATAACGAAACCGATTCTGTATATTTCGTATTTTCTTAAAAAGAATCAGCTGGAATATTATGACAGAATATCCGAGGTCAGAAGGAGCGGAAACTACGAGCAGTGGATTATGTTCTTTCTGGAAGCCGTATCGAGCGCTTGCGAAGACTCACTGAAAACGATTACCGCACTTTCGCAGCTGCACGAAAAAAATCTTACGGTGATTCCGCATACTGCCCGAAGCATCGATACCTCGCATCAGTTGCTTGATTATATCGAGCAGCATCCGATTATCGATATCGGAAAAACAGCGAAGGCATTGAACCTCAGTTATAATACGGTTTCCGCATTGGTAACGAAATATGAAAAACTCGGAATACTGAACAAAACAACCAACAAGGCAAGAAACAGGGTGTATGAGTATACGGATTATCTGAACATACTCAGAAAAGATACCTGAACTTGATTATGAAGATATAGAAAATGCTGCAAACTGCTTAATTAATGACATTGCATTTGTGGGGTTCGTCTGATTGAAGGGAGAAAAGGGAACATAAGGATTAATACAAATTCAAGATTTTATAAAGCGAGGTAAGGTTACAATTATGAATATAGAACTTGTGAGACTCACGATAGAGTATAAGGCGCAATTGATTGATATGCTTACTGAGTGGAAGGCAGATATAGAAAAAAATCATACGAATCATTCTCCATGGATGATTTTTAGAAATGATTTTCATGATTTTGATTATTATTTAGAAAATCTTGAGATTAAAGA
>JAZQNM010000074.1:0-58208 GCA_045627305.1 Lachnospiraceae bacterium
AAGCCGCATAGAGCATTTGCAGATGAATCCCATGGGGTAGGGGGAGTGTGCTCATTTATCAACGAAAAAGATGAAGTGAAAGAAAGCCATAAACAAAATCAAGGGCTGCGAAAAATGTTTTCACATTTTTTCACAGCCCCATTTTGCTTTTTAGGGGGTTCTTTGTTATGCTGTTTAAAAGATATAAAGAAGGACTTCAAAATGATATTAACTTCTGAAGTATGGATACTGTTAGTTCTGACTGCATTCGGCGGTCTCGACAGCATAGGACAGTGTGAAGAAGCATAAATGGCTGGTTGGATAAGTATTGGAAATAGTGCGAGTTTCTTTGAGGCAGATAACTTGAATTTTTAGATAAAATCTGCTATAGTCAATTATACATTTATATGAAAATGTGTCATTTCTGCGGGAGTGTGAAAGGAAATGCCACCATTTTCCATTTCTACTTCAAAATAGGAGGGTATGATGAAGAGAATTATTCAGCTGCTTTGTGTGGCAGCACTTGTTTTGGTTGTTCTTTGTATGCCGGCTATGGCAGACAGTATTGCGCCGGAGTTTACAGAGAAGTTCTTTCCGGATGAGGAAATTAGTTCGCCGGAATTCTATCTGGATGTTGAGAAGGACGAGAACGGCAATTGCCTGACGGTAGTCCTTTGGTTAACACATTCCGAGGATATGTGGGAGTATATGTCGGCAAGAAAGCTGGCATTTGAAACGGATGACATTTTCAAGGATTACTTTCACTGTATCGTGGAAGATATTCAGGTGCAGACCGATTTGAAGATGGATGACGGAGAGTGGATGTATGACGCTGCAACATGGGATTTCTGTACCGAGCAGGATGGACTTCCGTTCTATCTTTTCAATTTCCGAATGACATATACATATAACGATGCACAGACATATCGTCAGGACAGCAAGATTTTGAATTACAGTTATGCACAGGATTATCTGAATGAGCCTGATGAAGAGAAGCGTTTTGTGGACTTGATGATTCCGGCTAATAATTACAATGAAGGTGACTGCTATGCACTCGACCTTAAGAACCATACGATTACCGCACGTGTGCGTTATGTCCTGAGGTACAGAAATGAGGATATGACCGAAGAGGAAATCGAAGCAAACGGCGGTACGGATGTAGCATATCTCTATTCCGATTGGACGGAAGAGGTAAGCATCGGTAAGAACGGAACGCAGGTTACCCCGGTTAAGCCCGAAAATATGGAAGCACCGTCTCTTTATGAGTTCGCATTTGTTGATGCGACGGAAGATTCTGATGGTTTGGTAACCAGTAACTGGCGTGTTTATATGGAATATCCGGACTCTGTTTTGGATACCGTGAAATACTATCAGCTTGTAGAGCATACTGACGCAATCAGCGTGGTTATGGAATATCGTATCTTTAAGAACGGCGAATGGGGCGAATGGAAGCAGGACGAATATTTTGACGGCGGTGCCTGCTGGAGCGGTAGAAAATGGTTCTCCATCGATGGTGCAAAAGAGGGTGACCCTGTCGAATTCCGCTGGTTCCTTCAAAACAATGAAGATGAATCGATGAAAAAACTCTATACCGAGACGTTAATTGCGAATGCTGACAAGGTGCAGGACTATAAGCCCGATGGAGATGACAAATCTGACGAATTCGGAAAGCCTTATACATTCATTAATGTTGTCATTGACTATAAGCCCGGTGTGAAGGTTAAGGATGTTGATGTCAGAATCTTTTCTACAAAGGATCCTGAGAGAAAGAATCTTACAGATCGTACCGATGAGTTTAATGTGCAGACCAATGATGCTATTACGGTTTGCGGCGATATGACGATTCGTTTCTTCAAGACTGTTTTTGAGAAAGAAGACGGTGTGGAGTATGCATATGAGAACGAGGATAGAGGAATCTATGCGGTTCGTATGAGCGAGGATGACGTCTTTGAAGAAGGCGGTACTTATGGTTTCTTCATCGGCTCCCTTACCGCAAAGGATGGCTCTGATCTGGATACATGGGGTGCTGATGTAATCACCTTCAACGGTATCAACTGCGAGACCGCGGGTGGCGGTTACGGCAATACTGGAAATGACCTGATGCTGTACAGCTATATTAACAATTACAAGGGAACGGAAGAGGCAGACCCGACGCCTACTCCTACGCCTTCGGCAAAACCGAAGGATGACGAAGAAGAGGATGATGACGAGGACGAAGAGGATGAAGACAAATGCAAACTCTGCGGAATCTGCCCGTTCCAGCCTCTTGGCATCTGCCTGTTCGTATGGATTGCAATTATTATTGTCGTTGCTGTTGCAGTAGTGATCATTGTGAAAAAGCTTGGCAAGAAAGACAAGGAAGATAAGAAACAATCTTAAAGCATAGCCGAGTAAAAAATATACGCTTGTGAAAAAATGGTGAGTCGGAAGTCAGACTTCCGACTCACATTTTTTGTATCATAGGAAATTGCGTCGCATTTCCTATGATACAAAAAACGCTCCGCTAAGGATGCACACGCCTGTGAAGAGGAAATATGTCACAAACGATGTACAGGCGGCACGAGCATATCGCAAGCGATATGCTTTGTTCTATAACAGGAATTTGTGAGGAAGAGGAACAATGGAGAAAAGAAAGATTTTGAAGAACAAGTTCTATCTGTATATGACGGAATTCTTCTCTGGAATGTCATTGATGGCTGTGGAACTCGGTGCAAGCAGACTTCTTGCGCCGTATTTCAGTTCATCCCAGATTGTCTGGACAATCATTATCGGAACCATCATGATAGCAATGGCACTCGGAAATATCTACGGCGGACGTTCTGCCGACAAGAATCCGAATCCAGACCGACTTTATGGTCGAATTATCATAGCTGCCATATGGATTGGATTGATTCCGGTACTTGGGAAATATGTCATCACCGGAATTTCCGTAGTGATGATTTTCTCGGTTAACAGCAATTTCTTAATCTGGGCGGCACTTGCAGCCTGTATGATTGTTTTTGTATTCCCGCTGTTCCTACTTGGAACCATTACCCCGTGTCTTGTAAAATATACGGTGGATGACCTGGATGATTCCGGCAGAACAGTAGGCATGCTGAATGCTTCGAACACAATCGGAAGCATTATCGGTACTTTTGTTCCGACTTTCGTCACCATTCCGGCAGTCGGAACAGCGGTAACCTTTTTGATATTTTCCGGTATTCTTCTTTTAATCGGAATCCTGTATTTTGTCAGCGGAAAGCAGAAATCCGCAAAGGTAGTTGTCGGGGTAATTGCATTTGTTATCGCTTGTATTTTCGGGCGGAACGACAGCTTTGCATTCTGGGATGACAGTTTGGTTTATGAAGGAGAGTCGATTTACAATTATCTTCAGGTTAAGGAAGATGAGGATTCGGTCTATCTTGCTACCAATGTTATGTTTGGCGTGCAGTCGATATATCAGAAGAGTGATTCGCTGACCGGAATGTATTACGATTATGCGATGGCAGCACCGTTAATGGCAGGCGTAGAGCAAAAGGATCATCTGGATATTTTGATTCTTGGGATGGGAACCGGAACATTTGCCACACAGTGCACGCGTTATTTTGACGGCCTTTCGATTGAAGGAGTTGAAATTGATAAGGATATTACGAGACTTGCGTCTGAGTATTTTCATCTTTCGAAGGATATTCCGGTATATACCTATGATGGCAGGGCATATCTGAATGCCATTGACAAGAAATACGATGTTATTATGGTGGACGCTTATCAGGACATTACCATTCCGTTTCAGATGTCTTCGGTGGAGTTTTTCAAACTTGTAAAAGAGCACTTGAACGAAGACGGTGTGATGGTTGTCAACCTGAATATGTGTGAGGATGGAATACAGGGAATCAATGAGTATCTGGCAGATACGATTGGAAGTATATTCGACTATGTGCAGACTGTGGAAGTTGTATATTCTTCAAACCGAGAACTGTTCGCCACGAACAATGCGGATTTTCGTAAGGTATTCGAAGATAATATGGCTTTGATTCCGCAGGAGGATTTAAAGAATATGATGGCAGATGTTTCCGAGAAGCTGGTTTCCTATCAACCCGGAAATCATATCATGACGGATGACAAGGCTCCGGTAGAACTTCTTGGCATACAAATGATTGATTCATTGATATACGAGGAAGTAAGTTACTATAAAGACATATATAAGAAGGAAGGCCTGAAAGCCTTAATCGAAAATTTACGATAGTGATAGTTTGGGGACGGAGGGGCAGATATCATTTTGATATCTGCACCCCCGTCCCCAAGGTATCATTTAGTCGGCCAATGCAGTTATATATTTCACACTTTCCTCATATGCTTCGTCGCTTTTCAGATGCTCAATAATCATCGGCATATCGGGGTCAACGGATGTAGCCAGTTCGATATAGCGTCGAATGTTGAAACTGCCTTCCCCGCAGGCACATTCCTTCAGGCAGAAGGTGTAATCATCCAAAAGCTGAATGTCTTTCAGGTGGCAACTTCGGATATTAGGACCAAGAAGGCGGAAGTTTTCCTCCAGAAATTCCGTTGAGAAGAAGTAACGTTCCGGCGTATTAATCATATTGATAATATCCAGATGTGCGGAAAATTCCTTTCGGTCAACCGCTTTAATCAGTTTCAGATATTCTTCCGGCCCAGTGGGAATCATCCACGGCATGGATTCAATGGAAAATGTGGTTTTGGTGGGTTTGACGGCATCGATAACCGTCTGAACCATCGAAACCGTTTTGTCAAAGGCCTCTTCTGAAAAATTCTCACGGTATCCTCCGTCCCAGCGTTTCCCCATCGAACCTGCCACATTTACGCAGCAACGTGCTCCGACATAATCGGCGAGTGCCAGTTGACGGATGGAATAATCCAGATTCCTTGCGGCCTCCTCCGGATTCGGGGAAATGGCATTTCGCCAGATTCCTACCTCTGCAATCATTAAATCATGCGATGCGGCTTCGTATACATATTCCGAAATCAATGTGGCATCGGCATTACAATCTACGGGAAATACAACACTGCGGCAACCAAGTCTGCTTAATTTCTCAGCCCATTCCCTCGGAGACAGCCCGTTTAGGGAAGTAGATATTCCAAGTCTCATTTTATATTCCTTTCTTGGACACTCATTTCATACACTAATAACCCAATTGAAATCAGAAATTCAGAAAACGCAGTACGGACGGATCAATTTCCTTGATTGCGCGAGCACCGGTTCGTGCCATTACGGTTCGCAGTTCGGCATTCATCTGTTCAATCTTCTCCGTAACACCGCGGGAACCATGTTTCAATGGCTCCATCAAGGCACGTCCTACTCCGACCGCATCAGCACCAAGAGCAAGAGCCTTAAAAACATCCATGCCATTTTCCATTCCGCAATCCACGAAGATGGTGAGTTGGTGGTCGACGGCCTTCACAATCTCAGGCAGAACCATAAGCGGCGGGACCATGCAATCCATAATCCCGTGGTGGTGGGAGACTATGATAGCCGAAGCACCGGCCTCGGCAGCCTTCTCCGCATCTTGTGCGCTTAATACTCCTTTGACGACAAATGGCACACCTGCGGCTTTCACATATTCCCGAAGTTGCTCGGTTGTCTTCGGACGCATCGGAAGTCCAAAGACATTGTCATACTGCCCCGCGTGGCTGATGGCGTGGTCGATATCCATTCCGACAGCTACCGCTCCGTGCGAAACTGCGTGACGAATGCGTCGGAACACTTCATCATCATTTTCGTGTGGCTTGATAATCTTGACGGTATCAGCTCCGGTATCAATGATTCTTTCCAGTTCGCTATCCTCTCCCATTCCGACGAAATGCAGGGCACCGGCCTCCTTTGCACCTTTGGCAAATTCCACCATACCGTCATCACATACATTGTGAAGGTGGGACAGTGCCGCCGTCATAATCGGCGTTTGATAAGTCCTCCCAAACAAAGAGACGGACAGGTCCGGAAGGTCTCCGTCCAGATACCTTGGAGTAATCAGTATGGAATTCAGATATTCTCTTGTAATTTCATCGGTTTTTGAAGTCATATGTGCTCCGTTTCTATTCCGTCCAGGTACTTTTTTCGGAATGTTTTCTCATATTATGCGATAAGAATCGTAATCCGATACCGCCATTACTTGTCTTTCTATTATAAGATACATCAACAGCAATCGCAATGTGTATGTATGGCAGGAAAATGTCATTTGTCTTCTTTAATACCGCATCTTTACTTCATAGTGTGTTTATGGTATAGTGCAATAAGTGTTTTAGGAGTTGTTCCTTTTCGTGGGGAAAACGGAATCTCGCAGAGTAGTAAAAAGCGATAATAGTGTATGGGGAAATGAGAGAAGAAAAGGAAGAAAAAATGAACAAACAACCTATTTTGTATGTGATTATCCCATGTTATAACGAAGAACAGGTTTTGCCGGTTACTTCGGATATGTTTTTGGAAGAACTGATGCTGATGATTAACAAGGGAAAGATTAGCGATGACAGCCGAATCCTTTATGTCAATGATGGTAGTAAGGACAGTACATGGACGATAATTAAGGGTTTGGCGGAAAAGGAAATTCATTGTGAGGGAATCAGTCAAAGCAGAAACCGAGGTCATCAGAATGCAGTTCTTGCCGGCTTGATGGAGTCAAAAGGACTGTGTGACATTACAATTTCCATCGATTGCGACGGACAGGATGATATCACTGCCATGGAGCGAATGGTGGACGAGTATATGTCAGGCTATGATGTTGTATACGGAGTTCGTTCTTCCAGAACAACAGATTCCTTTTTCAAAAGATTTACTGCAGAAAGCTTTTACAAGTTCCTGAATGCGATGGGAGCAGAGGCAGTATATAACCATGCGGATTACAGGTTGATTTCTTCGCGTGTACTCGATGAGTTTGCGGAATTTCATGAGGTAAATCTCTTCTTGAGAGGAATGTTGCCTTTGGTGGGATTCCAGAGCACATCGGTGTATTATGAGAGACATGAGAGAATTGCCGGTGAAAGTCATTACCCGTTGCGGAAGATGATAGGACTGGCAGTTGACGGCATTACGAGTCTCAGCGTCAAACCATTAAGCCTGATTTCGACTATCGGTTTGCTGATTACATTTGTCAGCTTTATCGGTGTGATATGGGCATCCATATCGGCCTTGTGCGGCGGCTTTGTCGAAGGTTGGGTGTTTGCAACCTGGATACTGTGCTTACTTGGCGGTGTGCAGCTCATATGTCTTGGAGTCATTGGAACCTATATTGGTAAGATTTATCTTGAGACAAAACGCAGACCCAGATATATCATTTCTGAGAGAACAAATGGTATGGAAGCTTCTTTGAAAAAATGATTTGCGACTTAATCTGTTATTTGAAAAGAGGAATATGATTTGAATAAAATAGAGAATATTGGCAGGAAAATCGTTCTGTTTGCGGGAATTCTTGCGCTTTCATGGTTGCTTTTTGGGTCAGTCAGCCAGTTGGTAAATCTCCCAAATGTTGAAGAATCCGTTTCTTCCTTAATGGGATTTGCAGGGATATTTGTTCTTATTCAGTTGATTCTTTTGGTTATTTTTCTGTTTCGTCTGATTGAGAAAATAGCATTGGAGAAGCAGAACATAATAACCATTATCGTGTTAGCACTTATGTCCCTTATTTTTGTGTTCCTTATTTGTAAGTTTCATCCGGTACAGGGAACGGACGCATTTGACGATTTGGACACGGCAATGCATATTGCGAAAAATGGGCCGGTTGATATGGACGTTATTCACGGATGCATTAAAGTATTTGGAAACAACAATTTGATGATTCTGATGTTCGCAGGCTATTTTCGTATACTAATGGCAATCGGTTTCACGGGAAATGTCCTGATTCCGCTATATGTGATGAATGCGATGCTGATGGTATTTTCCTCATGGCTTGCTTATGCAACAGTCAAGAGGATATTCGAAAAGAAGACCGCCAACAAGGTACTCATACTGCTTGCCTTGAATCCGTTATATTATTTTTATATTTTTTGGATTTATTCGCCAATCTTTAGCGTGCCTATTATGATTGGTATTCTGTATCTGGGTGTTAGATTCGTTAAGACAGAGAAAAGATCAGGCACCATCTTATGCGGGGCAGGAATCGGTATTCTGACTGTTTTAGGGTATAGGATTCGTGTGGTTGCTTTGTTTCCGCTTTTGGCGGCAATCGTCATGATTCCATTTGCATGGAAGAGACGACCGGAGATAAGGAAGAAAATGTTGGGCGGTAGTGCCGCATTTCTTGTAATGGCAGGAATCGTTCTACTGGGGACATCAGCGCTGGAAAAACCATATTTTGAAAAGGTAAAGTCGGAAAATATGCCGATATGGTTTTGGCTTAGCCTTGGATCCCACGATGATGGTACGACCAACTATTCTTACAAGGAACTCAGAGCGGCCGCTCAGGCAGAAACGCCGGAACAAAGAAGTGAGATTCTTAAGAAACAGGCAATAAAGAATTATCGTGAACTGGGATTATTGGGAACACCCAAGTTATGGTTACAAAAGTCGCTGAATAACTGGTGTGATGGATTTAGTGAGATAGCTTTCAAAATCAGTATAGGGGAAACTGACACAAGGGTCTTTGAGCTGATTGGTGGATTTCAGAACATACCATTTCGAATCTATTGTCAGGCATATCGTGCATTTCTGTTTCTGGGAATGCTCATATTATGCATCCGTTATGTGATTGGACAGAAGATGAGAGACTTCCCGATGCTTCTTCTGATTACGATTTTGGGAAGTATTCTTTTCTATTTTATTTGGGAAGTAAAATCAGCATATTCGTCGCCTTTTCTTGTAGTCATGGGTATGATTGCAGCTCTTGGATTTGCGGGTAGAGATGAGGAAGATTCTCCGATTAAGCTTTTGATTGGAAACAGGAAAGCTTTACGGAACGGAGCAATCGGTACATATATTGCATTTGCCTGTCTTTCTACCCTTATTTTTTCAATGCTGTTTTGCTCAAAACGATGGGTGGAATATCGCAGGATTTATACTACCATTGATAGCAGGGCAGGCCTAACCCTTGATAATGCTTCGAATATCCGCCAGGATTTTTATACAGAGCAACCGTTTAACCGGCTGGTACTTTTAACCAATACGCCGGTCGGTCAGGACTGCTCAACTTATAACGTTTCCGTATACACTTCAAAAGATGTCCTGATGATGTCTCAGACGGTGTCTTCGGCTAATATTTTTAACGGAAGTCTTTATGTGAATTTTCAGGAGCCTGTGTCCGGTGATTCACATTATTATATTGAAATCGTTAAAAATTCGCCGGAAAAGGCCAATATTCAGTTTATTGGCAAATTAGTTTACTATTTTGATAACTACGCCGGGCAACTGATTGTAGATGGAGATGACAGTTATACGGGCGATTTGAAAATGAATGTTTCTTACTTGGTTGAAAGACGTTATTTTGGAAAAATGTTGTCTGGCATTTTGCTTGTGGGTTATCCTGTATTATCGAGTGTCCTATTATGGGGCTTTTTGAGAAGTTTTCGGTGGAAGCGTATGATGCAGACCGAAGCAAATGCAACTGTTTGATGGTTTGGAGAATCATATGAATATTACAGAACGGCTAATGGACCTTAGGGACGCGGCATATCAGCAGTTTCAGAGTCGTATTGTGCCGAATGTACCCATTGAATCGATTCTCGGGGTGCGGGTACCGATGATGCGAAAGTTTGCAAAGGAGTTGGAACCGGTGCTTGAAAAATGGCTTTCCTCGGAGCAAACTTATACGGTAAGGTTTGCAATCAATATGTATATGCATGAATTCCTTGGGGAGGATTTCGATGAACGGTTCCCGAGAATGATTGCAGCGAAGCAGGGAGACGATTATTATCTGAGGATGGTTATTGCCTGGTACTTTGCGACAGCACTTGCAAAACAGTACGATGCAGTGCTTCCGTATATCGAGAACCATGAATAAGTCATGGGGACGGAGGTTGTGTACAAAAACACAACTCGGTCCTGTCTGGAAAAGGGGTATGCAATGCAGAACAAGTATTATGATGTTTATTTACACGGACAGATTTTGGGAACCCATTCTTTCTATCTTCGTGATGGTTTTCCGGTCCCGGATGAGTATTCGGAATTGCGTGCGAAGTATTTCCTGCCGGGAGGAGAAACGGGAACTGCTGCAACGGTACTTGCCTCCTTGGGAGTGAGAGTGCGTATGGACGGTACCCATATCGGAACCGAAGTGGCACCAATGTTACAAAAGTTTTACAAGAATAAGTCGGTTGACTTGAATTCGCTGTATTATGACGAGGAGTATCAGGGACTGATGGACTATGTTCTTGTTTCCGGGCTTGACAGAACACCGATGGGATTTTTCCAATCCGATTTTTATAACAACGAAAAGCCTTGGAATATGCCTAAGGAGGGTGATATTGTCACCGCAAAGGTGGCAGGAATCGACCCGTTCTTCGGGGAGGCTTCCGTTATGGCAGCAGAGCTTTGCAAGGAACACGAGGTTCCTTATGTTACGATTGACAGCCCGCATGGGTCATTCCTTCATCAGAACGCGGCAATTAATGTGGTTTCAAAGGAATGTCTCGGACAGAATTATGCCGGAATTCCCAAAGAGGAAGTGTTCCGTCTTCTGGCGGAAACCTCTGATGGACTCATTATTATTACAACCGGGGCAAATGACATGATATATGGGCGCAGAAGTACCGGAATGCATACGATGCCTGTATTTAAGACAGATGTAAAAAGTACGCTTGGCGCCGGTGACACCTTTAAGGCCGGTTGCATTTATGCGCTATTGAACGGTTATTCGGATGAAGAAACTGTAAGATTTGCCTCAGCCTGCGCAAGTATTGCCATTTCCCGGTATCCGCTTCCATTGAATCCGCCCACCCTGGAGGAGGTCAGAGAACTGCTTTTGTAATGCGGGAGCAGAGAAGGCCCGTCCCCAACATATCAAAATGATATCCTCACCCCCGTCCCCAAGATATCATTTTGGCCGGAAAGGAGTACATATGAAACGACTTTTTACCATTGATTTGAAAGATTATGCAGAGGACGCAGTGCATTTCCGCAGACCGTCCGCAAGAGGAATTATCTTGTTTCCGGAAAGGAAAATAGCACTCGTATACAGTACCAAGAAGAAATATTATAAGTTCCCGGGAGGTGGGATTCACGAGGATGAGGACCGTGTAACGGCACTGATTCGTGAAGTTCGTGAGGAGGTCGGATTACATGTAATCCCGGCAAGCGTTCGGGAGTTTGGCAGTGTGCTCCGTCTGCAAAACAGTGAAATGATGGAACATACGGTATTTGAGCAGGAAAATTTCTATTATTTCTGCGATGTAGAGAAGGAAGCCGGTTTACAGGACCTCGATGATTACGAGGCAGAGGCAGGGTTTGAACTTCGCATTGTCAATATCGATGAAGCGATTGCTGTTGATGAGAACTTTCACAGTGATGATTTTTTCGATGAGATTATGATTTCGAGAGAAGCACG
Organism: Lachnospiraceae bacterium; assembly: GCA_045627305.1. Lineage (GTDB taxonomy): Bacteria > Bacillota > Clostridia > Lachnospirales > Lachnospiraceae > ISDg. The sequence goes on from JAZQNM010000074.1 coordinate 11,466, forward strand.
CGTGCTAAAGATGATTCGTGAAACATTGGTTTAGTGTTGGTTATAGGTTGAGGGAGGCTGCAGATTTGCAGCCTCCTTTTTCTGTAATAATTCTGTAATAATTTGTAACTGTTTTGCAATATAATGTAACACTTATGTGGTAGATTTATTGCGGCAAACAGTTTATCTTTAATGTATGCTTCAGGTCATGAAGCAAATGAAAGATTTATGGAGGGAGAACGATGATGCGGCGGGTTTTGGCAGATACGGGGGGCCATGTGAGGACAAGAAGTTGTGCCGGCGTGTATGAGAAAATGACTGTTACGGAACAGAGAACAGTCGCAGTTTGTGTGGGAGAGTAAGAGAAAAGAAAGCAGAGGATTTGAGAAATGAGAAAAATGCCATTTGTTGCAGCAGCACTTGCACTTACGATGTGTGTGACTCCCGTGTGTGCGGGAAATCAGTTTTCTGGGAGCAGATTAAATCAGGGGATGGAGATTATGTCTGTGAAGGACACAGAGAAGGAAACGAAGAAAGCGGAGAAGGCCGCAAAGAAGGCCGAAAAAAAGGTGAATAAGGACGCGGAGAAGGCCGAAAAGAAGGCGAATAAGGACGCAGAGAAGGCTGAAAAGAAAGCAGAAAAGAAGCAGAGAAGGCTGAAAAGAAAGCCGAGAAGCAGGACGATGGGCAGAGTCAGGACGGAAAGGAAACAATAGAATGGTATGAGAAGATTAAGTCCATCTGTGCTGAAAGATTAGACCCGGAGTATACCTTCTCCGCTGTTTTGAGATGTGATGAGTGGAACGATATGCTTTTTTATGGTGCCGGGTATGATACTTTTTTTAACCATGATTGCTTCGACATTACTATTGGCGACTATTCGGATAAGCGGATTTCCATCACGATTGATCCATATACCGGAGAGAATGGTCTGATTATTGATTTTATGTATGCGGACGGAACAAGATTTGCCGTAGATAACGAAGATTTTCCGCTTGGTGAGATGGAAGAGTATATTCTGAATTGCGAGAATATTACTTGGCCTAGTTCCCTTGATGTTTCGGCACTTGGAAAGCATGACGTTGCAGGAGATGCAAGACTTTTGACAGCACGTCTTCTTTATATGTCGGAACTGGCATTTGACGGAACAGACTTTAACCTTTCGGATTCCGGACTTGTTTTCGACGAGGATTATTCCGATGTAGATTTGTACGGAAACTACAGCGGTCAGCTTTCCGATTATGCGAATCCCTGGTGCGAGAAACTGAAAAATGCTATTGCGAATCTTGATTGTTCATGGGAACAGGATGGAGAATACTGCTATTCTTATTTTAATGAAAATACGATGGGGGACTTTGATGCAGTGTACTATTCTGCAAGTGATTACAATGCAGGGATTCAATATGAACATTTGACAGACAAAGAGGAGAAGTTTTTCCACATAGAAGTTGTTGGAGATGTTTGTAATGTCTGGTATAGTATTTATGGTTACTATATGGATGGTGAGGACGGCACGGAAGAGTTTGGATACTATGGTCTTGATGTCCGTCTTGAGAACACGGCACAGTTTGGAGAAACTTTTTCAAGCATTGAAAATCTGATGAATGCCAGCACATTCACTTTATCCGAAAATGATACTCCATATGAGGAATCGGATTCTTACGAAGGAAGATTATCAAAGGCAGATGTCTGTGAGATGCTTTTGAGTGAAATGGATTTCTATATGGACACCTTTAACGAGGGCTTGAGCGTATGCAACACCAGTCTTGGTGAAAAAGGTTTGACTTATTAATAAAAACTGTAGTTCGAAAAAACGGCTGTTCCTACAGCCGTTTTTCTGTTATGATAGAAAAGGTTATTATAAAAAAGGAGCTTAATTTGCGGACGGAACAGATATATGATGAATCCTAAGGTTACAAAAGCATATTACCACCTGCCCGGTTTGTTCGAATTCTATGACCTGTATCAGATGTTTCTACGGATTTATCGGGAACACCGGGAGTTCTTCTATGACTGGTGCGAAATCGGTTCCATATACGGGGCCCCTGCCGACTGTCTATGGGGTGGCGGGCGCGTAGGCTTCGGAGACTGCGACGCAGACGATGTAATTGCACTGATGCAGGAATACGGCATTTCGGCAAGGCTTACTTTTAGCAATTCGCTACTCCGTAAGGAACATCTTTCCGACGGAAAATGCAACCGTCTTTGCCGACAGTTTTCGGAAACCGGGGAAGGAAAGAATGGTGTAATCGTACATTCCGACCTGCTTCTTAATTACCTGAAGGAGAAGTATCCAAAGCTGTATCCGGTATCGTCTACGACCAAGGTGTTGACGGATTTTGAGGAACTGCGAAAGGAACTGTCCCGCGAGGATTTTTTATATGTTGTTCCTGATTTTCGGTTGAATAAATCGTTTGAAAAGCTGGACGCTCTGACGCAGGCACAGAAGGATAAGGTGGAATTTCTCTGCAACGAATGCTGTGCTTTCGGGTGTAAGGAGCGAAAGGCTTGTTACGAGAATGTCAGCAGAAAAAGTCTCGGAGAAGATTGTGAGGACCATATCTGTTCCGCCAAGGAAGGGCAGGAGGGCTACCGTTTTTCGAAGGCGATGGAAAATCCGGGCTTTATTGGAATTGAAGATATCCGCAGTGTGTATATGCCGATGGGATTTTCCAATTTTAAAATAGAAGGGCGAGGTTTAGGAAGTGCGATAATTCTTGAATTTCTGCTCTATTATATGACGAAACCGGAGTATCAGCTTCGCGTGAGAGAGATGATTTATCTGGACAGTATGCTTGATTTGTTTTGAAGAGGAAGAGTTTTCTGTGCTTGGAGAATGTATAGAACGTAGAGAAATAGTAATCCGTCATAAGAATGTGTAGACATTTTCCAAAGACACGGGTATAATTTAGCCAATGTGAATAGGAATAATTCCGGAGGGATACAGAATGAAAGTTAATGCGGTAAAAGGAACGAATGATTATCTGCCGAACGAAGTGGAGTTGAGAGACTACCTTCAGGCAACGATTTTGCAAACATATGAGAATAACGGCTTCAGACGGATTATGACGCCTGCCATCGAGGATGCGGAGAACCTTGATAAGAGCGACGGCGGTGATAACCTGAACCTGATTTTTAAGATTATGAAGCGTGGCGAGAAGCTTGATAAGGCACTTGAAACAGGCGACCCGAAGGAACTATCCGACCTTGGCCTTCGATATGACCTGACGCTTCCGTTGACTCGTTATTATGCGGGACACAAGGAGCAACTCCCCACGCCGATGAAGTGCATCCAGATTGACAAGGTGTACCGCGCAGAGCGCCCGCAGAAGGGAAGACTCAGAGAGTTCGTACAGTGTGATATCGATATACTTGGTTCCTCATCTCCGAATTGTGAGGTGGAATTGATTCTGATTACCGCCAAGGCATTGCAGGCGATTTCCCTTAAGGAATTCAAGATAAAGATTAACGACCGCCGTCTTTTGAAGTCCATGCTTCTTGGATGCGGCTTTGAGGAAACACAGCTCGACAGTGTATGCGTTTCTTTCGACAAGTTGGACAAAATTGGCGCAGAGGGCGTCAGCGCAGAGCTTACGGAGAAAGAATTCAGTCAGGCTGCCATTGAAAAGCTGATGCAGGTTCTTGAAATGAGACCGTTCACGCTTGATAAGATGTCCGAACTTTGCGAGGATACCGAGGCAGTTGACAATCTGAAGTATATTATCAGTACCGTTAAGGCAATTGCAGGCGATGCATTCGATGTGGAATTTGACCTGTCACTTGTACGCGGTCAGGGCTACTATACCGGAACCGTATTCGAAGTAGAAAGCACGAAGTTCCGTGGAGCCATCGGTGGCGGCGGACGTTACGATAATCTGGTTGGAAAGTTTATCGGACAGGATGTTCCGGCGGTAGGATTTTCCATCGGATTCGAAAGAATCTTTTCTATTCTTTCCGAGAGCGGCTTCGAAATTCCGAAGAAGGCGAAGAAGGTTGCGGTTTTGTATAACAGCGATGCATTTGCAGAGGCTTATGCTAAAGCAACTGAACTCAGAGCTGAGTATGATGTTTCCATGTTTGAGATGCCGAAGAAGGTTTCCAAGTTCTTAACCAAGCTGCAGGAGACCGGATACTACGGATTCTTCACAGTCGGCCAGTCCGAATCGGTGAATGAGTTAAAGTAATATGAAATGATATCTTGGGGACGGGGGTGAACATATCAAAATGATATGTTCACCCCCGTCCCCAAGTATCATTTTTGCTTGACAAACGAAAACAAAGTGTATATATTGAATATATACAATGTTGTAATTTGCGGTGCGAGGTGTGGTTTGCGCAGACCATTCCGCATCGTGTACAGAGGAAACCATATGGATATTATTATCAGCAACAGCTCCGGTGTTCCGATTTACGAACAGATTGAGGAGCAGATTAAAAGTCAGATTGTAACCGGTGTTTTAAAGGAAGGCGAGGCACTTCCTTCCATGCGGGTTTTAGCAAAGGAACTTCGCATTAGCATCATTACAACGAAGAGGGCCTACGAAGAACTGGAACGGGACGGCTTTATTGAGTCGGTTACCGGAAAGGGGAGCTTCGTCAGAGGCATCAACAATGAGATCGTCAAGGAAAATATGATGTATTCCATTCAGGAGCTGTTAGAGTCGGCGGTGGACAAGGCGATTTTGGGGAAGGTGTCCCTCGAGGAATTGAGTGAGACAATGAGGCTACTGTACGAAGAAAAGAAGAAACAGTGATTAATAGGAGAAGATATCTGAAATCAATTAAAAAAGTAACGGAGAAGACAAGATGAATGAGATGAAAAATGTAATAGAAGTGAAGAATGTCACAAAGAATTACGGAGATTTCCGGCTTGATAAGGTGTCATTTGCCGTACCGGAGGGCTCGGTATGCGGTTTTATCGGGCAGAACGGAGCCGGTAAGACAACGACAATTAAAGCAATTCTGGATGCCATCGCAATCGACGAGGGCGAAGTATTCGTGTTTGGACAGGATGTCACTGCAAAGCACAGTGCAGGCTTCCGCGAAGACATCGGTGTCGTATTTGACGAGATGGGCTTCCATGAGTTTATGACCGGTAAGGACATTAACGTAATGATGAAGCATATCTACAGAAACTGGGACGAGAAGGTGTTCTTCGAGTATATGAGCCGTTTTGCCCTGCCGACGAAGAAACCGTGCGGAGACTTCTCCCGTGGTATGCGAATGAAACTGCAGATTGCGGTTGCGCTTTCCCATCATGCGAAGCTTCTGATTATGGACGAGCCGACGTCAGGACTTGACCCGATTGTCCGTAACGAAATGCTTCAGATATTCCGTGAGTTTGTAGTGGAAGAGGACCATTCCATCCTGCTTTCCTCCCACATCACGGGTGACCTTGAAAAGATTGCGGATGAGGTCGTATTTATCAACGGCGGCCGAATCATTCTTGCAGGCAACAAGGACGAGATTCTTTATAAGCACGCGCTTCTTAAGTGTAAGAAGGATGAACTGGCCAATGTCAGCACGTCTCTTGTTGTTGGTTCAGAGATCGATTCCTTTGGCGCGAGAGCACTGGTAAATGACCGTCAGGCTTGTGAGAAGCTGTATCCGAATATGGTTATGGAGCAGCCTTCTTTAGAGGAAATCATGCTTTTCTATGTCAGCCGTTCCGTGATGAATTCGAAGAATACAGATGTTGCATCGGACATGCCGGTGAGTCAGTGAGGTAACTATGAAAGGATTGATTTTGAAAGATCTGATGTGCCTTCGTAAGATGCGGATTACATTTTTCTTCACGGTAATCTGTACCGGCATCATCGGGACTATGTTCGTAATCAGTGCCCGCACCGGAAACATTCATACACTGAATTCAATGGATGCAGACCTGAGCGCAATTGATATTAAAACAATCGGGACACTGGTCCTGACTTTGTTTATGTTGCTGCCGTTGGCACTTGCGGGAGATGTGGGAACGGTATTTTCGTATGATGCAAAAGCTAGTTTTGCTAAGGTTGGTGTCAGTCTGCCGATTTCCATCGAGAAACGTGTTCTGGCCAAGTACATTACGAATCTTCTGATGCTTGGAGTCGGTGTATTGCTGGATTTGGGAATTGCCGGTTTGCTTGCTTCCCAGACGGACATTATTTCATTTGCCGATTTCGTCGGAATTATTCTTTCCGTTGCGGCACTTATGCTGATATTCGGAGCATTTACGATATTTTATACCTTCTGTCTTGGTATCGACAAAGGAGATAACGCCCTGTTTCTGTCACTCTTCTCCATGGCAGTAATATTGGTAGTACTCCGGTTCCGAAAGGTTTTGAATTTCTTCAAAATGCTCATTGCGGCAAGTGGTCCCGAAGGGGAAACAACGGGAGAACTTGACCTGTCGATTGTTACGGATATGGTGGAATTTCTGAAACACAAATACTACATTCTTCTTTTGATTGCTGTCTTGTTTATGGCAGCATCGTACCTCGGGTCCGTGTGTCAGGTGAAGAGAAAGAGAGGGATGATCTGATGATTGGATTACTGTATAAAGAATATGTTACCGCCTTTCGAAGCAAGAGAGTGAATATAGCCTTTATCCTGCTTCTTGCTACGGCAATATTCATTGTCTGCAGGTTACTTGTTCCGAGTGATGCGATGGCTAGCAGTGTGGATATGATGTTTTTGATGTGCCTTATGTTGTATATTGTGATTACTGCTTCGTATGCGGCAGTACTGACCATAAAGATTGGTGAGGATGACAGGAAGAATCAGCAGAGAAACTATATGTTTGCGATGCCATTTTCCAAAAGAACATATGTTGCATCGAAATATATCTTTGTGGGAATCGTGATTATTACCGTGATTTTACTGCAGTTTGCCTGCGGAAAAGTATATGTGGCGAATTGCAATGCGGGATTTGTAAAGGAATATGCAAAACTGTTAAATTCCTTCCTGATTCCTCTTGGTGGGATATGTCTGGTGATTGCTGCTATTGACCTTCCGCTGATTCTCTTTTATGGAAAGGAAAAGGCAATCTTCGTCGGCACCATAATTCTGGTAGCCATTGTAATGTGTTTTATGTGGTTCTTGTTCTTTGGAGACCTGGATAAGATAGGAAGCTTTAGTATAGAATCCCTTCTTTTATGGGTTGCAAAGCATAAGGATACCCTGTCACTTTTGAAAAAACTCATACCGATTGGTGCGGTTGTGCTGTACGGGCTGTCCTATTGGATAGCTAACCGATTTGTAAAGGAATAACAGATGATAACTTGGGGACGGGGGTGAACATATCAAAATGATATGTTCACCTCCGTCCCCAAGTTATCATTTTAGCAATTAATGGAACTGCCACAGTAAGGACACTTACTTACATAACCATGTGTTGCAGTGAAATTTGAACCACAATGCGGGCATTCTACTGCGATGAGATTCAGCCCTGTAGGATTAAGGGGCTTATCATCCATCAACTCTTCTTCCCGTTCAATGGTTTCGAAACGTACAGAACCTTCTATCCATGTATAAGAGGAATCCAAAGCAACAATATCAATGGTTGCACCAAGGGGATATTCGCCGCTTCCTCTGGCAAAGCCTGTCGGAATAATTGCCTCTCTCTCAATGTTGTCGATATCAAAATAATGTACCTTAATGTTAATCGGATATGCGTTGTTCAAAAGGATGCTTTTATCTTCAATATAACCATAAATCTTACCGGTATAACGTCTGCCGTTTTGAAGAAGCTCTTTTCGTTTCCTTGATTTTTTCATCTGTGAAATCAAGAATCCCACGCCAATCAAACTAAATACAAAGCCTATTACAGCAAAGAGCCCCAATTCCATGATATTCGTCTTACACAAAATGATGATACCGATTATCAGGAACAAACCTCCAAGTGATGTAAAAGCAATGCCGAGTAACCGAAATATTTTATCTGTCGCCTTCATAGAATCCTCCTTATTCCCTTTATATTCCACTTGTCATTATATCACAAAAGCAGTAAAATTACTATGAATCATTTGTGTTTGCAATAAAATTAAAAAAGCAAGTGATTATTTTCCGGGAATCCGTAGAGAGAGGAACAGTATGATAAAAGAATTAAGAGAGACGATAAATGGTTATTTTGTGGGAAAAGAGGCCGTGGTTGAGGATATCCTCACATGCATTCTGGCCGGTGGGCATATCCTTTTGGAGGATGTTCCCGGAGTCGGAAAGACGACACTCTCGAAAACGATAGCACAGGCCATGGGACTTGACTATGGTCGTATTCAGTTTACTCCCGATACCCTTCCGTCGGATGTAACCGGCATTTCTGTATTCAACATGAAGACGAATGAGTTTGAATTTCGCGAGGGTGCAATTATGCATCAGATGATTCTTGCTGACGAAATCAACCGAACATCCCCTAAGACACAGGCTGCCCTTTTGGAAGCCATGGGAGAAGGACAGGTCAGTGCTGACGGAAAGCTGATGAAACTACCAGAACCATTCGTTGTTATTGCTACGCAGAACCCTATTGAATATATTGGTACCTATCCTCTTCCGGAAGCAGAACTTGACAGATTTATGATGAGGCTTTCCATCGGGTATCCGTCTATGGAGAAGGAACTTCTTATGGCGAGGAACCATCTGGCACATAAAGAGCTTGCCAGCGTGAACAATGAAATGACCGCAGAAGATATTATCGCTGCGAAAAAGGCTGTAGACGCAGTTCAGGTCAGCGATGCGGTTTTACAATTTATCTATAATATTATTGATTTGACCAGAAAAGAAGCACGTTATGTAACGGGTGCCAGCCCGCGCGCGCTTTTGCAGTTGACGAAAGCGGCACAAGCCAAGGCCTATCTTTCTGAAAGGACATTTGTTACCCCGGACGATGTAAAAGCAGTAGCGGTAAATGTGCTGAGACACCGCCTTACCCTGTCACAGGATGCCCGCGTTCGAAAAGAGGATTCAGGCAAGATTCTCAGCGCACTTCTTGCATCTGCTAAAGTACCTGTGAAGTAAGCAATAAGGAGTAATCCATGCGAAGAAATCGTTTGATATTCTATGGTTTGTGGATTCTTTCTTTGGTAGGTATTTCCTTCTACGGAGGAGTAGTCAGCTATGGTATTTTTACTGCTCTGACACTACTCCCTGTTGTGATGTACGGATACCTTCTTTTTGTGTTGTTTACTTTTAAATTCTATCAGGAAGTGGGCGGTAAATACGTTACCTGTCGTACTCCAATCTCCTATTTTTTTACCCTGCAGAATGAAACCTTCCTTGCATTTGCCCGAATTAAAGTATCGTTCTATGAATTCGGCGTGGACTACGGGGATTTTAATCAGAAAGAAGACTATGAACTCTTACCACGTTCCGGGAAGGTTGTTACAACCAATATTGTATGTAAATACCGTGGCGAGTATGAAATTGGTGTGAAAAAGGTCACGATTACGGACTTCTTCAATCTGTTTCAGTTAACTTACAAGAATCGTGAACCATTCAAGGCAAATGTGCTTCCTGCAATCGAATTTCCAAACGGAGATACGGCGGCTGAAAAGACTGCACAGGGACGTATTTCCCATAGCGGTTCAGAAGCAAGGGATATTCTTGTGCGTTCGTATGCGGAGGGAGATTCCATCCGCATTATTAACTGGAAGGCCACAGCAAGAAGCGGAAAACTGATGTCCTCGGAGAAAGTTTCCGAAGAGCGTGGCAGTGTTTCCATTTTACTTGACACAAAGCGCATCGGGGAGGAAACTTGGGAGTACATACCGTGTGAGGATAAACTGATTACAACTCTGATTACTTTGGTTATATATTATGCACAGAAAAATGCTGATGTGGAGGTGTATTATTCCTCCTTTGGACTTCAGCATCTTGCCCTTCACAGTATGCGTGAGTTTGAAGAATTCTATGCTGAAATATCGAAGGTCGTATTTGCCCCGGATGTGAATGTCGATGAACTTCGGACGGAACTCTTGAAAAGCGGAAGTGTGACGGAAGAAAGCCTTCTGGTTCTTCGGGCTGATGGAGAAACGGAGGGGATGATATGATTGATATTATTTATACCCTCATCTATATTCTTTCGTTGGCGTTGGTGACCTGGTCAGCACTTTTTTGCAGACTGGTTGATGTGGCAGGATTGAATATAGCCAATGCTTCTATGTTCCTGATGGTTGTTCTGGCTGTGCTACTAACGGTATTCATTAAGGTCAGCAAAAAGACGAAGGTGATACTAGTCGGTTGTATGGCGGCGGTTCTTCTTGGAGCTCTGCTTGTTACAAAAAGGACGGAACGTCTTTCCTGGTTTCAGAAATATAACTGGGTAGGTGTGGCGCTTGCTTTAGCGGTTACTGCCGTGCTTATCGGAATACTGATGATTCGAGTTCGTGTCATAAAGATAGCAGTTGGTGTTATCCTTGGCGGAATTCTGGTTAGTTCCTATTGGACGAGTTTTCTGGATGAGAAGAAAGGTATTGTGGCGGTAGTTATTTTCATTGGCACTTTGCTTGTTGAAGAAATCAGGCGTCACCGACGCGGCGAAGAACACATTCAGGACTATGTGGTTCGAATTGTACCATTCCTTCTGGCCGGAGTTATTGCCTTGTACTACATTCCCGTTAGCAATAAGCCTTATGACTGGGCCATCGTCAAAAACGTGGTTATAAGTATTGAGAAGAAATTCTGCAAACTGTTTCCTTCCTTTAACGGGCCTGGGACAAAAGCCGGTTTCGATGATAATAATGCTGAAATCAGCGGAGATATTATCGAAATCGGAGAAGAAATGCTGGAACTTTGTTTTACATACGGAACACCGTCTGATATTTATCTTGACGGAACTTATTATGAGAATTTTACAGGGCGAATCTGGGAGAAAGCAGAGCAGGCTTATCCGTATTTTATGGATACGATAGAAACTTCCTGCCTGACATCCATGTTTGACGAGAAAGATGCAGGTGACTACTATAAGTTCGGTGAACTGCTTGTCACATATACCGGGCAGAAGACGCGATATATTCTTACTCCGGAGAAGACGACTTCACTTGAAGAATGCAACGAGAAGATACTGTTCGACGGAAAGAATCTCAGTTTTAACAAGGAATGCGGGAAAGGAACGACTTATCGGACCCATTTTCTTGTATTGAACCAGAATGAAAAATCACTTGCCGCTTTTTTTGCACTTGGAGATTATATCACAGAAGAAAAATGGGACTTGACGCGTATATCACTGGGGTTACAGGATGAGGCGTATTCATATGATGCTTTTCTGAAATATCGGGAAAGCCTGTATGGCAACAGATTGTATCCGAATGCATTGACGAAAGAGGATTTATCAGATGGCGTGCGAGAATTCCTTGAGAATGCCATCGGTGGTGCCGAATCCGATTATGAGAAACTCGTTGCTTTGGAAAAGGCATTTAAGGAATTTGAGTATACGACCACGCCGGGAGATATGCCCTCTGATGTTGTAACGCCTTCGGCCTTCCTTGATTATTTTATTTTGGAAGAACGGAAGGGTTACTGTACAAGATTTGCGACAGCCTTTGTGCTTCTGTGTCAGGTGGAAGGAATCCCCGCCCGTTATGTGCAGGGGTATCATGTCGTGAAACAAAATCACGATGTTACAGAAGTGTTGGATACTGATGCACACGCTTATCCGGAGGCTTACCTTGAGGGAGTTGGCTGGATGGTATTTGAACCGACCCCCGGGTACTTCGGCAAATCCGCGTGGGAGATTCATGATCCGAAAGCAGAAAAGCAGAAGCAACAGAATCAGTCCGCCGTACATATAGGGGACAAGAAGCATGAGGATGAGAAAAAACTTCGCTGGTATATGATTGCCGTTCCGTGTGTTTTGTGTCTGATTGTTCTGATTGTAATTCTTTTTGTGGAAAGGATCGTGAATAAACGTCATGTTGCCCGATTGTCGAGTGTGGAAAGAACCCGATTGCTGGGAAATCGAATGATGCGTATGCTTAAGCGACTCGGCTTCAACAGAGAAGGGAATGAAACTATTCGCGAGTACGCAGCCAGAGTGACGAAAGAAGAAGGGTATTCCTTAAGCGGATTCGTGGATTCGCTCGAGAAGGTTCTGTATTCCTCAGATATTCCGACCGATGAGGAACTTGCTTTGCTGGAAAAGGAGTATGCCGAAATACGAAACAGTCTGAAGGGCAGGAATAAGTTTCTATATGCGATTTTAGGTTTTATGGGATTGGAATAGAATGCATTCTTGACAAATGCAGGCAAATCTGATAGAACTTGATAAATCAAAGGGGTGTATACCACAGGTATAATGACAAATCGGAACGATTGTGCTATAGTGACACCAATTTTAGAAAGAGGCATGGAATTTGCCCGGAAAGGAATAACGATGTTTGCAATATTCAGTAACTTGATTGCTCTATGCGAATGTAAAGAAGTGGCACTGCTCGAAAACGAACAGAGTCTTTCTTTGATGTGCTCGGATAGGATGAACAGGTTAAGAATATCGATGCTATAGATTTAAGTCTTGTGAAGGGACTTAACAAAGGACAGTAATTTCGAAACCGCTTATCTCAAACGAGACAGGCGGTTTTTTTGTATCATAGGAAATTGCGTCGCATTTCCTATGATACAAAAGCTACGAGGTGATGAAACCAATATACAATTTTAAGGCTTTCGAATAGGCAGGATTCGGCGAAATCATCCGTCCTCCTGCATTAGGAAGCGGAACAGGAGGACAAAATGATTCGTATTTTCCCATCAATTGATATGATTGCTACCGGAAAGAATATATCGGCAATGCGTGTAAACGCAGGAATGAGCGTTAGGGATTTGCAGAATATCTTCGGCTTTGCGACCCCACAGGCTATCTATAAGTGGCAGCATGGAACCGCATTGCCTACGGTGGATAACCTGATTGTGCTGGCTGAGGTGTTCGATGTTACAATCGATGACATTTTGGTTGTGAATAATGGATTGAGAATACATGGGATTGCATAAAATCATTAGAGTAAATAAATCATAAGGTAAATATTATTGACATAACGAGAAATAATGGTATAATATAGTCCATCGGCGATTATATTCCGCGAATAGCGAATATATTTCGGAAGATAATCTGCTTGCTACAATCAACGGACAAGTCAGAATCGTAGAACCAAAACGATGATGAAGTTCACGTGAAGATTGACTGGGAATTCAAGTATTGTGTGAAACGGAGATTTAAAAGAATGGAAGTAAGAAAGTTTAAGCGATTGTTAGCATTGGGGACGGTATTGCTATTATGTGTGTGTATGTGTGGATGCAAAAAAGAGAAAAGCAAGAAAAAGCAGGAAGAGACATCAAAGGGCTATGAAATCGTATTTGATGGGAACAGGTATGACCTTTCCTGTGGTATGGATAAATTGATTGCACAATTTAGCGAGAACGATGTGCTGGTAGTGGATGGACAGAAAATGATCCCATATGGACCGAAGGGGCTCTATTCCGATTCTGCAGAAGAAAGTAAAGAAATCCCCAATTTATCTCTGGACGAAACCCCTTTTTTATTTGTTCTTTCAGAAAAGTACATGGAGAAACCGAACAAATCTGATTTTAGAAGACCGGTGGATTCCTGGTGCTGTTTTTCTTTCGCATGTAATGCGACATGCGAATTTTCTTTGGCAGAGAATGTTACCAATGAGAGATACTCTATTTCAGATTATTTTGATATGGATGAGACGGAATATGAAGATTGTAGAGTAAAAATTACGCAAGGTACAGAGGAAACTGATTGTATAGAGGCCTATGAGATGCTGAATAAGAAGTGTATTGCAAAAGGTTTTTCCTATTTTCAGGATTTTCAAGGCCCAAGTCTTGTGGCTGTAGTATTTGACGACACCATAGTAGATTTGGAACAATACAGAATTGATGATGGAAGCATATTTTTGGAACATTTGAATGATTATCCGGCAATTCAGTTTTCTGACATACAGATGTCTATGTCATATTATCTGCTTGACAACGGTGCTACAGTCCGTGATTTGCAAGACAAAGGACTAGCAAGTTTTTATTCGGATATGACTATTGCACAGAAAAAGGGAATTGATAATGAGTTGACTGCAATCAATGCGGTGAATTGTGGCGTGGGAATGATAGAAAAGGGTAAGTTGGAGTCTGTTTATGTAATTAGAGTCAACGAAGGATCCGTTACGGTGGATATGTATCAGAAGAACGGAAAGGCATTAGTACTTGATTTGGAAACTGACCCAGATTATGACTACTTATGGTATTGAGGATATGGAGGTACTTCATTATCAACCTTTTTCAATATATCTTTTCTATTATCTTTATGATAACGATGGAAAATGTGTTGGAAATGATTTGTTGGCTTGTACTCTTTCAGAACAGGATCATGGAACCATTATTGAGATGTGTGAAGAATTGAGTAGAATCGCTCAGGCAAGAATGGCAATAAAGAGTGGTAGTAAATTAAGTTAGGTGCGGTAAAAACGATGATACATAAGGCACAACATGTTTTAAATCGAATAAAGTGATATTCAACAGGCATTTGTCATTATGATGAATGCCTGTTTTGTTATTTTAGTGTTTTGAGTACCGGAGTACAAGATGTAGATGTTCGCAACGGAAGGGAAAGATGGATTTTACAGAGTGCTGAATATGTTGAATTATCAAAAGAAATACCTTATAATGCTATGCATAGAGGGTGAGCGGTTCCCAAGATGGAAAGAGCATAAAAGCGTGGAAGGGAAGATTAACCTTTTGAAATATTGTTTTTTTCGAAGGAAGAATGACGTGAAAGAAAGGAAAGCAGATGGAACAGTATTATGCAAGTAAAACCAAAAAACGTTTATGTCAGTTCCTATGTATTGCGATTGTTATAGGGCTATTGTCGCCGTTGGGCGCTCATAAAGCAAATGCGTCATACACGATTACTGTTCCCTTGAATGGTACTAAGAAATTGTCTTTTGGTGCCGGAAGTCAGACAATATATGCGACTTTGACAGGTGCATATACCGGAGTCAAATGTATGGGTAAGCCTACGTGGGTGAGCTGGACAAAAAGCGGGTCAACATATGTTATTTCTGTTTCAGAGAATACGGGGTCTTCTAAACGAAGTGGTAGTATAGATTTTACTGAGGGATCGAATAAATGGACAATCTATCTCGAACAAACAGGAAAGCCGACGCCAACGCCGAAGCCTGCGACACCAACACCGAAGCCTAAAACACCAACACCGAAGCCTGCGACACCAACACCGAAGCCTGCGACGCCAACACCGAAGCCTGCGACGCCAACACCGAAGCCTGCGACGCCAACACCGAAGCCTGCGACACCAACGCCGAAGCCTGCAACGCCAACGCTGAAGCCTGTGACGCCAACCAATACGCCGACGCCAACAAGTATTCCAGAGCTTGTAGCATCACCTAACAGCATATCTTTGGATTACAGGTCACAAAGCAAAAGTATTCAGTTAAGTGGCGTAACCGGTAGCGGAACGGAAGTGATGGGAAAATCCACCTGGATTACAGTAAACGGATCAGGTTCCACTTATACGATTACGGTTGAAGAGAACGCAACCACTGACCCCAGAAACGGAACAGTTGTTATTCAGGACAAAGGGTCAAAAGCGACAGTAACAATAAGTGTTTCTCAGGAAAGACGACCTCCGGTAGCTCCAACGAATACACCAACGCCGAAACCTGCAACGCCGACGCCGAAGCCTGCAACGCCGACGCCAAAGCCTAATAATCCTACACCTTCACCTACGCCTTATCTGACGGTGAATTCTGCAACAAGAGAGTATGGATGTGCTGTTGCAACGGATACCATTACGGTAAATGGTTGCAAGGGCAGTTTGACATTTTCCGATTATCAGTGGAATCCCTCTACACAGAAGGATTGGGTTACATTGATTTATGACGGCAGTAGCATTAAGGTTAGCGTTAATAGAAATAATACATATGCAGCACGTTCGGTTAAAGTTAAGATAACGGATAATGTTACAGGGGAAAGTGCATATATTACTATAACTCAAAAGGCCGCACCGAAGCCTACAGCGACTCCTACGCCGTATCTTTCTATTAATCCGTCCACCAGGACATTTCCGTCTCAGGGTGGAAGAGATACCGTTACGATGAATGGTAAGCAAGGCGATATTGAATGGAGTGCTTCAAATGATGAAACATGGGCATGGGTTGAGAGAAATTCGTCCGGTGAGTACGCAATTGCGGTAGGACCGAATCAGTTTGCAAATGAACGTTCGGTGATAGTCACCTTCAAGGACAAGAAAACCGGAAGAACTGCAGAAGTATTGGTAAAACAGGAGAGCAATTCAAATCCCATAAAAGTAGTCGGGAATTCCGATACTGAGGAAGAATATGAAGATTTTTATAAATTGACGAACTATCGATATACGTCTACGAAGGATATTTCTGTAGAACCGTATAATTCAAGTGTTGAAAAGTCTAGTTCCGTTACTATGAGTGATTATTGGAGCTTATATAATACAAGGAAACATCATTATAGATTCCAGTCTGACTCGGATTTGGCGTCCTTCATATTCTTTGCGCTGGGAGGGGAGATTGGCTCTGCGTTACAGGAAACTCTCGATAATAGCATTAGTTATAAACAGTTTTTTCCTTCAAAAGATGTGCCGAATGCATATATGATTAAACTGCTGGTAGAAGGAAAGATTAATTTGGCCGACATAGCATATCTTAAAGATATATATAATCGTGCCGGATTAATTGAAATTGCAGGACAAACGGGATATATAAATCCACTTACTCCCACCGCAGGAAAATTATTGAACCATTATCTTTATGGAGATGGAAGCAAGTTTACTTTTTCAATACGATCATTCTTAAATGAAAATTCTCTTGTTTCAAACATATATAATAATGATGTGAGTAACATTATGCGTGCGATTGAGCAGAGTTTAAAACCGGGCGATTCTATTACATTTGTTGATAAAAATGCCGGCGATCATGCAATCCAGTTCCTTGACGAAATAGACGGCTTTTTTGGCTTGAAATGGTGCTCATATGGAATGGCAGCATCATGCTCCTTTGATGGTTCAACTTATACCATGGATTTGAATCTCTATATACAGGATTATTATGATTTTTATTATCCGAACGCTGATGATTGGCAAGCAAATAATGTCTTTTTGGGCGTTACCGGGAATGAACTTGCGTTTTTAGTTCCGTTCCGTCTGGCAACACCTTTTAAATCGACAGGAGTGTTTAAAACCACTGTAACATGGCATGAGGGTGACAAGATGGATGTTTATGGAAGCGTTGAGAACATTATCTCACCTAATGGTTATGCGAGTGTTGAAATACGGTGGTAAGTGATGCGTGAAAATGCAATGATTACGCGTGTCATTTGTATATGACGAGGTTCGGATGCAGGGCAATCGACAGGCAAATGCCAAGAAACCATGAAGCACATGTTCTTCCAATGATGAAGTTTCGGTTTTAACCTTGTTTTTCATTGCAGAGGATTTGTTACTCTGGCAAAACAGTGTCCAAGAGAGAATGGATTTGTCATTCTGAATATTGATAGTATAATATCAAGGCTGTAGATTTGGGAGGAATAAGCATGAGCGGATTGACACATTGCGGTACGAAGCCGATTGAAACCGAAAGACTTTTTCTGCGTAGATTTACGATTGAAGATGCGGCGGATATGTATCAGAATGTGTGTTCAGACAGTCGCGTAAACCGTTTCCTCACATGGGAACTTCATAACTCCGTTTCGGAGACGGAAGAACTAATGAATGATTTCGTGGAACGCTATGCAAGCGATTCAAGATACTGCTGGGCGATAGCCGAGAAAGGCACGAATAGGGTCATCGGGACAATCGCAGCCCCTACAGTAAAGGAGCGGACAAGGACAGTTGAGGTTACCTATGCAATTGGTTATAACTGGTGGGGCAAAGGACTCACGGCAGAAGCATTACGCGCGGTTATTGATTTCCTTTTTGACGAGGTAAATGTAAATCGAATCGAAGCAGGTCACGATAGCAACAACCCCAATTCAGGACGTGTAATGGAAAAGGTCGGTATGCACAAAGAAGGAGTACTTCGCCAGGCTGGAATGAATAATTCAGGCATGTTTGATTTGGTGATGTATTCGATATTAAGGGAGGAGAGATGATAAAAGTACTGTGTTCATCTGCCACGGCAGCCTAAAGCAGTGGAAATTGTTCGTCAAGAAGAATTATCCGGTGATGTGTGGATTTGTATCCATTCGTCACCGGATTTTTGTTTTTATCACATTTTCAATTCTTACATAGACTATGTATGAATGCAGAGCAGACTCATCCTACGGCTGCTGATGTTTGTACATTTTGCGGCGGAACAGGAATTTGCACGATACCTGATACCGGCGTAACGGAGTTTTGCGGAATGTGCAATGGTACAGGCTATGGCTTCTCATTTATTCCCGGTCCATGCCCGGCTTGCAACGGACAAGGCTCAGGTGTTAATTATGTACCTTGTACTCATTGTTGGGGAAAATAATAAGTATTATTTTTATTCGCTCAACCTAAAAATCGCATAAAGTGATACTAGCAGGCATTTGTCATAACGATGAATGCCTGATTTATCCGGGAACCGTGGAGGAGTCGGAGTACTGTGACCTTCTGCAGTTAGAGGAGTGTGAATTCTGTGTCATCAGTACCGCATCCAGGGCACGCTGCCTGTTCCAGTGCGGGAATGAGCGTTACAAGCTTCTCATTCAGGCACCGGAGTATAAGATGGAGATGTTCGGAACGGAAGGCGGAAGATGAGATATGCTACTGAAATATAGGAAAATGTTTGAAATATATATCCCTGATTTGTCTGCCTGTTATTGACAAGAGATTCGAAAAAAGCATATACTTGAAGTGTGTTGATGAATGGGTGATTCCTCTTTGGGGAATCAAGACAAAACGAGCGAGGGATGTTATGAAGCGGATTATCTTATGTGTGATGATGGTCGTATTGTGCCTTTTTGCCGTGGGGACGGCATGCGCAGTCGACGAAAGTGATTTCACAATCGAAAATGGGGTACTGACAAAGTATAACGGTACCGCAACGGAGGTTGTGATACCGGACGGGGTGACGAGTATTGGGAATAATGCATTTGATAGGTGTAAAACGCTAACAAGTATCACGATACCGGATAGCGTAACGAGTATTGGTGATTCTGCATTTAAGTCTTGTACAAGCCTAACAAGTATCACGATACCAAATAGCGTAACGATGATTGGTAATGAGGCTTTTTCGTTTTGTGAAAGTCTAACAAGTATCACGATACCGAATGGCGTAACAAAAATTGGTTATGAGGCTTTTTATGATTGTACAAAACTAACAAGTATCACGATGCCAAATAGCGTGACGAATATTGATAGGAATGTTTTTTCGTTTTGTGAAAGTCTATCAAGTATCACGATACCGAATAGCATAACGAGTATTAGTAGCGGTGCATTTGATGGTTGTACAAGCCTAACAAGTATCACGATACCAAATAGCGTAAAGAGTATTGGTGATTCTGCATTTAAGTCTTGTACAAGCCTAACAAGTATTACGATACCAAATAGCGTGACGAGTATTGGTGATTTTGCATTTTTGTTTTGTACGAATCTTGTTATCAAAACAGGGTATGGTTCAGCAGCATACAACCATGCCAAAGATAATGGCATTCAAGTTGAATTACTCCAGGATGAAATGGTAGGGCATTCCGTTTCCCTTTCCGATGTGGTAGATTTGATTTTCTATTTCAGATTATATAGTAATCCTAGTGCTCCTCTCGTCACAATCCGATATGGGAATGGTGCTGAAGAATCGGCACAGTTTTCTTCGGACCTTGTGAAAGTGGAGAACGGTGAGACCTTGTATGGCGTGAAGTGTACCATGCCGATTAAGAAAATGAGTGACCTTATCACTGTAAAGGTAACATATGGAGACACAACAACGTCTTATTCTTATTCCGTCAAAAAATACTGTGAGAGTTTATTAGAAGAATCCAATGCTTCCATTTCTTCGGAGAAAGAGAAGGAGGTTGCCAGAGAACTTCTGAAATATGCAGATTGGGCAATCTATTATTTTGACTATGAACCGCTTGTAAATGGTACTATAGGAGTCATTTCCACGGGTGGCGGAGGAACTAATCCGGGTGGTGGAGACGTCATTGTTGATCCGGGTACTGGCGGCGGAAGTATCATTCCCGGAGGAGGCGGTATTACATATCCCGTAAATCCGGGCGAAGGTGGCATTACATATCCCGTAAATCCGGGCGAAGGTGGCATTACGTATCCCGTAAATCCGGGCGAAGGTGGTATTACATATCCCGTTAATCCAGGTGAAGGCGGGGGGATTGTTTATCCAGGAACCGGTGGAACAGAATACCAGAGAACGGAACCTGATATATCGGCATTGAGCAGTGCGGATGATGTACTTACCGATTTGGCAAATAAGTCAACCATGACCATTCAGAACGGTTTCAACCGTTCCGTGAAGTTTGACGGTGTGAGTCTGGTTTTGGAGTCATCCATCCGATACCGTGCATATTTCACATTTGCCGATGAGGATACGGCGCAGAGTTACATTGAGATGGCGACTGACGGCAATGAACTGATACGGGTTGGCAACACGAACCAGTATTATATCGAGAAAGATTCCACTTCGATTGAAAAACTTGGCGAGGATATGATTTTCCAGCTTGGTGACATCACCATCACAAGCAATCCTCTATATTACATTGAATTGTCGCTCTGGTCGGATTCCGGTGAAGACCTGAAACATCTGTGCATTGCCATTTACGATTATTATTCGGCAGTTATGGAAATGATCCAGGCACGATAAAATAACATAACAGAAAGATACGGAGACTCCGGGTGAACCGGGGTCTCTTTCTTTTGGGGAAGGAGACGATATGAAACAACGAATCATCCTCTTTCTTCTGAGCCGCTTCGGTCGGAAGAAGGAACAAAGCGGAAGTGGCGGAAAGGCAGCTGTCGGTATCGGTTGTCTTTCCGCTTTTTTTATGGGACCGTTTCTGGCAATATTCCTGTTCTTTGCCGTCATCGTCTGGATTGCCACATCCCTGTTCGCCTGCACCGCAAAGGCCTTTTATCTTTTATATATGGACCGCGTGACGGCAAGAGTGAACTATCTGTGGGATCTCGCATACTGCTTCTCGGACGGGGTGAAGCTCCGCACCATGCAAAGGGTAAAGGAACGTTTCGGAATCGAACTGACGGATGAAGATATGGATGTCATTCTGACCTACGCCAGGGATACCAGAATCCCGACCGTCAATTATCGGAATTATAAGAATGCAGCCGACCTTGCGAAGTTCGCCAAATGGACGACGGAACACTGGAAGTATTACCCCAATACAAGTGGGGATATCCTGACCGTGGATAGGATTTATCTGGATGACAATCCAGAATTGTGGATGATTCTCGGACAGAGAACCGCTGACAATACCGGTATCTATAAGGGATATCTGTGGCTAAACCAGACAACCGGAGATATCGAACTGACCGAAGGAAACACGCAGAAGGTGAAAAGATATTCTACAGGATGGGAGATATTGAAACAAGCGGAAGAAACCTATCCGATGGAGGATATCGAATGGGTACGCTGCCTTGGGCTCGGAGTCATCAATGAGACAACCGGAGTAATCGGAATCTTAACAGAGGAAGGAGTCATTACGGCAAATGAGGACGGCCTGAAGGAACGTGAGTTCAAGGAGAGGGAATGGACCAAGGCATTCCTGTTTCCTGAGATTGATTATTCGGAATCCATCCGGATGCTTGACTGTACCATTCACGCAAGAGTATATTTCCAGACAATGACATTTGCCTATCTGGAACTGTACGGAGGAAAGAACCGAGTAATCTTCCCGCTGTACTTCGTTGGCGGCGTGGCAGAGGTGGAAGCGGACTTCGAGGCACCGGACACATTGACGGCACATCTGTATTTTGAAATCGGCGGTCAGCGGTACGAGTTCTATGATCCGGAACCGGAATAAGGAGCGTATAAGACGATTGAAATCGGGAGAGATGAGGAGTATATCGGAGTTGAGTATGTGATTGATTAAAAAGGAGTCCTCCAATGGAGAATATTTCAGAAATGGAATATATTATGACTGATTTTCCTGCTTTTTTACACAATGGTAGATATGGGAAAATGTTTGATGCTGAGATGACTTGAATGGTTTTTCTTAAGAAAGTAATATTAGATAGTAAGTTTCCTTGTGAGGTTGTTTATTGTAACGCTTACTGTTTATTCACTCATTTTCCTTGTTTATCTCGTATAAGTGACTTCCTTCTGTGCTTTTCTTTCCTGTTGTTTCTGGTATTGCTTGAAGGAGGCGATAAAATCGTCCTCCTGTGGAGAAGTGTTCGTAGATTTGGAAAGCCCTCTCATTTTCTCCAATAATTGCTTATAGTTTTCATGTAAAAAAATGGCATCTTTTATCTTGTGCTTTTTCTGAGAAGAATCAGAAGGCGCTTTTTTTCTGCTCAGAACGGTGCTATCTGCTGGGGATAAGCCATCTTCTAAGGATAAGTTTTCGTAAAAATTCTCAATGACTGCCCAAAAGGAGGAAGGAATTATATCCTGAAACGATAACTTTCCGTCATCATTTATGAATGCATATTCCCAATCTTTTGCGAAACTAATCTTCTTGCCGTAACTGATTCGTTTTAATTCCCTTTTGAAGACAATATCGTCGGTGAATTGATTCAAGTACTCATTGACAGGAGACGCAGTTCCTATCATCAAAGCATAACTATAACAGGCATATGCGAAATTACGCACAGCTTTTACGGAATTACCATTGAGGTTACAGAGAATTTTGCCCTTAAGGCTTTCTTTGCGCTCGTTCATGGTTCTTACGTGTGCTGAAATGTTGTGAATGTTTTTGGAATGCTTATTCTTCTCGTGCTGTTCGCTACATTTCCCAGGACAATAATGGTGATTCTTACCGGCAGCTTCGAAAAGCTTTCCGCATTGATGACACGGATGAAGGCTGTACGTTCCTTTTGGCCCGGGTGTTCCGACAGACCAAAGCGAATTAATTAATTCAGGCAGATCGTTTAGCGAGGTGAAGAAGTGAACTTGGATATCTGAGATATCATTTTTCGTAACAAAAAGTTCTGAATCGCAAAGCGGCAGCCAGTAACATAGCATCTGTTTCGCATACTCGAGGAGAATTGCTCTTAAGCATTTAAGTATCAGTTTCGCGTCTATGCCATTAATCGCTTTAAATAAATAAAGTAAATCGTTTTCCAGATAGTATGAACCATGTGCAATTAACTGAATAGGTGAAGGCATATTGGACGTGTCTACGGATAATAAGTAGAGTACATAGTAGGGTTTTAACTCCGGCGGTAAACCGATATCGTCATATTCCAAAAGGTAATCGTTTATGACATCAATTACCTGTTTTAGAGTATCATCAGTAGATGCATATTTAAACTGACTTTTGGGAAAAGGTGACGCACTGGATAGTATGTTTTGAATATTTCCTCTGGCGAGTGCGATTTCTGTCCAATGCTCCTCTAAAAGATAGTTGTCCAATATGAAATATTCTAATATCCATTTGTGTTCAGCGTCTCTGTATTGCTCTGGTCCAAAAGATTCCTCGCTTCTATACGGAAGGGCACGTAAAAGATAAAGAATATCATCAAAGGTTTTGTAGGAAATGTGCATATCGCTCCTTGAGGCGTGCGAATCCTTGCGGTGAAACCATTGTTTATCAAGAGAAGGATCGAATATGGAATTATGAATTCGCTCGGCATGCTTAAACAGAATTGAGGAATCAAGTCGGTAACTTTCGGCATCATTCAATACATTTTCGTTTTCAACAAGCAATTTATTCATAATTAAAGCCTTTACGGCGTCTTCCAAGTTAAGCATTTTCAAGAGACAGAACGCTTCATTACTTAACCGCTTGCTTAACAAAGGGGTTAATTCTTTCTTGCTGGCCTCGAAACCCTTATTTCCTTTGTAGTAATCGCCTAAAGACATACTTCCACTAAGGCTTGATTCACGCCTCTCAGCTTCTGCTATTTGGTTGATATAGTGATTGAGCTTATAGAAAGGATAGAAAGTATACCAAAAACCAAGAGTTCTCTCTTCGGGTCCTCCGCCAAGTATTCTCTTTCCGGTTTTGGGTTGCTTATAGCCAGTGAATCCTTTTCTCATCGTTATTTCGTTCGAGTCAACAAGGCACCACTTCGGATTGTAAGCATGCTTACAACCATGCAGTAAACCATACCAGCTGAAGCCGTCATATGTTTCGTCTACAAAATGGTGGCCCTTATAGAACATACAGTCACAGGACTGAACGGAACGGCTAAGCAGCGCTAGGTCTCCCAGATGTCCCAATGTAATCAACTGGTCCTGATAGAAGAGCAATTCTCGTTTGATTGATGAAGAATACATATAGATATACATATGACAGGTGCTCCTTTTAGCCCAATGGTTTGTATGATTAAAATATATACTTTTTCAGTATTTTTTGCAAGAATAAAAAACACACATAAAGTAGATATAGTAGATGGTAATCTGCGTTAAACGGGGGTATCATTTAGCCATCAACAAAGCAAAGAAACAATAAACATACTCAGGAGGTAGTTATGATGGAGCCGAAATCGAATCGTCAATACATCTACAAAAGCAGTAGCGGAATAAATGTACTCCCGGCCGATTCATATGACTTATGTGAAAAAGGGATTATTCGTATCGAAGAGGAGATAACATCGGAATATGCTAATCGTATCCGAGACGATATTATCTATTTGCAAGGAAGGAATATGCCGATACGCATCTTGATCAATTCTCCTGGTGGCTCCGTCATTGACGGCCTCGTCATTGTAGATTTGATTGAAGGCGCTACAGTTCCTGTCGATGCATATGTTACGGGGATGGCAGCATCCATGGCTGCACTGATTCTGGCAGCAGCGCCAAAGGGACATCGCCATATATTACCTAGTAGCCAAGTACTTATTCATGAGCCGAGAGTTATGCAGGGAATGGGAGGTACCGCTTCCGAGATGAATGCGAGAGCACGTTCATTAATGGATGTGCGAGATATTACAACGAATGTGTTATCGCGTCACACCGGACATGATGCAAAAGTAATCAACCGGATCATACGTGATGGGGACAGGGTATTTTCCGCAGAGGAAGCTGTTGCCTGGGGCATAGCGGATGATATAACGAGAACGCTTATTTTTGATTAATTGATAGAGGAGGAAAAGAACATGAAGTATATGCAATATCCGTCTTGTTTTGGTGCACCTGAGGATTATTGGGAGTGGAAACCAAAACTTAATGCGGCGTTGGAAGCACAGATTAAAACGATTATGGATTGCATCGAGAAAGGGGATTATCTGGAAGGCTTCGAAGATGAAGAAGAAGCACTTGATGAAACAGTAAAATTGTTGAAAACTCGTTTGGAAAAATGGAAAGAAATCAATCATTTTTGTGCCCCGGAAGACTATTGTATCTTTACGGGTGAAGTGCTCTCATTCATTGAATCTCTGTATCCTAGCCCGGAACCCTATTATCCCGAGTATCCGGAGGACTTTTGAAGGAGGGAGAATGTATGACGCGACCAATATCATATAAACCACGAAACAAACTAGTAAAAAAGACCCCAGCGAAGTCTCTGTTGGAAATACAAAGCGAGGAACGAATCAGGTTCGACGAGGGCTTTATGGTACTCGGGAAAGGTTACGCAAAGAGCCTTTGCTGCTATTATACAAGACTGAATAACAATGTTTTAGTTGTTGGACCATCCGGCTCGGGAAAGACTCGTGGACTAATTGAAGAACTTATCGTTAATATGGTTGGAAATGCAATCATCTCTGACCCGAAAGGACAACTGGTCAGACGTTACCGAAGATGGCTTGAACGGAAAGGATATACGGTTCTGGTACTCAATTTGATACATCCGGAACAATCGAATAGCATTAATCCTCTTGTGTATGTTTATTCGGATGAGGATATTCGAAAACTGGCCAGATATATTATCTATGCGGATTCAAGAATGCAGACCAATGGTTCTAAAGATCCATATTGGGAACAGCAGTCAGAGATTCTTATATCAGCTGCAATTGGTTTGGTGATAGAGTCTCCTCGAATTCCTGATGAGGACAAGAATCTGCACACAGTATCTCAAATCGTAGGTTTGTTTTATGCCGATGAAGAATTATATGGCTGCCCTGTCAGCGGTTTGTTTGAAGAGGTCTATAAAAAGGCATTAGCGGATAAGGGAAACAGCTTCGCATACAGACAGTATATAAAAATTAATCAGGTTCGAGAAGCTGAAAAGACTATGACTTGTATCATCAGTACAGCGCTTGGACAGTTGGAAGCATTTGAGGGAAATGCAATATCGAAGTTACTTTCCGGTAATGATATTGATTTACACCGCTTAGCAAATGAGAAAACGGTAGTTTTTGTTGTGGCATCTGATACCGACCGGTCTCTGGATGGTGTTGCTAATGTGTTTTATGGTATGGCGATGAATGAGTTGTGTAATTACGCTGATTCTTGTGAGGATGGGGCACTTCCGATTCCTATGAGATTTGTCCTGGATGATTTTGCCACTAATGTAACGATTATGGATTTTGATAACATTATCTCCAATATTCGTTCGCGTCGTATCTCAGCAACAATCGTCTGTCAGGCAGAGTCACAGCTTGCAGGACTTTATGGTACAGATAAGGCGGAAGTAGTTATGGAGAACTTTGATACGACCCTGTACATTGGTTGTAATTCTTTACATCAGGCAGATATCATTTCTAAAAGGGCCAATGTTCCAATCGACGAGATTATGTCTATGCCCCTGAAGAAGGCTTGGTTGTTTATTCGTGGGCAGTCCCCGGCATTTATTGATATGTGGGATATTGATGAATACCTGCAAGCTGAGAAGATAGACTTGAATGAATTTGTACGATGATCATGTTAGGAGGAAAATAGTATGGATACCAATAAGTCAGCTATCGCAATTGTCATTCGTGATGATAAAGTGTTAGTCGTTAAGAGAAAGTCCGGAAGCATCGCATTCCCTGGTGGGTTTATCCACCAGGGGGAGCATGGTTATCGTGCGGCAGAACGAGAGACAGGGCAAGAAACCGGAATTCGTATAAAGGCTAATCCCGAGAGTCTTAATACTCATAATCTGAGTCGTCGTTTTTATGAGGCTCGGTATCTTGGCGGGGATATCATTCCACAACGAAAGGAAGTCACTGACGCCATGTGGCTTCCCATATCAGAGGCTTGGAGAAAACTAAGCTATGGTAGCAACAAACGATATTTGAAGAAAGTATTAGAACAAAGCAGACACAACAGTATGGAATAGAATGGAGGAATATGTATTATGGCAAGAGAAACTGTAGTTTTTAAATGTATGAATGAAGATGTTAATAAGTATATTGATGTATATGAGGTTTTCGGCTGGGAATTACAGTCGAACCAGATTGCAGCCACTTATAAGAATCTGGCAGTCGGTAATGATATTGGTGCCGATATGGCTGCAGCTAACGAGCTAACCTTTACCCGTGAAAAGGATACGCCTTATTATGCAGCAATCTGCGGTTACCAGAACGAGTTCTTCACTTGTAAGAACGAGTTTGAGGCAATCAACGAATCGGAACCGAAAAGTGGACATAAGTTCCATTGGCTTCTTTTTATCCTATTGTTATGCGCATACGGCGCAGGCTTCATCTACCTTGGACTCTATGTTCTTCGTAATGTTCTTGGGAAGGCTAAGCTTAAGAAGTGGCATTCCGAGAATGATCCGAAAACCGAAGCCCTTTTGAACCGTATGAATGAACTGCTAGCCCTGAGCCGAAACACTATTGGAAGCTGATAACAGCTTCCGTAGAGAACGGGCCGGATGAAAATCTGATGAAGCCGGTTGCTTGATAGAGAGCTTGCTCTTATGATATAATATAAGCCTATGGATATTAGGAATCGTAGGCTTTTCTGAAAGGAGGTTTTTTATGAATCCGGAAGATTTTTTAACTCCCCTTACAATACTTGTAATTAATGACCTTGGCCTTCCTATGCCGGATGGCTCAGATCTTTCCGATACCTTTGAAGGCTTTGTTGCAAAAGGAATTAAGAAGGCCAAGAATGAACAAGAAGAATGAATTAAAGCATCTTGATTATTCTGTGGCCTTTCTGGAAATATCCTCTTTCCGAGTGGAACGGAGGAAAAGTAAGAAGGATGTCCGATAATCTGATTATGCTTGAGAGAGGGCAGGTATTCACGATTGATGGGAAGAACTTATCGAAAGCGATAACGATATTATATGGGAGGAATTTATATGAGCAAACTCGTTGAATATGTTCTTATGCACAAAAACATACCAGTTGCTATAATGACTCTTGACGAAGACATTTCCGAATCGATGCCAAGGAGGGTAATTAAAAATTCTGCTACGCTTGACCATTTTCCGATTGGCGGACAGATGAATGAAATGAAATTCATTGATTGGTGGAAGGATAGGGCTATTCCGAAAACAAGACAAGGTGCCAAAAGTGCATTGGAGGCTCTTGGATACGGTTCCACAATTAACGCTATGGTTTCCAATCTTGCATTGAGCTTAACGGATTGTTATTGGATTAAGCCCAGATACAGCGACCTTCGTTGGGAAGATGTTAATTTGTTTGAAAACGATTTTTCCGATTTGTTTGGTGAGTATACTTTTACGCAATACTCCGGTAATCTTCACAAGGAGACTCGTTTTAATTGTGTTGCAGTGCAGGGTGAAGTACAAAAAAAGTGGATTATTGACAAAGAAGGCTCACGGTGTCTTGTAAAAGGAAATTATGGAGTATCTTATCAGCAAAGCATCAACGAAGTCTTTGCGTGTGACCTTATGGAACAGGCGGGCTTCCATAATTATGCGGAGTATAAACTTACGCCCATTACCTTAATGGACGACAGAACTGGTCTTGGCTGCATCTCAAAAAACTTCTGCAGTACAACCGTAGAGTGTATTTCTGCGTGGGAAATGTTACAAACAATTAAAACGAAGACAAACGAATCCCTGTTTCATCCGTTTCGACAGGTTTGTAATACGGCTGGCATTTCGGCGGAAGATTTTTCTGCATTCCTGGATGTTGAGATTATGATTGATTTTCTTATGTCTAATACAGATCGTCACATGAATAATATAAGCCTTCTTCGCAATCCGGACACGCTTGAATTTATCGGTTTCGCTCCGATATATGATTCCGGCAATTCGATGTTCTTCCGGGAATCCCTTGGAGACCTTCGCAAACCGATGGGAACGATTAAGACGCATTCTTTTGTAGAAAAAGAAAAAGATCTTCTCAAATATGTTTCCAACCGCAATGCGATTGATTTGAATAAGATCAAACCGAATTTTGATATTTATTATCAGGACACTGAAGAAAGGCACGGCCGCATTCCTTTGCTGAAAGAACGATTTGAGAAGAAAATGGATATTCTTAAACAGTTTCAAAAAGGAAAAGATGTTTGGAAAGAACAACACAAGGGCTATCATATGATACAATAGCAGTTCTTGTTACAAACAGAACTCAAAGAGGTAAATATTAGAATTCAACCCACTAATGTTTGAAGGAGTACAGTTATGGATATGTGTGTAAAGCCATATCAGCCTGAGTATATAAGGAAAATAATTGATAAAATTGATTCCGGTGCGCAGAGAATTAGCGTTGCTATGGCAGGCGGCTCAGGGGATAGTAAAATGGCAGTTCAGTTAGCCGATGAAATAGTAAAGCGTTATTCGGGAGGCTGCGTAGTAGTATTCCGCCATAGGGAGAACTGTGTTCAGACGCAAGCGGAAATAGATGAATTGGGAAAAACAGATGAAATCTGCTGCGTAACAGTTGACGAATTCCTCCATAATCAAAATCAAAAATATAAGTATTGTTTGTTTTATGACTTGACTGTATATGAGAGAAAACAAATCTTCGATGTAATCAATAAAAATAGTGTAGTTACGGTTTCTTTTTTTGCACCGGGACAAAATCTTATTGAGAAAAATCAGGCGAATGTTTCTGAGCAGGTAAAGAGACTAATGGCATATGCAGAGCGTATTATACCTGTTGTTTGCGTATATGAAACAAAGGATGTACTTGATATCAGAGATATTCGATTTGCAGGTGCAGAAGAAACATCTTTTATAAAGAATGAAATATCTGATGCATCAGAACTGTTGACCACAGAACGTGTTGAAGTAGAAATAGAGAGAAATGAGACACAGGCTAGGGCTAATAGGCTTCAGGCATATATGAAAGCCGTTAAGCAGATGCAAGAACAACAGACCATCAAAGATCAGGCTGCTGAAATAGAAAGGTTAAAAGCATTATTGCAGGCGGATGAACGGGATAAACGAATCGAAGAGCTGGAAGCACGTGAGAAAGAATATAAAGTACAATTGAATGAGAAAACTGCTCGTATTGCACAGCAGGACCAGATGATTTCGTTTATGAAAACGGCTTTTAGCAGTATTGGGATATCGCCTGAAGTGATTGAACAGTCGTTTGAGCAGATACAGAAAATTCGAGAATCATTGGGTGAAGAACTCAATAGTACTGACGAAGATGTAAAAGAGATTGCGTTAAAGAAACTTCAAGACAAAGTTGCAGATATTGTTGGTAAACTCACCAGAAATGTTATCTCTGTGGCAGACACTACATTCTATGAGGAATACCTTATTGGTGAATTGACGCAAGAAGTTTGGGATAAGCTTGACGAGAGAAGTAAGGTTTTTCTAATATCTGCGAAAAGTAATTATAGCAGTATGATAAAGATGCCGGACAAGGATTCAATGGATTATTCCGGAGTATGTCTTTTGGTCACAAAGGCTCTTGAAGTAGAAACAGCGAAGAGATTTTTTGATAAATACAAAGATTTTTTGAATAGAAAATATACCGAGGTGTCTCAGTGGCCATATGCATTGAGAAAGAGAATCCATGGACGGATTACGGATAAGGTAATTTCGGATGGAGAATTTACGCTGGGATCGGTTGTGCCAACCGTTGGATATAAGAGAGAGTATGATGCGAACGGGAACATAATCGGTTATTCCATCGACCATGATCGGACACGTTTGGAGTTTTGGGATTACGCGATAAGTGACCTTTTTAAGTTACCTGATAGGTGTAGTGTGGAGAGTGAAATAGAAAAAGATTATCAGTTTATTGAAAAGGTTCGATTGGATTATAGAAATCCATCTGCACATAGAGATGAATTGACGATTACGTCTGCCAAGAACTGTCTGGAATATGTTATTGATGTACAACATATGTTAAAGGAAATGCTGGGAGCAATGAAGATATAATAAGGACTATTTTCAAATTTATGCAAATGTCCTTTTTTCTCCGTTTTTCGCATTTTTCCATTCTTTTTCTCTTGTATAGTAATTATTGTAAAGAAGATAATTGAATTGAAAAAACGGAGGAATCTGAAGACATGGAAAAGTATAATGCAAGAGCTGCGCTGGAATTTCTTATGAATGAAACCGTTTCGCTGTCTCCATATTCTGAAGTAACAGATGCTTTAATTGAAAATGGAATTAAGATTCCAGTCGTTTGTGTTTATAAGAATGGAGAACTGTGTGATGAAAAGTAATGATGACCTTTTTGTACGAGGCGAATAATATATAGAGAACCGCCGTGATGTGCGTCTTTTGGATTAGGCGGAAAAAATATTATGGTGAAGGAGATTTTTCAATGGCAGAGATACCAATGATTTATATTACAGGTGATACGCATGGTAACGACGAACATGATGCTGAAAAACTTTCTAAAGGAAGCATGAAGGAGTTGGGCATTACCCCGCCAACCGCTAACGATGTTGTGATTGTCTGTGGAGATTTCGGCTTTCCCGCATTGACTGAGGAAGGAATGGAAAAATACAAGGCTTTGAAAACTTACAAGTATTGGATTAACTGGATGAGTCATTATCCTTGTGAAATCCTTTTTGTAGATGGAAACCACGAATGCCATGAGTTTTGGAGTGGCCAGCCGACAGTCATGCATTACGGAGGATTGATGCATCAGCATCCGGAAGCGCCAAATGTTTATCACATGATGCGTGGCGAGATTTATGAGATTCAGGGGCATACAATCTTAGCTTTTGGCGGAGCAAAGAGCCATGGGTGTGAAGATCATATTGAAGGCATGACGTGGTGGCCTTCCGAGCAGCCTTCATCGGCAGAATATACCAATGCCTTAAAGAATCTTGAAAAATACAATCATACCGTAGATTATATCATTACCCATACGATGCCTATCAGTCTTATTGAGGAGCGTGTGGAGAATACTGAAACGAAAAAAGAAAAAGAACATTGGGAATCCTTTAAGGATACAACATCAGAGTATCTGGATTCTTTCTATAACGATGACAAAGGGTATGATGGAAGCAAGGGAGTTAATTTCAAGCATTGGTTTTGCGGGCATTTTCATATGGATGAAGAGTTTGCACCGAAGATTACCGGTCACTTCAAAAAATACAGCTTGATTGAAGCGGCAAACAAAGAGGAGGGATTGTGATGAGAACAGAAATCGTATTTTCCTTAAAAGATGTAATTGAAGTTCACGACGCACAGGTCGTAAAACATGGCGGAAGCTTTGGTGTTCTGGATGAGGGGCTGCTGGAGAGCACGGCGGTTTCGCCGTATCAGGAGGTGTTCGGGATGCAATTGTACCCGACAATCTTCGATAAAGCTGCAAAATATATGTTTGATTTTGCTCATTATCAGGTTTTCTGTGATGGCAATAAGCGAACCGGGCTGGCTGTCGCATGCGTTCTGCTGAACCGAAACGGATGGGAACTGAGCCTTGACGTGGAGGAGGCTTATGAACTGATTATGAAAATCGCGAATGACGTTTACCGTGACAGCGCGGATGTGGCCGAAGTCATAAGAAAGCATGTCGTTGAGTTTGCTTTTGACGAAGCGGGCGACGGGAAGAAAGAGGCGTTCGCTTCCGAATATGCTGCGGCCGGCGAGTATGTTCAGACGCAATATTCGTTAGAGGAATACGTGGAAATCGCTTCCGTTTGCGAGCGGAGTGACCGCAAGTACCGGGAGGCATTCCGCAAGCTGGCGGGTGGCGTTGGATTTGATGAGGAAACCGAATAAAGTTGTATATCGTGAGGAATCGTCTTCAATGATTGCAAATTCAGGAAGGAAAAATGATATGGAAAAGTATAAAGCTAAGCTTCCCTTATGTAATTGAATACTGCTGTTCTATGTTTATTGACGATATCGTAAAGCGCGGGGCGAGGGAGGTTTATCAGTGGCAACGATAAGCGTTAATAAGTCTATTACATTGCATTTGTTTGATATGAAGAATACAGACGGGACTTTAAACATTTCAAAGGATACTGTGGTCTTGATGGCTCGTTCGCAAGCAAAAGAAATCTGTAATGATTTGGAGGGATTCAGACGGTTAGTGTCGATTTTACCGGAGTGGAATGGATTGGGCAAGGGTTCGCCGACCAATTGTTCCGTGTATTCCAGAATCAACACCCAGAAATAGAAATCATTCCTGAAAACATGAATGACGATGTGCAAAAGATGTACCGTCATGTTCTTGCACGAGTCAAGGGAATGGATAATTGAAAAATTCATTTTGAGCATACAACAAATTCATCTTAAATGAATTTCTCTTGCGGGAAGATGAATTTCTTATAAAATTTTAATGGTGGAGGGTAATATTATGAAAAATGATGAGATTAAAAAAAGCGTCAGAGAGATAATTGTTAACTCGTATTCCGATTCGGCTAAAAATGCCTGTGCTTTCTATAATAGTGTTAGAGATTCAGAGAAAAATCCCTATATTCTCAAGGTTGGCGTAAATGCGATAGAACTTACCTTGCGAAGCATTCTTGAAAAATACAGGGGATATGCTGAAGAATCCGATCGGTCTCATATTCTCAGTTATTTGTGTGAGAAAATTAACGAGACCGTTCGTTTGCCCGAATTCATGGTTTCGCTTGAATTTAAGAATGAGTGTATGAACATACAACAGTTTTTTTATACCGGAGCTTATTATGACGAAAGAGATCCGGAAGATAATTGTTTCTATGATAGTGATTTTGAAAGAGTTGAAAAGGCATTTGACTGGTCTCAGAAGATATTAGAGAGTTTTACAAAGGCCCAAGAACTTCAGAGAAAGAAAATACGTGAAGAATTCGATTATTACGGAGAATAGGAGGAAAATATTATGGCAAAGATGCTTAAACATGAATATGCAGTAAGGTCAGAAAAGCATGCGGTAGAGGGAAAGATTCTTGATTATGGCATGGTCATTAAACTTGTTTTTTCTTACGAAGGCAAAGACATAGTCATAGGGATGTCTCGTCCTTTTGAAAAGGATATGGAAAAAGCGTTGATTTCACAGGGTGTCTCAATAATTGACGGTTACGTGGAGAAACTGCATACTTCAGATAAATCGAGAAGATTAGCACTTCATTATTGGTATGTAGACAAAGTTACATCAAACGATGGTATGGAGTTTGTTTGCGCCCATGGTACAGTATCCGGGCATAGAAGAGTACAGGACTCCACTTTTATTCATACCTCTGAAGTTCGGAACATTATTATTGATTATGAGAATGAGGAAGCGTTAATTCGTACGTATAACAGCGAGTATCATTGTCCTTTGGCGTATTGTAAGTTCCAAAAGCAGGAACTGACTTCGGAATTGATACCTGACTATGAGGCTATTAAAGAAAAATACAGTGATGCTTTTGAAAGGCCTACGATTGAGGATAACAAGGTACTTCTTGTTCTTTCGAATTTTGACGAATACTATTTTCATAGTATATACAATAAAAGAACTTCCGATTTAGAGCCAATGGATTATAGTGGTTATCCGCATGTTGGCATGTTCCAGGACAGTTATCTTATTCAGACCGATGATTGCAAGATTGATATAAGATATTATCCTCATTATCGGAATATTGAGTTTTACACAGTAAGAACAGAGAATATGCCGTTGTATGCCGAGAATATTGGTGATGTCACGCTTTATGTTAAAGCTGCATGTGGTACCATCTGTTTGCATCCCGGGGAACGCAAGGAAATATGCAAAGATAATGCTGAAACGGACAAGCCGACACTGGCAAATGGAGATTTGTACCCTGCGGAGATACAAGATGAAGAACAGAATTGAGAAACATAGAATCTATAAGAGACCATGTATATATGGTTCGTGGAGAGCGGCTGCTGGCCGACCAAAAAGACTATTTTATTAGGGAGGTGTGTCACCGTGACATTATACGAAAAGCTTACCACCGAAACCGTAACGGCAAAGAAGCCATATGGCATTTGAAACCGATGAAAAGAATGTTACTTTGCTTTTATTTGATATGAAGAATACAGACGGGGCTTTAAACATTTCAAAGGATACTGTGGTCTTGATGGCTCGTTCGCAAGCAAAAGAAATCTGTAATGATTTGGAGGGTGTGTTATGAAGAATGACGAAATTAAAAGAAGCGTAAGGGCTGCTCTGGAAGAACTTGTTAAGAACGATATTATAAAAAATAAGATTAAGGCGATTTATCAATTTGCTCGCCTGCCTTATGTTTTCTATTATGTGGTAAAAGAAAACGCCTTTTTGACGGAAGAAGAGGAAATGGGATTTCTTATGAATGAGGAGATTTCGTTGTCTCCGTATTCCGAAGTAACAGATGCTTTAACTGAAGATGGAATTAAGATTCCAGTTATTTGTGTTTATAAGAATGGAGAACTGTGTGATGAAAAGTAATGATGACTTTTTTGAACGAGGCGAAGAATAAATAGACGGACAAGCCGATACTGGCAAATGGAGATTTGTACCCTGCGGAGATACAAGATGAAGAACAGAATGAAGAAGTGTGATTATATGCAACACCATTTCATTTGTTCTCACAAATAGATTGATTTGAATCGAATATCGCGTAAGTACACAGAAGAGGAGTGAGACGATGAAGGTTATTGTAATACCGGACGTTCATTTAAAACCATATATGTTTCAAAAGGCAGCCGAACTTTTAAAGCAGGGAGTTGCAGAAAAGGCAGTCTGCCTCATGGATATTCCCGATGATTGGGGCAAACAGTACAATATCGGTTTATATGAGGAAACTTTCGATGCGGCCATAGACTTTGCAACGAAATATCCAGAGACACTCTGGTGTATGGGAAATCATGACTTGAGTTATGTCTGGCAACAGCCGGAAACCGGCTATAGTGGTCTGGCTTCCCTGACGGTGCAGAAGAAACTGATGGATTTAAAGTCCGCTCTGTCACCGGATAATCATTTGAAATATATCCATAAGATTGATAACGTAGTGTTTTGTCATGGCGGTATCTGCGACAGCTTTGTAAAGGAGCATGTTTCCACTTCCGAATATGAAAACGCCGATGAGGTGATAGATGCAATCAACTGCTTGGGAGTAGGTGAAATGTGGAATGACCTGTCGCCGATTTGGTTGAGAACTCTGCATAACAGATGGAAAATGTATAAGAGTAAGGAACTTTTGCAAGTGACAGGGCATACTCCGGTTGAAAAGATAACAAGAAAAGATAACATAATCTTATGTGATGTATTCTCAACATATACGGACGGAAAACCGAAAGGGAACAGAGAATTCTTATGGCTTGACACAGAAACATGGGAATTTCATGGGATTCCGTTTTAAGAAAACGGGGATGTGGTATAAAAAGGAGAAGTTTTTACAATGCTTGATGATGCGTTGTTTTATACCTATAGGATGATTGGGATATTTACGCATCGTGTTATGTAACCGATGAGTCCGTGGTTTTAGATAAATGTAGATTATTATAAATACAAATGAATGGATACAAGAAACTTTATGTGTTTGATTTCTTACTAAATGAGCGTGCATTGGAAGAGTGTTAGGATATTGACACTCCCACGATTCTATAATTGAAAGCCTTGTCATGAAAAGAGGAATGGGCAATCATTCCCCTGATTCTTAACAGTATTCTCGGCACACGGATGGAGCGAGGTCTCCGGCCCCCTACCTGATGCGGAAAGCGTATGCTTTCCTCAACCAATCAGGCGGGGGGATTTTTTTGCCTTTCTTTCTGGCAAATATTCGCAAAATGTCCTTTTTCTCTCCGATTTTCGCAAATAACCAACTGTTTTCTCCTGTATAGTGATTCTTGTGAAGAAGATATATGAATATGAAACGGAGGAAACACACATGAAGAGAGTAATTGCTTACACAAGAGATGAAGCCGAGAGCAGAGTTCTGTCCACTTTGGCACAGTCTTTGGGAGAACTGGTTACATTTGAGAGTTACTTTGATAAGGCTATGTTCAAACAGGCTCTTAAGGAGCGCCATCCGGACGGAATTGCGCTGACTCGCAAGTGCAGCATGGATAAGAAGATTCCGGTTGTGCAGATGACAGCCGAGGAGAATGTACTGGAGTTCTTCCGTCGTGTAAGGGATACTTTCGGTCTTGATTATGAGGCGGTTACCGAGGGGAAACTCTCTGAAATGGAGAATCTGTTCACAACCAATCGTAACGGCGGTGAAATCATGACCGACGACCAGGTACGCAACCAGCTTCGTCAGATTGTAGAGGAGAATGCTTTCTTCTCTCCGGCAGATGCTAATCGTGTGACAGAACTGCTCTTTAGTAAGATTCGTGGTTACGGTATTTTGGACGAGCTTCTTCGTGATGATGAGGTTACCGAGATTATGGTCAATGGTCCGGAGTATGTCTATGTGGAGAAGAGGGGAATTCTTCAGAAGACCGATATGCATTTTCAGGATGTGGAGGAACTGAAGAACGTCATCGACAGAATCGCAAACCATGCCAACAAGCAGATTGATGAGACGAGCCCGATTCTTGACGCCATTCTGGAGGACGGAAGTCGTGTCAGTGCCGTACTGCAGGGTGTTGCTACGAATGGACCGACTTTGACAATCCGTAAATATGCGAAGAATCTGTTCACGATGGACAGTCTTGTGGAAAATGGCAGCATTTCTAAGGAGTGTGCAGATTTTCTGAAGGATTGTGTTCGTAGCAGATATAACATCGTCATTTCAGGCGGAACCGGTTCCGGAAAGACTACAATGGTCGGTGCCTGCTTGGATTATATTCCGAGAGAACAGAGAATCATTACGATTGAGGATACGGCAGAACTGCATCTTTCCGAACAATCCAACCATGTGTCCATGCTTTCCCGTGTGGGTAATTCCATCGGGGCAGGTGCGATTTCGATTGCTGACCTGATTGTGGCATCGCTTCGTATGCGCCCGGACAGAATTGTTGTCGGTGAGGTTCGTGGCAGAGAGGCGATTGATATGCTCCAGGCTATGAACACCGGCCATGACGGCTCGCTTACGACGGCTCATGCGAACTCTCCGAGAGATATGCTTTCCCGATTGGAAACAATGGTTATTCAGGCTAACGAGATTCCGCTTCGTGCCATTCGCGGACAGATTGCTTCTGCCGTGGATATCATTGTTCAGGTCGGAAGAATGAGCGACGGCAGCCGTAAGGTGACGGAAATCTGTGAGGTGGGAACGCTGCAGAGCGATGGAGAGATTGGAATGAATCCGCTCTTTCGTTATTCTCCGTCTACGGATACATGGGTGAAGGTCGGGGATTTGAAGAACCGATGGAAGATGGAAATCTACGGGGGACTGTCTCTGGCTGAAGCCAACCAAAACAAGAAGCAGCTTATCAGGAAGAAAGGAGCCATTGCATGAAGAAAAGACTGAAAGGAAGCGTTGTGATTGAAGCCTCTATCCTAACGGATTTTCTAATCTTGGTTTCCGTTCTGATTATCCTCGGGATGGTATTAGAGTATCTGAACTCGATTCAGGTGGTGGATTACCTTGCTAAGCAGGATACCATCAACGGATTTGGCGAGGATGACAGAGTTAGCGGGGCAATCGGACTGTGGAGCGAGAACACTGCCATCTGGACTGAGACCTTGCAGGGAAGAGATAAGGACGCATATTCTTACAGAATCGAAATATCAGAGATGGTGTCTGACACGAGGATTATAATGTCCAATTTCAGATTGAGCAATTGGTTTATTGGTCGGGAACGCTTACGTTCCATGTACAGGAGGTAATTGAGTTATGAAGAGAATGAAAGGGTCCATCACCATTTTCCTTACTGCGATGTTTGCAACTATCGTTGTTGTGTACACATCGTTTATTGACATGCTGACCTATCGTGATTCGCTGAAAAATGCCATGAACAGCAACAAAATCTGCGCCGATTATTACGGTATGATGAAGAACTATGACTATGAGGGGGCGATTGGTCTTTCCTATTACGAGATGGACGCTTCACTCACTAAATATCAGTCTCTTTTGAAGGAGGAACAGGGAACGAAGGTTTCGACAAATGCGACTACCGATATCACTCTTTCCGGAGATTGGGTATCGCTTACAGGGGATAACTATCATAACCTCGAAACATTAATGAGAAACTATATGCAGTATCAGGTAGACGAGAATGATATTTCACATTATGACAGAACGCTTTATGAGTTGAATGAGGCTGAAATCAGAATTGCTTCGTATGAAGGCTTTTCGCAGATGAATCAGGAAGAACTTGCGGACGATTGTTTTCAGACGGGGTTCTATAACATTTTCCGAAATACGCTTCATTATGGAAGAGCAATTTCACAGCAGAAATATAACGCGAGAAATGTGATGAAGGTTTATGGTGAGGGGGCCGGCTGGAGTAAAGAGGATACGCTTCCCTCTTACAGTCATCCTTCTTTAAAGGAGGAGCTGCAGTCTCTTAACAATAAGTTTCTTTCGGAAAAGCAGAACGGACCTTCCACAAGCTGCGTGCATATAACCTATGGGGAAGAATTGCCGATTCGCAATGAAGTGGAACTCTGGTTTTATATGAATCATTATATGACCAATGCCTCCTTAAGCGGAACCGGGATGAGCGGCCTTAAGGGCGAGCAGGAGTATATTCTGTTCGGATACCGGACTGATGGGGAGAACATTGCCCGTGCAGCGGAGGAGATTATGAAATACCGCCTGGCAGCGAATTACTATGCTCTGGCGGAGTATGTCTATACGGAGGAAATGATGGAGACAGAGGCAGAGGAATCTGCGGAAACCGGGGAGAGCGATGAAGCCGTCGAAAGCGATGAAACCCTCGAACCGGAAGAACCGGCGGAGAGCCGTGAGGGTATGATTCTGAACCACGCAATCAGAGAGAGTTACTATGATGTTTTAACGCTTCTTGCGGGCGGAAAGGTTCCGACCATAAAGACTGCGGACGAGATTAGAACAGAAAGAGAGCAGCCGTTAGAATCCATTCATGCGGGGAGAGAAACAAGTGGTCTTAGCTATTCCGATTATCTTTCATACTTGATCTTATACAATACCGGGTGCACGGAAATGGTAAATGACGCGAAATGCTTCATGCATACGGCAGACTGGATTGAATATGTAACCGGGCGCGATGCGGATGCCATGTACACAAGAGTCGTTATCAAGGCAGTCTATTCCACGAAGATACGCCCGCTTTCCCTTGTAGGAGCGCTTTGCAACAAGATGGGCAGTCAGGTTTGGGATATTACGATTTACTAGGAGGTTCACATGAAAAGATTACGGCTTAAAGGAAGTTTGGTAGTGGAAGCGACGGTGGCATTTCCCATATTTTTGATAATGGGTGTATGCTTTGTCCTTTCTATCCGTATGCTTACGATGGGAGCCGTAATGGATACCGCAGTCGAGGAAAGCAGCATGAAGCTTTCCATGATGTTTACCCGTATGTATTATACCGGCGCGTGGACAAGGTACAGAAATGCCTCAGCCGGAGAATACTACGCAGGTGTGAATTATCGCGCAACCTACGATATTCTCAGCAAAGAGGAGGTTTATGGGGCAAGAACTGTCTATATGGACCTTCCTTATACAGTGCAGTATGCAGGGGGAGTGAACGGCTGGGCAGCCGTAGGGAATGGATTACTGTCCACACGGAAAATGGCAGACAGAATTGAATTTGACAGTAATGGCCATCGTGCCTACTACAGCAGTTCACTGAATTATATGCCCGAGAATATGCAAAAGGGCGATTATGAAAGAATGTTTTTAGAATGGATGAAGCTTATGATTCAGGATAATATCAAGACCTTCAAGAACAGTAAACTGACCGATTGGGTGTTCAATGTGGATGATATCACGATTACCGATTGGAAGATTACGGAGGAGAACGGGCTTGCGCGTTACGAGTTTGATGTGAATTACTCCATGCATATACCGCTTTATTGGCTGGGAGGGGACGAGTGGATGAAGACAAAGCACATTGTGGGATACGCAGTTGTGCGATGATTTTCTCCGAAAATGGCATCAAACCCCATGAATTCCGTCGTACAATGAAACCGTAGAGAGGAGGAAAGAGACATGGTTGCATGGATTTATGGAGGAGCACTTCTGCCGCTTGCGGTAGCAGACATTCGCAAACATACTCTTTCCAACAGAACCGTAATGCTTTTCGTTGTGGGGGGATTTCTTTGCGGCATATATCGGTTCGGAATATGGGAAGCAGTGCTTGGTTTCGGAATTGGTTTTGGACTCGGCTTTTTCGTGTGGCTTATGAGAGCCATAGGCGGGGCCGATGCTAAACTGTATGCGGCAATCGGTGCTGCTGTCGGGTATAAACGTATTATTCCGGTGATTGCCGTATCCATTATGATCGGTGGAGCTATCGGGATGATCAAACTGGTCAGCTTGGCACTTCGAAAGAAGGGTGATTTTAGGAAGCTGACGCAGGAAGTGATGGCATTTGTCCCTTGTATGACGATAGCATACTGGTATGTGATTTTATAGAGGAGACTTTGTATGAAGAAAGTAAAAAAAGAAAACCGATATCAGTTTAAGTTTATGGAATATGTGGGATATCTGCTTCTGTTTGGTATGATTCTGACAGCCCTTGGATGGTTGTATTTTCACAATATTCTGGTTGGGCTTGCGCTGTCCCCGATTGCACTTCTTCTGGTCGAAGATATCAGGGAGGATTTGCAGGTTCGCAAACAGGGAAAACTATTGCAGCAGTTCAAGGATTTCATCCAGGGTATGAATGTTTCTTTGAAGAGTGCAGGCAAATCCCTCTTAAGTTGTCTGGATGATTCCTACAACACCATGCA
Source organism: Lachnospiraceae bacterium (assembly GCA_045627305.1). Classification (GTDB taxonomy): domain Bacteria; phylum Bacillota; class Clostridia; order Lachnospirales; family Lachnospiraceae; genus ISDg. Next base: position 53,564 of record JAZQNM010000074.1, read on the forward strand.
GGATTTGTATTCGCCGAAAAGCGAGTTTATGAAGTCTCTTCAAATGATGTACTACAATTTGCATCAGAACCGCCAGTGCCGTATTGACAATGAACTGGTGCTAATGGCGGAGAGCCTTAAAGACGATGACATTATGGCATTTGCCATGGCTGTTAAGGAGTGCTACGGCATCAATACGGCAGGCGTGAGCAAAATTATAGACCGTTATACCGGCTTGATCGAGGAGAAACGCCGGATTAATGAGGAAGTGTGCACGATGGTTCGAAGCCAACGAATTGAGCAGCTGATTATGGTTTTTGCGCCTACAGCTATGGTCGTAATGATGAATGCTTCCATGCCGGATTATATGAGTTGTATGTACAATACCGCTGTGGGCCGGATTACGATGGGAGCGGTTTATGCGCTGAATGTTGTTGCATATCTGATGGGTAACCGATTTATGAGATTTTATTAAGGGGGACGATATGGAGATTTACGAAATGATTTTTGCGACTTTGGTTGGCGGGATTCTGTTCCTTTCTCTTTTGGGCAGAAAAGGCAAGAAGACCGCAGTATCAAAAGGCTTTGTGATATCCAAGGATGAATTTCCGATGGCATCCTTTTTAGCTGTCGGATACGGTGCACTGTGCCTCTGTCCGTGGCTGATTGACAAGAAGAATCTGAAGCTTCGTCGTTCCTATATGTTAAATGACAGAAATAAAGAGTATGCTACGGAGCACTGGAAGGCTTGCCTTGCGAATATGTTCGCCGGAACGCTGATGGGCTTCCTGATGGTTTCGTTAATCAGTATGGTATGCATTTCTTCCAATGTTGACCCTAAGGATACACTGCTTCTGACGGTCATACTGGATGTGATGTGCCTGGTCCTTCCATACGGCTTCTATTACCGTGAGAGCAGCAAGGAAGCATTGCGCCTTGTGCGTATTGTGGATGAACTGCCCAATATGATCAGCAAGATGGTTATCTATCTGAACAGCGGTGTACCGGTCAGCAGTGCGCTTCGGAAACTGGCTGAAACAGAGAGCCGAAATCCGTTGTATGCAGAGCTAAGAAGGGTAAATGCCGATGTGGACAACAATGTTCCGCTGAAGCAGGCAATCTATGAGATGAAGGAGCGGTGCAAGAGTACCGAGATGTCACATTTTTATGTGATTCTGGAGCAGAACCTTTCCAAAGGAACTGCCGACTTCGACTTGGCTCTCGCGGAACTGGCGATGGATCTGTGGAGGGAGAAGAATGAGCGGATGAAACGGCGTGGCGCCGATGTGTCGCAGAAACTGCTCATCCCGACTTTCCTGCAGTTTTTGGGAGCAATCCTGGTGGCAATTGTGCCGGCATTTGCCATGTTGCAACGGTTCTGATTTTCTCCGGAAAAGGAGAATTCAACCGAAAATCCGGTGCTATGATGATTACAGAAACAAAAACAAAACACACAAAACAAAACACACAAAACAAAGGAGATTACAACTATGGAAAAGATTACAAACAAAATGAAGAACATGATGGTAATGGTAGCAGCTGCACTTACGGCACTGGTAGTCGGTAAGACGGTAACCAAGACAGCCGAAGTACGCAGAAGGTATCAGGAAGATGAACGCGGTGTGGACATCATTGTTATGATTGTCGTGCTGGCTATTCTGATTAGCATTGCGGTGATATTCAGAGACCAGATGACGGCATTTGTCAACAGAATGTTCACAGACATCCTGGCATTTTAGAAAGGGGGAGAATTATATGATAGCTGCAGTACTGGGCGCCGGCGTGCTGGGCGTTGCTTCCGCAGAGGATGTCAGGACACGGACCATTCAGGCCTGGGTTCCGGTTGTTCTGGCTGTCCTTGGTATCGGAAGCATCATCCTATCGGGAAGAAAACCGGGATATATCGGGGTGATGGTTCTTGCCCTGCTGACCCTCGGCCTTTCCGCCATCACGCACCAAGGACTCGGTTTCGGCGACAGTACTGTGCTTGTAGCCATTTCGTTAATCAGCGGCTTTAGAAACTGTGTATTCATCATTTCGTCCGGGGCACTCATCCTACTTCTGTATGTGGTGGCGAGATGCCTGATTTTGCAGGGCGAAAAGAAGACCACAGATGCAATCCCGTTGATTCCATTTATCTTTGCTGGATATTGTTGCTGGCTTGTGATGGGAGGTTATTAAGTATGTTATGGCGCGGGGAGAATCACCGATGAGAAAAACTATAGTGAAAACTGTTTTAATACTGTGTTGTGTATTTACGGCAATCCTTTTACTTTCCATGGACCGTCAGAAGGAAGAGGATAGCACCGATCAGTCTCTGACTTCAGTCGGAAATCTGACAATTCACGTGACGGAGACTAGGGTTACGGATGAAACGCCTTCTTGGGAGGAAGTAATTGCAGAGATGGACCCGGAGAATGGGATGGAAGCAGATACAGATGATAGGTTGCAGCAATTGGAGGAGAATGTTTCGGATGGAATGGATAGGATACTTGATGGGTTGAAATGAAGGCTGGCTTATGGTATGATGAAACTAATATGGAAAAACATCCTACATCTACGGGCAAGATAGACTGAAAATATGTCTAATTTGTAAACAACAACGAAAAAGGGTATTTTTTGTAAATTGTCAGAATATTCATAAAAATACCTCCGATTTTATCCTTCGCAAAGCCAGTAAAATCAAGGCTTCCGGAAAGGGTCCGTAGAAATGATGATGTAGCCCGATAGGGCATTGAAACACTTAACTCTTTTTTGTTTCAGTCAGTTTTTCATAGGTAGAAATGATGATGTAGCCCGATAGGGCATTGAAACAACGGTCCGCCGAGGTTCTCACTTCTGTTGAGCTTCGTAGAAATGATGATGTAGCCCGATAGGGCATTGAAACCAGCTGTTCCAACGCCAGAAGCAACATACCCCATATGTAGAAATGATGATGTAGCCCGATAGGGCATTGAAACTTGTTGTTTTCATCATTCTCATCATACTTAATACCTGTAGAAATGATGATGTAGCCCGATAGGGCATTGAAACACAACTCCGTTACGGACATAAAAACCTACCATCCAGCGTAGAAATGATGATGTAGCCCGATAGGGCATTGAAACGTGTTCATATTATCCCTTTCCGGGGTCTTTGCCCCAAGTAGAAATGATGATGTAGCCCGATAGGGCATTGAAACGTGAAGAATATCCATTTACCTCTGCTTCAAGTGTCTCGTAGAAATGATGATGTAGCCCGATAGGGCATTGAAACCCCTGTGCGTCAACGTTATCACGCAAGATATCAAACGTAGAAATGATGATGTAGCCCGATAGGGCATTGAAACAGCATCGATATAAACATAATTACACCTCCTAATTTTATGTAGAAATGATGATGTAGCCCGATAGGGCATTGAAACATTCATCGACGTCCAACTCCTTTCCGTTAACTATGTGTAGAAATGATGATGTAGCCCGATAGGGCATTGAAACGACAACTGCACTGCAAGAGGCATTCCCGCCCAGTGGTAGAAATGATGATGTAGCCCGATAGGGCATTGAAACTTTTTGCCATATCCATACCTCCATGGCTTGCATTGGTAGAAATGATGATGTAGCCGCCCGATAGGGCATTGAAACATAACTGATGCAGACAATCACGGTGCGTTGCTTCTGGTAGAAATGATGATGTAGCCCGATAGGGCATTGAAACGCGAAACGTCATACTCCGGAAATCGTTGTGCCATCTCGTAGAAATGATGATGTAGCCCGATAGGGCATTGAAACAAGACAAATGCCCGCACATAAATGTGCTAACCCGACCGTAGAAATGATGATGTAGCCCGATAGGGCATTGAAACATGGTAAAATCCGCAAAGAACTACATTTTCCTGCATGTAGAAATGATGATGTAGCCCGATAGGGCATTGAAACATAACGTTTTCCGGGATTGCCGAAAAGAGGTACTTGTAGAAATGATGATGTAGCCCGATAGGGCATGGAATGTTTTAGCTAATAGCTTCATAAAAAAGTTTTTCAGTAGAATAAACTTTTTTATGAAGCTATTTTTTTACCTGTAATTCGGCTTATTTATCAAAAATATGTATGAAGGGAATAATCGACCATGAATCTTTCACGCTCACCGCCAGTGATATTGAACTAATATTGTTAATCTAAACAACGAAAAGGAGAAAGATAATTATGAATAAAAACTTACAAGAAAAGACAGAACAATGGAAAGCATTAGAACGGAAGACTTTAGAACAAAGAAAGATTGCTGAGGATTTTTACGAACAGCAGATGATGGATTTGATTGTTGAGGATTATATTGATCGAAATAGTGACAAAGTATTTGAAGAAGTGAAATATCTGGTCATTTCTGTTGGTACATCTTATGAGCCTGTTGTATTGAACATTAAGCTACTGAATCCGGAGCAGATTCTGTTCTTGTATACCGAACAATCTGCAAGCAATCTAGCTAAAATTGTTGAAACATGTAGCCTATCTCCGATTGAATATAACAAACGACAAGTTGATGAGGTAAAGGGGCTGTGAAATAACCCCATGAACAAAAAGAGGCTATCTGGGCGAACCCAGGTAGCCTTTTTTGTGTTATAATAGTCTTACCAATGAACCACATAACACGAGATTATTCTAACCCAAAACAGGGATTTTTACCAGTG
>JAZQNM010000075.1:0-93522 GCA_045627305.1 Lachnospiraceae bacterium
TGATGCGGTTTTTATATTACATTGCGGCACTGAAGGGCTGTAAGAAGAGTGATGTGGAGGAGCAGATTGACGACATCGTGAAGAGTGTAAATCTGTGGGAAGTGCGAAATGACCGTATCGGCACATACTCCGGAGGAATGAAGCAGCGAACCCTTCTTGCGCAGGCGCTTGTGGGCAATCCCGCAATTCTCATTATGGATGAACCGACGGTCGGACTGGACCCGAAGGAACGCGTGCATTTTCGGGAACTGGTTGAGAGAGTTTCCAAGGATAAAATCGTGATTATTGCAACGCATATCGTCAGTGATTTGGAGAAACTTGCTTCGGAAATCATATTCCTGAATCATGGAAAGATTGTTGAGAACGGAACCATTCCCGAGCTGTATGAAAAATACGGCGGACAGGGAGAGATTTCGGTTGAGGATGTTTATATGAGTCTGGGAATGGAGAGCAAATGATGTTTGCACATGAATGGTATAAACTATGGCATAACAGGAAGCTGGTCGGCTTCCTGTTTGCGCTTTTGGCATTAAACTGTTTCTATTTCCTGTATCAGGCCGAGAAGAAGTATGTGCCGGCGCATGCCTATAAAGAGCTGACAAGTGATTTGTCCGAATATAACGATTCGGAAGGGGCAGAGATTCTTTCCGAAATGTATACGGAAGCCACCATGATCCTCTATATGGAAACCGGGAACCTGAAGAGCAACGATTATCCGAAATACTGTGACAATCTGTTTATGGAGCGGGAACTCTATTCGATGAAGATGGAAGAATACGAGGAAGTGATGGGTTACCCGGCGTTCGTCCAAAAAGCAATCGGAGCGGCGGCAGAGTACCGTGTTATTTTGAAAATGCTCGGCGGAAGCAGTAAAAAGCTTGCCGATGTTGAGAAAACAAGCAAAGCGTACGAAGCCTTGCAGGAACTTACCATACGGAATACCCATACGAAGGGAATTTCGGAGGCACTGTCTGTTCCGAGTCTGATATTCCTTGAGATACTTGTGGCAGTACTGTTTGTTTCCGTAATCTTTACCAGAGAGAAGGAACAGGGGCTGCTTAGGCTGTATTCGACGATGAAATTCGGAAGAGGCCGAATGTTTCTGGCGCGTACAGGTGCCATTACATTGGGCTGCGCGGTTGTCAATCTGTTGTTCCTTCTGACAACGATTGTAACAGGGTGTGCATTATACGGAATGCCTTCCCTGTCTTGTCTGAAAGAGCCGGTGCAGTCGCTCTGCGGTTATAAGCAGACAACGCTTCGCGTCAATATCGGAACATTTCTTATTCTGGTGTACTTGTGGTCTGTAATCGTATCGCTTGCCGTTGTAATGATTGCTGCACTGATTAGCACACTTGTGAACTCAGCCATGAAGGTTTACGTGATTCTGTTTGTATTCATCGGAATCGAAGGCGTTCTGTATCTGAAAATCGACGACCTGAGTCATCTGGCTGTTTGGAAGAGAATCAATCTTGTTTCCTGGGCTAATCCGGGTTATACAATCGCACAATACCGAAACGAGTTCGTATTCGGAAAGCCCGTCAGCTATCCGGTTCTGGCGTTATGCTGCCTTATCCTTCTGATAGTTGTATTCGGATTTGCCGGCTGGTTACTGAGTGGCAGTTTCGGCGTGATACCGAAGAAAGGTCGCGGTTTCCGCCTTCCTTTGAAGGGTGGTGCGGAAGAGCGTGCGTTGGGACGCCATACGGTGCTTCCTGTTCATGAAAATGTGAAATTCCTCTTCTTTGAGAAAATCGGACTTCTGTTCCTGGTGCTGCTTGTTATGGCGCTTTTGATGACCAAGCCTTACCAGAAGCATTATTCCTCGATTGACGAGATGTTCTATCAGTCCTATCTGTACCGCATAAAGGATTTGGAACCGGAACAGTACGGGGAAATGCTTGCCGATTTTCAGGCAGAACTGGAGATGGAACGAATGACCGTTTCCGACCAGAGTTCCCTGATGTATAAGGAATCGGCACTTGCAAAACTGGAAGTTTATGTGGAATACCTTCGTGGAAAGGAAGGCGCCCGCGTGGTTGACAGCCGCGGTTATGAGCGGGTATACAACGACCGAAAGCAGAACGTTATTCTCGGAGTCTGCGCGCTTCTTACCGCAATTCTCTGCGGAGCGGCGATGATGGCGACGGAATACCGGACCGGTATGGCGGAGCAGATACGAATCAGCCCGAAACGCGGTAAAGTATATTTCTGGAAGGGGCTTATTCTTTTCGGAACGGTAACCGCCTTCTTCCTGCTTATCTACGGACGGTATCTCTATCAGATATTGCGCGGCTACGGAACGGCGGGAATCGATTATCAGGCAAACAGTATGATGGACTGGTCAAAGTATCCGGCTTCCGTCAGCATACTCGGCGGCATTGTTATTCTTCTTCTGAAGCGCTTTCTCGGAATGCTGCTCTGCACGACTGTGGCAGCCTTCCTGACGAGTCGCCTGAAGAGCTTCCTTTTGACCTGCATCGTATGTATGGTGGTGGTTATCGTACCGCTATTGTTATGTTTAAAGGAGAACGGCATCATTTCCTATGTGATGCTGAACTGGTTCTTTGCGATATAGCGTAACAACATGGTATTCCCGTTTTCGGTTAATGAAACTTGACGAAACAGTCTTCATTCGCTATGATAAACATTAATAGCGAGTCTTGAATGATATCAAAGAAAATGTAACACGATTTCCTTTGCCGTATATAAGTTTGATTCGAACAGGGCAGGAGACAGAACGATGTGTATGATAAAGAAAAATTTGCGACTGAGAGCAGTAGGATTATGGCTGCTTTTTGTGCTTTTCGGGATGTTTGTTACCGGGTGCGGAGCTTTCGGAGATCCGAATCGGGTTATTCCGCTTACACCGGTAGCTACGGGAGGTCAGAGTACAGTGAAAGATGAACCGGCAGTGATTGAATTTGATTATCCCTCGGGAGACCCAAGAGCGGAATACGGAGAGCATTTAGTACCGCCGACAACGGACTTTGTGAAACCGATAGGACGAACAGCAATGCTTGACGAAGTCCGGTGGTGCGGGCAGTCCGGAAGCGGTGTGGGATTTGTCTTTGTGGGAAGAAGATGTGATGTGACGCTATGCAGTGACGGCTCCATGGGGGATGCGGCCCCGAGAATCGGTATCTGGGTTGACAATGAGAAGGTAATGGATTTTCCGCTTGAACAGGATATAACGTTGAATCTGATTACATGCGAGGCTGATACAGCAGCCGATATCCGTATTGTAAAGCTTTCGGAATGTGCGGAGTCGACCTTCGGAATCGGTTCCTTTGATGTCGACGGTATGATGCTTCCTTTGACAAGCCGTGAGCGAAAGATAGAATTTATCGGAGATTCCATTACATGCGGTTATGGTGTGGACGGAAATCTTGGTGAAGTATTCAGTACCGCAACCGAGGATTGTACGAAGGCATATGCCTGTCAGACGGCGCAGATTCTGAATGCGGAATACAGTCTTGTGTGCTGCAGCGGTTTTGGTATTGTGTCAGGATATACTGGGACAGGAGAAAAACTTCCCGACAAGACGCTGCCGCAGTATTATGAGAAAATGAGTTTCACATACGGCAATGGATTTGCCGGTAATATAGACCCGTCAGAACTGGATTGGAATTTCAGCGATTTTGTTCCGGATACGATAGTAATAAATCTCGGAACGAATGATTTCAGCTATTGTGGGGCCGATGAAGAAAGATGCCGTGAGTATACGGACGGATACCGCGAGTTCCTGAAGATGGTTCGAAGGAATAATCCGGACGCATATATCGTCTGCACCCTCGGGACAATGGGAGCAGAACTTTTCGAATGCATGGAACAGGCTGTTTCGGAGTATTCCGAAGAAACCGGAGATACCAATATAGCAACATTTTGTTTTGAAGAACAGAATCAACAGACTGACGGAATCGGAATCGACTGGCATCCGAGTGCACAGACGCAGTGGAAGGCAGCACAGGCTCTGGCGGATTTTCTGCTGGGGCATTACGGAGAGTGAATAAGGTTATGATTTCACGTTACAGGGAATAAAGTAGAAAGAAGGTATGATTATGGAGTTGCAGAATATTCTGAATGCGGTGGACCATACACTGTTAAAGCAGACGGCTACATGGGAGGAGATTAAACAGGTATGTGATGACGGTATCCGTTTCCATACGGCATCGGTTTGCATTCCGGCTTCCTTTGTGAAGCAGGCAGCAGATTATGTGAAGGGTCAGATTCCGGTTTGCACGGTAATCGGATTCCCGAACGGCTATTCCACTACGGCGGCAAAGTGTTTTGAGGCGAAAGATGCGGTTGAGAACGGTGCCTCCGAAATTGATATGGTAATTAATCTCGGCATGGTAAAGGAAGGACGGTTTGAGGATGTCCTCTCGGAGATTAATGCAGTGAAGAAGGCTTGTGACGGCCGTCTTTTGAAGGTAATCATTGAGACTTGTCTTCTGACTGATGCAGAGAAGATTAAAATGTGTGAAATCGTTTCCGCTTCGGATGCCGATATCATCAAGACATCGACAGGCTTCAGTACGGCCGGTGCAACTGCTCGTGACATTGAATTGATGGCGAAGTACACAAAGGGCAAGGGGATCAAGGCAGCCGGAGGCATCAAGACACTGGAGGATGCCGAGGAACTTATGGAACTTGGCGCAACGAGACTCGGGACCAGCAGGGTTGTCAGCGAGGTTAAGGCAATGGTGCAGAGAGTAAACCACTGGGATTTGAGCTTCTTCTCATAATTTGCGGTGAAGAAATGAATTCAAGGGGGATTGATGATGGAGAAACATATAAGTGAGAATAATTATCCGACTCCGCATATTGCGGCAACGCCGGAGGATTTTGCCAAGACGGTTTTGATGCCGGGAGATCCGCTGCGGGCGAAATTCATTGCGGATACTTTTTTGGAGGAGGCCCGCCTTGTGAATAATGTGCGCGGTGTACAGGGATATACCGGGTACTATAAGGGACATAAGATCAGCGTTATGGCCAGCGGAATGGGAATGCCGTCCATCGGTATCTACAGCTATGAACTATACAATTTCTTTGGCGTAGAAAATATTATTCGCGTCGGCTCGGCGGGAACCTACAGCGAGAAGGTGCATGTGCGTGATATCGTGATTGCGGAGGGAGCAAGCTATGATTCGAATTATGTGGCGCAGTTTCATCTTCCGGGCACATTTTCCGCAATCGCAGACTTTGGATTGTTAAGAACCTGTGTGGAGCAGGCGGAGGCGAAGAAACTTCGCTATCATGTCGGTAACATTCATTCGAGCGATGTGTTCTATGGTGACCTTGCGGATGCACCTGAAATGGTAAAGCCGATTCATGCATGGTCCAAGATGGGGATTTTGGCAGTTGAAATGGAGGCTGCGGCCCTTTATATGAATGCGGCCCGCGCAGGAAAGAGGGCACTCGCAATCTGCACGATTTCGGACAGCCTTGTCACCGGTGAGGCAACAACGGCGGAGGAACGGCAGAATTCCTTCTCTGAAATGATTACGCTTGCACTGGATACGGCTGCAGCAATGGAATAAGTATAAATCGTCCCCGGTAATCGACAGGATTGCCGGGGACTTTGATTGTTTCGTAATAAGGTTGATTTTCCTGACAAAAAGGCAGTTTTCCTCTTTGGAAAATGATATTCTTCGTTGACTTTTCGACGCTGAAATTATATACTTAAAAGGATTTTTATGATGCGGATTTTGTTTTCTCTTTCGAATCGAAAGGGCGTACGAAATCAGATTCGGAGGCTTGGTATGAGTAAGATTATTTTAACCGGAGACCGTCCTACGGGAAGACTTCATATAGGGCATTATGTAGGCTCTCTGAAAAGAAGAGTGGAGCTGCAGAATTCCGGAGAGTTTGACAGGATATACATTATGATTGCGGATGCGCAGGCACTGACCGACAATGCCGACAATCCGGAGAAGGTTCGCCAGAATATTATGCAGGTCGCACTGGATTACCTTGCGGCAGGTCTTGACCCGGATAAGGTTACCATTTTTATTCAGTCGCAGGTACCGGAACTGACCGAGCTTTCCTTCTACTACATGAATCTCGTTACCGTTTCCCGTCTGCAGAGAAATCCTACCGTTAAGAATGAGATTATCATGCGTAATTTTGAGACGAGTATTCCTGTCGGATTCTACACATACCCGATCAGTCAGGCTGCGGATATTACTGCATTTAAGGCAACTACCGTTCCGGTTGGCGAGGACCAGCTTCCGATGATTGAACAGGCAAGAGAGATTGTCCGCAGATTCAATCAGACCTATGCCGAGGTTTTGGTTGAGCCGGAAGCGGTTATTCCCCAGAATGAGACATGTAAGCGTCTGCCGGGTACCGACGGAACCGCCAAGATGAGCAAATCTCTCGGAAACTGCATCTATCTTGCGGATTCCGCCGAAGAGCTTCGCACAAAGGTTATGAGTATGTACACAGACCCGAATCATATTAAGGTTACAGACCCGGGCAGCATTGAGGGGAATGCGGTATTTACCTATCTGGATGCATTTTGCAGACCTGAGCATTTTACGAAATACTGGCCGGAGTATGATTCTTTGGATGCTTTGAAGGAGCACTATCAGAGAGGTGGTCTCGGTGATGTCAAGGTGAAGAAATTCCTGTACGCCATTATGGAGGAGGAGCTTGCTCCGATTCGTGAGAGAAGACAGGCATGGGAGAAGAGAATCCCTGAAATCATTGAGATTCTTCGCAAGGGAAGCATTGAGGCCGAGAGGGTTGCGGCACAGACACTTACGGAAGTGAAGCAGGCGATGAAGATTGACTATTTCAATGATGAGGAATGGCTTGCGGAACAGGTGAATAAGGGCTGATATGTTCCCCTTCGGGGAATGTCGATACCGGAAAGCAGGCAATATCATTTTGTATTGATTTCACAGGAAAGGAGCGATGCATATGGATGACAAAAGAGACAGCTATTTCTATGAGAATGAAGCAAGGGTGAATTCCATCCTGCTTAAGGTGTGTGCCTTTCTGATTCTGTTCGCTCCGTGTGCCGCTCTTGCGAGTGCGTTGTGGGACTATTCCGCACTGACCTATACGGATGATTTGGTAATCGGTATTGTTGCCGTTGCCATCGTGGTTATTTCCATAATTCTCAAGCGACAGGAGAGACTGAACCACCTGGTGAAATATATTATGTTGATTGGACTCCATACGGCCATCTGTTATGCAGGAACGAAGATTGAAATCAATATCTTTATGGCCTATGCGATTGTTCCGGCACTTTCCTGTCTCTATTTTGACAAATGGTTTACCGTTCGAATCGGTGAAATCAGCTATTGTTGGATGCTAATTTCCTTAGGACTGCGGTCTACCGTGGAGGCCGCATACAGCAGTAAATATTCACCATTTGAATGGTTTGGTGTTTACGGGTTTCGTATGACAATCGAGTATATTGTGATGTTCCTGATTTTGCTGCTTCTGGTTGCCAAAATTGAGGATACCATTCTTTCCACGCAGACGAAGACGAAACAGATGAAGAAGATGCAGAACCAGCTGATTACCGGTTTTGCAAACTTCCTGGAATCCAAGGATGAGAATACAGGTTTCCACATTCGAAGGACTGCGGATTATACAAGAATGATTGCCGAGGAACTGGTAAGGGTTGGGGCGCATAAGGGTGAGCTCACACCGAAGGCAATTGATGATTTGATTATTGCGGCTCCGCTTCATGATGCCGGAAAGGTATATATTCCAGATGCGATTTTGCAGAAGGACGGGGAACTGACGGACGAAGAGTATGCAGTTATCAAATCCCATACCGTAGAGGGCGGTCGTCTGGTTGAGATGAACCTGAGCAACTTGACTGACCGTGAACTTTATACATGCATCAAGGATGTTGCGCTGTGCCATCATGAGTGGTGGAACGGCTCCGGATATCCGCACGGCTATCACGGTGAGGCAATTCCGCTGTCCGCACGAATTGTTGCGGCAGCAGATACGTTGGATGCTCTTCTGAGTCAGAGAAGTTACAAACCGAGTATGGATATCAATCAGGTTATGGATGTGTTCCGTAACGAGAAGGGAACGCATTTTGAACCTTGTATTGCGACTGCAGTACTGAATCTGCAGGGTACCATCAGGCGATATATTGAGCATGAAGATATCACGATGAAGCATATGAATACCGGTGAAACCGAGGAATTCTAATCATAGATTTGAAGAATGAAAGAGGCAGATTATGAATCGTTTGGGATTTGACAATGCGAAATATCTTGAGATGCAGTCCATTCGTATTAAGGAACGCATCGCACAGTTCGGAGGTAAATTATATCTGGAATTCGGCGGCAAACTTTTCGATGACTTCCACGCATCCAGAGTACTTCCCGGATTTGAGCCGGACAGCAAGATTCGTATGCTGCTTCAATTGAAGGATGACGCAGAAGTGATTATCGTCATCAATGTGAATGACATTATTAAGCAAAAGGTTCGCGGAGACTTAAGCATTACCTATGATGTGGATGTGCTTCGTCTGATAGATGCCTTCCGTGGTTACGGGCTGTATGTTGGCAGCGTAGTTCTGACACAGTTTGTGGAGCATGAGAATGTGATTGCTTATCAGCATAAGCTTGAAGACCTCGGCTTAAAGGTTTACAGAAGCTACAGTATTGAAGGGTATCCGTCTAATATTGCCAAGATTGTGAGCGACGAGGGCTATGGCAAAAATGATTATATCGAAACGAGTCGCCCGCTTGTTGTCGTTACCGCACCGGGACCCGGAAGCGGAAAGATGGCAACCTGCCTGTCACAGCTTTATCATGACCAGAAGCGTGGGATTCGTTCCGGATATGCAAAGTTTGAGACATTCCCGATTTGGAACTTGCCTTTAAAACATCCTGTAAATCTTGCCTATGAGGCAGCTACGGCTGATTTGAATGATGTGAATATGATTGACCCGTTCCATTTGGAAGCCTATGGTGTTACTACGGTCAATTATAACCGTGACGTTGAGATTTTCCCTGTATTGAACGCTATGTTTGAGAAGATATTCGGTTATTCACCGTATAAATCTCCGACTGATATGGGCGTCAATATGGCAGGAAACTGCATTATTGATGATGAGGCGACAAGAGCCGCTTCCCGTGAGGAAATAATCCGCCGTTATTATGCGACGCTTTGCGAATGCAGAAAGAAGCGTGTGGATGAGAGTGCGGTATATAAACTGGAACTTTTGATGGAACAGTCCGGTATCAGTAAGGAAGACCGCAGAATCGTTCCTGCGGCACTTGCCAAAGCAGAGGAAACCGGGCATCCGGCAGTAGCAATCGAGCTGAATGACGGTACAATTATTACAGGAAAGACATCATCGCTCCTCGGAGCCTGCTCGGCAGCGTTATTGAATGCTTTGAAGCATATGGCGGGTATTGATGATGACCTTCGTCTGCTCCCGCCTTCCATTCTTGAGCCGATACAGGATTTGAAAGTCAACCATCTTGGCAACCGAAATCCGAGACTCCATACCGATGAGACATTGCTTGCACTGTCTATTGTTGCCAGTAAGGATCCGATTGCAGAAGAGGCTATGAAGCAACTTGAGAATTTAAGGAATTGTGAAGTACATAGCAGTGTAATATTGTCCGGTGTGGATGAGGGTGTATTCCGTAAGCTTGGTATGCATCTGACCTGTGAGCCGGTATATGAAACGAAGAAATTATATCATAAATGATAAATGGAGGCCGTTATGAGAGGCAGTATCGTGATTCCGGAGGGTTATGTTTCCCCTCTTGGAATGAAGGAAACCCAGATTGCAATTAAGAAGATTAAAGATTTCTTCCAGAGAGAACTTGCAACGCAGCTGAATCTGTACCGTGTATCCGCTCCGCTGTTCGTACCGGAGGATTCCGGACTCAATGACAATCTGAACGGTGTGGAACGTCCGGTCGCATTTGACTTAAAGAGTGGAACGGGAACGATGGAAATAGTACATTCTCTGGCCAAATGGAAACGTATGGCACTTGGTAAGTACGGATTCCATGTAGGTGAGGGGCTGTATACCGATATGAATGCAATCCGTCGCGATGAGGACACAGACAATATTCATTCCATATTCGTTGACCAGTGGGACTGGGAGAAGATTATTGAGAAGAAGGACCGTAATGAGAAGACCCTTCGCTCCGTTGTCAAAGCGGTATATGAGGCACTTCGTGTTACGGAGAAATATGTTGCAAACCAATACGAATATGTGAAGTGCATTCTTCCCGAGGAGATTACTTTTGTCACCTCGCAGGAATTGGAAGACCGCTATCCGGATAAGTCTGCAAAGGAGCGCGAGTATCTTGCCAGCAAGGAGTATGGGGCGGTATTTCTGATGAAGATTGGTGACCTGCTTGCTTCCGGACAGAAGCATGACGGACGTGCTCCGGACTACGATGACTGGTCGCTGAATGGTGATATTCTTGTATATTATCCGGAACTTGATATTGCATTGGAACTCTCATCCATGGGTATCCGAGTTGACGAAATCTCACTTATGGAGCAACTTAAGAAGGCAGGTTGCATGGAACGTGCAGAACTTCCCTTCCAAAAGGCCCTGTTGGAGAAGAAACTTCCCTACACAATCGGAGGCGGTATCGGACAGTCCAGAATCTGTATGTTCTATCTGCGCAAGGTTCATATTGGTGAGGTGCAATCATCCGTATGGCCGGATGATGTAAGAAATTATGCAGAAGAGAGAGGCGTTCAGTTACTTTAATGAACCGTAGAACAGAGTTTTTGGAGGGCATTCGGAGTGGAATTCCGATTGCCCTCGGTTATTTTTTTGTATCCTTTACATTCGGCATTATGGGCTCTCAGTACGGGCTTTTATGGTGGGAGACCGTGCTGATTTCCATGCTGAATCTGACCAGTGCAGGGCAGTTTGCCGGTGTGAAGATTATGGCAGCCGCAGGTTCCTTTGCGGAACTGGCACTGTCGCAGCTATTGATTAATCTCAGGTATTCGTTAATGGGAATTTCACTGTCTCAGAACACGGATGATGATTTTGATGTTGCAGGAAGAGCCGTTCTTGGATTCGGTATTACCGATGAGATTTACGGTGTGGCAGTAAATCGTCGGACGCCTGTATCGAAGGCTTATTTTCTTGGGTTGATGACGCTTCCGTATTTTGGTTGGGCACTCGGAACGCTTGCGGGAGCCGTGCTTGGCAATGTGATGCCGCAGATGCTTTCGGAAGCAATGGGACTTGCAATTTACGGTATGTTCATAGCCATCATTGTTCCGCAGATGAAGACAGACCGTAAGACATTTTTTATTGCTGCCTTATCAATAGCATTCAGCTGTGCGCTCTATTATATTCCGGCACTGTCTAAAATATCGGTCGGATTTGCCGTGATTATTTGTGCGGTTGGTGCTTCCCTGGTTGGTGCATGGCTGTTCCCGATTGCGGAAACGCAGGATGAGGAGGTGGACGAATGACCCCTTATTTCTTTGCGTATCTTTTTACGATGGCAATTGTGACCTATCTGGTCCGTGCAGTTCCTTTTGCGGCATTTCGCAGAAAGGTGAAGAATCGTTTCTTCCGCTCTTTTTTATATTATGTTCCGTATACCGTTCTTGCGGCGATGACATTTCCTGCAATATTCTATGTGACTGCTTCGGTTGTTCCGGCTACAGTCGGTACGGCAGGAGCATTACTGCTTGCTTACCGGGGAAGAGGACTTGTGACGGTTTCCCTGTCGGCTTGCGGGCTGGCACTGGTTACGACGCTTGTCATGCAGCTTTTATGATGTAGGCCATTGGGCCTGGGTTTATGAAGTTCATATTCGCAGAATTGCGATTGAGAAAGGAGATTTTATTATGAAAAAAAGAATTATTTGTATGCTGACAGTTGTTGTTCTGCTGTTTACGGCGTGCGGCAAGCCGGCAACGGAAAAGGTTACCCCTACCCCGACTGAGGTAGCGACCCCGGAGGCAACTCCCACGCCTACCGTGGCTCCGACGAATACCCCTACACCGACCCCGGATGCCAAGGAAAAGTATAATCTGATGATTAAAGACTCTCTGATACAGACCGGCAATAACTACCGTGTCCGTAAGGTTATTGAGAAGGCAATGGCAGGAGAGGATGTTTATATCGGCTTTATCGGCGGTTCCATTACCGAAGGAGAAGGCTGCAGTTATGAAAACTGCTATGCTTGTCAGACCTTCCGTAATTTTGCAGAGGATTATGGTCTTGGTGATAATGTGCATATGATTAATGCAGGTGTTTCCGGTACACCGTCCACACTTGGCGTTATCCGTTATGAAAGAGACCTGATTGAGAAGAATGACGGGCATAAGCCGGACCTTTTGATTATTGAGTTTGCGGTAAATGACGGAGATGACCCGACGAACGGCTCCACTTACGAAGGTTTGATTCGACGTGCCCTCTATTCGGATAACGAACCCGCAGTAGTTCTTTTGTTCAGTGTATTCCGTTCCAAATGGAATTTGCAGGACCGTTTAAGACCGATGGGACAGTACTATGACCTTCCGATGGTCAGCATTAAGAATGCGGTTGTTCCGCGTCTGAACAGCGGTATGATTACGAACGACCAGTTCTTTAATGATGAGTACCACCCGAAGTATTACGGACACAAGATTATGGCGGATTGCCTCAGATATCTCTTCACGACAATTATGGAAGAGGAGGCATCCACGGAGGATACTCCCATGAAGGATCCTTACAAGTCCGGCGCATTTGACAATGTTCATATGATTACTTCCAAGAGTACGGATGTGAAGGTTAGTGCAGGCGGTTTCAGTGCAGTTGATGTGGCAATCGGTACCACACGATATGATAACGCAAAGACCTTCCCGGATAACTGGAAGCATACAAAGGATAGCGGTAACAAATCGCTTACATTTACCGTAAAGGCAAAATCCATTTTGCTTACTTACAAGAAGAGCAGCAGCGCCACATTCGGTAAGGTAGATGTGTTTGTTGACGGGCAGAAGGTTGCAACCATTGACGGATATGATGGTGGTGGCTGGAACAACCCTTACACCGCAGTTATTCTGAATACGGATACCGTTGCAAGCCACAAGGTGGAAGTGAAGATGGCTGAGGGGAATGCTGATAAAGAATTTACGATTATGGCATTTGGCTATGGAGATTAATCTGTAGATAATGTTGTAAAGATAATGAAAGGTACCGTTCTGACCCGGACTTCGGGAGAACGGTACCTTTTTGATTTCTTAGAAAATGTTAAAAGCCTAATGCTTTTTATCGGTCAAGGACTATCGTTGTAACAGATGATGCAGGAAGCTCGAGCGGGATGTCTGCCTGCAGACTTCCAAGACGCTGATAAAGCATATCAGAAGTATAACCGTCAGTGAGTACAGACTGGATGACCTGACTGCCTCCGGTGAAATCGGAAGCCTGAAGCTGCAACTGCTGTGGCTTCTTTCCGTTATTCATAAGGACGATGACAAGACGAGTGCCGTCCGGACTTACATAGGAACTGGAACGGACATCGGTCATAATCTCATTGTCGATATGGGTAAGTTTATCTGCGACACGAATATATCCCGGTCTGATGAATTCGGAAAAATGACGAAGCACATAATAATCACCGGTAACAATATAGGCTTTGCTGTTGGGTGCAAGTTCCGAATAGACTCCGCACGGAATCAGTGTGGTCGAAGTGAGATTGTCTTTGGAGTACAGCCATACGCCTCCCCAGAAAATGTAAGCATTTGCATTCTCGAGCGTCAGACAGTTGTTAATCATATTGGCAGTTTCCAAAGCGTTTCCGCGGTAGAATTCCGTCTGCCAGAGCTTGTAATTGTGCTCCTGTGCATAGCTTTTCAGTATTTTGAGATTGGTACTGAAGGTGTCATACTTGCATAAACTGCGTGAGGTGGCAGAGCCTTCTACAGAGTCCCCACCCTGATAGAGATGATGAGCAACCGCATAGATGCTTTCGGGAGCTTCGGCTACAACTCCTGCCAGATACTGCTGGATGGCACCGCCCTGACAGGTCATGGTTTCCGGCCCAATCATCTTGGGAGCATCATCGGCGAATTCCTTACAGAAACTGCGATAGGTTGCAAGAAATGCCTTAGAATATTCGGCATTGGTTTCATTCTCCTTACTGTCAAATTCACAGCCGTCGTAATCAACCTTGTAATCTGCCTCATTTTGGATGCTGACGAAATCGACAGGGATTCCTGCTTCACGATAAGCCTTGACGCTGTCGGTCCACCATTGACCGAACTCGTCATAACAGTACTGACCTTTCGCATTCTTCTTCAGGCTTCCGCCGCCTTTGATACTTCCGTTACTTTTGAGAGCTCCTTCAGGTGACCAACTGGAGTACAGAACCTGTACTGTTTCGCCACGTTCGGCCGCACGTTTGGAAGCTGCTTCGTAAAATGCACGATTTGTGGCAAGACTGTTCTCAAAGGAGGAGTATCCGTATTCATTTTTGAATCGAAGAATGGTCAATCCGGCATCCTTGAACAGAAGGTCATAAATTTCCTCTTTAAAGTGATGATTGGTTGCAAGCTCTGCATACCAGGTGTAACCTGCACCGAAGCCATCGATGGTCTGGTACGAGGTATTCAGGTCATATTCATAGGTCCATTGAGGCTTTGGAACAGGACTCGGAGTGGGTGTCGGTGAAGGTGTTGCCGTAGGTGATGGAGAAGGAGTAGGGGCAGCATCGGGCTTCCCATTCTTCCCGCATGCACACAATGTGCAACACAGAATGAATAAGGCAATCAGAACAACTTTTTTCATGAAAAATCTCCTAAAATTAATGATGTATGTACTTCATGGCGGAAATAATGCCGGCAGACAGTCGGTAAATGGCCGAACATATATCTTTATTTTAACCTTTTTTGCAGAAAAATACCATACTATTTTCCGATGAAATTTGCACCGATTTGGATTGAAAAAAATACAAAAAGCGAGTATGATAAATAAAAGCACTCTTCATCCGAAAAAGGTGTTTCCGACGGGAGTGCCGTATGTTTATTTTGCTTGTTAAGTGCGGTTGGTGACAGTATGGAGATTCAGGATTTTTTCGCCGGTAAAGCAATGGATGCCTATGAGTATTTCGGGGCACATCCGACAGGGAAGGGAACGGTATTCCGTGTCTATGCAAAGAATGCTGCCGGTGTTACGGTTATGGGTGACTGGACCGATTGGAAAGAGATTTCCATGGAATCGGAAGGGAATGGTGTATTTTCCAAATGGGAGGAGTATGCCTATCCCGGTCATATCTATAAGTATGTCATCTACGGAAAGGACGGAAGCCGCACTGAGAAGGCCGATCCCTATGGATTTGCGATGGAACGTCGTCCCTTGTGTGGTTCTGTGATTTCGGAACTGCATTCCTATGTCTTCGGTGATGAGGAATGGATGCAGTCAAGAACAGCAGGATATGACAGCCCGGTGAATATTTACGAGGTGCATGCAGGCTCGTGGAAACGTCGGTCCGACGAGGATGAGAACGGTTTTTACAGTTATGCTGAATTGGGAGAACAGTTAATTCCGTATGTGAAGGAGATGGGTTACACCCATGTGGAGTTTCTGCCACTTTCGGAGCATCCGTGCGATGCATCCTGGGGGTACCAGAATACCGGTTTTTACGCACCGACCTCGCGTTACGGAACACCCGATGAATTAAGGACCCTCGTTGACCGCTTTCATCAAAACGGAATCGGTGTGATTTTAGATATCGTACCGACTCATTTTGCGGTGGACGGATATGGTCTTTCCCGCTTTGACGGAACGCCGCTTTATGAGTATAATTCCACGGATATTGCGAAGAGTGAGTGGGGTACTTTTAATTTTGATTATACGAAGAAGGAAGTCTGCTGTTTTATGCAATCCTGTGCCAATTATTGGCTGAAGGAATTTCATTTTGACGGATTGCGGCTTGATGCAGTCAGCCGCCTCATATTCTGGATGGGCGATGAGCGGCGTGGCGTGAATATCTGTTCAGTCAACTTCCTAAAGTATATGAATGAAAGTCTGAAACGCCTTCATCCGACATGTATGCTGATTGCTGAGGATTCAACCGCTTATCCCGGCGTTACGAAAGCAACCTGGCAGGGCGGTCTTGGCTTCGATTACAAATGGGACCTTGGGTGGATGCATGACACGCTTTCCTATATGCAGACCGGGGCATGGCTTCGCGGAAGCCGGTATCACAAGCTTACATTTTCCATGATGTACTTCTTCTCGGAACGGTATATGCTGCCGTTGTCCCATGATGAAGTCGTTCACGGGAAGGCCACGATATTACAGAGAATGCACGGTGAATACGCAGAGAAATTTCCGCAGGCACGTCTTTTATATCTGTATATGATGGTACACCCCGGCAAGAAACTGAATTTCATGGGCAATGAGTTCGGTCAGCTCAGGGAGTGGGATGAAAGCAGGGAACAGGATTGGCTTCTTTTGAAATATCCGAATCATGACGGTTTTCGGACATACATTCGCGAACTGAATCTGCTTGCGACACAGAACGATGCATTCTTCCGGGATTATCCGGGAGACGGCTTTTTATGGAGAGACTGTCACAGCGAGCAGCAGTGCATTTACGCAATTGAACGCCGTGGAGACACGAAACGTATTCTTGCAGTCATGAATTTTTCGGGAATTGAGGAGGAGTATAGGATTCCGCTCTATCTGGAAAGGGCGACTCTTCTTCTTGACTCGGATGATATCCGTTTCGGTGGCGGAACGGAACAGATTGATTACAGTCAGAACGGTAATGAAATGAAAATACACATACCCGCTTATTCCGGAATGATATTCCTTTTGGAAAGCGGAGAATAAGGAGTGAATTTTGAATAGAAATGTTAAAGGACCTGTAGCCCCGAAAGACCCGACCATTAAGCGACCGAAGATTTATTTTATGCTTGATGACCTTGTTGCGACTTCCAATGCTGAGGACGGAAAGCCGAAGGAAGTCCGTTTCCTTGAAAACCGTGTGGCAGGCAATGTGAAGTTAATATGTCCGGAACTTCCGGATGAGCTTGTCGGACGCCTTCAGAAGACGGCTGATTTCAGAGAAATTGTTCACAGTATCGGAATCATAATGGATCCCGTGCGTCAGGAGGATAAGGATATTCCGATGACCGTAATGTTACAGCATTACGGTAACACCGACCGTTACAATACCGGAACTAAGATGTCAATGGATGTCATCTGTGACGGTGCAGAGCGTGTATTCCCGATTTCCGAGTTCGAATTCGGCGATGACGATGATATTCTCGGAACATTGTTTTTGTTCTCCGAAAGTGAGACATTACAGACAAAGGGAACAATAATATTCTACTTAAATGACGGCTATGAGGTTCCGGAACCCGTTCTTGATCCCCCGGTTGACTGGGACAGCGAGAACTATCACAAGATTCTGGAACGTTCCCTCATGTCTATGGGCAATACCACGAGACTTCGTCGGGCAATTGAAAAGGCAGCTAAGGGTGAGGATGTAACCATTGCATTTATCGGTGGTTCCATAACGCAGGGCGCCGGTGCCAAACCGATTGAATCAAAGAGTTATGCATACCGCATATATGATAACTTCAGAAACACCTATGCACAGGACCCCGAGAAGGTTCATCTGGTTAAGGTTGGACTTGGCGGAACAAGTTCCGAACTCGGACTGTTGCGTTATGAAAAGGATGTCCTTCGCGGAGGTACGGTATCCCCGGACCTTCTGATTATTGAGTTTGCGGTCAATGACGCAGGTGACGAAACGCAGGGTATCTGTTTCGAGAGTCTTGCGGCAAAGGCCTTCCACAGACAGAACGGGCCGGCGATTATTCTGCTTTTCGCTGTGTTTATGAATGACTGGAATTTGCAGGACAGACTGGCTCCGATCGGATATCATTACGGTTATCCGATGGTCAGTGTTTTGGATGGTGTATCGCCGCAGTTTGGTAAGACGGAAGATCATGTTATCAGTAAGAGACAGTACTTTTATGACATCTTTCATCCGACCAATGACGGTCACAGAATTATGGCAGACTGCGTGAATTACCTGATTGAGCAGTCTCTTGCCAATGAGAGTGATGATGTGGTATTTCCGGAGGAAAGTTGCCTCGGTCGTATGTATGAAAAGGTGGTTACCGTATATCCGGATACGCTTAAGGATTTCCCGGGAATTGATGTGGATTTTGGCGATTTTACGCTTGATGACAAAGACATTCAGCCTGCAGAGAAGGATTTTGACCATCACGGCACACCGTTCTTTAGCGGCTCATGGAGTCGTGCCTGCGATTCCGAAAAGCCATTTACGGTTACGATGAAATGCAGCAGTCAGTTCTTCATCTTCAAGGATACCGGAGACCCGGCGTTTGGTCCGTGTGATGTTGTTGTTGACGGTGAAGTGAAGTATGAGTACAATCCCCTTGCAATTGGTTGGAATCACTGCAAAGCAATGATTGCAATGCCTTATGGGGAGTATAAAGAGCACACAATCAGTGTGGTTCCGAAGAGCCCGGACAAGAAGTTTTCCATTATAGCATTTGCCTTTACAAAGGAATAGGAAAATGCTAAACTGTATTTAGAAATTCAATGAATCGGAGGTGAGTTACGTGGATGACGGAAGTGGAAGTGCGAACCCTGCGGCCTCGTGTTCGTGCTTGATAAATCGGATGCCGTGTACCGGTGACTCATACCGATGTACTATTAGGGTTTGATTCTCTAACATGAATAGAGATGCAGTTTTCGCGCTCTGCCTTGATTTTTGTAATAAAAACAGGAGGAAAGAGCATGGAAACGACAGAGTTTTCAATTGAGAACGCAAGAGAGCTTCTGGAACAGAAGAAGTACGCCGATTTACGGGTCATGCTTTCTGAGGTTCCCGCAGCCGATATTGCGGAAATGTACGAAGAGATTCCGCGAAGCCAGTTCGCGATTCTTTACAGAATTCTGCCGAAGGAATTGGCAGCAGATGTTTTTGTTGAGCTGGATCCGGATTTTCAACAGATCCTTATCGAAGACTTTAAGGATAAGGAGCTGCGTGAAGTTCTGAACGAACTGTATATGGATGATACCGTCGATTTGATTGAGGAGATGCCTGCTAATGTGGTGAAACGTATTCTGGCCAACTCCTCAAGCGAGAACCGGGCGGTTATCAATGAGCTTTTGAAGTATCCCGAGGATACTGCCGGAAGCATTATGACTACCGAGTTTGTTCGTCTGAAGGAGAACATGACGGTACAGGAAGCCTTTCAGCTGATTCGAAAGGTTGCCATTGATAAGGAAACCATATATACCTGCTATGTAACGGATGTAAGGAACCATCTGATTGGCATGGTTACCGTGAAATACCTTCTTCTTTCGCCCTATGAGGCGCTGATTAAGGATATTATGCAGGACAATGTAATCAGCGTGCAGACACTTTGCGATAAAGAGGAAGTGGCTGCAACGATTTCCAAATACGATGTTCTGGCTCTGCCCGTTGTGGATGATGAGAAGCGTCTTGTCGGTATCGTAACTGTCGATGACGCTATCGATGTCATCCAGGATGAGACAGAGGAAGACTTCGCAAAGATGAACGCTATGGCACCCGTGGAGACGCCGTATCTGCGTACCTCCGTGTGGGCTCTGTGGCGAAGCCGTATTCTGTGGCTGTTACTGTTGATGGTATCGGCTACTTTTACCGGAATGATTATTTCCTCATTTGAGGATGCACTGAAGGTTCAGGTAGTATTGACTGCCTTTATTCCGATGCTGATGGACACCGGCGGAAACTCCGGCTCTCAGGCATCCGTTACCGTGATTCGTGCCATTTCCCTGGGTGAAGTGGAATTCAGTGACATTATGCGTGTTGTCTGGAAGGAAATCCGTGTCGCACTTTTATGCGGAATTTCCCTTGCCGTAGTGACATTTGGCAAGATATTCCTTGTTGACAAACTATTGATGCAGAAACCGATTACGGTTCCGATTGCACTTGTGGTATGTCTCACGCTTTGTATTACGGTTTTGTGTGCAAAGTTGCTTGGATGTACTCTGCCGATGATTGCCGCAAAGTTGAATTTTGACCCTGCGGTAATGGCAAGTCCTTTTATTACAACGATTGTTGATGCAGTATCCCTTTTGGTTTATTTTGCATTTGCCAGTACACTGCTGAAACTTTAGCCGTGAACAAATTGTTTGGAGGAAACGATTTGAAAGACAAATTCGAAACAACAAGATATCATTTTCTTCTGGCTTTCGGTCTGGGTATTGTGATTAATGCCCTGATGGAGATTGCGATTTATGCTTATGTCAAGAAGGATACCGTTTCGTGGGCGGAATACCGCATCGGTGAATTCCTTACCCCGTTGTGTATCAATCTGATTGTATTCATTGTAGCAGCCATTATCGATAAGTCGAATGTGAAAAGCATTCTGAAGAATTATGCATGCACGATAGCATTTGTCGTTATGTGTACCGTTGTTGTTACGGCACACTATGAGTATCCGGTCCTGCTGTCAATCTTTATGATTCCGGTTTTGTGGTCCGTTGTATTTGAAGACAAGCTTTTATGCAGTGTTACGCATATCCTGTGTCAGATCGGTATCCTCCAGCTGACGGTTACAAGTGAATTACTCGTGGACAATAATCAAATTGTTGTGGATGCCAACGATCTTGCGAGAGAGATTAACAACTATACCACAAGAAATTTGCGGATTATTGACTTGGAGAACAATCTGACGGAGATGAGCAATAAGGTTCGTTCGGATTCTCTGTGGCTGAATATCATTATTGCGATTATTTTGGTTGCAATGGCAAGATTGTTCGGATATGTCATGCTTTTGCAGATTCAGCGGAAGAATTCCATGCTGCAATCGCATGAAAAGGATAATATGGCACTTGAGAAACAGCTCCTTCGTGATCAGATGACCGGCCTTTACAATCACACCGCTTTCTATGAGTTTTTGGACCGTTGCGTAAAGATGAAGGGAGAAGAACCTCTGACGCTTGCGGTTATTGATATTGATGATTTTAAGAAGGTTAACGATACCTACGGCCATGATAACGGTGACCGTGTTATTCTGGCACTTTGCAAGGTTTTGCAGTCAAGGTGCGGAGAACACAATTATGTGTGCCGTTATGGTGGCGAGGAATTTGCTGTTATATTCCCGAATTCTACGGAGAAGGATGCCAGACAGGTTATGATTGGATGCCTGGAGGAATTCCGCAGTATCCGTTATGACTGGCACAGTGGCTTTATCTCCTTTAGTTGTGGCGTATTCCAGTGTAGTCCTTACCGTATGAATGCGGAGGAGTTCTTCCAGATTACCGATAAGCTTTTATACAAAGCAAAACACAGTGGTAAGAATCAGGTTTACGGAGGCATATAGGTTTTGAAAAGGATATGTGTATATGCGGGACTTGTGTGCCTATGTGTATTGGCCGTTTGCGGTTGTAAAAAGAAAGATAACGAGAAGACGGAACTGATGTCGGATGTTCACAAATGTGGCGGTTCTGTAGTTGTCGGTCAGTATAAGGGTATTTCCTATACGAAAGCGGAACCCGTGGTAAGCGATGCAGAAGTTGAGAAAATGGTTCAGCAGATGCTTGCCATTAAGCCCAATTATGTACCGGACGAGACGAAAAAAGGAGCAGTCGTTAAGAAAGGCGACCTGATTAACCTGGATTTTGTCGGAAAAGTTGACGGAGTTGCATTTGACGGTGGAAGTGCCAAAGACTTTCTGTTACAGGTCGGAGAAGGTGGCCTCATTGATGGTTTCGAAGAAGGAATTATCGGGGCTAAGGTTGGTGAGACAAAAGATATTGCGGTGACATTCCCGGATCCGTACAGCTATGATACTGCTTTGTCCGGTGTAAAGGCTGTTTTCACGGTTACCGTGAATTACTTTGTTACGGAAAGTAAAGAAGTCACGGAAGAATATGTGAAGAAGTATTCCGATACTTATTCCTCAGTGGAAGAGTTTTATGCTTCGGTAAGAGAGAGCCTTATGGGGACGGCAACGGAGGAGGCAAACACCGCGACCGAGGCTTATATTATGAGTAAGGTTCTCGAGAATTCTCAGTTTACATCCATTGATCAGGCTGATGTGGATTATTACTATCAGAAACTTTATAATCCGTATGTTGCCTATGCGGAACAGAAGAGTCTGTCTTTGGAGGAGTATCTGAATACATATACTGTATATGAAAGCGTAGGGGCACTCGAAGAAGCCTGCAGAACGGATGCGGAGGATACCGTCCGACAGTTTATGGTTCTTCAGAAAATTGCCGAAATCGAGGGTATCAGCCTGACTGAAGAGGAATATCAGGCATATCTGGTGAAGATTAAGGATATGAGCGGCTATGCAACGGTTGATATCGTAGAAGCCTTGTACGGATCGGAATTACTGACATACAATGCACAAATGGAGAAAACATACAATTTTATTATTGCAAATGCCATACTGGAGCAGTAATCGTCAGGCAATCCGAAAGGATTGCCTTTTTCTTTGGAAAGTAATCCGGTCAGATGAAAGCAGGAAATGACAGAATACTATATATGTAAATAATATTGACATTTTAAGCAAATGATGGTAAACTGTCGGAAAGGTTCGAAGTGACTTCGGACGGAGTTATGAATGGTTAAGGAGAAAAGTATGAGTTCAGAGAAAAAACCGGTTCGATACAAGGAACCGAAAGAGATTAAGAATTGGTTGATTCCTTCTTTGGTAACATTGCTGGCAGGATTTATCAGCTATTATTTGGTGCTCCCGGCATTGAATATTCACAATACAGGCTTTTGGGCATGGCTGTTATTTTTAGGTATTCTTTTTACGACTGTTTCAGCACTGGTATCTGCAACAACGAACAATGTGATGCATGTGAAGAAAGCACCGAAAATTGTGATGGTTCCCATTCTTGTGGTGTTTGGAATCATTGTGATTTTGCTGATTGGTGCCATTTCCTCCGCAAAAATTTTTAATGCGAAGAGATTTGCGAATAGAATTACCGTTACAACGGCTGCCTTTGAAGAGGATATGCCGGAGACGACCAATGTGAATAATATTGCTCTGATGGACTCTGAGTCAGCAGCGATTATCGGTAACCGTACCCTTGGTTCTCTCTCAGATGTGGTATCTCAGTTTGAAATCGCTGCAACCTATTCACAGATAAACTATCAGAATACCCCGAAGAAAGTTGCGAATCTGGAATATGCGGATTTCTTTAAATGGTTCAGAAACCGAAAGGAAGGTATCCCCGGATTTGTTATGGTAGACCCGTTAAACAATTCTGCGGAATATGTTAAATCACAGAACAAAATGAAGTATGCGGAAAGTGCATATTTCAGCAAGGACCTGAAGAGAGCTTTGAGATTTGCTTATCCGACCAAAATATTCCAGAATATGTATTTTGAAATCAATGATGAAGGAAATCCTTACTATATTGTGTCATGTATGAAGCCGAACGCCGGTCTGTTCGGTGCAATGGATGTCAACGAGGTTATTATATTCAATCCATGTGACGGCTCTTCAGAGCTTTATGCACTGAAGGATGTTCCGAGCTGGGTAGATATCGTATTTGACGGTGATCTTGCTTCCGAAAAATACAATTGGTACGGCATGCTTTCCGGCGGTTATTTAAACAGCCTGTTTGGTAATAAGAACTGTAAGAGGGTTACAGATGATTACGGATATATCGTACAGAATGATGATGTATGGTATTATACCGGTATTACCAGTGTGAATAAGGACGAGAGTAATATTGGTTTCATCCTGACCAATGCGCGTACAGGTGAGTACAAATTCTATCCCGTAATCGGTGCTGAAGAGTATTCCGCGATGCACGCTGCGGAGGGCGAAGTTCAGGAGAAGGGCTATGTAGCTTCGTTCCCGTCCTTGATTAATGTAGACGGTCAGGCAACCTATATTATGGTATTAAAGGATAGTGGTGGTCTTGTTAAATTGTATGCGCTTGTTAATGTTGAAAAGTATTCCATTGTCGGAATCGGTACCACGCAGCAGGAGGCCATGAGCGATTATAAGAAACTGCTTGCGAAGAACAATATTAATGCCGGTACTCCGGATGAGACGGCGAAACAGATTGAGATTACAGTTTGCGAGATTCGCGTGGTTAATGTGGATAATACTCCAATCATTTATCTGCTTGATAAAGAAGGAGGAAAAGCATATAAAGGCTATTTGAATATGGATGAAAGTCTCATTATGATTCAGGAAGGTGACTACGTGACGCTCACGGTTGAAGAAACCTCAGTTCAGAATATTTTTGAGATCCGTTCCTGGAGTTATTAAAAAAGTCTGTAAAGAAGATTGCGAAGAAGGAGCCGGGTACTCCTTCTTCGATTGTTAGAATGAATCAGGGAAAGGGGACATATTTTCATGGATGTTTTGGAAAGATTCCTAAAATATGTGCAGGTCGATACCCAGTCCAAGGAGGACGAAGAGGTATTTCCGAGTACGGAAAAGCAGAAGAATCTCGGGCGAATGCTCTATGAGGAATTACAGAGTCTTGGGGCCGATGATGTTGTGATGGACGGGAATGGTTACGTATACGCAAAGCTTCCTGCTACGGATGGTGGCAGAGAGAAAAGCACACTCGGATTTCTGGCACATATGGACACTTCACCTGATGCAAGCGGTGCCGATGTAAAGCCGCAGGTGATTGCGAATTACGATGGCGGTGACATAGTGTTGAACGCCGAGAAGAATATTGTTCTTTCTCCAAAGACATACAGGGAACTTTCGCAATATGTCGGAAAGACAATTGTCACCTCGGATGGGACTACGCTTTTAGGCGCCGATGACAAAGCCGGAGTTGCGGAGATTATGACGATGGCGGAGTACCTTCTCACCCATAAAGAGGTAAAACACGGAAGGATTGCAATCGCATTTACCCCTGATGAAGAGGTTGGAAGAGGTGTCGATTTCATTGATTTAGTGCAGTTTGGTGCCGATGTCTCTTATACGGTGGATGGTGGTGAGCTTGGCGAGCTGGAGTATGAAAACTTCAATGCGGCATCACTCAAGGTTATCGTTCATGGCATCAATGTACATCCCGGCGATGCAAAGAATAAGATGAAGAATGCTATTCGGATTGCCGAGGAGTTCGACGGTATGCTTCCTGCATCCGAGAAGCCTGAACTGACGGAAGGGTACGAAGGGTTCTATCATCTGATGCATTTTAGCGGTGACGTGGAGCACGCAGAACTGGATTATATCATTCGAGACCATGACCGAATGTTGTTTGAGAAGAAGAAGGCTATGGCTGAGAATGTAGGCAAATGCCTAAACCTGATTTACGGAGAAGGTACAGTAGAGACTATTATTCAGGATTCTTACTATAACATGAAAGAGAAGATTGACCCGGAGAATATGTTCCTTGTGGACAATGCGAAGGCGAAGATGGAGGAACTTGGCATTACGCCGAAAGTACAGCCGATCCGCGGAGGAACAGACGGAGCAAGACTTTCCTTTATGGGACTGCCGTGTCCGAATCTGTGTACCGGAGGACATAATTATCACGGCCGTTTTGAATACTGCGTTGTGGAATCCATGGAAGCTGTCGTAAGGCTACTGATTTCACTATGTGAAGGAAATGGAGAAGCGTATGAAAGAAAATGAACTCGAGTATCTTCACAGACTGAAAAGAAAAACACTGTTGTTCGGAGTTATGTTCGTTGGCGGTTTCATATTACTCCCGATTGTGTTGTTTGCCGGAGCTATTACAGAAAAAGGCATATTGGGGGGACTGCTCATTATTGTATTTATCAGTCTTATCGTATGCGGAATCCTGTTCGGCAAAAATCAAAAGAAGTACAGGACTTATTTC
Organism: Lachnospiraceae bacterium; assembly: GCA_045627305.1. Lineage (GTDB taxonomy): Bacteria > Bacillota > Clostridia > Lachnospirales > Lachnospiraceae > ISDg. The sequence goes on from JAZQNM010000075.1 coordinate 25,784, forward strand.
AAAAAGGTTTTTGTGACCAGATTGATAAAGGATATTATGCCGGATGCGGAATACTATCCGGAACGCGGGTTTTCCTATGAATTGATTTCCAGAACCGGGTTAATGATGATGGGCAACCGTTACAACAGTGAAGACTATGTGAAGGGCGTATATAACGGTGTTGCATTTGAGCGTGCGGATATGTATATTGCGGAGGAATCCACGGACAGTGATGGAAATACTACTACGACTACATACCTGCAGGGAAGATGGATGATCTTTGAAACCAATAAAAATTTTACAGCCGATTTGCAGGTTATTCAGAAGGGATTCGGATTCGCAAAAAAGAAGAAGGGTCTCTTCACAAGAAAAGCAGAGCGTCGCCATATATTCCAGACTGAGGATGAGTCCTTCAATAAACAGTTCACCTGTTTATGCCAGAATGAGACAGAGGCTTTCTATCTATTGACACCCGGTATGATGCAATCCCTGATGAAACTGATTTCCGAAGCACCCGGGAAGGTTATGGTGGGATTTGTCGATAATCGAATCCATGTGGCTGTTCATACCGGAAAGGATTCTCTGGAGCCTTCCATCCTCAAGAAATTGGATTATGAAAAGGAACGTAAGGCTGTGGCAGCAGAGATGAATGCCATTACAAGCTTTATTTCCGCACTGAATCTGGACCGCCATATATTCCAATAAGTTACTTCATGGTGTAATGTTAATTCTATGTAAAATCGAGCAATATGGTATTGTAAATTTGATTTACTTGTGATATTATTCCGTCAATAAGAATTACAACATTCTATTGGAGGACAAATGAAAGAAAATCAAGTTGAGTTTTTGGAACGGCAGCGAAAATGGATTCGCTTCTTCTATGGCTTAATGATTGTTGTCGGTGTTTCAGGGGTTATCCTATCTATTGTTATTGAAATAAAACATGAGGTTGAGTTTTTCAGACTTGGAATGATGATAAGCCTTGCGGTATGCGTCTTATTTTACTTAGTTTTTGTAAATAAAAAGGAGAAAGCCTATAAAGGATATTTTAAACGAGAGTTTGTCAGTGGCGTCATTAAAGGTTGCGTATCGGATGCAGTATATGTACCAAACAGAGGATTTTCGAAGGATATGGTTCAGGAATCCGGCCTGATTCAGCTTGGTAATATATTCCGTAGCGAGGATTATGTAAAAGGAACCCACAATAATGTGGCATTTGAACGAAGTGACATGCTGATTCAGCAACGTACCAGCAACGGTAAGAGTTCTTCCACAGTCACTTATCTGAAGGGACGCTGGATGATATTTGAAAGCAATAAATCCTTTGATGCGGACTTGCAGATTGTTCAAAAAGGTTATTCCTATGCGAAGAAGAAAAAGAGCATTTTTACCAAAAAGGAAGAACGCAGACATATTATTAAAACCGAGGACGAAGAGTTCAATAAGGAGTTTACCTGTCTGTGTCAAAATGATGCAGAGGCCTTCTACCTTCTGACGCCCGGAGTAATGCAGGGAATTATGAAACTGGAACAGGAGTTGGATGGAAAACTTGTCATCGGATTTGTCCACAACCAGATTCATGTGATTGTACATACGAACAAGGATTCCTTTGAACCGTCCATTTGGAGAAAAATTGATTTTCAGAAGGTTGCGGAAGCAGCGCAAAAGGAAATCCATGTTATAACCTCCTTTGTGGAGGGCTTGAAGTTGGAAAGAAAGATTTTCGAATAAGAAAATTAAGAAAGGGGATGTGCGGAATATATCCGCACGAGAATATTATGTTATACGCTATTATTGGAGCTGCAGTTGTATTGGTTTTGTTGTTCTGGTGGATTGGAACTATGAATGGCCTTCGCAGAACGCAGGTTAAAATTGATGAGGCGGCATCCGGAATTGATGTTGCTTTAACAAAACGTTATGATGTTTTGACGAAGATGGTTGATGTAGCCAAATCCTACGCAACCTTTGAGAAACAGACAATCCTTGAGGCTGTTAAGCTTCGTAAGGGCATGAGCATTCAGGAGAAGAATAATGCCGCAGGCATTATGAATGATGTACAGCGTGAGATTAACGTGCTCGCTGAGAATTATCCGCAGTTGCATGCCAATGAGAACTTCCGTCAGTTACAGGTTGCCATTATGGATGTGGAAGAGCATTTGCAGGGTGCAAGACGTGCTTACAACAGCAATGTGTCTATCCTGAACCAGAAGATTGTTACCTTCCCGACCAGTATTGTGGCAAGTTGCAGCGGTATCACAAAGGAGAGTTTCTTCGAAGCAGAGGAAACCAAACGCTCCGATGTGAATGTTAACATTACCATCTGATAATTGTAGCTTCCGGGGGGATTCCTTTAGGAACACAATTAAGTCGATATAGTGTGGGTGTGTGGGAAACCAAACAGAACGCCGGGCCTCTCTATGAGGGCTCGGCGTTTCTGTGTTCAATACGAAAACGTTGTGGCCTTAATGTGATATCTCTGACAACCATTCCTTCTCTTGCCTGAAGTGCATATAAAACAGTATCGGCTATCTCGTCGGCTGCAAGTACTGTATCCGAAGAATCCGCAGGACGAAAGTCGGCATTTCGATATAATTCGGTATCGGTCAGGTCCGGATGAATCGTTATGATTCGTACACCGGATTTACGTGTTTCTTCAAAAAGAGACTCGGAAAAATGGGTCATGGCCGCTTTGGTTGCACCATACGCACAGCCGTAAGTGTTTCCGCTCAGCTTTGCGGTAACGGAGGAAATATTCACGATGCTTCCGATACGCTTACGAAGCCCGGGCATATACAGACTTGTGAGCAGGAGAGGAACCTCAACATTAACGGTAACCATCTCGTGGATGGCATTGGCAGAAAGATTTTCATGCATTCCGTAGTAGGCAACACCTGCACAGTTGACTAATACATCGATTGCTTTTGGAACATTGGTTCTAAGATAATCCGGCAGGTGCTTAACATCGGTGAGATCATAGGACAGACAATGCAGGTTAGGCTTTTCGGAAACGTCGGAGAAGTCCCTTCCGATGCCGTAAACCTCGTACCCGGAAGCGATAAGCTTCTCTGAGATGGATTTGCCGATTCCACGGGAAGCTCCGGTAACCAGGGCAATCGGCAAGGATGTATTTTCGGTTCTTGAAGTTTCTTTATTCATCTTGTTCCTCCCAAAAGAAGATTTTGTCGGCGGGCAGCCATGTGGTGAGCATACGACGGGCGAGAGCATTCATGGCGGAAAGCATTGAGTCGTTATAGTGATATACACCATCTGTCAGGGTATAGGGATAGGTTGTGATTTCACACGGACGGTTATGACGCATATTCTTCAGATAGTCGGCGGATATGCGGAATGAGCCGACGCTGACATCCCGAACTGCTTCAGCAGGAATCTCATTGAAAATCGAAAGAAACATCTCTGTGTAGGCATTTTCCCAATCCGAAACGGCTATCATCGGGTCGAAACACAGTCTGAGCTGACGATGCTCCGAAAGAATCAGTTTTGCAGTCTGCATTCGCAAGTCATAGGAGGCTACACGATGCTCATAACGTGTGATAACCTTTTTCGGAGACATAGTAATGGCAAATATCATATTACTTAGAACAGGCAGCGAAGAGATTATCTGCATCGCTGCACTTTTTGTGCGTACTTCGACGGTCAGCGAAGGTCTCGTTGTAAGAAAATCGCACCATTCCCGTAAAAATCCCGTTAAGCCTTCTAACGCAAGCAGATCGGTATCAAAACTGATGCAAAGGTATAAGGGATGCTTCAAAAGGAGTTCATCCACAGCAACAAGCGTATCTTCCAAATTCACGAAAATGACGATGTTTCCGGATGGGTACATGCCCTGCAGGTAACAGTACTCACAGTCAAACGGACAGTTCATAACGCAGGAAGTATAGTAGAAGTGCTCTTCACCGAAACTCTGGCACACGGCTGCACCCGGATATAAACATGGCTTATCAGCAAGGGCCAGAATCAAATCCGGGGCATCTTTCTGCAGAGAAGAAGCCTGATGCGGACGGTTGAAGACATGCTTGTAGTCTTTGATTTGAATCACTTCCGATGAGGGGTGTGATGCAAGTATGGCTTGTGTTCTCGGATGCGATAACGCAGCCTCCTCTACATAGATATGGCTGTAAATGTTACGAAAGGATTTGCTTTTTGAATCTTTCAAGAAGAAGTTTTCCCTCCTTTTTGTGAACCGGCTCCGGAACAGTGGATAGAAATTCATTGATGACGGAGGCAACGGAACCATGATTTTGGATTGATACTTCGCAGTTCTCGTCAGTATCACGAAGAGAAGTTTCCGAAGCGGCATATGTAGCCCTTGGGGACTCACTCCGATACAGAATATACTCACAAAGTCTGCGTATCTCGTGTTCCATTGTTACGGACGCATCGATATATGTTGCAAAACGTTTGATGGCAGTAATGTCGGACTCGGTGAACGAAAGGGACGATTCCAAAAGAACCTGATAGGAGGAAACCTCGGAAAGAATCTCAGGAAGGGCATTCTCTACAAGACGGCTCACCTCATCAGGCTTGGGAAAGGCACTCCCAAAATCCGAAACAAGTTTATAAAAGAGCATACGGTCAGGCGAGAAGAAGGGTACTCCTGCCTGATAAATCCCCGATGCCTCCATATCGGTCAATCCATGCGGATTATTACTGATTGTCGGAGCTGTAAGAAGAGGAGCTTCCCTAAAAACAGTCGGTTGCAGAATATCCGGATAGAAATCACGGTTGCCGGAAATATCTGTAATTTTGTTTATGCGAAAGACATCGCCGATGGTTGCATTAGTTGCACCGCAAATGCCTATATTAATCAAGATATCGTTCTTCTTCGGCGGATAGAGCGTGAAGACTTCGGACAGCGACATGGCAGCGGAGACAGCCCCTACTCCGGATATGGTAAGCAGTACTTTTTCTTCATCCGAAACGGTTTCTTCGGATATATAAAGACGCCCGTACCGCGCATTGGTGGAACGAAGTCCGTAATGCGTGATAAGCGGAAACGCTTCCGGTTGAATTGCCGTGATGAAATAAAGCATACAGAAATCCTTTCACTGGGTCAGCCTGTCATATAGGAACAGAGGTTGAAATGTCAAATCGGTAAACAACAGTTTATCACACATTTTCCTATGAAGCAAGGACACCTCCGAAGGTGCTTTTGGATATGTTGTACTGTTTTCTCTGCCAATTTGCATAGTTTTCTCCCCAAAAATGAATTTTTAAGGGAAAATGTGCCAAAAATGAAAAAGAGACTTACAAATGTGTATTTTTTGTGTTATCATTATTATGTTGTAGATGTGTTTTGAAAACACGGGCTGCATTTTGACAGGACAGTGCCGAAAACCACGCAAAACGGATGTAGAGGATTTTTAATTACGCGGTTTTGTGGGAAGGAGGGCATGGTTCGCAGACGCGTTTTCCGGTCAGAGATAAGGAGTATGGTTGTATGTTTAAGGTCGGTGATTATGTGATTCACGGAAGTCACGGAGCCTGTAAGGTCGAGAAAATCGGTCCGGTACCGGATATGAGTCTTTCCGAGGAGAAGGACTATTATACTTTGACCACCTGCTATTCAAGAAGTACGATTATTACACCGGTTGACGGTACGAAGGTGATTATGCGTCCGATTCTGACGAAGGATGAAGCGGAGAACCTGATTTCCGGAATGAAAGACATTCAGGGTCTTGGGTTTATTGAAGAAAAGCATCGCGAGCAGGAATATCGGGATGTCATGAAAACCTGTAGCTGTACCGATTTGGTTCGGATTATCAAGACGATTTCCGAACGTAGAGCACAGAGAATAGCACAAGGTAAGAAGACGACTTCCAGTGACGAGAAGTATTTCAAAATGGCTGAAGAAAGTCTTTACGGAGAACTGGCAATTTCGCTTGGTAAGAGCCGTGAGGAAACAAAGGATTATGTGGAAAAGTCTTTAGGCAATGCTGAAAAAGCAGACTGAAGACGTAAGACAATGACGGAAAGAAAGGCTGTGGAAAGTTCACAGCGATGCCGAGGCAAGAGTTGAATTTGGCATGAATAGGTAATGATGAATGAGGGCGTGTGAAGATGTGAAGCATCTTTATACGCCCTGTTTTTCGGTCACAGAGTTTCTATTGATAGCCCTTCAATTGGTGCAATATAGTAAAGCGCAAGTTGGAGACTTTTTAACATCTCTGAAACAGAATAAAAGAGTGCCGTCTCACGCTAACATTTGTCCATGCTGAAAGGACAAAAAATCAGATAATTCACCATTCTTTTCAAGAAAATCTGACAATGGGAAAGCGACTCATAACAGCAGGAGAAAAAATCAATATTTCGTGCTTTTTTCGAAGAAAAGTGGTGGATTTTCAGCACGGATAGTGATAGAATATACTCAACTAATTATGTAAAGGAGGACGCTCAATGGGCGCTGATAAGAAAACAGTTCCTTTTAACGGAACTGAAGAACAGAAGCAGCAGCTGTTATCGATGATTGGTGAGCTTAAGGGTGAGAAGGGTGCTTTGATGCCTATTCTTCAGAAGGCTCAGGATATCTATGGATATCTTCCGATCGAAGTACAGACAATGATTTCGGATGAGACCGGAATCCCGTTGGAGAAAATCTACGGTGTTGCTACATTTTACTCTCAGTTTTCCCTTTATCCGAAGGGAAAGTATCAGATATCTGTATGCCTTGGAACTGCTTGCTATGTAAAGGGTTCCGGTGATGTTTACAACAAGTTGATGGAGAAGCTTGGTATCGAAGGTGGCCAGTGTACACCGGATGGTAAGTTCTCTTTGGATGCTTGTCGTTGCGTTGGTGCTTGCGGTCTTGCACCTGTTATGACCATCAATGGCGAAGTTTACGGTAAGCTTACCGTAGACAAGATTGATGAGATCCTTGCAAAGTACGAGTAGGAGGGGCACCACATGATATCCATTACAGAATTAAACAAAATTAAAGCAGAAATGCAGGGTCTTGTTGCTATGCGTCGTGAAGGCGAGGATGCAATCAAGGCTATGAACGCAGAGGGACAGACCTACAAGCGTCACGTTCTTGTCTGCGGTGGTACCGGATGTACTTCTTCTCACAGTGAGGACATCATTGAGGCATTCAAGGCTGAAATCGCTAAGAACGGTCTTGAGAACGAAGTTTGCGTAATCCGTACCGGTTGTCATGGTTTGTGTGCATTGGGTCCGATTGTTATCGTTTATCCCGAAGCTGCATTCTATGCTAATATGGCTATTGAGCATGTTGCTGAGGTTGTTTCCGAACACCTTAAGAATGGCAACATCGTAACCAAGTATTTGTATGATAAGACCGTTACCGACAAGGGCATTATCTCCATGCATGAGACCGACTTCTACAAGAAACAGAAGCGTGTTGCTCTTCGTAACTGCGGTGTTATCGATCCCGAGAATATTCGTGAGTACATTGGTACCGATGGTTACCAGGCACTCGCTAAGGTTCTTACCGAAATGACTCCTGAGGAAGTTATCCAGGTAATCCTTGATTCCGGTCTTCGTGGTCGTGGTGGTGCAGGTTTCCCGACCGGCCGTAAGTGGTCCATGGCAAGAACTCTTGTACAGGACGGCGGACAGAAGTATGTTTGCTGTAACGCAGATGAGGGTGACCCGGGTGCATTCATGGATCGTTCCGTTTTGGAAGGCGATCCCCATGTAGTACTTGAAGCTATGGCTATTGCAGGTTACTGCATCGGCGCTTCTCAAGGTTACATCTACGTTCGTGCTGAGTACCCGATCGCTGTTCAGCGTCTTGAAATCGCTATTAAGCAGGCTCATGAGCTTGGTCTTTTGGGTGATAACATTTTCGGTACCGGATTCAGCTTCGATATCGGCCTTCGTCTTGGTGCAGGCGCATTTGTCTGCGGTGAGGAAACCGCACTTATGACCTCCATCGAGGGTAACCGTGGTGAGCCGAGACCGAGACCTCCGTTCCCGGCTGTTAAGGGTCTGTTCGAGCGTCCGACCATTCTTAACAACGTTGAGACTTGGGCTAATATTCCCCGTATTATTTTGAACGGTGCTGAATGGTTTGCTTCCATGGGTACCGAGAAGAGTAAGGGTACCAAGGTATTCGCTCTCGGTGGTAAGATTCATAACACCGGTCTTGTAGAAATTCCTATGGGTACCACCCTTCGTGAAGTTGTTGAAGAAATCGGTGGCGGCGTTCCGAACGGTAAGAAGTTCAAGGCTGCTCAGACCGGTGGCCCTTCCGGCGGTTGCATCCCGGCAGAGAAGATGGATGTTCCGATGGACTACGACAACCTGATCGCAATCGGTTCCATGATGGGTTCCGGCGGTTTGATTGTTATGGACGAAGACAACTGTATGGTTGATATCGCTAAGTTCTTCCTTGAGTTCACCGTTGATGAGTCCTGCGGTAAATGTAATCCTTGCCGTATCGGTACCAGACGTATGCTCGAGATTCTCGATAAGATTACTAAGGGTCAGGCTACCATGGATGACCTTGATCGTCTTGAGAAGTTGGCTGCTCATCTGCAGAAGAGTTCTCTCTGTGCACTTGGTCAGACCTCTCCGAACCCGATTATCTCCACACTTCGTTACTTCCGTGACGAGTACATTGCTCATATCGTTGACAAGAAGTGTCCTGCAGGTGTATGTAAGGATCTCCTTCAGTTCACAATCGATAAAGACAAGTGTATCGGCTGCGGTCTGTGTGCTAGAAACTGCCCGGGCAACGCAATCGAGAGAACCGATTACATCGCTGAAGGCCACAAGCTTGCTTCGATGGCAATCGATCCTGCAAAGTGCGTAAAGTGCGGTGCATGTATGGCTAACTGTAAGTTTAAGGCAATTAGTAAACAATAAGAAGGGTGAGAATGATTATGGCAGATGAAATTAAATTAGTTAATGTAACAATTAACGGCGTTCCTGTTGCAGCTCCCATTGGCACGACCATCCTTGAGGCTGCACACATGGCCGGAGTTAAGATTCCCACCTTGTGTTATTTGAAAGGTATGAATGAGGTCGGCGACTGCCGTCTCTGTCTTGTAGAGTCCACCAAGGCTCGTGGCCTTGTTGCATCTTGTATGTATCCTTTGTCTGCAATGGATGAGGGTGCAGAAATCAAGACCAATACCCAGACGATTCTTGACTCCAGAAAGAAGACTCTTGAGTTGATTCTTTCTACACATGATCGCAAGTGCCTCTCCTGCGTACGCAGCGGCAAATGCGAACTTCAGAAGCTTTGTAAAGAGTACGGCGTAGATGATGAGAAGCTGTATGACGGATATCGTCCTGAGTACGAGCTTGATACCACCGCTGTACATATGGTTCGTGATAACAACAAATGTATCCTTTGCCGTCGTTGCGTAGGTGTATGTGAGAACGTACAGGGTCTTGGCATCATTGGTGCCAACAACCGTGGTTTCGCTTCCTTCATCGGTTGCGCATTTGACGCAGGTCTTGGCGAGACTGCATGTATCAACTGTGGTCAGTGTATCGTTGCATGTCCTACCGGCGCTCTTTATGAGAAGGACGATACCGACAAGATTGAGAAGGCTTTGGCTGATCCGGAGAAGATTGTTATCGTTCAGCCTGCTCCTTCCATTCGTGCTACCCTCGGTGAGGAATTCGGTCTTCCGATTGGTACCGATGTAGAAGGTAAGATGGCAAGCGCTCTTAGAAGACTCGGCTTCGATAAGGTATTTGATACCGATTTCGCAGCAGACCTTACCATTTTGGAAGAGGCTAACGAGCTCCTTGAGAGAGTAACCAAGGGCGGTGTACTTCCTATGATTACTTCCTGCTCACCCGGTTGGGTTAAGTACTGCGAGACCTACTATCCTGAGCAGATTGGTCACCTTTCTTCCTGCAAGAGTCCTCAGCAGATGTTTGGTGCTGTAACCAAGACATATTATGCAGAGAAGTTTGGTATCGATCCTAAGAACATCTTCACGGTTGGTGTAATGCCTTGTACCGCTAAGAAGTTCGAGGTTACCAGAGACGGCAGCGCAGTTCCGGGTATTCCGGATGTTGACGTTTCCATTACCACTCGTGAGCTTGCTCGTATGATTAAGCGTCATGACATCGATTTCAATGCTTTGCCGGATGGCAAGTTTGACGATCCTCTTGGTGAGTCTACCGGTGCTGCTGTTATCTTCGGTGTAACCGGTGGTGTTATGGAAGCTGCTCTTCGTACTGCTGTTGAGAAGCTTACCGGTAAGGAACTTGAGAACGTTGAGTTCAAGGAAGTTCGTGGTTTCGAAGGTATCAAGGAAGCTACTTACAATGTAAACGGTCTTGAGATTAAGGTTGCTGTTGCTTCCGCTCTTAAGAACGCTAAGGTTTTGATGGATCAGATTAAGGAAGGTACTTCTCCTTACACCTTCATCGAAATCATGGCTTGCCCCGGTGGATGTATCAATGGTGGCGGTCAGCCTCTTGTTGATTCCATGGTTCGTAACTTCACAGATGTACGTGCACTTCGTGCAAATGCTTTGTATGCTAACGATGCTGCTAAGACGATCAGAAAGTCTCACGAGAATCCTTCCATCAAGAAGATTTACGAAGAGTACTTCACTGAGCCCGGCAGCCATAAGGCACATGAAGTTCTTCATACCACATATGTAAAGAGAAGCATCAATCACTAATTGATTAGTTGAATGAAGTTTCAAGGCGGATGTCTTTTGGCATCCGCCTTTTTTACTTGTTGAAAAGACATTTTTTTGCTTAAGTTGGTAAAATACCGTTCTTTCTCGCCTTGCGAGAGTGATTATCGCTACTCGGGATAGACTTTTCTCTCTCGAGTTGGTAGAATAACCTCAGATTAATTAATCCAAAACGAATTAAAAGCCGGCATCTGTTTTAATACTGCAGTGGTGACGGCGAAGGGAGAAATGAATGGAAAAAAAGACATTTGGCATATTTTTGGCAGCACTTCGTAAGGCCAATGGCCTGACCCAGAAGGAACTGGCAGATCAACTGAATGTATCAGATAAGGCAATCAGCAGATGGGAGAGAGACGAAAGTCTTCCGGATGTTTCGCTTCTTCCGGTCATTGCCGATATTTTTGATGTCACGGTGGATGAACTGCTTCGCGGAGAACGGAAGTGTGCAGTGTCAGAGAGTAACAGGGAAGCATCAGAAAAGGAGATAGAAAAATCAAAGAAAAGGGTTGCAACGATTATGAAGGGGTGCATTTCCTCTTTTATGCAATGGAATATATTGGTAACCGGTATTGTTTTTACTTTGGTGGTGATCGGTTGGATTTTGGTTTCTAAAACAAAAACGATTGGTTTGATTTTCATCATTGGCGGTGCTTTGTTGGGAATTGTATTTAATTTGTTTTATACATTCCGTATGTATTCCAAGATGAAGATGCAGGAAGAGTATTTGGATTTGTCTATGGAGTATCAGAACAAGCTGAAGAGAATCGGTAACATTTTCCTTACCTTCCTTCTATTCCTGCTCTTTCCGCCTTTGGGATTATTGTATGGGGTAATTCTTTTCAATCGAAGATTTATGAATAGAATAGAGGCTGATGAATCGAAGAAGAAAGCAAAGCGTAAGGTAATTAAGAATCATTGTATTCTGACAGCATTCATCATAATGGCCTGTATTGAGTTAATCATAGAGGATGGTCTTTTCCTTACACCAAGAAGAATTTTTTGGAATGCGGATTCGTTGGTTACTTATTTGGAGAAGAATGTTAAAACAGGGCGTGATGACGCAAACAGCCATATAGAAAACATCAATTCTATGAATGAGATGCTAGATGCAGTGGAGTATGGATTATGCATTTATGGGGATGATGGGGCTGTTCGGCATAATGACAGTTTGGTTTGTCCGATTGGTGGCGGTAACAGTATGCAATCGGGGAAACTTTATCGATTAATGTATGGAAAATACACTACTGATCTTTTTGAGTTTCGGAATGAGAAAGCGGAATTGATCCTTTTTAGTTCGAACGGATTTCCTGTCGTAGTAACAACCAATACCGGTAGCTTTATCGGTTTATGTCTTACTATTGGCTTGATTTGCCTTCTTGCTTTATGGATACTCTTTATTCCATGGATGGTATCCCAAAAAGTGTTGAAGGCAGAATCTGTAACCGCCGATTCATAAATAGAATAATGTAATTCTGCAAAGCGGGTGTCTTAGGACATTCGCTTTTTTGACATTTCACTTGTCGCATTTTTATTGATTTTTTCAAGCACACAATCAGTATAAAACTTCTTTCGGACAAATGCCAAAAAGCCGTTGTTTTTCGCATTTTCCAGATGTTATAATAAATCAAATGGGGTGCTTGACGGCAACTGTTTTCTGCGTGGCGGAAACCGGTGTGACGGTCATCACTTCAACTAAATGAGAAGGGAGTTTTGCTATGTTACTTACGAAAGAGCAACAGGATTTGCTCGATGGGGCAAAGGGTGAAACCATGGCGAAGGTCATGAAGACGCTTGTCATGTACGGTGAGACATTCGGCGCCGAGAAGATGGTTCCGGTTACGAGTGAGTACGGTCATACGGTTATCAGCTTCGGACTTGGAATTCTGAAACCGGTGTATGCTTTGTATGAGGAACTTCTAAATACGGGTGCCGTATCCAAGCAGGCATTTTCCGTTGATCCGAGACCGATTGATAAGAAAAATGTGCCGGCGAATTTGATTCAGAACATCGTATTTGACGTGATGTACAGCCAGCAGAAGAATTACGAGGAACAGCTGAAGAAATTCGGTGTTATGAACGACGACGCCTATACCTGCACGTGTTATCTGCCGCAGGTTGGTAATACACCGAAACGTGGCGATGTCCTGTCATGGGCGGAATCGTCGGCGGTTGTGTATGCGAACAGCGTGCTTGGGGCTCGCTGTAACCGTAACTCGGGAATTCTTGAGATGATGGGCTCCATTGCAGGATGTGTGCCGGAGTTCGGACTTCTGACGGATGAAGGCCGTAAGGCAGACTGGATTGTGGAACTGAAGACAACAAAGCTTCCGGATGCCCAGCTTTTTGGTTCAGCAGTTGGTATGAAGGTGCTCGATAAGGTGCCTTATGTAAAGGGACTTGATCAGTACCTTGGAACCGAACTGAATGACAAGGCTTGCACCTACCTGAAGGATTTCGGTGCGGCAACGGCGTCCAATGGCTCCGTAGGCTTGTATCATATTGAAAATCTGACTCCCGAGGCAGTGGACTACGGTGAGAAGCTGATTCGGGACGGTGCGCCTGTCTATGTTGTGGATGATGCTGAAATCGAACGTGTGAAAAACAGTTATCCGGTTATCTGGAAGAACAAAGATGCGAAACCGAAATTGTGCTTCGTCGGTTGTCCACACATGACAATTGCGCAGCTAGAGCAGTGGACAACGGATGTCGAGGAAGGTCTTAAGAAGGCAGGACGACAGAAAGTTGCCATTAAGACCGTGTTCACCAGTTCCCCTGCGGTTATTAAAGAGTTTGAAAAGACGGAATATGCAGCACGCCTGAAGGCAACGGGTGTTACCGTAAGCTACATATGTCCGCTTATGTATATGAACAATCCGCTCTGTAAGTCTATGCCGGTCATTACATCTTCGAATAAGCTGCGTACCTATTCGAGCGCAAGATTCTATCCGGAAGCGGAGATTCTTAAGATGATTACCGGTCAGAAGGGAGGGAACGGCGATGAGTAAAGAGTTTAAAGGACGAATCGTAGCACCCGGAACGACGAAAGCACCCGCACTTGTATCCCATGGTGGAATGAATACACTTGCAAGTTTTCAGGGACCGATGTTGAAGGGCGACAAGAAGGTTCGCTGTTCGGACCAGAACAATCCCGATCTTTACAAGAAATCAATGCGTGGCGTGGCGTTGTGCCTGCCCGAGACCATTGGCTCGACAACCGGTGGAATGGTGCTTTATACCGCATGTGCGTTGGATTTGCAGCCGGCCTGCATGCTGTTTTCAAAGCCTATTGATTCCCTGGCGGCATCCGGTGCAATTCTCGGTGCAATCTGGACCGATGCAAAGATGCCTGTCATCGATACGCTCGGTGAGGAATTCCTGAATTATGTGAAGGACGGCATGTCCGTCGAAGTGAAGGAAGACGGCACAGTTATCGTAGAGTAGAAGAAAGGATAATATTATGGACGAACAATATAAACCGCTGTTTACGCCCTGGAACATAGGATCCTGTGAAATCAAAAACAGAATCGTAATGTGCTCCATGGGCGGGACATCCATATTCGGCTGGATGGAGCCGAATCATTTTGACAAGGAGGCAGCAAACTTTCTCCTTGAGAGAGCCAAGCAGAATGTCGGACTGATTCTTCCGGGAATCGCTCCGATTCGCGACCCCATGGGCGGCCGTTGGCTCTACCAGAATAAAGGAAAATACAAAAAACTCAAGACATTTATGGATGAATTCCATAAAACCGGTGCGAAGATGTTCGTGCAGCTGACAGCCGGTATGGGACGTGCCATGGCTGTCAACGATCTGATGGTGAAGATGGCACAGAACAAGGTGCTCGGAACACTTGGAAAGCCTATCTTCAATATGGATTATATTTTGGCATCTGCATCTGCGACACCGAACCGCTGGGCAGACGATGTGCCGTCAAGACCGCTTACGGTTAAGGAGATTGAGCATATTATCGAGGCATTTGCCCAGACCGCTAAACTCTGCAAGGATGCAGGCGTGGACGGTATCGAAGTGCATGCTGTGCATGAAGGGTATCTCCTCGACCAGTTTGCAACGAAATACACGAATCAGCGAACCGATGAATACGGCGGCTCCTTAGAGAACCGGTACCGCTTTGCCGCAGATATTGTTAAGGCAATCAAGAGGGAGTGCGGTCAGGATTTTCCGGTATCGCTTCGTTATTCCGTTGTTTCGAAGACGAAGGGCTTCCGCCAGGGTGCATTGCCCGGTGAAGAGTATACCGAAGTTGGACGTGATATGGAAGAATCCGAGATTGCTGCGAAGTTTTTGCAGGATGCGGGCTATGATATGCTAAACTGCGATAACGGTACGTATGATGCATGGTACTGGGCACATCCGCCGCAGTATATGCCGAACAACTGTAACCTCGAGTATGTCAGCCATATTAAGAAGTTTGTAGACATTCCGGTTGTATGTGCCGGAAAGATGCAGCCTGCGGTCGCAGCCAAGGCAATCGAGGCCGGCGAAATTGATGCGATGGGCGTTGCAAGACAGTTCCTGACCGACCCGACATGGGTTACCAAACTGATGGAAGGCAGAGAACAGGATATTAAGCCTTGCATCAACTGCCATAATGCATGCTTCTCCATGGCACGTTACGAAGGCTCCGCAAACGATCAGGACCTTTCCGATGCGATTCATATGGCACGTTGTGCTTTGAATCCACAGACGATGCAGTCGAAGAAATATAAGATTGTGAAGACCGATGAGCCGAAGACGGTAGCCATTATCGGCGGCGGTATCGGTGGTATGGAATGTGCACTGCTTCTTGCGGCAAGAGGCCATAAACCGGTAATCTACGAGAAGACCGACCGACTTGGCGGCGTATTTATCAAGGCTGCGGCACCTTCCTTCAAGGAACATGACCGTGCACTGATTGAATGGTATCGAAGAGAGATTACGAAGCAAGGAATCGAAGTATTCTTCAATACCGAGATAACAGATGTGGCAAGTCTGAAGGCAGATGAAGTCATAGTTGCGACCGGTGCAAAGGCAAGAAAACTGCGCCTTCCGGGAATTGAACTTGCGATGGATGCAACCGATTATCTCGGCGGACAGGAGGTTGGAGACAAGGTTGTCGTTGTCGGCGGCGGACTGACCGGTTGCGAGGTAGCTTATGACCTTGTTCTGAAGGGCAAGCATCCGACAATTGTGGAGATGCAGAATGACCTGATTGTAGCCAAAGGCGTATGCCTTGCCAACACTTCGTTCCTTCGTGAAATGCTTGATTATAAGAAGGTTCCCGTATATCTGAACACCTCGACCACCGAGATTAAGAAGGGAAGCGTAGTATGTAAGGATAAGGATGGCAAGACGATTGAGATTCCTGCGGACGATGTGATTATGTCGGTAGGATATGTTAGTAAGCCGCTTTGCGAGAAGGACAAGCATGTACATCTTGTCGGGGATTGCAATTCCGTCGGCAACCTGCGTACGGTTATCTGGAGAGCATGGGATGTGTGCATGAAGCTATAGGATTTTAGAGAATAGGATTGTATTTTAGGGCGTATGGAAAGATGCGAAAGCGTTTTCCTATACGCCCTTTTTGTGCATGGAGGGAGGCGGGAAGCACCCGTTGAAAAATATTTTTGTTTTATCTTGACAATCAAGTGTATTACACATATAATACAGTTAAAAGTGTATTACACGAGTAATACAGTATGGAGGGAAACGATGAGTAAAAAAATACATCGGGTTATATTGATTGTAGGGCTGGTCCCGGTATTCCTTTTGTGTCTTTACTATGCTTTGGCAGGGCATGGGATTCCGTATCGTCATTATAACAAGCTGCTTAGCAGATTTGAACAGTATAAAACCGAACCAATAGAATGTGACGATGATTTTACCGGTTCTATTAGGACAGTGCGTCTGGAGATGAGTAAGGAAGAGTATCGAAAGCTTCGCGAAGAACTACTTAATGAGGGGTGGCATTTGCAAGAGGGGGATGATTGGAAGATATATGTTACCAGAACTTTCAGTAAAGAGGAATTGGAAGGTGGGGAGTGTTTATCTTATCTGGAATATACTACCATGTTCGGGGATGTGCTGGAGACTTATATACATCTTGAACTTTATGTTGTATTTGATGAAGAACGGGTGATTATTGAATGTGACAATGTTATGACAATTCTTCATGTGCCCTATTCAAGAATACATTAGATCGATTCAAAAGGCAAAGTTGTGGAATTAATGAAAAGCCAAAGCCATATCTGTATGTATTATGGCAAAGCAGAATTGAAAGGGAAATATGATTAATTTTGACGCATTTAATCCGACAGAAGGCT
The DNA here is from genome assembly GCA_045627305.1 of Lachnospiraceae bacterium. Classification (GTDB taxonomy): domain Bacteria; phylum Bacillota; class Clostridia; order Lachnospirales; family Lachnospiraceae; genus ISDg. The sequence goes on from JAZQNM010000075.1 coordinate 42,727, forward strand.
CTCCGATATATCAGCAGATTTTGCTGTATATCAAGCGTGGGGCAGTGGCAGGAACGATTGTGGATGGAGATGAACTGCCGTCAAGACGTGTGCTGTCAGCGCTTTTGGGAATTAATCCGAATACTGTTCAGAAATCATTTCATCTGTTGGAGGAAGAACACTTGATTGAATCTCAGCTTGGAAGTAAGAGTTGTATGACATTAAACGAAGAAACCCTGAATAAATTGAGAAAAGACCTTCTGTCAGAGGATATCCGTGGAATCACGCATTCCTTAAAACAGATGGGAATCTCGAAAGAGGAAGCATTTCAATTGATTTCCAAAGAGTGGGAGGAAGAACAATGAGAAAGCATATTTCGGTGATAAAAGGGCTATTGCGTAGCAAGATGCGGGGAATGATTCTTACAATTGTAATTTCAGCGATTATAGGAGTTGGCGGTTACGGTATTCTTACAGGATATCGTGCACCGTACTTTGGAGTGAGAAGAGTTGAATCTTTTCTTCTGATATGGGCAATAATCGGAATGGCACTTTGTGTACTTTCGTGTGTTGAGCTCCCCAATAAGAAAACGAACCGCACCAACCTGTATCGCAGATTGCAGATTTCGGAATGGATGATATTTGTCTGGGATATTGTTTGCAATGCGTTAATGTGGGCTTTATTCCGAGCATCGGCAATAATTGTGGTCTATGTAATCAGTCTTTTAACAAGGAACAATGTCGGGGCCAGCAAAGCATTAATGATTTTTGGCAGTAATGCGAGATATGCCTTTTTGCCGATGACAAAGGATTACTTTAGCTGGGGATGGCAATTGATGACAATTTTGTTCTTTTCGGTGGGGGTGGCAGGTCTTTCTGTTGGATTTCGCATTCATCGTGTTGCGATGGAAATCCTTGCTGGCATTGTCATTTTCTTTATTTTGAGGACTATTTTATCACCGTTTAAAGTACCGAATACTTCGAATATTATTTGGCTTAGCATCGAGGTTCTTTATACAGCCTGTTTGCTACCGTTAGCGGTAGTAAAGTATTTGAATGTAGAAGGGAGTGACTCCGATGCGTAGGAAGATTAATTGGATGCCGCCAGGCGCCGACACTGTAGTTGCCTGTTTGTTATTTGGGGTACTTATGTTAGTACTGCTTTTAAACTGTTTCAGTTTTTTTGATAACTTAAGATACGAATACCAATCGTTGTATGGCAATGAAACTTCTGTAGCTATAGATCTTTGGCCATATTTATCTGATTTATTGAATGAAAGATTTGAAGCTGTGCCTTATATTCTTCTTTTCTGTATCATTCTGACGGTATGGAATTATATGTATTTTTATAGAAAAACTAAGAGTGTCTACTTGATGAAGCGGCTTCCAGACAAGACGGAGATGTATAGATGTTGTTTGCGTCTGCCCATTCTCTTCCTAGTTATTACTGCAGTTGTGTGCCTTGTTTTTTTATGGTTAGCTTTATCAGCTTATGAGCGGTGGACACCATTATCTCTTCGGAGTGAAGAAATATATCGAAAGATTGATTGGTGGAGGTTGATGATATGATTGAGATAAAGAATGTTTCAAAAAAGTATTGGAATTCGGTTAAGGCATTGCAGGATGTGAACCTTACTATCGGTTCAGGAGAGATTATCGGTTTGTTCGGGGAGAACGGTGCGGGGAAGACAACTTTGATGAAAAGCATACTTAGATTACAGTCTTTTCACGGAGAAATCCTTCTTGACGGGGAGAAGATAAGCAGAAAGAATATTGACAGACTTTCTTTTGGAACCTATGAGCATTGCTTCTTTCCGAACTTGACTGCGGAGGAAAATGCAGAATTCTTTCGCTCACATTTTCCGAAATTCCGAGAGAAGAGATATCAGGGGTTAATGGATTTCTTCGAGCTGAACAGGAATATGAAAGTTGGTCATTATTCAGCCGGTCAGCAGAATCAGTTTGAGGTAGTGATGGCACTTTGCCAGGGGGCGGATTATATCATTTTAGACGAACCGTTCGTCGGCAATGATATCTTCAACCGTGAGGATTTCTATAAGGTTGTTTTGGGTATTCTTGAGCCAAATGAGACAATCATTCTTTCCACACACTTGATTGAGGAAGTAGCAGGATTCGTCGGAAGAGCAGTGTTAATCAGAAAAGGAAGGATAATCGGTGATGTGGATGTTCCCGAGATTGAGGAGAACGGTGAAACACTCGTGCAGTATGTGAAGAAGGCATATGGTTATCAGCCGGACCGCGTCAGCAAGGCTTTAGCGGATATTGTTGGTGAGGAGGAGAAAGATGCGTAGTTTTTTCGTGAGATGGGGGACAGTATTGTTTCTGGTGTTTACTGCGGTTGTATTTGTTGGAGCAGGTTTTGTGATGGCATCTATAGGCGAGGAAGAGAAAACGGTGTCATTTACAGAACGCACACTATACGGAGACCGTAGTCTTTTAGATGGGCTTCATATTGAACTCTGTTATGCATTGTATGAGAGTGTCTCGGCAGAAGGTTTGGAACCGGGAGCAGTATGGTTGAATGAATTGGAATTCACTTCTGATTCTTTTCAAAAAACAACTAATCATTTTTTTACGAAAGATTATTGGAGCGACCAACGTTTAAATATTTCACATTACAGTAAAACCAGCGGATTCATTTATGCGCCTTATATTGATTCTGATGCTATTCCAAATATGGAATACGATAAGGTTTATCGATTCCGTGATTATGAGCAGTATTATGATATTGATTTACATAATTTTAGCAATCATACGCTTGACAGTCTTAATCAACAACGGTTAAAGGAGAGTCTGGATCTACTGGAACAGAAATTTAGAATCCCTATATATGAAGATTCTGTTTTTCATTATACAGCAACAGTTAGTGGAATAGAAGAGTTTAAGGAAGATTCAGAAGGATGGTACGGAGATAGATATTGGGCAGAGATTAATGCGGTAGAGTCAGATAATTACTGCATGCTATGGTTTAATAATAAAACTGCGCACGGAAATTATGTGGACGCTTCTGAAATGCCTGGTGGATATGGAGTGTATATTGTACCGGTTAGCCGAAAACAAAAGAAGGGGAAAAAACTGTGTCAATGTGTGACGGAATATAAGAGTGAAGAGTTTGAAAACATTTGTCCGATAAATCCCGAGTTTTTGATTTTGGATGTACAGATTACCGGTGATGAGAAGACTGCGTTGATTCTGACTTCCGAAAACCATTTCTGTTATTTGACAGCAGTCGATATACAGTCTAAGACGCAGAAAGGAAGGATAAAGCTTTTTAAGATTGGTGAGAATGAATACCGATGGTCAGATCGTGATGTGATGTATTACACGGATATACCCAATGGTCTTTTCGACTCGGTTGTGTGTACGGAACAGGGACTGGTAGTAGAATATGACTATACTATTTACTTTGCGAATCCGAATGCAGATGGTGAATGGAATTTATTGATGAATATACCAATATTCGGATTGGAGGAAAGTGGTCCTTGGGAAATGGGAGAAGTATGGGATTATGATGAAATCAACAATAAGGAATTCTTATTACAGAACCTTTACGTATATCATGGTTTCAATGGAATGTATACCTATCAGGATGGTAAACTGATTTTAGCAGAACATATAGGTGGTAAAACAGTCATAGCAGTATATCAGGACAATCAGTTGAAATGTTGTACCATATTAGAGGATTCTTTGAACGAAGCAACATCTAAAATGTTTCATGCGGATGCCCAAATAGAGGGTGATTATGCAGAACCCAACTTCAGCACATTATCCTTGAAAGCCTTTTGGGAGTAGTGTCTACCCCCGCAACTCTGCCGGTATCAGCTTCGTCAGTTCATCAATTGTCTTCTGGCTGCATTCCGGCACATCGGCACAGGCAAATCGGATGCCTAACTCCTCGTATTTGAAGGAACAGAACTTACGGAATGGCAGCAGCTCGATACGTTTCAGGTTAGTGTAGTTTCGGGCATAGTTGATCACCTGGTTGACTTCTTCGGGGGAGTCCGTCATTCCGGGTACGATGACATGACGAATCCACAGGTCAGTATCGGCCTGCTCGGTCGCAGAAAGAAATTGGAATACCGAGGCAAGACTTCCGCCGGTATAGTGCATATATAATGATTCACTGGTGAATTTGATGTCGCAGATGACAAGGTCGGTAACATTTAAAAGGGCAAGCACCTTTGCGTCCTGCTCGGAAGCGTAGAGAAGGTTCTGGGTATGACCGCGCTTCTCGGCTGAATAGATGTCGTCCTTTGCGGAAGACATCAGCCCACTTGTGTCCAGACAGGTATTGATATCATACTTCTTCAGCTCTGTGAAGAGTTCCGTGACGAAATCTATCTGCATCAGAGCTTCACCGCCGGAAACCGTGACGCCGCCACGCTTTCCAAAGTAAGGTTTATAACGGAGTGCACGCTCCACTACAGAAGAAACGCTGTATTCGGTGCCATGACCGGGATTCCAGGTATCGGGATTCTGACAGTAGACGCAACGCAAAGGACAGCCTTGCAGAAATACTACAAAGCGAATTCCGGGACCGTCTACGGCACCCATAGTTTGAAATGAATGGATTATTCCGATAGCCATAAGTTACCTCGTATTAACGGCACGCCGACTTCACATTAAGGAAGAAGGCGTGCCTTTTTAGTTGAAAAAACATGAAACATACAACTCTTTATATTCAGACTGCCTCGTGGAAGGTTCTGGAAATGACTTCCTTCTTCTGCTCCAGCGTCAGCTTGTTGAAATTAACCGCATAGCCGGATACACGAATTGTTAAGGTCGGGTATTTCTCCGGATGATTCATCGCATCAATCAAGGTCTCACGATTCAGTACATTGACATTCAGGTGATGCGCCTTTTGAGCAAAATATCCGTCCAAAATGCTGATCAGGTTTGCATATCGCTCCTCATCGCTATGTCCCAGTGCCTGCGGAATAATGGAAAATGTATTGCTGATTCCGTCCTTACAGGTCGTGTACTGCAGTTTTGCAACCGAGTTGAGAGATGCGAGAGCACCGTTCTTATCGCGTCCGTGCATCGGATTGGCGCCGGGTGCGAATGGTTCGCCGGCACGACGTCCGTCGGGAGTGTTGCCCGTCTTCTTACCATACATAACGTTGGAAGTGATGGTAAGAATAGACAGTGTATGCTCGGCACCGCGGTATGCGGGAATCTTCTTCAATGAAGCGAGGAACAGTTCAGTCTGTTCCTTGGCCAACAGGTCTACGCGGTCGTCGTCATTGCCGTAGCAGGGGAATTCACCAACTGTTTCGAAATCCTTGATGAGACCGGTTTCGGCATCACGAATCGGCTTCACCTTTGCATATTTGATAGCGGAGAGGGAGTCAGCCAGTACGGAAAGGCCGGCTACGCCAAATGCCATATAACGGTGTACATTGGTGTCGTGGAGAGCCATCTGAGTCTTTTCGTAGGCGTATTTGTCGTGCATATAATGAATCATATTCATTGCAGTAACATAGGTCTTTGCAAGCCAGTCACGATAGGTACTCATACGCTCCATAACCTTATCGTACTCCAAATACTCACCGTCATAGACAGGCATCTCAGGACCAACCTGAATGTTGTAACGCTCGTCGCGACCGCCGTTTAAGCTCATCAGAAGGAGTTTGGCAAGATTTGCACGGGCACCGAAGAACTGCATATCCTTTCCAAGTCGCATTGCACTTACGCAGCATGCAATCCCGTAATCATCGCCGTAGATGTCACGCATCAAATCATCATTTTCATACTGAATGGCATCCGTATCACAGGAAACCTTGGTTGCAAATCGCTTGAAATTCTTCGGCAGCTTCTGTGACCACAGAACAGTCAGGTTCGGCTCAGCCGAAGGACCTAATGTATAAAGGGTGTTCAGAATACGGAAAGAGCTCTTGGTGACAAGGGTTCGTCCGTCCTCACCCATACCGCCGATGGATTCGGTAATCCACATCGGGTCGCCGGCAAAAAGTTCATTATATTCAGGAGTACGAAGATGTCTTGCCATACGAAGTTTCATAACGAAGTCATCAAGAATTTCCTGAATTTCAATTTCGGAAAATGTGCCGTTTTCCAGGTCTCTCTCAAAGTAAATATCGAAGAAGGTGCTTGTACGGCCGAGGCTCATTGCGGCACCATTCTGTTCCTTGATTGCACCGAGATATGCAAAATATACCCACTGAACTGCTTCCTTTGAGTTGGTTGCGGGACCGCTGATGTCATAGCCGTACATCGTTGCCATATCCTTTAACTTGCCAAGGAAATTAATCTGCTGGTAAAGCTCCTCTAAACGACGTATGCTTTCCGCATCCTGCAACTCAGAGGCAAGTGCAGCTTTGTCCTTTGTCTTTTCTTCAATCAGACGGTCAATTCCGTACAGAGCAACACGGCGGTAGTCGCCGATGATTCGACCGCGTCCGTAAGCATCCGGAAGACCGGTAATGATGCCAACATGGCGAGCCTTACGGATTTCATCGCTGTAAACACGAAAGACACCATCGTTGTGTGTGGTACGGTACAGGAATTCCTCTTCAACCTTTTCGGAAAGTTCGTACCCGTATGCCTGGCAGGCTTTTCTTGTCATATTCAAGCCACCGAAGGGGTTGACACCGCGACGAAGCGGACGGTCTGTCTGCAGACCGACGATGATTTCCTTCTCCTTATCCAGATAGCCGGGCTTATAGTTTAAAAGAGAGGTAACATGCTGGGTATCAATATCCAGAACGCCGCCAAACTGCTGCTCAAGGTCGAAGAGATGGTGCAGTTTATTCATCAGTTCCGTTGTACGTTCGGTCGCCTTTGCAAGGAAACTGCCGTCTCCCTCATAAGGCTTGTAATTGTTCTGAATGAAGTCACGAACATTGATTTCATCTTTCCAGGTCTGTCCCCGGAATCCTTCCCATGCATCCATGTCACATATCCTCCTTATCAAATCGTTCTGTTTCTTTAAACAAGTGTTGCGTAGTACATAGCTTTCACTTGCGATATGCTCGCATTGTCTGTACGCCGTATTAGCAACATAATCTCCGTGAAACAAAAAAAGGCATATTCTTTCTGAAAGGAAAAAACATGCCCAGACGGTCGGCTCAAAACGGATATTGCTTCACTGTGGTGTAACTCCACTGAACCGTCAGAAACAACATCTTTTTCATTTGTCTAAAGCATACCACAACATATAGGAAAGCGCAAGATGGCAAAAGTACCAAAATAACATTGACCGAAGGTGTGTATTGCGATAAAATAGTAGTAATATTTCGAGAAAAGAGGGTATTTTTATGGCAGATTCGAAGGAACCGGGGACCGAAACCAGACAACATTTCGGAAGCCGTATCGGCTTTATTCTTTTGAGCGCAGGATGTGCAATCGGACTGGGTAATATATGGAAATTTCCGATGATGGTCGGCTCTATGGGAGGCGGAAGTTTTGTACTCGTATATCTGTTTTGTCTGATATTAATCGGAATACCGGTTTTAACAATGGAATATGCTGTAGGACGTGCTGCGCAGGCCAGCCCGGTGCGTGTCTATCATAAGCTTGTTCCGAAGAAGAAACCGTGGAGAATTCACGGGTACTGGTCACTGGCGGCCAATATCGTTCTGATGGCATTTTACACACCGGTTGCAGGATGGATTCTTCGTTATGCAGGGTTTTCCATTGTTGGAACATTTGAATCAAAGGATGCAACGCAGATAGGGGAACTGTTCAACAAGGATGTACTTGGAGACCCATGGATGATGCTTTTGTTCACTGCAATTGTGGCAATTGTCTGCTCTGCGGTATGCTCCTTGAGCCTTGGCGGCGGTCTTGAGAAGATTACGAAGTATATGATGATTGCACTTCTTCTGATGCTTTTCATCATTGCGGGTTATGGACTTTCACTGGACGGAGCTAAGGAAGGTATCCGTTTCTATCTGAAGCCTGATTTTACGAAGATTGATTTGACGATCTTCGGTGCTGCAATGTGTCAGGCAATGTTTACGCTAAGCCTTGGTATTGGTTGTATGGCAATATTTGGCAGCTATATCGGAAAGGACCGGTCCATTCTGGGAGAATCCGTGAATGTGGTCGTTTTGGATACGATTGTTGCGATTGTAGCGGGACTGATTATATTCCCTGCATGCTTTACTTACGGAATAGAACCTGACAGTGGTCCGGGACTATTGTTCATTACACTTCCGAATGTATTTGTGAGTCTTCCGGGAGGAAGAATCTGGGGCGGTTTGTTCTTCATCTTTATGGTATTTGCCGCATTGTCAACGGTAATTGCAGTATATGAGAATATCATCGCATGCATTATGGAACTGACCGGCTGGAAGAGAAGAAGAACGGCGCTGCTTGTATGCATTGGCATGATTATTCTCTGTATTCCGATGATTCTCGGCTATAACAAATGGTCCGGCTTCCAACCGTTCGGGCTTGACGGAAAGAATTTTTATGACCTCGAGGATTTCTTTGTTACTTACCTGAGTATTCCGCTTGGCTCGCTGGCGTATATCCTGTTCTGTACCAACCGGTTCGGCTGGGGATGGGATAATTATATGAATGAGGTGAATACCGGAAAAGGCATGAAGATTCGCAAAGGCCTGTATGTATATATGAGATTTGTTTTGCCGATTCTCGTGCTGGTTATTTTTGTGATTTCACTACTCGGTTATTTTGGAGTAATGTAGGAGTGAAATCGAATGATTTCGTATATTCGAAGTGACATTTTCTGATCAGTAGAGAGCATTGGTTGAAATGACATTTTCCGTGATAAGGAGGACAGATATGAGAGAACGTATGTTAAATTATCTGGCTGCGATTGACCAACTTCTGAAGGATTCCCCGGAGGGAACCGATTGGGAGGAGGAAATTAAGAAGCACCTTGTACAGATTGGATTTTTTATGCATGAGCGTCTGATTCACCTGATTGTGACAGTACTGTTTGCGATTCTGACGGTGGCGGCAATCTTCTTCGCGGTTGCCTCTCCGAGTATCGGGATGCTGATACTGATTGTGGCTTTTATGTGCTTACTAATCCCGTATATCCGTCACTATTATCTTTTGGAGAACGGAGTGCAGGCAATGTATAAGCAGTATGATGCAATGCTTGCAAAGAAGGAAAATCGATAAAAGGATTAGAACAAAGCATATCGCTTGCAATATGCTCGCACCGCCTGCGCGCCTTGTAGCGACATACTTCCTCTGCACAGGCGTGTGCTTCCTTAGCGGAGCTTTTTTGTATCATAGAAAATGCGACGCAATTTCCTATGATCAAAAAAGTCCCGTAACCAATGTCTTATGACATCGATCACGGGACTTTATTTGTACAATAGGAAACTGTCACTAACGCGACCATAAGCAGAACCGGTATGTCGCAAGCAACATACCTTAGTGTCTTTCATTCGTTAACAGTTTATTCGCAGTCCTTCATATCGTCTGCCTTCTCTGAAGAAAGGAATTTGTAAACGATTGCTGCAGCAGCTGCACCTGCGAGCGGGCCTACGAAGAATACCCATACGCACTTTAAAGCATCTGCACTGCCTGCAATGGCATTTACGATAGCGGGACCGAGTGATCTTGCAGGGTTAACGGAAGTTCCGGTAAGACCGATTCCGAAGATGTGAACCAGAACAAGGGTAAGACCGATTACAAGACCGCCGAAGCTGCCGTGATTAGCCTTCTTGGAGGTAACACCGAGAATTGCAATCACGAAGATAAATGTCAGAAGAAACTCTACAATCAGACCGGCAACGATACTGTCATTGACGCCTGCAAGACCGTTGGTACCATAACCGCCGGTCATATCCGCTACATCACCGAGATTGAAGATCAGGGCAAGAAGTCCGGAACCTGCCAATGCACCGAGACACTGTGAAATTACATAGCAGAAGAAATCCTTTACCGTCATTCCGCCGGTAAGAAGAACACCGAGGGATACGGCGGGATTGATATGGCAACCGGAGATATTGCCGATGGAGTAAGCCATGGCAACGATAACAAGGCCAAATGCGAAAGCAGTCAGAACATAACCGCTTCCCAGAAATGAATCACAGCCGACAAGCATTGCCGTGCCGCAACCGAGAAGTACTAAAACGAGTGTGCCGATGAACTCGGCGATGTACTTTTTCATATGAAAATCCTCCTTAATATGTGACTGCGAAATGCGAATGATTCGCAGCCTGAAATGTGTGATAGTGTGTATTGTTACGCGAATACATACCTCTATCAGTTTACCATTTTTCTGCCGGCTTGAAAACCCTTTTATCAGCAAATGTTGAAATTTATAGATGGTATATGACATTGACGGAAAGTAAGTAAAAATGTATAATCATTTCTGTATTATTTATGTGGAGTTGTGTCGGCAGAATGTGAATTGGGTTTGAAAGAACATGCAGGCACGTGGGAATTTTCTTTGTAAAAAGAGCCACGCTTCAGTACTAAATATGAAAGGCGGACTTTCTATGGCAGTTAGAATAATGACCGACAGTACCGTGGATCTGTCGGAGGAACTGATTAATGAATACGGAGTCATTGTGATTCCGTTGAATGTGGTAATGGGAGATGAGTCCTGTCTGGATGACAGAAATCTGACGCAGGAGAAGCTTTTTGAATGGTCGGATGCCAATAAGGCTACGCCGAAAACTTCTGCACCGTCCATTGGTTTAGTGGAGGACTATCTCAAGCCGGCACAGGATGCAGGAGATGAGATTGTTTATATTGGTATTTCCGAGGCTATGTCGAGTACCTGTCAGGTAATTCGTCTGGCAGCTTCCGATTTGGATTATGACAATGTGTTTGTAGTGGATTCCAAGAATCTTTCCACCGGTGTGGCACTGATGGTTCTTCGTGCATGTGACCTTGCAAAGGAAGGAAAGAGCGGACAGGAAATTGCAGATATCATTGCGGTTGAGCGGGATAAAGTTCGTGCATCCTTCTGCATTGATACATTGACCTATCTTCACAGAGGCGGACGTTGCGGCGGTGTTGCCATGCTGATTGGTGCAACGCTGATGTTAAAACCTATGATTGCCGTAAAGGATGGCAAGATGGGTGTGGAGAAGAAGTACCGCGGTAAGATTTCCAAGGTTTTGAAGGAATATGTGAAGGAACTGGAACCTCAGATGCGCGATGCTGTTCCGGATCGTGTATTTATTACACATACGGCGGATGACGAAACCGTAAAGGAAATTCGTGCCATGGTTGAGGAACTTGGTATTTTTGAGCACGTATATGACACAAAGGCCGGTGGTGTAATCAGTAGTCATTGCGGTCCGGGGACACTTGGCGTTCTCTTTGTATCCAAGTAGAAACGGGTAATAATTGGCCATAAGGCTTTTTTGTATCATAGGAAATTGCGTTGCATTTTCTATGATAAAAAAACGCTCCGCTAAGGATGCACACGCCTGTGCAGAGGAAACATGACGCTCCGCGTCGCACAGGCGGCGCGAGCATATCGCAAGCGATATGCTTTGTTCTCGAATATAATAAGGAGGTATTGGGTTGTATGGAAATGCGTAAACTGGACAAATTGGGAATTCAGACGTCTTTATTGGGATTTGGCTGTATGAGACTTCCGGTGAAGGACGGCAAAATCGACCGTGAGCGCACGGCCGCTATGTTCGATACGGCATATAACGCAGGAATTAATTATTTCGATACTGCTTATCCATATCATAACGGAGAATCGGAACTGGTTGTAGGGGAACTTCTCAAGAAGTATGACCGCGATTCGTTCTACCTGGCAACGAAACTTCCGACGTGGAATGTGCATTGCCTTGATGATGCGAAGAAATTGCTTGATTCGCAGCTCGAAAGACTTCAGGTGGACCATGTGGATTTCTATCTGTTACATGCGTTAAACCGCAATTCATTCCACGAGATGTGTTCCTATGGGGTTGTGGAGTATCTTGATGAAATGAAGAAAGCAGGAAAGATTCGTAACTTGGGATTTTCCTTCCATGACGGCTACGATGCTTTCGAAGAAATCATCAATTATTATGATTGGGATTTCTGTCAGATTCAGTATAATTATATGGACCGTAACGAACAGGCGGGAGACCGCGGTGTTGCATTATGTACGGAGAAGAACATACCGATGATTATCATGGAGCCGATTAAGGGAGGCACGCTTGCAACACTTCCGGATTCCGTAATGACTTCATTTAAGGAAGTTCGTCCGGAGGCTTCGGCAGCTTCCTGGGCACTTCGTTTTGTAGCAAGCCGTCCGATTGTAAAGGTAATTCTTTCCGGTATGTCAACGGAAGAACAGCTTGCTGATAACCTGAATACATTTGTCAATTATGAGCCGCTTTCCGATGAGGAAATGAAGGTTGTGGAGGCTACCGCAGAAGCAATCCGTGCAAGGGTACGCAATGGTTGTACGGGCTGCCGCTACTGTATGCCTTGTCCGAACGGCGTTGATATTCCGAAGAACTTTAGTATCTGGAATACTTACGGCATGTATGAGAATGCTGGTCACACCAAATGGCAGTGGGAACATGAGATTTCCGCAGATGCAAAAGCAGATAACTGTCTTGGTTGTGGAGCATGTGAGGCGGCTTGCCCGCAGCAGATGCCGATTATCGAACATTTGCAGATGCTGAACGAAGAATTGAATAACCTTTGATAACAGTATAATTTGAACTTGTATTTTTCGTGACTGCCTTGTATAATGAATAGCGTGTTATCGATTATTCGTGATACAGGGCAGTTTTGCAGGCATAGTACATCGGTAGTATATCAGCTTCCCAAGCTGAGGAGGCGGGTTCGATTCCCGTTGCCTGCTTTTACGGATAGGCGTTTGAATCAGCTTTTGTTGCGCCTTGGATGGAGAATCTCAAAGTGAGATTCTCTCTTGTTTTTGTTTTAGGGAAAGAGTTATGACGAGAGAAGAACTGGAAAGAAGAAAGAGAGCAGAGAGAATCAGAGCGGCTAAAAAACGGCGTCATCGCAAGGTGATTATCAACCGTATTTTAGCAGCTGTTTTTTTGATGGCTGTTATTGCACTTATCATTGTCGCAATTATCTGGATTGATAAGGCACTGAAGAAAAATGACGATGACACACCCGTAAATGTTCAGCAGAACGAGACACCGACGAATATCCCGACTGAAGAACCGACTCCTACAGCCACCCCGACGCCGACACTAACTCCGACGCCGACGCCGGTACCTATTGGTGTAAAGCGTGTGGCATTTACCTTTGATGATGGCCCCGCTTACAACGGTCTCACTTTGAAGTTTGCAGAGAAACTGGCATCTTATGGCGGTAAAGGAACATGGTTTATTGTCGGAAACCGTGTAAACGACCAGAATAGAGATGAACTGAAGAAGGCAAGCGAACTGGGTATGGAGATTGGCATCCATGCATGGTCGCATGAGTTTTTCTTTGACCGTAATCCGGATAAACTGGCTGAAGAACTGCAAAAGACATCGGATATCATTTATGAAGTTACCGGTCAGAAGCCGACGCTGTTCCGTCCGCCCGGGGGCAATTTCACGGATAAGCAGGTTACCGATATTTCCTATCCGGTTATTCTGTGGTCTTTAGATACGGAGGACTGGAAACTGAAGGGCAATTCGACCGAAGAGGAACGTTCTGACAATGTTCGTAAGATTGCTGACAATATTCGTTCCAAAGTGTCGGACGGCAGTATTATCCTGATGCATGAAATATATAACAACAGCTATGACGCCTTCTGCCTTGCCATTGATGAATTGAGTAAGGAAGGATATGTATTTGTTACGGTTTCCGAACTGATTGGAGACGAATTGCGTCCGGGACATAAGTATTCATCATGGTCGTATCGCTAAATGATGTAATACAATCTGTCATATCATATTTGATTTTTTAGTAAACCCCTTTTCTTTTTCTACACATTTAGGAAAATGGTATTCCATTTTTACTATCTTGTGTTAGGATAGAGAAAAGGGGCTTTTTTGCGGATGGAAGTGCATAGACTGCATTCCACTGTTTGCACCTTATTTCATCGGGGAGATTAACATGAAGAAACGTTATCTTGTGGGAATCATTCTATCGGAACTGAACCATCGGTTTCATGAAGACACTTCAAAGAAATTGCAGGAAGAATTTCTTGCGATGAATGTTAATGTGTGCATTTTCACGACCACCGGACTTGCAGGTATGCCGGAGGGATATCTGAAGGGCGCCAATACCATTTTCGATCTGATTAATCCGGATATGTTCGATGGCTTTATTGTGTACCCCGATTCGCTGCAACCTTCTGAACAGCAGGATCGTTTCCTTTTAAAACTTCGTAATGAATTTCATAAACCGATTATATGTCTTGGCAGACAGGTGTTCGGATTTGAAACCATAGGTTTCAGACAGGAGGAAGGCATTGCCTTGCTCGTGGATCATCTTGTGAATACCCATAAATCATCCAGAATCGAATATATATCTTATGACTCCAATGACATGAAACGTCAGAAGGAATTGGAGGGGTATTTTCTTGATGCACTTCGGGCGAACAGGGTGTTTATGACAGAACACAGTGTTCATAACTGTTCAACCGGTAATGAAGCACTTGTTGTCAGAGAAATGCTTAATCAGGACGGAGGCCTTCCTGAGGCAATTATATGTGGGAACGGAGAGTCCGTTTCCAGTATTGTAGTGACTCTTTCCGAGAATAATATTATTGTTCCGCGTGATGTGATTGTATGCGGTTATGACCCGGACAGCAACTTATCGGTTGATGATGTTTCCTATACGACGATATTCCCTGACCCTACGGTTATGGCAACGAATGCCGCCAGAACCCTGATGAATAGGATTGTGGGAGAAGAACAGTTTCCTATGATTTCCCGGGCGCATGAGAATGTTCTGATTCCGAAGGCAACCTGTGGATGTGATTATTATCTTCTTGGTGATTATGCGAGAATACATAAGGAGCGTATGCTTGTTCGTGAACACCGCTTCGATTCTCCGTTCAATTTTATGAAAGAGGAGATTGCCGGAGCAGAGGATGTTGAAAAATGTCTCTGGTCTTTGGATTCCTATGAGAAGTATCTTGGAAAGGATTGCGAGGCATTCTATCTGTGCCTGAATGAGAACTCTTTACAGGAGACTGAAGTTACGGGACGTTTTTCGAGTAGAATTCTACTTGCTTTGAATCATTCCAATGAGAGGAAAGTATCAAAGGACGACTTCTTCCAGAAGAATGATTTGCTTCCCGCACTGAATGAAAAGTGTAAATATCCTCGGGTGATTTATTTCGCTTCCGTACATTTTCTGGACCGCTTGTTCGGATATGTGGCCATAGATTATGGCAGCAACGCCTGCGGTCTTGCAAAATCCTTCAGCAGATGGATGCGAAATCTGTCCACAGCACTGGAGTGTCAGAGACAGAAGACGGTATTTCACCATTATTATACGGAGAATTCAATCCGTGATTCCGTTACGGGCTTATATAATTTCAAGGGCTATCTGAATGCGTTAATCGGCCAGTTCAAGCATTTGGAAGGGAAGAACAGATTCTTGCGTATCATTTCCCTGGATATTAGTCGATTCTCGAGTATTAACGAGCTTTTCGGAAGGGAAGAGGGAGATACGGCGTTACTTTCCCTGACGAAGATTCTCCAGAGTTCAGTGAATACCTATGATATATGTGCTAGACTCAGCAATGATGAGTTTGTGATTGCCGGGATTTATGAAAAAGAACAGGATAGTGAGAGAATTCTTCATGATATTAATGACCGTTTGAAGAATCTTAATCAGTTTACGGAGAAACAGTATACAATTGATATCATTTCGGCATCGGATTGCTCGGAAATCACGGATGTGAAGCAGATAGAGGAGAAGACCAACGATGTTCAGACGCGTAAGAAGACCCTGAAGCGTGGCTTGTTTACGGAGAACAGCGAAGGAGCCTTCGAGATGAGTCCTGAAGAGCGAGATGCTGTATGTGAACTGATTGACAAGAACCTCTTTACATATCGTTTCCAGCCGATTGTCAGTGCTAAGACCGGAAGTATCTATGCTTATGAGGCACTGATGCGTTACGGACACGACGAGAGCATTCCGCCGCTTACGATTCTCCGTTATGCGGAAGCACTCGGACGTATGTATGATGTCGAGAAACTGACATTCCGCAATGTTATTGAGATTATGAGCCGGAACAGTGAAGTTTTCACAGACAGGAAGATGTTTATTAACAGTATTCCGAAGGCCATTCTGAAAGATGAGGATTTCAAAGCAATTGTATTGGAATTCCCCGGTATGCTGTCGCATGCGGTTATCGAATTTACCGAACAGAGCGAGGCAAGTGACAAGCAGCTTGAGATGGTCAGAAAGCGTGCGGAGACGAATGGCTTCCGTATTGCAATCGATGATTACGGAACAGGGTATTCTAACATTTCCAATCTGTTGAATTATATTCCGGATTATGTGAAGATTGACCGTTCCCTGATTAATGGAATTGAGGTAGACAGTAAGAAACAGTATTTTGTAGCCAATATTGTGGAATTTGCCCGGACGAACGGCTTCCTTACTTTGGCAGAGGGCGTTGAAACCAAGGAGGAAATGAATACCGTTATCCGTCTTGGTGTGGATATGATTCAGGGATTCTATACGGCGAAACCGTGTGATTTCTTCATGGATGAGATTGACAAGACCGTTCATGATGAGATTGTGGCATTGAACTTCCAGGCGAGTGAGTCCAGACAGAAGAAGACATATCTGGTTGACAAAGAACAGGAAATCATGCTGATGCCGCTTGTTACAACGGACCATTATACGGAAATCGTTGTAAACAGACCGGAACTCAGTATTGTAAGTAACCCGAGGGTTACCGTAAGTGTGCTGATCAGAATACCGGATAATACGGATACCACTATTTATCTGAAACGTGTGAACCTGGAGTCCTATCAGCGTCATCCGTGCATAGAAATCGGCAATAACTGTGATGTTACGCTTGTAATAGAGGGCGTAGCGGTAATGAACCGCAAGGGAATTCGTGTTCCTGAAAGCTCACGTCTGACAATTATCGGTAATGGTAAGCTTTCCATATCCGGCGACGGAGACCGTGCTTATGCAATCGGCGGTGATTCAACCCAGACAATCGGAAAAGTTCGCATTAATATGGAAGGCGAAATCAGTATTCGACTGGATGGCAAGGAATGCGTCGGTATTGGTGGCGGTTATTCAAATCAGAAGGTTGGCATCTATATTGAACGTTGTAAGAACCTGACTGAAGTAATCAGCGGTGAGAAAGCACTGGGTATCGGTATCTGCAACAGTCTGGCTCCTATTTCCGTGAAGGACACACGTCTTAAGATGGAGATTAATGCAGACCGTGCTGCAGCAATCGGTTCGGTCACGGCAGAATGTGATGTTACTCTGAAGAATGTGCAGATGAAACATAATTCTTCCGGCGACAGTCAGGTGGTAGTCGGTTGCCTGACAAGCAGGGAAGTGAATGTTGTTGTTGATAATCTGAATCTGACAACTGCCATGAAGGCGAAGACCTGTATCGGATTTGGCTGTCGTGACGGTGCCGCTAATATTCGTATCAATGGTTCGGAGTTGAGCATGAAATTCGAGGGAGCGGAGATTGTTGGTATTGGAGCAAAATCAAAACAGGGACGCGGACAGTTTGAAAAGACAAGCTTCACGACAGAATTTTCATCCGGTGACAGTGTTGATTTCGGATATGAGCCGGAGAACATGAGCTTTTTGTTCTGTTCTGTCTAAAGGATGCGCTTTTTCTTAAAAAAACGAATTTTATCATTGAAAGAAACCTCCTCAAGTGGTATACTCGAGGAGGTTTTTTGTGCTAAAGGAAACGGAAGTCTCATCAGGTGATTTGCTCCGAAGACTGCTATTGATGCACAGAAACTTTCTGAAGACGAATGGGGGATTCGTCAAGTATTTATCATTTTGAAAGAAAGAGTTTTAATCGTGAAGAACGATTGAAATACAGGTATATGTTTTATGAAGAAACTGCAGCTTTTGTGCCTGGCAGCTATACTTTGTCTGTTTATTTTTGGATGTGGAACGGAGGACCCGGACGATGATGAGGCAAGGTTTAAGGTTACCACGCCAACAGCGACGGTAACACCTACACCGTCTCCCACACCGACTCCGGTGCCTAAGCCTAAGTACAGTGTGTGTTTGGACCCGGGTCATGGAGGAAAATGGGAAGGTGCCATCTATGGTCGTGAGGAAAGAAACATTGTTCTCCAACTTGCAAAAGAAATTCGTGCCTATTTGAATGAGAACTATCCGGATATCGAAGTAACCCTTACCAGAGAGGATAATACAACATTTTCGGATGATCTTGGAAAAGACCTCAGAGCAAGAGTAGAGTTTGCAGTGGAACACGATGCAAGAATTCTGGTAAGTCTTCATTTGAACGCTTCGGATAAGCATAATCTTCGCGGAGCGATGGTTTGTGTTTCCAAGCAGCCGAATATTCATGATATTTCCGTTGAATTAGGCAATGCCATTATGAAGAATCTTGAGACGATCGGAATCAGAAATCGTGGATGCGAATGGAGAAACAGTGGCGATACATTTGACCCGATTACCGGTGATCCGATGGATTACTATGCGATTTGTCGGCATGGTGCAGATTTAGGAATTCCGGCCATTATTGTGGAATCGTTATTTATGGATAATAAGGAAGATGCGAAGTTGATTGAAACCGATGAGGGTCTGAAGAAAATAGCCGCATTGGAAGCAGAAGCAATTGCAGCGTTTCTTTATGAACACTATTCTGATGCGGAATAGTGAGAAGATTCTCAGATTTATAAAAGAAGAATGTGAAAGAGAAAAGCATCTGTCGGCAGTACCGGCAGATGCTTTATTGTATCATAGGAAATTGCGTCGCATTTCCCATGACACAAAAAACGCTCCCCTAAGGATGCGCACTCGCACACTTATTGTCTGAGGAGGAACCCGGTTTACCGGGGGATTCCTTAGTGCCTACGCAGAGCCCACCGAACGCAGTTCGGACGCTAATGGCTCTGCTGCTTTGTAAACAGTTACTTCGTAACGCACTTGGCGCGTAGAGTTTCGCAAGCGAAACTCTTTGTTCTATGTAACTGAGAATAATACGTAAGTTATTCCCATCCTCCGTCAAATCCGATGATTTGTCCGGTCAGATAGGAGGGGGCTTTCAGAAGAAGAGATACCATATCACCGATTTCCTCCGGTGTTGTCATGCGACAGGCAGGAATTTCATCAATAACAGCCTGCAGTTCTTCTTGGGAAAGAATGTGGTTCATAGCTGTATCGACGAGACCGGGAGCCAATGCGTTGACTGCAATGTTGCTGGGAGCCAGTTCCTTTGCAAGCGCTTTCGTGAGCGCATTGATGCCTCCCTTGGAAGCAGAATAGGCGGCTTCACAGGATGCACCGCGGCTACCCCAAACCGATGAGATGAGAAGGATTCGCCCTTCCTTTTGAGATACAAGCTGAGGTGTCAGTGCCTTGCACAGAAGAAAGGCACTGGAAAGGTTACTTCCGATGATTCGCTGCCATTCGGCAAAAGGCAAATCAGACATCAGACCGATGGAGGAGATTCCGGCGCAGTGTACCAAACCTCCGAGGCGGTTGTTATCACTTAGAACGGACTCGGAGACTTCCTTGACGAAGGATTCATCGCTGAGGTCTCCCAGCAGAGTTTTACAGGATGTATATTTGGAGCATTCCAGGTAGGTTTCGCGAAGCGCATCTTCGTTTTTATTTCCGCAAAGTATTAGCGAATAACCGTCTTTTGCCAATTTTTTCGCGATTCCGGAGCCGATTCCGCCGCTTGCACCCGTAATAATATATGTTTTCATGGGTATTTCTCCCTAAATTTGATGGTTTCATAGTAACAAAATATGACGGAAATGGCAATCCTTTTATCTATTATTACTAGTTTTTGGCACCTAATTTTGGTATAAAAGCATAACAAAAGAGGGTGGGTAGGTAAAGTTAGGCATAATTTACAAAAAGGAGAAAACTTCTTTGGTAATAAACTATATGGCATTTTACAGCACTCTTGTGTATCATACAGTTAGCTATTTTGTGTGGATACGCGCACATATTTTTATTAGGAGGCAATGAAATGGCAAGTTTAAAGCTGATTAACATTAACAAGACATATCCGAACGGATTTGTTGCAGTTAAGGATTTCAACCTTGATATCAAGGATCAGGAGTTCATCATCTTCGTAGGTCCTTCCGGTTGTGGTAAGTCTACTACACTCCGTATGATTGCAGGTTTGGAAGAAATTACCGCCGGCGAGCTTTACATCGGCGACAAATTGATGAACGACGTTGAACCTAAGGATAGAGATATCGCAATGGTATTCCAGAACTACGCTCTGTATCCTCATATGTCTGTTTACGATAACATGGCATTTGGTTTGAAACTTAGAAAAGTACCGAAGGATCAGATTGAGAAGCTCGTTAACGAGGCTGCTAAGATTCTTGGTATTGAACAGCTCCTTGACCGTAAGCCGAAGGCTCTCTCCGGTGGTCAGAGACAGCGAGTTGCAATGGGACGTGCTATCGTACGTAATCCTAAGGTATTCCTTATGGACGAGCCTCTTTCCAACTTGGACGCAAAACTTCGTGTACAGATGAGAATCGAGATTTCCAAGATCCATCAGAGATTGGAAGCAACCATCATCTACGTTACACATGACCAGACCGAGGCTATGACACTTGGTACCAGAATCGTCGTTATGAAGGATGGTGTCATCCAGCAGGTTGATACTCCTCAGAACTTGTACGATAAGCCGTGCAACCTCTTCGTTGCAGGATTCATGGGCAGCCCTCAGATGAACTTCCTTGATTGTATCGTATCCGTTGAGGGTGGCGATGTATACTTGAACTTTGGTTCCAACAGAATCCTTGTTCCGGAAGCAAGAGCTAAGAAGTTGATTGATGGTGGTTATGAGGATAGAGAAGTTGTTCTTGGTATCCGTCCTGAGGATATTAAGGATAACGAGGACTTCATCATTGCTACTCCTGAAGCTTCCTTCGCAGCAACCGTTCGTGTATACGAGCTTCTTGGTGCCGAAGTATTCCTGTACTTCACAGTTGATGATTATGACATCACTGCACGAGTTGATCCTCGTACAACTGCTAGACCTGGCGATACCATTACCATTGCTATGGATCTTGCTAAGATGCATATCTTCGATAAGGAAACCGAGCAGATTATCACTCACTAATCACTCGATAAGTTATGTAAACAAAACCCTCCGCAGAGAAATCTGTGGAGGGTTTATTTTTTGACAGAGATTCAATCCAAGTGAATGAGTATTCCATGCTGTCCTTGAAGTATTCCATCTGTGCCTTCGTGAGAGTGTTGCCTTCGGAGTCTCGGTCAGAATATAACGCATAATTAGCAGGATCCTCTTTAGAAGAAATAGGTCTTTCGGTTCTATTAAATTGTCGGAGAACGCTTTCAGACAGAGTATCTGGCATTAACTTATTGACATAATTCAGCAAATCTGATAGCTTTATATCAGAAACAGTAACGGAGCTAATAACTCTGGGTGCATTAAGCACAGCTGTTTCTTTTTTTATGTCGATTGCTTTGAGATTGTCAACCCTTTCAAGCTCAAGTGTTAAGTGGTTCACAATAAACCTAACAACATTAAGGTTTCCGTCATCCGTTTTCGCAGCTCCGAACAGAACAATTCCATATATAATGTTTTACTCAAGATTCATACAAAAAAGCTGTTGCCAATGCGATTATTCACATTTGCAACAGCTTTGTTCATTTATTTCGGCAGATACCGTTTATTATCACCTTTTGCCAATCCGCATCGGTCACAGTAGATTCCTGCGCTTTTCCATCCGCAACGGTTACAAGTCCATAGAGTGGGGGATTCCTCCTGTTCTTCAGAAGAAAAGTCCGGATTAAAGTCTGGGTATTTGCGCTTCATATGATTGACGACAATATCTCCCCATAGAAGTCCTGAAATATAACCGCCTTTTCGACCATTTTCCTTATTGAAACGTTTGATTTCGGTTCCTTTGATATCTGCGTTGTACCCAATTATGAGTATAATAAATAGGAAAAGTAAACCAAAAACGATTCCGAAGGAAGAGTCAGCCTTAATAAACAGAAAGAGATCAACCGGAATTGCAACCAGAATCGGTACGAATATACCGGTAAATGGATTTCCAATCCGCATTTCGGGATCCATTGGCGGTTTATATTCGTTTTCGCGATTCAGTTTGAAAACTCCACTTGCCGTATTCTTGCCAGTGGCTTTATCCATACTAATTATCACTTCCTTTTAAAGGAGAGAAAACAATAATGACTTAGTGTACAACTTTCGACTGCATATTCTCTTGATTTTCATCTTTGTTCAATGCAAGTGCTTGATCCAACGTCGAGTCTTCCTCAGCTTCTGCAAGTTTTCTTGCTGCGTTGCCTTCCTCGACTTTCTTTCGATTGCTTTGCTTGTGGGTCATCAGACAATATCCGCAGCGTTCATCACGAAAGGAATTCTGATTGCCGCAGCCGGCACAGGTCCAATAGGTATCGGGGAGTGTCGTATCGGTATCATCAGTGGACAAAGAATCCTGTGTTAATTGATTCGGACCTGTTTTTCCGCCAAAAAAGAAATATTCCCAAAAGGCATCTTTACTGTTCTGCGAATTCTTTGACGGAACACCTATGCTGGCTATGGCAGACATAATTCCGAAAAGGATTAAGCAGAATATTGTGACCAGTAGTGCGGTTCCCACGTTCGAAGCAAAAACCATGGTAATACCAAAAATGATACTTATGACAGCAAATACGAGAAATCCGAGATTGTATCGCGGACTGTTATAATTTCTTCTATCTTTTTTGTAATGACCCATTGGACACCTCCATAGAGAATTAGTGTTCTTATTATTTTAGTATAAAAAAATAATGAACGGAAGTCAAGAAAGGTTATGCAAAGAAAACTGTGTCGAAACCGTGTCCATTCTGTAATATTTGTGTTGCCAAAGCATTTTCTCCTTGCCTATTGAAACGGAAAATGATAAGATAACAGATAGGTTAATAGGGGTATTTTGCGCAGAAACCTGTTTTTACTGAATTCGGCAGACATGGGCATGCCGAAAGCGCAAAGCAGACTTGAAATATGTATTGAAGGGAAGGATTGGAGATTCATGATTTCAAATCAGATTTTACAAAACACAATTGACGGAATGAAGGCAATTACACGCGTTGATTTATGCGTTATGGATACGGAAGGCAAAGCACTTGCTTCCACAATGAACAATACGGAGAATTTTGAACCGATGGTTTCGGCATTTGCCAATTCACCTGCAGACAGTCAGGTGATTTCCGAATGCCAGTTTTTTAAGGTTTATGATGATCATCAGTTGGAATATATCCTTCTTGCGCGCGGGGACTCCGATGATGTTTACATGGTGGGAAAGCTTGCAACATTCCAGATTCAGAGCCTTCTGGTGGCATACAAGGAGCGTTTTGATAAGGATAACTTTATCAAGAACCTGCTTCTTGACAACCTTCTTTTGGTCGATATTTACAATCGTGCGAAGAAGCTCCATATCGATACGGATGCCCGTCGTGTTGTATACCTGATTGAAACGAAGAATGAAAAGGACACCAATGCCCTTGAGACCGTTCGTACGTTGTTCGCCGGAAAGACGAGGGATTTCATCACTGCTGTTGATGAGAGAAACATCATTTACGTTAAGGAATTGAAACCGAACGATACCTATGACAGTCTGATGAATACGGCTAAGATTATTGTAGATATGCTGAATACCGAAGCCATGAGCAAGGTTCATGTGGCTTACGGTACTATCGTCAATGAGATTAAAGACATTTCCCGTTCCTATAAGGAAGCGAAGATGGCACTTGATGTCGGAAAGATTTTCTATAGTGAACGCAAGGTAGTAGCATACAACAATCTTGGAATCGGACGTTTGATTTTCCAGCTTCCGATGCCGCTTTGCAAGATGTTCATCCGTGAGATTTTTGATGGTAAATCCCCTGATGATTTCGACGAGGAGACACTTGTTACAATCAATAAGTTCTTTGAGAACAGCCTGAATGTGTCCGAAACTTCGCGTGAATTGTATATTCACAGAAATACTCTTGTGTATCGCTTGGATAAGCTGCAGAAGAGTACAAACCTGAACCTTCGTGTATTTGACGATGCAATCACCTTTAAGATTGCACTGATGGTTGTAAAGTATATGAAATATATGGAGAGTTTAGAGAATTAATACCGATGCATGTATATGCATTATGGAGGAAAAATGGCAGAAGACATTGTTATGGATGCAATCAACGAGGCAACTGAAGATGCTGCGCAGTTGGTTGACGAAACCGTGGCAACGGCTGAAGAGGCGATTGCCGAAACAGATGATACAGTAAAAGAAACAGTAGCAGATATTGTTACCGAAACAGCAGAAGCCGTTTCAGAAGCAGAGGAAACGGTTACCGAAGCAGAAGAGCATATTGAAGATATCAAGGAAGGTATGGAAGATATTGCAGAAACTTCCGAGGATATCGAAGAGGCAGCCACTGAATCGGCAGAGAGTGCATCATCCGAGAAGCGTAAGACACTGCTTGCTTCCCTTGAAGGAGTGCTTTCGGATGAATTCAAAGCAAAACCGGCTGATATATTTGAGGACGAAAAGACCGAAGAGAAGAAGGTTGCTTTCGAACTTCCGGAGGAGTTCCGAACAGAGGAGCCCGAGGAAGAGGAAGTGGTTGAAACTGACGAGGAACCGCCGGTTATCCTTTTTGACCATGTTCACAAGGAGTATGAGGGACAGGTTAAGGACAGTGTAGCACTGACGGATGTTTCATTTTCCATAAAGAAAGGCGAATTCGTATTTATCGTAGGCCCGAGTGGTTCCGGTAAATCCACAATGATTCGTCTGATGATGAGAGAAATCACCCCATCAGAGGGTAAGATTTATATTGCAGGCAAGGAACTGGCAAAGCTCAGAAGAAGACATATTTCCAAATACCGTCGTAACATAGGTATTGTGTTCCAGGATTTCAGACTCCTTCCTGATCGTAATGTGTTCGACAATGTAGCATTTGCACAAAGAGCTATCGGAGCAAGGAAATCACAGATACCCAAAGAGGTTTCCAAGGTTCTGCATCTTGTCGGTATTGCAAACAAATACAAGAGCTTCCCGAACGAGCTTTCCGGTGGTGAGCAGCAGCGAGTTGCGATTGCACGTGCGCTTGTGAATAATCCGATGATTATTTTGGCGGATGAGCCTACCGGTAACCTTGACCCGGAGAATTCTTATGAGATTATGTCTCTTCTTGAGGAGATTAACCGTCGTGGTACAACGGTTGTTGTTGTAACGCATGACCATGAAATCGTGGATCGAATGCAGAAGCGAGTTATCGCTTTGAATGACGGTACAATTGTAGATGACAAGAAGGGAGGATACAGCCGTGGATAGTTTTTGGTATAGTGTCGGACAAGGCTTTAAGAACATTCGAAGAAATAAAATGTTCTCCATTGCCTCTGTATTGACGATGACGACATGTCTCTTCCTTTTTGGTGTTATGTTCTTCCTTGTGAAGAATCTGAATTTCATGATTCGCGAAGCAGAATCCAACATTGGTGTTACGGTGTTTTTTGATGAGGGCACTACCGAAGAGGAAATTCAGCTTTTAAAAGCGAATGTGGAAGCAATTAAAGGCATTAAGAGTGTGAAATACATTACTGCAGGGGAAGCTTGGGAACAATTCAAGAAAGAGTATCTTACCGAGCCGGAACTTTTGGAATCCTTTGGCAATGATAATCCGCTTGTGAATTCGGCTTCTTTTGAAATCCTTTTTGATGCAGTTGAGGATCAGGAGGATTTGCTGAACCAGATCAGTGCCATGCCGAGAATTCGAAAGGTTAATGACACGAGTCAGCTTGTTCAGACTTTTAAGCGTGCGAACAAAGTAATCAGTATTTCGTCCAGTGTACTGATTGGACTTTTGCTGATTATCTCGCTTTTCCTGATTAGTACGACAATCAGTGTCGGCGTCTCTGTTCGTAAGAATGAGATTTCCATCATGCATCTGATTGGTGCTACCGATCGTTTTATCCGCAGCCCTTTCGTCGTGGAAGGTATGACACTGGGACTTTTGGGCGCAGCAATTCCGCTTGGAGTGTTGTATTTTTCTTATTATAAGTTACTTGGAATGATTGGAACAAAATTCGGTAGTCTGTTCCGAAACGGATTGGACGTTGTTTCGGTTAATGATATCTTTGTTCAACTTTCTCCGTTGCTTGTTCTGATTGGAATCGGAATCGGGTTCTTCGGAAGTGTATTGACGATGAACCGTGAATTGAGAAAGATTCGTCACATATAGGGGGATGCTATGAATCAACAGAGATTATCGAAGAAGCTGTTTATTCTTGCGGCAGCAATTTTTATTCTTGGACTTGTCAGTCCGGTTCTTATTTTGAATTTCGCAGCCGGACGTCTTGGCAATACAGCTGAGGCGCAGACGGTAAGCTCATGGGAAGGCAGCCTGATTCTTCAGGACAAATATTCCGATAAGGTTAAGGAAACCGAACAAAAGAGAAACGAAGCAAGAGAGAAGAAGAATAAGCTGGAAGCAGAAACGCAGCAGCTGAAACGGGAAGCAGAGGAGATTCTGCAGTATATTAACATCATCGATCAGAAGCAAAGCGATACGATGCTTGAGATGGAAGCTGCACAGGCTGAACTTGACAGAGTTACGGAAGAGTACGAGATTGCTTCGGCAGAACTTGTTGTTGCAGAGGAGAATCTTGCCGAGCAGTACGAATCCATGAAGAAGCGAATTCAGTACATCTATGAGAATGGACAGATGGACGAAGTTGCAATGTACGTTCGTTCCAAGAGCGTTTCCGATATTTTGAATGCTTCGGAGTACATTGACAGAATCAATGTATATGACCATCAGCTGCTTGTAGATTATTCCAAGATGAAAACCGATGTTGAAGATCGAAAACTGATTCTTGGACTTCAGGTTGAACAGTTGAATATTGCCAAGGAAATGTACGAGGCGGATGTGGAGTACTGTCAGGAAATTCTGAATGCCAAGCAGGAAGCAATGGCACAGTATGAGGAAACCATCGGTGCCAATGAGGAGATTCTCGAGGATTATATTGAAGAGCTGGCTACCGCACAGAAGAGTTATGAACAGGCTGTTGCGGAGCAGAAGGAATATATCCGTCAGCAGGAGGAGATCCGCAGAAA
Source organism: Lachnospiraceae bacterium (assembly GCA_045627305.1). Classification (GTDB taxonomy): domain Bacteria; phylum Bacillota; class Clostridia; order Lachnospirales; family Lachnospiraceae; genus ISDg. Next base: position 69,908 of record JAZQNM010000075.1, read on the forward strand.
GCAGCAGGAGGAAGAACGCCGGAGACAGATGGAACTCGCCGCAAAGCAACAGACTGTTACGGTTTATGATAATGCGAAGGATGTTCCGCAGACCGGCGAGAAGAATATTAATAATATGATCTGGCCGCTTCCGGGCGACACAAGAGTCGGTTCCAAGTTTGGACCGCGTGTTCCGCCGTGCGCCGGTGCAAGTTCCTTCCATCAGGGATGGGATATCGGCGGAAAGCAGGGCGCACAGGTTGTAGCTGTGCTTGCCGGAAAAGTTACCGAGGCCTGCTATAATAATTCATGTGGAAATCATGTGTATATTGACCATGGAAATGGGTATTCCACACATTATTTGCATTTTTCTGTAATTAAGGTTAGCAAGGGTGATTATGTGCAGCAGGGACAGGTTGTTGGACTCGTTGGTTCTACCGGTATTTCGACTGCGCCGCATCTGCATTTTGCTCTTTATAAAAACGGCACGGCAATTGATCCGGCACCGTACTTGAAGAGATAGTAGCAATTAAGTATTGTTTTGATAGGAGAAAGACATGAATAAGCTTTTTGGCCGTGGAATGCTATGCGGATTACTGATGGCGGCACTTTTGCTTGCTATAGTTGCTTGCAGCGTACCGGATGATGAGAATAAACTGGTGGACATTTCACCCACGGTTACATCTACACCGACAGGAGACTTGGATAAGGACGCTTACAATGCGAAGATTAAGAAGATTCAGACACTGCTAGAGCGATACTACATCGATGATATCGATTATGACAAGATGACAGAGGGAATCTACGCAGGTATTTTGGAAAGCCTTGGAGACCCGTATTCAGTATATTATTCAGCGGAAGAGTACGCCGAGTTCAATACGGAAACAGACGGTAACTATGCAGGAGTAGGTTCCACGGTAACGACCAATAAAGACGGCAATCCTGAGTTTGTAAAACCGTTTAAGAACGGACCGGCATATAATGCGGGAATTCTGCCGGGAGATATTCTTTGCGAGGTCAACGGTGAGAATGTTCTCGGATTGGATTTGGATTACGTCGTTTCTTTAATCAGAGGTGAGCCGGGTACTTCCGTGCATCTTCAGATTTACCGTGAGAGTATCAAGGATTATATCGAACTCGATGTAGTTCGTGCACAGGTTCAGGTAGAAACCGTAGAATATCAGATGTTGGAGAACAATATCGGATATGTAATTGTTACTGAATTCGATGGTGTTACTTCCGACCAGTTTATTGAAGCAATTGATGCTTTGGAAGCACAGGGAATGAAGGGCTTGATCGTAGACCTTCGTGATAACCCCGGTGGAATGCTGTCGACTGTGAAGGAGATGCTTTCCAGAATCCTTCCGAACAAATCTCTTCTTGTTTATATGGAATACAAGGATGGAGACCGTGAAGAGTATTATTCTGACAGCAAGAAGACTGTTGATGTACCGATTGCCGTATTGCTTAACGGAAACAGCGCAAGTGCCTCTGAGGTATTTGCAGGATGCCTTCGTGATTATGAGAAGGCAACTCTTGTTGGAACACAGAGCTTTGGTAAGGGAATTGTACAGTCCGTTGTTCCGCTTGGTGACGGCTCTGCAATCAAGCTTACCACAAGCAAATACTATTCACCGAAGGGAATCAACATTCACAAGGTTGGTTATACGCCGGATATCGTTGTGGAACTTGATCCGAGTCTGAAAGGAATGGCAACCATTCCGATAGAACAGGATAATCAGGTTCAAGCCGCTGTTGAGTGTATCAAGAAGCAGATTCAATAAGGCATCTTTACTTGTATTCGATTCCGGATGGATGGCCTTTTGAAGGATAGATTGCATGAATTAATAAATGTATATTTTTATAAAGGAGAAATCGCCTGCTTGCGATTTCTCTTTTTTTGTGGTAAGTTGAAATTGGAATAGAATGTTTTTATGAAGAATTTAGCGTAATGAAAGACAAAATGTGATTTAAGAGGAGAACAAAATGTTTATATTGATTCGTAAGAAAGTAGTATGGCTTCTGTGTATAATAGCAATCAGCATATACGCAGTGACCGGCCTTGCCCTTGCGGAGGAATCCGATATTGTGGACAGCGGCTCCTGCGGAGATGGAGTAACTTACACAATTCAGGGCAATATGACGGACGGATTCACCTTGATAATTTCCGGTAACGGAGAAATAGACGACTGCCCGTGGAGAGGAACCGGGTCTACACAGGAAACCTATCGCTTCAGAACGACGCTGACGCATGTAATAATCGGGGACGGAATAACCTATCTGCCGGATTTTGCCTTTGAAGGTCTGGAAGGATTGTGCGAGGTGGAAATCGGAGATGGAATTGATACAATACCTGATTATGCCTTTTGCGAGTGCTTATATCTGCGTGAAATTAATCTGAATAAAGTAGAAACAATAGGAAGCTTGGCATTTTCCGGATGTGTTAGCCTGCAAAGTATTACATTTGACTATGTGACCGAATTCGGAGACCGTCCTTTTGAGAGATGTGCGTTTACATCGTTCTATATTCCTGCGGGGGTAACCACTTTTGCGGCAACTGTTGTGGAAAATTGTCCGGTAACGTCATTTCAGTGTTCGGAGCAGAACAGCGCATTGATTTCCGATAACGGGATAGTATACTCGAGGGACGGAAAGACTTTATATGCTGTTCCTCCGTTGATGAGTGGCTCCTTTACGGTACCGAATACCGTAGAAACCATTGGAGGTAGTGCATTTTACAGAAATAAATACATCACATCCGTTACAGTTCCCGAGAGTGTTACAGCAATGGGAAACACAGTATTCGCTAATATGATTAGTTTAGTGAGCGCTAATATGCAATGCAGTTGTGATATTCCAAAGTACTGTTTTTCGGGGTGCTCCTCGTTAACAACTGTGGAACTTGGAGATGGTGTTACGCAGATTCTGGATTCAGCATTCAACGGTTGTACGAAATTGGCTTTCCCGGAGATTTCGGACAGTGTTTTTGTAATCAAAAAGAATGCATTTCCTTATGATATTTCAGCCTATTTGTCTTCGGGCTTTCAGGATAATGGGGATGTTTATGCAGTTGTGGATTCCGTGAATATTCAATTCACAAAGGAATATGATGCAGCCAATGAATTATTGCAGGCAATCAATACACAGCGTCAGCGTCTGAGTAATAAGTTGCCTACAATTCAGATGAATGCAGATATGAATACAATCGCTATGGAACGGGCATCTCTGATGACGGTCTTTTATGAGGGAACATCGAAGAGCAGTCCTAAAAACCCGCGTTATCCGGATGGCACGCAGATGAAAGAGCATTATTCCACATATAACGGGTATGAACTTGTTTATCAGGGGAGCATCAATGAAACGGTTTCCGAAGTATTAGAGGGCTTTCGCAAGGATGGTACACAGTTGAAAATGTTGGATGCTACCAAGAGTGTTGGTATCGGTTGTGTAACTTCCGGTAATGTACGATACTGGATTATTGAAACGACGACCGCGTCCTACGGAGATACCGATACATGCGGCACCGGTTCAGAGAATGATACGAAAGAAATTACCTATGCAAAATATCTGGTAACGAATCCTTCGATTTTTGTTGACGGTACAATTGAATGCAGAGAAGGTTCCATATGCGAACCTCAGGTATATTTCGGAAATCCGAAAGGCTCGCATGCTCTTCTGACGGTTGACAGTCCTGAGTATAATCCCATCGATACGGGAATCGTTGCACGGGATGAGAACGGCAGACTTCACGCCGTAGGCATCGGAAAGACGCAAGTTACGGTAAATTATAAGAGATTATCCTGTATGGCTGATTATGACGTAATTGCAGCCTTTATTTACGAAGAGGGGACGGCGATTACCGCCCATGCATGTACGGTTGGTACTGTATTTGGTCTCCAGTTTTTCGTGCCGGAGACAGTTGCTTTAGGATATGAGCAGACCTATCTTTTGGTTAAAAAGCCTGTTTATGAGGGCAATACGGTAGTTTCCTATTATCAGGATATTCTTACGGACTATGTAGTTGTGGACGGAAACGGTACAAGTGGACGTGTCTATTCCTATAACGGTATTGCGGCAAAGGAGATGAGTAGTAGTATTCAGGCAATCTTCTATGGTGTGTTAGATGAAGAATTATATGAATATGAAGCCGATGAGTACAGCTTACGGGAATATGCGCAGGCAATTTTTGATGGGGCAGGAGTTATGCAGGTTCCTTCCTATAACTACACAGGTTCGATGGATGTGCTTCGTACCATGCTTGCCGATATGCTGACCTATGGTGCCGAGACACAGAACTATTTTGATTATCACACCGGAGAAGTGGCCACGAAGGGAGCGGAAGAGGCAGTTGCCCTTTATGCGACCTCAGGAGATGTTTTGATCCCGCAAATGGATGTTTTCGAGGCATTTTCCGGAGACACAGGTATTGCTTTTGAAGGTTTTTCGCTTTCACTGGACAATGAGGTCTCAGTATATGTGTATATCGATGCAAGCCGTGAGCCTGTTTTTGAGGAACTTGTGATTCAAAACGGAAATGATTCAAAGAATGTACCCGTGTCTGAATGGGAGCAGGTTGGAACCAACCGTTACCGCGTTGCAATCGACAAGATCAATGCAAGTGGTTATCGCAATGAATATACGGTGTTCATCAGCCGAGATGGCGGAACAGTCAGCAGCACGATGCATGTAGGCGTGGCAGCCTATGCAAGTATTGTGAGGACACGAAATGAGAGTGAACTGCTTTCTTTGATGCAGGCAATGCTTCGGTTTAGTGATTCTGCGACGGAGTATGTTTCACAGTGAGTTGGAAGAACAATAAAAACATAAATAATGATTGAAAGCAGCACAAAACTGCATTAAAACAGCTGATTTGCATACACTTTTATGCAAAATGGCTGTTTTTTTATATCAGAGGAAATCACCTTGCATTTTTTTTGTAATAAAAAACACCCCGCATAGGAAGTTCACATTTATGCAGAAGAAATAGGCAGTTAACGCAACACAAAAAGAAAGAATGTAATTTTTTATATTGTTTTTAGTAAAAATGGATTATTTTTCGGGTTTTTGTCTGTAAACACAAGAAAAGTACGCATTTTTGTGCAATTTTCGTGTTTTACCAGTTGACTTTTTTAGACAAACCAGTTAGAATAGTGAGCTGTTGGTGAGTTTTTTTGAAGCCTTTTAGGAGAAGAGTTAAAAAGGCATATAAAGAGGAGAGGCATTGAATGGATGTTTTTATAATCCTTAAAAATGCCATATGGAGGAAGTATTATATGAGAAAATCAATTCTGAGAAAAGTATATGTCGCTTTTCTTACTTTGGTTGTTGCATTTTCATCGGTTATGCCTTGCGGGGCTTATGCCGGTGCATCTGTAAAAGGAAATGGTTTCGGGACGAATGTCCTTGCCGCTACCAATTCAATCGCAGGAAAGGAAACCGAATTGCTTTACGGCGGAGATACCACAGAGTACGCTCTTGGTGTTGCCGCTCATTTTGCGTTATTCGGTAAGGAAGTAAGCATTTATCCTGCAGCAGATTGTGTTGGCCGTGTTGCCGCAGATGAATTCTATATTGAGGCTTTGCAGGGCTACGGCGGTGAAAACCGTGAGTACGGTATTAAGGCTGAACTTACTTCCGGAAAGAGCATCGGAGGCGCAGCAACAATCATCTGTAACAACTCCGTACAGAAGTCTTTTGGTCTTCGTGTGGCTCCGGAATATTCCGGACATACCCATCTGTTCGTTGTGTCTAATGATGTAACGAGATTTGCAGCCGCACCTTCTGTTCCCCACAATGCAGCCAAGATTGAAAAGAATACCTATAAGGTTGCAAGAAACTCCCTGATTGATTTTGATCAGGAAATGAACAATCTTTCCTCCATCAGTGCACTTTTTGCTGCTAACTGTAACGGCAAAACTTCTTGTCAGAATGGTAAGATTACTCTTACCGGTACAGATTCCAAGGTGAACTACTTTAACGTAGATGGCAGTGCTCTGAATGGTATTTATGATTTTACGATGAATGTTCCGTATGGATCATTTGTTATTATTAACGTATCCGGTAAGGATGTTACATTCCCTGAAACTCTTTCCTGGGCAATTCATTATGCTAACAGTACCGCACAGGTTGGCGATATGGACACGAATAATCGTTACTTCCTGTTCAATTTCTATGAGGCTGAAAAGGTTACACTCGTTGGACCGAGCAGAGGTAATATTCTTGCACCGAACGCTATTGTCAGTGATGCAGGAGCAGGATACCATAATGCGGGACAGATTGTTGCAAAGAAGATTAATGTGAAGCACGAGCAGGGTGCTTTCGGCTTCCTGATGCCGAAGACTTATATGCCTGCAGAGGCTTATACAGTTCATTATGTTTATTATGATGCAACCGGCGCTTTGAAGGAACTTCCTTCTTCTTTATACAATGCTTTTATCGGTAAGAACGCAGCTCCGGAAGCAGGCAAGGATAATATTTCCAATGCATACAAGACGGGCAATCAGATTCAGGCTGTTAATTCCAATAAGGAGTCATCCGTACTGTCCGGCCTTTCTGCAAAAGATGACATGAAGTTGTTCCTGAACCAGTATGTAAACGATTGCGAGATTCGCTTTGCGGTATATGAGGACGGAAAGACTTGGAATCAGTCCAAGAAAGGAAGCGACCTTACCAATCCTGAGACCTACGCATCCATGGAAAGAAAGGCTGATATCGCATGGGATGAGACCTATCAGTTCGGCTCTTCCAATGTATACTTTGTTATGTATCCGACCGCTAAGGTTAAGGTAGATGTTAGCTTTGACGATAAACATAACAAGTCCGGCAAGCGTCCTGAAGATTTGCAGGTTACTTTGGTGGAAAATGTACCGAATGCCTCTTCAAGCACCGTAATCGGCAGAAAAGACAATAAGGATTCGCAGAATGTTCTTTCCGATGCTTCCACTGTGGAAAAACTTTTCGATGAAGAACTTCAGAAGGAAGTAGAATATGATGTATTCCGCGATGCTTATGAATACTCAGTTCCGCTTTTCGGTATGCAGATGAATACAAACGGCCAGAATTCCGGCCGCATCTATGGGGCTACTGTAGATAAATTCGGTGCTGACGGACTCTTTGATATTCAGTACGAGGTACCTGAGGAGTACAAGGATGTTACCGTTACCCGTGTCAATAAAGAAGCAGGTGAACTTGTTGATAAAGACGGCTATGTGGCCGTATTCCATATCGTTCTCAGAGGCGAATATAAGGCTCAGTTCTTCCTTGTAGATGAGGACGGCAACCGTACAGAAGTCTTCAAAGAGAATTTCTTCGGTGATGATGATTATGAAAAGTTCAGAGGACTTAGTGATACCGATCCGCTTCCCGGCTTGACCGGTGATGAGCTTGCAGATACGTTCGGAGATGATCTGAATCGTAGAGAGTACACGGTAACTTGGAAGGATGTTTCCACCGGAAAGTTCTATACCACAGGCGATAAGAAGTCCATCTATTCCTTCGACTATGAGGATGTTGTATTTGAAGCAACTCTTCGTAGAAATGAGACTGTTAAGAATCACCCTTGGTTATATACTTACATTATTAATTTCAGAGGAAGTAACTTCATTCCGGGCAGCGTATTGTGGCAGCGCCTTGAGATGGATGGCGATACCGATCCGAGCACGGGTGGTTATACTTTCATTCAGAAAGACTACCGCACGAGTTATTCCTATGAGTCACTGAAGGCAAGACAGTATGATAATGAGACATTCTTTATGTTGAGCTTTGCATTTGGCGTTGATACCGACCGCGCGAAAGCTACGAGAGTAACCGTTTCTGATAACGGTTTCGGTTCGGATAGCAACATTATTTATGAAGCAACGAAGATGGATGCCGTAGAGAATACGCTTGGACTTTCTCAGACCTTCCAGCCGATGAATAATGTAAAACCGATGACGCTTCTTCAGATGATTCCGGAGGATTATTACATCAATGATTATGATGGAATGAGATATTTCAAACTCGTTCTTCCTACTGACAAATACGAGGGTGGGGATTTGTATTTCACCGTTTACTACTATGACGAGGATGGAAGAGAATCCGTATGGTTTAACTATTCTTTGAATCTGGAAACCAACGCAATGTGGTCTATCGTAAAGAATACAACAACCGAAACTCAGACAACAACGACTACAACAACAACCACAACAACAGATACTTCAAAGGCTATTACGAAATAGGATAGAATAGTGCATTTTCTTTATCTGAAATTTTTAAAAGAAATTGTAGACAACTGTAGAATAATATGATATATTAACGGTAACGAGTTGCTTTTTCGATAATACGGAGGCAGGAACATCTGATGAAAGAGATATTTGAGACAATAGAGATAGATGTAATCATCCTTGAGCAGAATGACATTATTACCAATAATTCATGGGGCGGTGGCGGTGGCGGCACCGATAGTGGTAATACCGGTGGCTGATCCTGATTGAGACCAATTGATTATAGCGAGTGATAGGCTGATGCGTATGCATCAGCCTTTTTTGTGTAACAGGAAATGCAACGTCATTTCCTGTTACAACAAAAAGCTTCGCTAAAGAAACGCACACTTGTGCATAGGAAGATGTCGCAAACGACGCACAAGCGCCATGAGTATTTCATAAACGACAAAGGCTAAAGAATGTTTATTATATTTGTTTTCGTGTCATTTGTAACGCCAATTCACTTTTTTGAAAATTCCTTTTAGTAAAAAATGTTTATTTTTAAAAATTTCTTTTAGTAACAGTATGATTTTTTTACATCTTTTTGCCGTTTTTTGCAAAAAATAGCAAAAATAGCGTTAATTTGACAGAAAAACAGTAATATGTGATGTTGACATTTATATAAAGAATACTTACAATTAAGGTGTGTAATATAAAAGATACTTGACAGTAGCCCCGTGGAGGGGAGGATACTAAAAATGTCAAGCTGGAGCTTATACTCCGGGTGAATATGTAAAATCACCCAGAAATCGTATTGAGGAGGATAGAAATATGAAGAAAGTATTAAAGAAAGTGATTAGTGCATTTCTTGTCGCTATGGTTACTGTTACTTCAATACTTCCCAAATCGGTAAGTGCGAAGGAACTTCCGAAGGATGATAATGGAAAAACTGCCAAAGAATTGGTATATGGTCAGGATACATCGACCGAGTATGTTCTTGGTACCGCAGCATATTTTGCTCTTTTTGGCGAAAATGTTACCATTGCCCCTTTGGCAGATTGTGTTGGGCGTGTTGCAGCAGAAGAATTTGTTATGATGTCCAAAAATAGTCAAACGGGCGAGAAATTTTTGGGAAATTATGGGTTTAGTTGTGTAATGCCTTCCGGAATAAGTAACACGGGGGCAGCATCTGTTATATGTAACAATACTGTAAGCAAACTTTTCGGTAACAATATCAATCCAGATTATGATGGTCATAATTCTGTTTTTGTTGTAGCTGAAGGAACCGAAATAATTGGCGGTAATAATGACGATGAAAGAAAGAAAATTATCGATCGGACATATGTAGTTACCAAAAATTCTTTGATAAATTTTTCAGAGGAAATGGAACTGTTGACCGAAGTGAGTGAGTCATTTACCAGTTTGGTGAACGGAACTCCTGAAAAGAAAAATTCTGGATATGAGATAGTATTAAAAGGAACAGATTCAAAGTTAAATTGTTTCTCTCTTGATGCATCCGATTTTATTTCAGGCCTGTATTCTTTTACAATTGATATTCCTGATGATTCTTATGCGGTTATTAATATTTCTGGTTCTAGTTTTACTTTTACACCAAACCTTTCATGGTCCTTTAAGGATAAGAATGGAAAGCAGATTTCACAAGATGATCCGATTAACAGAAATATTCTATTGAACTTTTATGAAGCTACTGAGATTTCATTACTTGGACCGTCGAGAGGCTGTATTTTAGCACCTAAAGCAACCATTACTGATGATGGGTCTAATAGTCATAATGCGGGACAGATTATTGCAAAGTCAATGACAATTTGTCATGAGCAGGGCGCTTTCGGTTTCACCATGCCGAAGTCTTATCTTCCGAAATCTGCATACACTGCGCATTATGTATATTATGATGTTGACGGTGAACTCAATGAGATTCCCGCTGACCTTTACGATATCTTTATCGGACGCAAGAGCGCTCCGGATGCGGCAATCGATAATATCAGTGTTGCATATCAGCCCGATGATGAAATTCAGGCAGTAAAAGCAGGTAGCAATGAGATTACCTCCGCACGTTCGGTATTCAGTGATACAGATGGAATGGAAGTTTATGACACATTGTATGGACTCGGATTCCCGATTAAGTTTGCTGTTTATGAAGACGGAGCAGCATGGAATAAGGCTAAGACCGGAAATGATCTTCTGAATCCGGATACCTATTCTGCAATGACCCGTAAGAGTGATATAGACTGGACTGCTTCGTATACATTCACTAAATCCAATGTTTACTTTGTAATGTATCCGATGGGCAAGGTTACGATTGATGTCAGCTGGGACGACAAGCTGGACAAGTCCGACAGGCGTCCGGATGAGTTTTACGTATCGCTGGTTGAGAATGTTCCCGATGCAGAAGCTGCTACGAAAACTGCAAAAGAGAAGAACGAGCAGGAACTTCTTGTGAATAATTCCACCATCTACTATGATGCTGATGCCGAAGTAGGAAAGGATGTCGTATACGAGAAGTATTTTGATACCTTTGAATATTACGTACCGCTTTTCGGCAAGCAGCCGGATTCCAAGGGACAGGATTCTGATTATGCATACGGGACTACCGTTGATAAGTTTGGTTTGAACGGATTGTTTGATATCAATTATAGTGTTCCTGAGTATTATGAGGATGTTACGGTTACCCGTGTTGACAAGAATGGAAACGAAGCTATAACTTCGAACGGCATTGTAGCACAGTTCCATATTGTACTCAGAGGAAAGTACATTGCACAGTTCTTCATCGTTGATGAGGATGGAAATCGTGAAGAAGTCTACAAGACCAATTTCTATAATGATACCAATGATGATTACGATACCTACAGAGGTTATGCTACAACACCTAAGCTCCCGAATCTGACATCTGATGAGTTTGATTACTGCTTCGGTGTCAATTTGAGCCGTACCGGTTACTCGGTAGCTTGGAGAGATATCTCCACCGGTAAGCTTTATCCGCTTAACAATTCAAAATATTCCTTCGATTACGAAGACGTTGTATTCGAAGCTACAGTTACCAGAACAGAGACTTTGACTGACCACCCGTGGTTATACACATACGTTATCAATTATCATGGTAACAACTACATCCCCGGTAAGGTAATCAGCGGCCGTTTGGAAGCAGACGGAACAACTGATCCCGCTAAGGGCGGATATACCTTTATTCAGAAGGATAATACTACAGAGTACAGTTATGAAACCTTAAAAGCAGGAAAATACGATACTACATCCTTCATCCTGATGAGCTTTGCATTTGGTGTTGCTAAGGATAAGGCAGCAGCTACCAAGGTTACGGTTGCAACCGATGGTTTTGGTGAGAACGGAAACATCATTTATACAGCAGAAAAGCTTGCAAAGAATGCAGAGTACGGATGTGTAGATTCCTTCCGTCCGATGAACTTTATGGATGCATTAACCGTAAAAGATATGATTCCGGATGACCATTATATTGATGAGTATGACGGAATGAGATGCTTCAGCCTTGCACTTCCTGCTGATGCATTTGACGCAAAGAATCTTTACTTCACGGTTTACTACTATGATGAAAACGGTCGTGAATCCGTATGGTTCAGCTACGCTGTGAATATGGAAAAGAACAACATGTGGACGATTTCCAAGGAATATACCGACGGCTATGATCCGGACGGAACGAATTCCGGTAATACATCACAGAGTTCCCTGTCAGATTGATTTTTAATGCAGCTGCAAATCCCGCCGCTTAACGCGGCGGGATTTTTTTACAATATGGGAAATGCCTCGTTAGGGAGGTGCAGCCTGGTATAGAGATATTGTAACTAAGGAGCCGCTGAAAAACATTTATTGCTTTTCTGCGGCTTTTGTGGTAATATGCAGTTAATCGTGGACAAATGTTTGTGTAGCGCACACATTTTCCATAATCCCGATACTGACTGAAGGAGGACGCACGATGGGCTCCGAAGAGTTCTATATTGTGAATCGAAGGGCTTTGCCCGAAGTCCTTCTGAAGGTAGTTGAAGTAAAGCACAGACTCGCCTGTGATGAGACGCTTACCGTACAAGAGGCGGCAGATGAGGTGGGACTCAGCAGAAGTTCCTACTACAAATACAAGGACGACATTCTGCCGTTCCACGAGAATTCCAGAGGAAAGACATTGAATGTTATGCTTCAGGTCGATGACCAGCAGGGAATTCTGTCTTCGATTTTACAGCAGATTGCAGGCTGTAAGGCCAATGTGCTGACAATCCAGCAGAGTATTCCTACAGGTGGTATCGCATCGGTAGCACTTGGCGTAGAGATTCTTCCGGAGACCGCTCCGACTGAAGAACTGCTTCGCAGAATCCGCACGATTTCGGGAGTGCATTATTTGAAGATTCTGGGCAGCGAATAACGGTTTTATGCAGCGGAACATAATCGCTGTTGACATTTGAATATAAGGAGATAGAAACAATGAAAGTAGCAATTCTGGGATATGGCACCGTAGGTTCCGGTGTATTTGACGTTCTGACCGAGAACCGCGATATTATCGCCAAGCGTGTCGGATTCCCGATTGACGTCAAGTATGTATTGGATTTGAGAGAGTTTCCGGGAAGTCCCGTAGAACCCTTTTTGACACATGACTTCAAGACAATTCTTGAGGATCCTGAGGTAGATATTATCATTGAGGTTATGGGCGGAACGACCTATGCGTATGAATATACGAAGCAGGCACTTCTGTCCGGCAGAAGCGTATGTACTTCCAACAAGGAGCTTGTTGCGAAGTATGGTGCAGAGTTTATTGAGATTGCAAGAAACCGTAGCATCAACTTCCTTTTCGAGGCAAGTGTAGGTGGCGGTATTCCGGTAATCCGTCAGTTGATTCGTTCCATTACCGCTGATGAAGTGGAAGAGGTATGCGGTATTCTGAATGGTACCACAAACTATATGATGACCGAGATGCGTGAGAAGGGTGTAACCTTTGAAGACGCATTGAAGGATGCGCAGGAAAAGGGCTTTGCTGAGCGTAATCCTGCTGCTGATATCGAGGGCTATGATGCTTGCAGAAAGATTGCAATCCTTACATCCCTTGCTTATGCGAAGCAGGTAGATTATGAGGATATTTACACAGAAGGAATCGTATCCGTTACGGACAAGGATGTTCTTTACGCAAAGGCTATGAAGAGAGGCATTAAGCTTCTCGGACACAGCTACTTAAAGGACGGCACTGTTTACGCAATGGTTGCACCGAAGATGATTCGCAAGAAGAATGCCCTTTATCCGGTAAATGGTGTATACAATGCCATTTCCATTCGCGGTAATATGCTCGGGGATGTAATGTGCTATGGTATGGGCGCAGGAAAGCTGCCGACCGCCAGCGCCGTTGTTTCCGATGTCATTGATGCGGCTAAGCATCGCTTTGTTAATATTCCGATTCTCTGGCAGAGTGAGAAGATTGTTCTTGGTAAGAAGGATGATATGGAGAACAAGTTCTTCGTTCGTGTAAATAAGAAAGATGCTGACAAGGCTCGTGCGATATTCCCGATTGCGAAGGAAGTATCGATTTTAGAGTGCGAGAATACCGAGTTTGCATTTGTCACCGAAATCCTGACAGAGAAAGCTTTCGAACAAATGGCTGAAAAGATTGACATTATCAATCGTATTCGTTATGAGGCATAACCTATGAAATATGTTGTTGTTTTGGGCGATGGTATGGCCGATGAGCCCATTGAGGAACTTGGCGGAAAGACTCCGCTTGAATATGCGGAAACTCCTATGATGGATGAACTTGCGGCGTGCGGCGAGATTGGTCTTGCAGCTACGATTCCCGCAGGAATGAAGCCGGGAAGTGATACAGCGAATCTGGCTGTTCTTGGGTATGATCCGAAGTTATTTTATACGGGACGTTCCCCATTGGAAGCACTCAGTATCGGAGTGGCAATGGCGGATACGGATATTGCAATCCGTTGTAATATTGTAACGCTTTCCGATGATGACCTTCCGTATGAAGAGAAGACAATGATTGATCACAGTTCTTCCGAGATTTCAACTGAGGATGCGGCAGTGCTTTTGGAGGCGGTTCGCAAGCAGTTGGAATGGGAGGGATACCACTTTTATGTGGGAACCAGTTACAGACATTTGTTAATCTGGAATCACGGAAAAGTTGTGGATTTAACGCCGCCTCATGACATCCTTGAGAAGGAAATTACTGCATTTTTACCAAGTGATGAAACTCTGGGCTTGATACAGAGGAAAAGTTATGCTATACTTAATGAACACCCGATAAATATCGAACGAGCGAAGAAGGGACTTCATAAAGCTAATTCGCTGTGGTTCTGGGGTGCGGGAACGAAACCCGGTCTGTCTTCCTTCTATGAGAAGACAGGAAAGAAAGGCGCAATGATTTCGGCTGTAGATCTTTTAAAGGGTATTGCAGTCGGAGCAGGAATGCGTAATATTGATGTTGAAGGCGCCAATGGCGGTTTACATACCAATTATGAAGGAAAGGCCGGAGCAGCAGTTCGTGCTCTGACTGAAGAAGGATATGACTTTGTTTACATCCATCTGGAGGCACCGGATGAGATGGGACATCAGGGAAGTCTGGAGCGTAAGCTTAAGGCGATTGAGTACCTGGATCAGAGAGTCATTCGTATTGTGAAAGAGGGACTTGATAAGGCAGGAGAGGATTACCGCATGTTAATCATGCCGGATCATCCGACGCCGATTTGCAAGCGTACTCACACAAGTAATCCGATTCCGTATCTGATTTATGACAGTACGAAGACGGATATTAAGAAGTGCCAGAAATATAATGAAAAAGAAGCGAAAGCCTCAGGCATCTTGTATGCGGAAGGGTATAAACTGATGGATCATTATCTGGAAATAAAGTAGTACCCAAAAAGGGAAAGAGAGTCCTCAAAGAACGAATGAGGCAAAGAGAAACGGATAAAGGGGACGCCCGATATCCGTTTTTCTTTTATGTCAAATGTCAAGTTATATCCTAATAAAAGGAGAATGCCATGCATTCTTATATAAAGAAAAATGGACCGTACTTTTGTACGGCCCATTCAATATGGTTCTAAATCTGTGATTAAACCTCAGGGTCAACCGGATCGTCAACAGGCTTGAAGTCTTCAACAACATCGCCTACGAACTCTGCGGATTCTTCAGCAGCATCGGTAGCATCCTCAACAGCAATCTCAACAGCTTCTTCGATATCCTCGGCATCCTGTTTCTTGTACTCGTCAACCTTCTTACCAACATAATCTTTAGCTTCAACAGCCTTCTCGGCAACTACCTTAGCAAGGTCGGTAGCCTTCTCAGCGGTCTTCTTAGCAAGATCGGTAACCTTCTGCTTATAAACATCAAGCTTCTTCTCGGTAGCTTCGGGA
The DNA here is from genome assembly GCA_045627305.1 of Lachnospiraceae bacterium. GTDB lineage: Bacteria > Bacillota > Clostridia > Lachnospirales > Lachnospiraceae > ISDg. The sequence continues at coordinate 85,452 of JAZQNM010000075.1, forward strand.
GCAATAGAACCTTCCGGAATCTCTTCAAAGAACTCCTCGCCTTCAACTGCTACTTCGGGTTTCTTGACGGTAGACTTGTAAACATAATATGCTGCACCTGCAAAAGCTGCGGTGATAGCAAGTTTTGTTAAACTCTTCATAGTAATCCTCTCCTTTCAAACTCATAGTATCTATGGTAAATCCTATTATACATACTATTTAGTAAAAAGAAAAGATGGTATTTTCCTTATTTTGCAAGGAAAAACAAATTATATAAAATTCCGTCAAAAAAATCGAAAATAATGCTTGCAAAACAGAAACACTTAAAGTATAATAACCGTTGTGTTGAGAAACACATCAAAATATTGGGCTATCGCCAAACGGTAAGGCAACGGACTCTGACTCCGTCAGTTCAAGGTTCGAATCCTTGTAGCCCAGGTTCAGAGGAAGTTCACTAAGAACTTCCTTTTTTTTCCGACTTGTTGAAAAAGGCGGAAACATTATTATTCGGAAATGTCAGATTATTCGGGGGACGGCATTATGGAGAACAAAAAATTGGCATGGTTAATCGGAATACCGGTTGCTCTGGCAATCGCCGGAGTATTTGTTCTTGGTATGCTCAAAAAGCCTGCTGAGAAGCAGAATATTATCATTCCGGATGATTATGTAAGCCCGATAGAAAGTATGACTACACCAACCCTTACAGAGGTCGCAGAGATCACTCCGTCACCTATACCGACGCCAACCCCGGTGATTCTTCGGGAATATGAGAACATTTCACTGGCAGTGGATAATATAGAATTATATGATGCTCCGAAAGAGGGAATATTTACATATACAGCAGCGTACTATCTGCGAAAGGAACCGGGGAGAACGGCAGAACGGTTGATTCAGATTCCCAAGGACACAGAAGTACTGGTAAATTCGAGATGTACCAATCAGTTCAATGAGCCATGGTACGGAATTACTGTGACAATAGAAGAACAGGAATATACGGGATTTGTTCAGTGGAGCACGGTTTTGCTGAGTGGAGCCGAGAGATTTTCGGATCCTGATGCTGACGGATTGCTGCATCCGGCAGAAGTGATTGAGAATCCGACGGAAACGCTGGGCCCTGACAATGATGGAGATGGCGTATACAATGTAGTTCTTGACCCCGGACACGGTGGCAGGGATTCCGGCGCATATTATTATAATACAAAGGAAAAGGACATTGATTTTAAGGTTGCCACATACTGCAAAGCCTATCTCGAAGAGCACTATGATAATGTCAATGTTGATTTGACAAGAACGGGTGACTATGTTTTTGATACATTTGACTCGGATGACGACCTCGAATACCGTGCCAGAATTGCACTCGAGAAGAATGCGGATATGTTCGTGTCTATGCATTTTAATACCGGTGACAAGAAATTGAGTGGTTCGCTGGCACTGATTCCGAAGAAGGATGACGTATATCAGAAGAATCTGCTTCTGGCATCTTATCTCGTAGAAGAACTGAAGAATCTGGGTATTCCGAATGAGGGTATTAAGTGGAAGAAGAGCAGCATTATGTACCATCTTGACGGAACACCGATGGATGGATATCTCGTACTTCGTCTGACTGCTGAATCCGGAATTCCTTCCTGCATCATTGAGCATTGTTATATGGATATCAAGACGGACCGAAAGTACTGGGATACTGAGGATAAATTACAACAGATTGGCGAGAGTGATGCCAAAGCAATTGCACGTTTTTTAGGACTTCCCGAGAAATAGGATACAAGTCAATATTAGCGTATAACCGGAAAGGAAGGCATATGAAACCGTATCGTTATCTTCTTTTGGATTTTGATAATACACTTGTGAATTTTACAGAGACAGAGCGCATAGCACTCTGTCTTACTTTTAAACATCTTTTTTCGCGCAGTCTTACGGATGAGGAAGTGCATTGCTACAATGCCATAAATCGTTCTTATTGGGAGAAGCTGGAACGAAGGGAGGTTACCAAGGACCAGCTGAAGGACGGCAGAATGCGGGATTTTTCCGAGAAACTTGGAATTAAGGATGTGGATACGACAGTAGTGAATCTGGATTACATGAATAATCTGGCACATACGATTGTAGAGTATCCCGAAAGCTTTGAGGCGTGTAAAAAACTGGCAGAGCATTATATTCTTTACATTATAACGAATGGAACCGATTATATTCAGCATTCACGTTTGGAAGGAACGTCATTTTTCCCATATATCAGCGATATATTTATATCCGATGAGATTGGCGTGAATAAGCCGGCACCGGAGTTCTTTGATGCGATTGTAAGGAAGACGGGAGACCGGGATTTGTCGCATTATCTGGTTGTTGGGGACAGTCTGACTTCGGATATTCTGTTTGGAAAGAATATCGGTGTGGATACCTGTTATGTCGGGAATAAGGATTGTGATGCGGATTATCGGATTTTAGACATATCCGAGCTCCCGGGAATTCTTATGTAATGCTTAGAAGGAGCGCTCAGATTGTTTTGAGGGCTCCGTTTTGTCATATTCGCTAGTAAAGATGGATTAAGCAAACAGATAACCCGTGAGCCCTTGACGATTGGTTGCTGCTATTTTATAATATTACAGTATGTTGTCGTTGTAAAACGGCATTGGAGAAAGGGGTTACAAAGATGAATTACGGCTATTTTGACGAGAAAGCTTGTGAGTATGTTATTACCCGACCGGACACGCCATCGGCATGGGCCAACTATCTTGGTTCACCGGAATATGGTGCCATTATTTCCAATAATGCGGGCGGTTACAGTTTTGTGAAGTCCGGTGCGAACGGACGAATTATCCGCTACCGCTTTAACAGCGTTGCGCTTGACCAGCCCGGCCGTTATGTATATATCAAAGACCTGGAAGATGGGGACTTCTGGTCTGCATCCTGGGCACCTGTGTGCAAGCCGCTTGAGAGTTATAAGAGCGAGTGCCGTCATGGTACCGGCTACACCGTAATTACGTCAGAATATAAAGGAATTAAGGCTGAAACCTCTTATTATGTACCGCAGGGTGCGTCCTATGAGGTTTGGAATGCAGTGGTAACCAACACGGGCAGTAAGCCGCGTAAGCTTGCCGTAACCGGTTACTGCGAATTCGTTAACGATAACAACTATGAGCAGGATCAGGTGAATCTGCAGTATACCCTGTTCATCAGCCACACCTATTTCTGTGGCAATATGGTTTTACAGAAGGAAAATGAGAACTTCCATGACCCGAACAAGGAGCGTTTCCTCGGACTTGCAGCCGCTAAGGTAGATGCATTCTGTGGCGACCGCGATAAGTTCGTCGGCAATTATAGAAATTATGCAAACCCGATAGGAATCGAAAAGGGATTGCAGGGTGATTTGAATTACTGCGATAACTCCTGTGGCGCATTACAAAGCGATGTAACGCTTGCACCCGGCGAGAGTAAGAGATTTACCTTCCTTCTTGGTCAGAAGCCTGAAAAAGAAGCACAGAGCATTATAGCACACTATGAGAAGGACGGCGTTGTCGAGAAAGAGATGGCTGAGCTTGCAGAGTACTGGCACAGCAAACTTGCAAATCTGCAGGTACATACTCCTGACGACAATTTTAACAATATGGTGAATGTATGGAATGCTTATAACTGTTTCATTACATTTACATGGTCCAGAGCAGCATCCTTCCAGTATTGCGGACTTCGTAACGGATTCGGTTACCGTGATACGGTTCAGGATATTCAGGGTATCATCCACCTTGCTCCCGAGATGGCAGCAGACCAGATTCGCTTTATGCTTTCCGCTCAGGTTACGAATGGTGCAGGACTTCCGCTTGTAAAGTACAACCACAAACCCGGACAGGAGAATACGCCGGATGACCCCGAGTATGTTAAGGAAACCGGACATCCAAGCTATCGTGCAGATGATGCTTTGTGGCTGTTCCCGACCGTATATAAGTATATTTCCGAGAGTGGTAACATTGCCTTTTTGGACGAGGGAATTTTCTTTGCAAATAACTGCGAGAAAGGTACCGTTTATGAGCATCTGAAGAGAGCTATCGCATTTTCCATGAATAATCTTGGAAATCACGGTATGCCCGCAGGATTGCACGCTGACTGGAACGACTGCGTGCGTCTGGGAAAGAAGGGTGAGTCTACATTTGTTGCCTTCCAGCTTGTCTATGCGGTTAAGATTTTAAGAAAATATGCTGTTTTGAAGAATGATTCCGAATACATTCAGTATCTGGATGAGGTCAATGCGAAGATGGAGACGATTCTGGCTGATTGCTGGAACGAGGACCGTTACATTCGTGGCTATAAGGAGGACGGCGAGGTTATCGGTAAGCGTACCGACCCGGAGGCTTCTATGTGGCTGAATCCACAGTCATGGTCCGTTATTGCAGACTTTGGTACGAAAGAGCAGCAGGAAAAGGCTATGGATTCCGTTGAGCGTGAACTGAATACGCCTTATGGTGCTATGGTTATGTATCCGGCTTATGAGAATCATGCATTTGACGGCGCTTTGATGGTATGCTTCAATAAGTGTGTTAAGGAGAATGCAGGTATCTTCTCACAGCCGCAGGGTTGGTTGATTCTGGCAGAGGCACTTCTCGGACATGGTAACAGAGCATATCAGTATTGGACCGAGGCTGCTCCGGCAACCTACAATGACAAGATTGAAATCCGTGCGTTAGAGCCGTATGTATTCGGCCAGTTTGTAGAAGGTAAGGATAGTCCGTTCGCAGGTCGTGCGCATGTGCATTGGCTTACCGGAACAGCTTCCACAGTTATGGTTGGAACAACGGAAGGAATTCTTGGACTGAAGCCGGAAGCAGAGGGTATCGTAATCGATCCTTCCATTCCGTCCGCATGGAAGGAATACACATTCCGAAAGGTATTCCGCGGTAAGATTTTGAATGTTAAGGTTAGCAATCCGAATGGTTCCGAGCATGGTGTAAAGGCTGTTACGGTTAACGGAGCGAAGATTAACGGAATGTTGATTAAGGACAGCATTTTGAAGAGCGACAATGAGATTTTAATAGAGATGTGATTTTGCATGAGACCGCACGTATCTGCGGTCTCATTTTTCGAGAAAAAGATTGACAAAGAAGAGTAGTATGGGCTATACTTTCGAAAGTGTGTAATATTAGCATTTTCCCGAAGAAAGATGAATCGTAATCACGGTAAAGTGAAGGTACGATGCATTCGGGATTAAAGACAGTAATTCACGGAGGTACCTATTATGGCACAGAAAATTTCAGAAAAGAAAATCCTTACTTCTCAGGGATTGAAGAAGTTGGAGGCAGAGCTTGATGATCTGCGTACCGTAAGACGTAAAGAGATTGCTCAGAAGATTAAGGAAGCCAGAGAGCAGGGCGACCTTTCCGAGAATGCAGAATATGATGCAGCGAAAGAAGAGCAGAGAGAAATTGAAGCTCGTATCGATGAACTTGAGGAGCTGCTTAAAAACGTTGAAGTAGTTGACGAGGATGAAGTTGACCTGGATACCGTTAACATCGGCTGTGAGGTTAAGCTTCAGAATGTAGATACCGGTAAGGCTATCGTCTATCAGCTTGTTGGTTCCACCGAGGCGAATGCGCTGAAGGGTAAGATTTCCAATGAGTCTCCGGTTGGGCGTGAGCTGATTGGTGCGAAGAAGGGCTCCAAGATTAAGGTAGAAGCTCCTGCAGGCATCATCACCTACAAGATTATGAGTATTCATAAGGCTAACTAGGATATCTGCAGGCGCGTGCGAAGGTTCTTTGGCATGCAACGGCGAATGCAGCGATGTGGGACATTTTGGAGTGTATTTACGAAGCACTGTGTTACATTTGGCTGAAGAGAACCGGACAGCGGATTAATTTAGACTATTATGCCGGCGTTCATGGCGCCGGCAAGTTTTTTACAAGATGGAGGATACAGAAGTGGCAGAACAGAACAATGCAAATCAAACAGAGGATCTTAGCGAACTTTTAAAGGTTCGTCGTCAGAAGCTGGCCGATTTACAGGCAGCCGGAAAGGACCCGTTTCAGATTACAAAATACAATCAGACACATCATACCGATGAAGTGAAGAGTCTGTATGAAGAACTTGAGTCCAAGCTTATCGGTGACCGTGCGGCTGTAAATGTCGACGGTATGGACGAGCAGCAGGCAAGAGAAGCGAAGAAGGCTGATTACGAGGAGAAGCGTGCCATAATGGATGCACAGCCGATTGAAGTAAGCATCGCAGGCCGTATGATGTTCAAACGTGTTATGGGTAAGGCTTCCTTCTGCAATATTCAGGACCTTAAGGGCAACATTCAGGTTTACGTTGCAAGAGATGCAATCGGTGAAGACAGCTATGCTGATTTCAAGAAGTCCGATATCGGTGATATCTACGGTGTTAAGGGATATGCATTCCGTACGATGACCGGTGAGATTTCCGTACATGCAAAGGAAATGACACTTCTTTCGAAGTCTCTTCAGATTCTTCCCGAGAAATTCCACGGTATGACCAATACCGATATGCGTTACCGTCAGCGTTATACCGACCTTATTATGAACCCGGAAGTAAAGGAGACGTTTGTAAAGCGTTCCAAGATGATTTCCGCTATCCGTAAGTTCCTCGGCGAGAAGAACTTTATGGAGGTTGAAACTCCGATGCTTGTTGCCAATGCAGGCGGCGCCTCCGCAAGACCGTTTGAGACACATTTTAATGCGCTGGACGAGGATGTTAAGCTTCGTATTTCCCTTGAATTGTATCTTAAGAGACTGATTGTCGGCGGACTTGAGAGAGTTTACGAAATCGGTCGTGTATTCCGTAACGAGGGATGCGATACCAGACATAACCCTGAGTTCACACTGATGGAGCTTTATCAGGCATATACCGATTACTACGGTATGATGGACCTTACCGAGGAGATGTTCCGCTACCTTGCAAAGGAAGTATGTGGCACTACCGATATCACTTACGGTGACAACAAGATTGACCTTGGTAAGCCATTTGCCCGTCTTACCATGACCGATGCCGTTAAGCAGTACACTGGCATCGATTTCGACAAGGTTGCAAGCGATGAGGAAGCAAAGGCACTTGCAAAGGAGCATCATATTGAGTTCGAGGATCGTCACGTAAAGGGTGATATCCTGAATCTCTTCTTCGAAGAGTTCGTAGAGGAACACCTGATTCAGCCTACCTTCATTATGGACCATCCGGTTGAGATTTCTCCGCTTACCAAGAGAAAGCCCGACAAACCTACGCACGTTGAGCGTTTCGAGCTTTATATCAATACCTGGGAGATGTGCAACGCCTACTCCGAGCTGAACGACCCGATTGACCAGCGCGAGCGTTTCAAGGCGCAGGAAGCGGCTCTGGCAGCAGGTGACGAAGAAGCCAATACGACCGACGAGGACTTCATGAACGCCCTCGAAATCGGCATGCCTCCTACAGGCGGTATCGGCTACGGTCTGGATAGATTGGCAATGTTACTGACCGACAGCCCGGCAATCAGAGATGTATTGCTGTTCCCGACTATGAAGAGTCTTGATAAGTAAAAACCCAGTATTTATGCGGCTTCCCGAATACGCGGGAGGCCGTTTTTCTTACCAAATACCAAAAATTTACCAAGTTTTTTCTTTTTTTAATGATTTTATGCGATTATTGGCGACGGCCGTTGAAAAAATTAGGTTTTGTAGCTTGTCGTTTTACCCCCCTTTTTTTTGTTTTGAAATCAGAGGAGAAATCAATGAAGGTATATTACAAATTCAATCCTATTGAGAATTTTATCTGCTACTGGATAGAGGCAGCATATATCGACAACGCAATAGAGAACATTATGGAATATACCGATGAGGTTGGCGAGCTATATGAGGAGGCCGAGTGGCTGGAGAATAATCCGGACATGGATAAGGATTCCTTTATGTCTCTTGTGGTATGCTTTGAACAGGATGCTGACAGAACATATTCATTAAGAATGGAAGCTGAGAAGAGACTGGCTCCGCTTCTTGAAACTGCTATCAATATCGGAGACGGAAAACTTTCTAAATATAAAGGAAAGAATGTCAGCGGAGAGATGGAAGAAGTCTTTACCTGTATGAATGAAAGGTTTGATGATATATATGCTTATGATCAGAAA
>JAZQNM010000076.1:0-4350 GCA_045627305.1 Lachnospiraceae bacterium
CTTATAGATACTGTTGTACTTATCAACAATGTGTTTGAAATAGTGCTCCCAGTGAAGCGAATACATTATGCTTCCGTTCTTATCAAAATATAAGAATCCGGATACACCGTCTACCATAGGCTCAGCCTTCGGAGGATTACGCTTCCTAATGATTTCTCTGAAGCACGCTTCTACATCATCAGTCATTGGAAGAATTCGCTTACCGCAATTTGTCTTGGTCTCTTCAATGTAGTACCCGGCTTTACCCTTCTTCTGAAGCTGATGGTCAACGTTTATCTTGTGCTCCTTAAAATCAATGTCCCGAATTGTAAGTCCGCAGAATTCCGAAATTCGAAGTCCGGTTTTTAAAAGAATGTAAATGCCTTCATAGTATTGTGAAAAGTGCTCATCTTCCTTTACAAACTTAAGGAACTTGCGCTCATCCTCGTGGCTTAAGGCCTGCCGTCTTACCGAATCATTGATGATTATTTCCGCGAGTTGAAATCCAAACGGATTCTTACGTATTAAATCGTCATCAACAGCCATTTGAAAAGCCGGTTTCAAGACTCCTCTGATAGAATGAATCGCACTGAAGCTCTTACCCTTCTTGCTCTGCAGATTGATAAGCCAACACTTGGCATCCGATATTCTGATAAGGTCAATACGCTTACGTCCTAACGGATCCTTTTTCAAAAAATTGATTGTCGTACGATATCCGGCTTGCGTCGTAGGTCTGACACCTGTCTTAGTCTGAATATACTTTTCAACCAGTTCTAAAACGGTATAATTCCCGCCATTTGATACAATGTGGTCGAATTTGTCCGCCTGGACCTGCTTTTCCAACTCTCTGATAGATAAACAACTTTTCTTATCTCTTGGCTGCGGGTCGTTATGGTCCAATCGCCAGCTGTACAGCACCTGCACTTTTCCAAAGTCATCAATATACTTGAAGCGGTATCTTCCGTCCTTCATCTGAATCTCGCCATTATGCAAGATACGTCCTTTATTATCTCTCCTTTTTTCGTTCATTGTAATGGTCTCCTCTCCGTAAAAAGGGCCATCCCGTGGCTACAATTTTACCACAGCATGGCCCTGATTTCTATGACATTTGCCGTTGGTGTTAATATTTTTGCAACGGCAACTTCTATTAGCTTATAATGTGCAAACATCGTTTAAGTAGGCCTCAAACAGTTCACGTTTGAACCTTAATTGGCTTCCAACCTCCATGATATATTCCGCTCCGACATTCTCATTGGCCAGGCGTCTGAGACGTTTCTCACCAATTCCGAAATACTCCGCAGCCTCCTCAATGGTAAGCAGATATTTATGCCACAGCGGGACAACGCGGGTCTCGCTCTTTCTTAAAGTGCTGATTTCATCCGTATATCTTTTAAAGCCCGCTGCAATCATATATGCCATCGGAGCAATTACCGCAGACGCAGTATTATTCATGACAGGTTGTTCCTGCAATAGGGTTATCTGATTCATATTCATCCTCCTAAAAAATGCAACCATCACCTGCAACCTTCTAAAAGACTTCTCCGGTGTGACGAAAATATCACACGGATAACAACTCTTTTAGTTGGTTGCATCAGTTAGTTGCGTCACTTTGTTGTAAACGGAAGTTCCTCCTGAACCGGCACGAAACCACTTCCCGTTTCCGTTTCTGTTTTTCGTTTCCATCCTCGCTGCCTGCCATACCCGGCAAAAGAATGCTGACCTACCGGTTCCCAATTCTTCATTGTATGCATGATTTCAGCTATCTTATTCCTGTCAACCTTTCCGAGTCTGTCATACTCAGAATAGCTCAGTGCTTCCCTTGCAAGCATGGATACACACACGAATTTCTCATTTGTCTCATCAAGGAATGCTGCAATCAGCTCCACATCCGAATCCTCCGGAGTAAATCTCTCCTGGTACTTTGTAAGCTCCCTTGCAAGATGTTCCGGCAATATGAGTGAATAATGGCCCGTGCGATAATCTTCCATGATTTCAGCCCACACCTGTGTCATGTATGCGCGCGACTCTTCCTCGCTTTCAAGGATATGAACCTCAGCCCTGTCCATGTGAGTTTCAATCGGAAGAATACGTCTGTTTCCGCTCTTATCCATAGGGAGAACCTCAAGTCTGTTGGAAGTGCCTCCAAACACGCACTGGCGCTTTCTGTCCTTCGGGTGCTTGTCATAGGGTGTCCTGTATGTGTCCTTCTGTCGGCTTAAAAAGCTCTTTATTTCTTCAACGTTTCTTGCATTAAGGGCAGCAAGCATCTCAGGCATTTCGAATATCCAGTGCCCCTGGAGCTTTGCAAAAACCTTCTCGTCATCAAGTTTCTTCATGTCATCGGAAAAGTATTCATCCTTCATGGCAAGTAGTCTGAAGAATGTCGACTTGCCTGCTCCCTGGTCTCCGACAAGAACTAAAGATGTATCAAACTTGCATCCGGGGTTGAATACTCTTTCGACTGCACCAAATAAAAAAAGACGGAACGACTCAGTCGTAAATTCCGTCTTTTCAACTCCCAGAAAATGCGTAAGTGCATTCTCAACTCTCGGTACTCCATCCCAGACAAGACTCGAAAGAAGTTCTCTGATTGGATGATACCTGTTTTCATTTGCCACTATCTGAATAGCTTTTTCAATAATACTTTCAGCTCCGATTCCGTAATTGTCTTCCATATAGTAAGCAATGTATGCCATATCAACGTCGTTAATAACAGTCCCATCACGTTCCCACCCGAGGTTCTTTACTATATCAATCCTATCCGTAAGTTCATTCAGTTTTATCGCTCCGGATAGTTTCGGGTCCTCCTTTAAAATTCTGACTGCATTTCCGATTGTCTGCTTGGGATTGCCCCTATCGGACATTTCAAGCGATTCTCGCAGGGCTTCGGCGGGGAGCAGTTCGCTCCCCATCTCTTTCAGCTGCTCTTCGTTCAGCTTCGGTAATGATTCGTTCATAAAACGTAATTGTCTCCTCTCTGTGTTTGAATTCTTCGTAGACCTCGGAATCTTCTCCGAAGTCGATTATCTCCAGCTTCTCTGAAAGCTGTGTAAGATGCTGCATGGCAGCCACAAATCTCGGATCGGTTTTGTCGGCGTTCCACTCTTCAAGGGAAGGCTCCAGGTCAACCGACCAACGGTGAAGTGTTCTGTGATATTCGGCCATTTTAAAACGGAAATCACGAAGTTCCAGAGCATACGCAGCACGGACCGATTTTTCATACTCGGCTTCTTTTGCCCGTTTGATTCTTGCGTTACGCTCCTTCGCGGTTTCCTTATGGTCCGTTTCGATATTCAGCCGAAAATCGGAAATCATTTTGTACGCTGCAGCCTTTGCATCCAGGCCGAAATACTTCTGCACGAAGTTGATAACATCACCGTCCGCTCCGCATCCGAAGCAGTGAAACCGCTTATCAACCTTCATGCTTGGTGTCTTGTCATTGTGGAAGGGACAGCAGCACATGCTGTTCCGCCCTATCCGTAAACCATAAAAGGATGCGGCTTCCTTCGTGGAAACTGCATCCTTTATCTCTGCAAACATATTCAATTGTGTCAGCTCCTTTCGATTGTTTTCTTCTTGACGTGCGGTTCGTAAATCTGCTTCTTGAAAGCATAAGCCTGGTTCGCTGCCCGCTTGTCATGTTCAAGCTGGCAGCTCAGTCCCCTTGCCTTTTCACGAAGTTCCTCACGTTCCTTCAAAAGCGACTTAACCGGGATTTTCATGTCCGGGAACAGCTTCTTTAGTTCCCTCTCTGCCATGTGGTAAATCCGAAGTCTTCCGTCATACTTCTCGGCAAATTCGTTTTTCTTTTTCCCCGCCGGCATCTCATACCATTTCTTATAGACTGCTCTGTTTTCCTTATACTGGTCGTAGTGACGGAGAATCGATTCAATCTCCGAAATACGGTCCTCGACCTTTCGGGCTGCCTGCCTCGTTTCGCTTACCTTGTCCCACATGAGCTTTGAATAATCCCTGAAACTGTCGATGTCGGTGATGTGGTTATTAAGGATGAAGGTGTAAAGTTCAATCATTTTTTTTGATTTCAGCTTGTTTTTACCGTCATAGTATTTTGCCTCAATCGTCTTTTTGTACTCTTCAATGGTCTCGAAGAATTCCTGCTTTGTGGCTGCCTCATCAGCCTTCTGCTTCTTCATCTCGTCAATGTCATCAATAATGGATTTGAAGATTCTGAGGATAAAGGAAACGGTCTTGTTTATGCCGTTCACAAAGCGGTTCCAGTCACCCTTGTCAGTGCGGATTCCTTTCTTTTCCATTGCCCTGACTGCGGGTCCTTCATGAACCTGCGGCAGCCTGTCGATGCCCCGGTCAACATAGGAACGTGCGTCAACCCTTTCGACAATTCCGTTTTTC
>JAZQNM010000077.1:0-19061 GCA_045627305.1 Lachnospiraceae bacterium
GGGGTGAAGATATCAAATGATATCTTCACCCCCGTCCCCAAGCCATCATTTTAAGTCCTTTTGCATCTTACGGCCAAATACCACAGCCGCAAGCACACAAAATACTACGCCAAATCCTATCGTCCATAAAAGGTGCTCTCCGATGCCTTCGTAGGAATCGGCAAACGGCATTCTGGCAAGCTTCACGCCGTGATAAAACGGCATGGCCGCCGCAATCTTTTTAATCGTTCCGCCCAAACCGTCTACATCCATCCAGATACCGCCAATCATACCGGAAACGGAAATGATAATGGAACATAACCCGGGTGCGGTCTTGTCACTGACAGCGCTTCCAAAAAGAATTCCAATCCCGACGAACATCAGAAGGCTTGGCAGAAGTAACCCCATTGCCACCAAAATATTCGCAACGGGCAACGTCCCACCTCTTACAAGTGCTACAACGATTCCCGCTGCAAAGCAGACAACCATCTGCACGATTCCAAGCGCAAGCATGGGAAGCGTGTAGCCGATTATAAAGTCGGAACTTTTCATCGGCGAAGCATACAGTCTTAAAAGCAATGCGGTCGTGCGGTCTCTCGAAACCTGAATGCTTGTGAACAACATGACAAATGTCAGTCCGAAGTATGCCATCCCCGGTGTCAGATTTTCCACATGAAATACCGTCATATTTGCCTGCGGCGGTATGCTCGTGTCTACGATACTCATAATGACAAGCATGACAATCGGGAAGCAGATGCAGAATATATAACTTAACGGATCCCTCCGAATTTCCTTCGAAACCCTTCGGCCAAATGTAATACTTCTCATACATTTTCCTCCACAATCGAAACAAAGATATCCTCTAGTTTTTCCTTACCGCTCTGAACGCGGAGTTCTTCCATCGTACCGACGGTAACGAGTCTGCCCTTTTGCATAATCGCTATCCGGTCCGACAGTTCTTCCGCCTCCTCCATGTAATGGGTCGTCAGAATAATCGTGACCGTTCCCTTAAGCATGCGGATCACCCTCCAAAGTTCTCTTCTTGCCAGAACGTCAAGGCCAAGCGTAGGCTCATCCAAATACAAAACCTTCGGCTCGGTAATCAGTGCCATGGCGATACTGAGTTTTCTCTGCCACCCGCCGGACAAAGTCTTTGCCTTACTGTTCCACACTTCCGAAAGTCCAAACTGTTCACGTATCACTTTGAGTCGCTCTGAAGCCTTTTCTTTGGACAATCCGTAAATTCCCGCGAAGAATTCCAAATTCTCCCGAACGGTAAGGTTCGGTGCAACAGAGGTTTCCTGTGGCGACAGGTTTCCCATCCTTTTCACTTCCGAAAGCTCGGTCAGGATGCTGTGGGACAGCACCTTCGCATCTCCGCCCGTCGGCTTTGTGAGCCCTGTAAGCATGCGAATGGTTGTCGTCTTTCCGGCACCGTTCACTCCAAGGAAACCGAATATTTCCCCTTCCCGAATATCCAGTGTCAGGTCTTTCACAGCCACTTTATCACCGAATTCTTTCCGAAGATTACGAATCTCTATCGCATTTGCCATCTTCAACTCTCCTTCTTCACAAGAAGCTTCTCATTAATCACCGCAACATCCTTCGCGCAGTTCGCATAGCGGACTGCGAAGCAGATTCCATAGGTGATGACAATGCTTGCAATCGTCGATATCATGCTTCCGACGTACTTATGAAAGCCCCACACGAGGCATGCCACCGGAATCCATGCTCCGAGCATTATGACAAGAAACAACACGCTTGACATAAGCAATCCTAAACGTTTACTTTCGAGAATCAGCGTGCCTGCGGAGGTCACACCGCTCATGCACCCGATTAAAAGCAATTCCACACCAAATGCCATGATTTCTTGCGAGAACTTTTCCGCATATTCGGGAATCATTGGTATTTTCCCGGTAAATGCCATAACACACAGTTGCACCATCAGCGTAATTGCTATGGAAAAGCTAAAGCCATATATAAATCGAATCAATATCTTTTTCATCTTTTCTCCTCCGTTTTGCAAAGAATCCTTCGTATTGTGCTTACATACCGCCTCGAAACATACGTTACATCCCCATTTCGCATATGCATCTTAATCGTCCCCACAAGTCCCATGTCAAGTTTCTCGATGGACGATGTGTTTACAATCTCCGAATTGGAGATTCGCACAAAGCCGCTTTCCTTTAGCTCTTCCTCAAGTGTGTACAATCGTTCCCTCACCTCAAAGGTATCCCCTGCGGTTCGCACGAACACTTTCTTACTGGCTGCATAGATTCGCACGACATCCGCTATAGATATATTTCGCGTCTCGGATTCACTGTATACCGTGAGTTTTCGAAGAAACATTTCCTCCAGTCTTTCCTGCAGTTCACGCACTTCCTCCGTCTCTTCCCTGCACATAATATGCACTTCCGGACTTTCATACTGTTTTTGAATATCCACCCGTATCTTCATACGCTTCTCCTATCTTTCTGATATTTTCATTATACATGTCACTATGCCCAATGCAACCCCCATACGACAAGTGGTGTGGAATCTGCGACAGATGGCAGTAGAGAAAATGATACAAAAAACTGTCGCAATACCCAAATCGGAAATTGCGACAGTTGAATCAACCATATAGCATTTTCAATAATCTTTCTGAAGTCTCTCCATCAAAGCGTCATAGACTTCCTTTGCAACCGCAAGCTTATACATAAGCCTGTCAGGCTGCGGATTCAGTATCCTGTGACATGATGTCATCGCGCCGTCAATAACAATCGCAAAGAACACCTCTCCGGGAACCGAAGCCGAAGGATTGGCCGGGTCAACATTGCCCATCGTTCCGGTTACACCGATTCCGATGTTTGCGTCGTAAGTCCTTGCACATGCCTGCGCCATTGCCTCGGCAGTTTCTTTGGAGTACACCGTGTATCTCGAAATCACCTCTTCCGGCACGCCCTGCATAATCTTTGTTTCGTTACAGTAGGTAATAAACGCTCCCTTCAGTACGGCCGACGAACCCTCCGTATCGGTAATCAGAGAAGCAATCTGTCCGGAGGTTGCCGATTCCATCGTTGTGATTGTCATCTTCTTTTCAATCAGTAGCTTCGTCAGGTTATGGTAATCCACTCTGACATTTGCTTCACTATAATCTTTCGCGTCCATGTAAATCATTCCTTTTTCTCTGATTTGCCGATTCCAACCGTTTTCGACACCGGCATGGAAAATGCGATTCCCTGTCCCGGAGTATCCAATCCCGCCTTCTGGTAGATGGCGTGCAAAACGGCGTCCTTAATCTTACCGGGAACAAGCATCATAACACAGTCCTTGTCGGGCTGAATCGAAATGTGGAAGAAGTTCTCCGCTTCTTTATTGGCAGTTCCCTTTGCATGAATCAGCGTTCCGCCACCTGCCCCGGCTGCTTTGGCAGCTTCCATGACAAGCTCGGAATAACCCGCATTCACAATACATAAAACCATTTCGTATTTGACTTCGCTCATTTTGCCCTCCTCTCAGAATGTCTGGCGGTTATCGCACAGAAAACGAAACACACTCGCACCAATCACACTGGTGAATGGAATCGTATAGGCAATACCCTTGCCA
The DNA here is from genome assembly GCA_045627305.1 of Lachnospiraceae bacterium. Taxonomy (GTDB): domain Bacteria; phylum Bacillota; class Clostridia; order Lachnospirales; family Lachnospiraceae; genus ISDg. The sequence continues at coordinate 3,568 of JAZQNM010000077.1, forward strand.
TCTTTAATCGTTTCAAAACGGTTTTCGATGGTACGCAATACCTCATCCTGCCGTTCTTCCTTAATCACGCTGAATATAATTGCCTTCTCCGAATTTGTCAGACCCAGTCTTGAAAGCATGCTCTTGTCGGCTGTTCCTTCGCCCATTGCCGTAAACTGCATATTAGCCGAAAAGCCCTGAATCAGGTCGGCAAAATACTCGGCCTTTTTACGATTTACCACTGTAATCAGAAGCATCAGTTTTTTAGAGGATACATTGTCTTTTTTCTTCTCAGCCATCTTGTGTCCCCCTATTCAAAATAGATAATCTGTTCATCGTCAGCATCCAATATCCGCTTCATTACAATTCTTTCGCGCATCACACGCATGGCGATTGCCTTGAAACCGAGCGCCTGGATGGTAATTAACGGCGTCATCGCAACCATGGCAACAACACCGAAAGCATATGACATAATCCCCTGCTCGCCCTGTACAACGGAGCATACGCCAATCACAAGCGGAAGGATGAAACTGGATGTCAACGGACCACTTGCCACACCACCCGAGTCAAATGCGATTGCCGTATAAAGATGCGGCACAAACAGGCTTAACAAAAGTGAAATGATATATCCGGGTATAAGATAATACAGAATCGAAAAGCCGTAGATGATTCTGATTACCGAAAGACCGATAGATACTCCTACACCGACGGAAAGTGCCACAAGCATTGCCCTTTTCGTAACCATACCGCCTGTAACCTCTTCGACCTGCTTATTCAAAACATGCACCGCAGGCTCTGCCAGTACAACCACGAAACCAAGGACAAATGCAAGAAGAATTACGGCTATCCGATTACCCGCAAGCTCCGTTCCCAATTTAAAGCCGATGGGCATAAATCCAATCTCCACACTTGCCAAAAAGATGACAAGTCCAAGAAAAGTGTAGATGACGCCAATCACAATGTGCGTCAGTCTTTCCTTCGGCAATTTCAAAATAAAAGCCTGCACTAAAAAGAAGAATATAACAATCAGGGTTAATGCCTTTACGACGTCCCATGACTTCATAAGAAGAATCGGCCAAATGCCCTCTTGGAGTATCGATTCAATGGAATAATCCGCCAATGTATAGCTGATGGAGCCGTCCGCACCAAGCGACATCAGAATCACAGCCATCATTGGTCCAACCGAGCACAATGCTATCATACCAAAGGAATTCTCCCCTGCATCATGACCACCGATTGTCGACGCAATACCGACGCCGAGCGCCATAATAAAAGGAACTGTAATCGGTCCTGTGGTAACACCGCCCGAGTCAAAGGAAAGCGGGGCAAATTCCGCTTTGCCTGTTTCAATCAACAAAGCGCACATACCGAAAAGCATCGTATAGGAAAGCATCAGGAGGGACGTCAGATTTGTCTTAAAAACCGTTTTTAAAACGGCAAATACCAAAAACATTCCAACGCCGGCTCCGACTGTGATAATCAATACTGTTCCGTTCAGTACATTGCTGACCTGCGTGGCTAGAACCGAGAGGTCCGGCTCAGCAATTGTAATCAGAAGTCCCATAAAAAAACTAACCGTCAGAAGCAGTTTCAGATTTCTCGACTTTGTGAGCCCGACACCCATATACTCTCCCATGGGCGTCATGGCAAGATCAGCTCCAAGATTGAACAGACCGATGCCGAGAATCAGAAAAACCGCGCTGACGGAAAATACCAAAATCTCTCTGCCGGAAAGCGTCGCAAGCGGTGTCGCCGCAATAATCAAGACAATCATTACGACTGGCAACACCGAAATAAAGGACTCCTTTAATTTACTGACAAACGCTTTCAACATACTTAATAAACTCCAAAATGCTTTATTCAGTCTTCCGAAATAATGACAGGCGGAAGGGAAACATCACTGTCATCCTTTGTTTCAACCGGTTCCGGCGCATCAATCACATCCGTGTTTCCGTCACTGTACCGAACGATGCACCCATTATTCCGTTCAGCAAAATAAGCCTTTGCATCTGCGAACTTTGTATCGTCTTTATCAAAAGTGATTCGGAAGCTTTCATGACTTTCACTCCATGTCACATGATAACCGGCATCTTCCAAATATTTCTTCGTTTCCTCATAATCATCTGCGGAACGCATCACGCACTCCTGCTCAAAAGCGGTGCAAATACCGTTTTTGTCAAACAGAAATTCCTCAAAATAGGAACTAATCTTCCATTTTAAATCCATCTCAGAACCATCGATTGGATTTTCCGGATATCCCTTGACACTCTCCACAAAAACAGCCGGCTCATCCTCCGGTTCCTTTACACTTTCAGTCGGTGTCGACTGGGAATTCGCTGTCGGCTGTGTGGTTGCCTTGTTTCCTTTATTCTTCTTGCCGCAGGCAACCGAAAGAATCACCATGGCAACTACCAACAAAACTGCAAATAATTTCTTCATTTTATTCATTCTTATCATATCCTCTTTGTCACAACACATATTGGTTTGATTTTATACGAAAGACGGAAAAAAGTCAAACTATGATATCTTGGGGACGGGGGTGGAGATATCATTTTGATATCTCCACCCCCGTCCCCCTGCTACACTGCAACGCGTCACAGCAGTAAACATAAGTTGAAGATTTCTCGAATCAATGGTAAAATATTATGCAGTAAACTGTAGAGACGGAGAATTAAGATGAGCTATTTCAGTATTATTATCCCGGTTTACAATCGAACTGAGCAGATGGGAGAATGCATCGATTCCATTCGCTGTCAAACCTTCAGAGATTTCGAGGTGATTTTGGTTGACGACGGCTCGAATGAGGCTTCTCGCAGACAATTGCAGGAATTCTGTACAAATGATTCCCGTTTCCGCCTGATTTCCCATGACGTTAACCGCTCTGTCATTGCAGCACGTTATACCGGAATGAAACAGGTTCAAAGCCCCTACACGCTCTTTGTCGACAGCGACGATATACTCTCGGATAATGCGCTCTCGCTTCTTTATGAGCAACTCCAAAAACACCCGGTTGACCTTCTTCGGTTTGGTCACGAGGAGGTCTATCGTAATACTCTGGACACCCGCAAGACAATTGACGAAAAGAACCGCTATATTACTCCGTTACAGACCTCCGACTCCTTAGCCGCAATGCTTCGGGATGAAATGGCGCCCAATGTCTGGAAGAACTGTTATTCCAAGTCTCTGATTGACCGTGCACTCGCCCGTGCCGAAGTGTTCTACTGCAACATGTGCGAGGATACCTATTGGAGCACCGTGTTTCTTAGTTGTGCGGAAACCGAAGATGTTCTTGACGCCTGCCTCTATCACTACATCATCGGTGGCGGAATGTCGACCGTAAGGAACAAGCACACGAAAGAACAACTGATTCACTATGTTAAAGACATCGAAATCTGCACTACACATATTCAAAACTATCTGACAGAATATGCTCCGAAATACTTAAACCTTGTTGAGGGCAAATATCTTCGCATGAACTGCTTTTTGCTTCTAGTGTTCCTGATTGACGAGCCCGACCTTAAGATTGCCGCGGATTACCTGAATGTCTTTGACACGGAAAGACTTCAAAGCGTATATGCCCACGGTCGCGACTTTGTGATACCCTTTAAGCTGCAAACTGCGAATAATGCTCCCGGCTCATCCATCTTCTACAAAAACCGCAAAATTAACTATTTAGAGGACCTAATGCCTTGAAAAAGAAACGCAACTCCGTAATCGAAAAAACCTTCTTCGCTCTGTTGCCCGTGCAGATTGTCATGATAACCGTGACAAGCATCAACAGCATCATCGACGGGGTTATTGCGTCCAATTTTGTCAGTGCCACGGCACTCGCAGCCATTGCTCTCTTCCTTCCCGTACTTCGGATTTTAGACACGACAAATGCCATATTTCTCGGTGGTTCCCAGATTCTCTGCGGCCAGCACATCGGAAGAAATCAAATCAAAAATGCTGTCTCCGTGTATTCCACGGATATTCTATTCATTGTTCTTTTCGGTCTTGCGACCTCTTTTCTATCCATCCTGTTCTGCAGACCGATAGCCTCTCTTTTCGTAAATGACCCGACATTAATCAAAGAATTAAGCGATTATATATACGGGTTCGCATTTGGCATCGTTCCCATGATGCTGATTTCCCAATTTACTGCCTTTTTGCAGATGGAAGGACAGGAAAAGCGGACCTATATCGGTATGACCGTCATGATTGTTCTCAATATCACACTCGATATTCTCTTCGTTTCGATTCTTAAGATGGGAATGTTCGGACTTGGACTTGCAACCACAATCAGCAATCTTGCCTTTCTGATGATTCTCGTCTCCTACTATTTCATGCAGGAGCCGGCAATCCGCTTTGACAGAAAGGAAATCTGCGCAAAAGAAATCGGCAACATCGTCCGCGTTGGTTTCCCCGGCGCTGTCAATCAACTCGGTCAGGCGCTTCGTTCCATTTTCCTTAATATGATTATGCTCACTTATATCGGAAATGTCGGCGTATCAGCTTTCGGTGCGGTTTACTCATTCGGTTGCGTATATTGGGCCGTCTCCGGCGGTGTTTCGACAGCCGTCAGAGTTCTCGCGAGCATCTATGCCGGCGAGGAGGACCGCGTCGGACTTCACACGATTATGAAAACAGCGCTGCAAAAAGGCACGGTTCTCGTGTGTCTTGTTGCAGCACTCTGTGTGCTTTGTGCTCCATTATTTACAAGAATATTCTACGGCCCCGACGCAGGTGCCGTATATAATATGACACTGGCGGGCTTCCTTCTGTTCCCGCTTACAATGCCATTTTCCTGTATATGTTGCGTATTCAGCAGTTACTATCAGTGTCTGAACCGCATTAAGATTGTAAATATTCTGACCTTCTTCGATGGTCTGTTCGGCGTTACCATATTCAGTTGCCTGCTAGCTCCGATTCTCGGAATGAACGGTGTATGGCTCGGCCACATTCTGAGTGGTGTGTTGACGCTTCTTGTCATATTGATTTATACCGTGCTCTACCAAAAGCATCTCCCGCACTCCATATCGGACCTGCTCGTTTTAGATGAGAGTTTCGGTGTGCCGGAATCCGACCGTCTGAATATTCAGATAAATGACATGAAAGACGTGGTATCCCTTTCCGAGTCTGTTATCGCATTCAGCAAAAATCATGGTATTGATGACCACCGTTCCATGCTTTCCGGACTTTGTATTGAAGAGATGACCGGCAACATTGTACAACACGGTTTTGACGGCCGAAAGGACTACTGCATCGATGTGCATGTAGTCTATAAAAACAATGGCCTGTTACTAAGAATCAAGGACAATTGTAAAACCTTCAACCCGACAGAGGTGCAGAATATTCTTGACCCCGAAGACCTCACGCAAGGCATAGGTCTCAGACTGGTCACGCAGGCAGCAGAAACCATGTCCTACAACAACTGCCTCGGCATCAATATTCTCACGATAACCCTGTAATTCTATTGTGTTTCTTCATTTTTCCGCAAAAACTTCCGATAAGTACAATCAATGGCAAATGCCCCAAGCGGTGCAGTCAGGACGATAGCCAGCACGGATACCGCCAAGACAGTATCTCCGCAAGCCAGTCCGAGAGACAGGGGAATTCCACCGATTGCCGCCTGAACGGTTGCCTTCGGTGTATAGGCAAGCATTGTAAATATTCTCTCCCGCAGATTGAAGCCGGAACGAATCAGACAGATTGCGACGCCGGCCATCCGAAACATCAGCGCTCCTATGATAACGAGCAGCGCCCGAATCCCAACCTTACCGAGATAACCGATGTTAACGGTTGCGCCGACCAGTACGAACAGGAATATTTCCGCTGCCACCCAAAGCTTTCCGTATTTGACGGAAAGTCTCTTCGCAACGACCTCTCTTCTCTTCTGCAATCCGATTCCCATAAACATAATCGCAATCAGTGCGGAAAATGTGATTTGAGTATTTAACGCGTCCTCCGCCGCAACCAAGGCAAGAGAAAAACTCATAATAATCAACACCTTCTCGGTATCTCTGATATGTACTTTTTGGAAGAACCACGCAAGGAGAACACCGATTCCGAAACCTCCCGCTGCCCCAAGAATAATCGAAACAGGAATATTGACAAAACTGATTACGGACGCTTTCCCGCCCTGTATCATTCCGACAAATGTGGTGAACAGTACTATCACATACACATCATCGACCGAAGCACCTGCAAGAATCAGCTGCGGAATTCCTTTCTTCGTCCCGTATCCTTCCTCCATCAGTTTCACCATTCGCGGCACAACCACAGCAGGAGATACTGCTGCCAATACGGCGCCAAGAATTGCCGCCTCGATTACCCGCATACCAAGAAGCCACGGCGCCAGCACAAAAATTCCAAGTACCTCGCAGGTCGCCGGAATAAAACACATCATAACCGCCGGTCGACCGATCTTTTTCATCCCCGACAAGTCAAGTCCCAGCCCGGCCCTTGTCAGAATGATAATCAAAGCAATCTTCCGTAACTCCGCCGAAACACCCAGTATGCTTCCATCAATCATATTCAGTACATACGGACCAAGTACAATTCCGGTGGCAAGCATCCCTAAAAGCGGTGGCAGTTTTGCCTTTCTGCAAACTAGGCCTGTTCCAAGGCCTGCAAGTAATATCAGAGCAAGACTTAAAAGCATAACGGTAAATCCTCCTTATGAATAACAACCTATATCCAAACTTTCCTCTGCACAGGCGTGTGCTTCCTTAACAAAACTTTTTTTATATCATAGGAAATGCAACGCAATTTCCCATGACACAAAAAAAGCTGACAATTTCTGCGTGAATTCGCAGAAGTCATCAGCTTAAATAAGCGGTTCGGTATCCTCATACCAAGGGAGCACTTCATTCCCTTTATCGCAACCTATCATACACGATTCTTTTTCATTTGTCTATACTGATCTCGTCCCAGGAAGGTTCTTCCTCGACCTCATCAACATTCTTTTTATCGCCACGAATCTTGCAGATAACCTTAACAATCAGACCAGAGAATACTATAACGGCAAATACGCCCCAACCACCGATAATATTGGCCGTCAAGGAATAGCCGTCTGCCTTACCATAGATTCCGCCACTCTTCACTATCAGGTTGTACATATTCCAGATGAACAGCCCACTGAGAACAATCGGAGCAAAAATCTTAATACTGAGATTAAACCACCAGCGTGGCATCTTGAACTTCGTAGTATTCCGGTTAATCTGGTCAAGCACCTTGGATGTCTTAAAGAACCATCCGACAACAATACATTCTACAACACCTGTCAGAACAAGTGAATAGCTGTTAACGAAGTTGTCTACAATGTCAAGCCATGCAAGACCTGCACCTGTCAGGAATATAAATCCGCAAAGAGCTGCGATAATCATATAAACAATCGTTGTCTTCTTCTTGTTCGTTCCGAATTTGTCCGAAATAGCTGTTGTAACACCCTCGATAATCGAGAAGCAGGAATCGATTGCAAGTGTAATCAGGCAGAAATAGAATACATAACCGAACGCCGCATTCACCCAAGGTATGTCTGTAATAAGCGCTATGGCTTGCGGATATACGATGAATGCAGTACTGATTCCGGATGTCGACATCTTATCCAACATTCCAACACCGGACATTGTAGTAAACATTACAATGCCTGCGAGGACACTGATTAACAAATCGGAAAATGCAATGATGATGGCATCTACTGCAATATTGGCATCATCACGAAGGAAGGAACCATACGCAAACATAATTGCCATGGCAACGGAAAGTGAATAAAATACCTGTCCGAACGCATCAACCCAGATTGTGGAATCATTCAATAATACTGAGAAATCCGGAATGAAAAACTTGGCAATTCCTTCCATTGCACCGCTCATGGTAAGTCCTCGGATTGCCATAATACCGAGGCAGATAACCGGCAGGAATACCGTATACTTAACAACCTTTCCCACACTTGTTGTGCCATTACGGATACACAGATAGCATGCTACCCACGCAATCACGGTACAAATCAGTGCCAGCCACGCAATCTTTGTGTAACCGCTTGTCGTATAGGTTGTTTTAATCGCATTGGACCAAATCTGACTTGCTGCTTCTGTATCGCCCGTGAACTTAGCAAATTTATAGCTTTCAAAGAACATTAGAATAACCCAGCCAAATACAACTGCATAATACACTACGATAAAAATACCGTTTCCTACATTCATCCAGCCGACAAATTCAGACTTCTTATTGATGGCACGCATAGAACCCGGTGCACCCTTACGAACATACCGGCTGATTGCAATCTCCATCATCAGCATTGGAACGCCCATGACAAGCATGGCAACAAGATAAACGAACAAAAATGCTCCGCCGCCGTGTGCTGCTGCCAGTCCCGGGAATCTCCATGCATTGCCGAGTCCCACTGCAGACCCGATTGCCGCAAGAATAAATGTAGATCTTGACTTCCAAGTGTCTCTCATAACCCATCTCCTAAAAAATATATTTCCTCTCGCACTACGCGAATTGAAGAACTAACTTAATCGGTCTTTCCCGATAATGTCAGGTCGCTGTCAGGCATAATAACATAATGACGACCCGTGTCATCCTTACGGAAAGTAACATCCGGACTTGCCTCCGTAACGAAGGAAACTGTAAACTTCTTACTATTCTTCACCAAAAGAACAGTACCTACAGCGATAATCACAACTGCACATACTGCCACAATGGAAAGAATCCAATGTTTTTTTTAAATAACTCCACATACAACTCCCAATCCATCCGTCCCAATCGGAAAAATTCCAGTAGTACACTCCCGCAAAGAAGTGTTCAGAATATAAAAAATAGAACTTATATATTATACTATCATTCAGAATTTGTTTCAAGTAAAAACAGCAAAAAATGTCGGATTATCATATAAAATGGTGTTTAAAAAGCAAAAAAGAAGACACCCAAAGGTGTCTTCTGCCTCATAAAAGAATTTGTGGTTTTTTTCAAACATAGTAAGGATTGGGTTTTAAAAGTAACGCAATGCAGTCACAAAGCCATCCGATACCGAACAATCCGGCAGTGAATATGTATAATATACCGGTGCCGGTCTTTCCTTCGTAAAACTTATGTGCTCCCAAATAACCGGCAAAGAAACACAGTAAAAATGCCACCCATTTGTTTTTAGCATTTCCATACTGTCCCATATTTCCGTCATTGTTCACATTTGTATTAATGATAATATTGGGGGTCTCTGCCCTAAGTGTTCCTGTTTGGCAACCACATTTTGTACAGATTACAGCAGCCATCGGAATTGTTTCACCACAATTCTGACAGAACTTAGTTTGCTGTTGATTATATACAGGCTGGTTGAATAAGGGCATTTCAATCGGGCAACCACACATTGGACATGCCGCTGCATCAGCCGGAATCGAAGAACCACATTCCTGGCATATATTCATTGCCATCCCCTGTGCTGCTCCACAATGCGGACAAGCCACCGCTCTATCACTGATATCGCTTCCACAAGAAAAACATTTAATTAATGCCATTTTCATTCCTCCTCTTTATGGATGCCATTTCTAACTGTACATTCTTTCTCTAGTATAACGAAATCTATTTCTTTAGTCAACATAACATCATAACTCGAATATCTCATCATGGTAAACTTTGTATTGACAAACAATACTGATTTTTAAATTCCCTGACCTCAATATTTGCTATATCGGCATCCAACCGAATTGTTCCAAATCCACCCTTCCATCCTGTACCACAACACCATCAGCCTCTAACATTCTCTGTTGCACACCTGCTCCGCCAAATGCGAATGCACCGCTCAGTTCACCCTTCGCATTCACTACACGGAAACATGGAATATTAACGGGGTCCGGATTCTTATGAAGTGCATTGCCAACGGCACGACACATCTTCGGGTCGCCTGCCAGAGCAGCAATTGTTTTATACGTGGCAACATGTCCGGCGGGAATCTTCTTTACTGCCTCGTAGATACGCTTTGTCGGTGAATCCGAAATCATATCGTAGCTCTCGGCAATCATCCGTTTCAAATCATCCTCCGGCACGGAACCGTCTATAATCACGGTATTCCAATGCTCGTGATTCATATGATACGCAAGAATCACCGCCGGATATATGTTTCGAAAGAAATCCCGCCATCCTGGCGTCACCTTGATATTGATGCACAACTGTCCGTTATGCTCATACACTGCCATAAAAAACTTTTTATTCGGCTTGAAACGCACAAGGTCCCAGTTGCCGTCATGAAACGGTTCGTCCACATAGGTATTGTCAAAGGAAAGACCGTATGTTAGCAATTCTTTACGGGTATTCATGTACACCTCTAAATCCTACTTAATTGCTTTTGTGTCAACAGAAGTATCTATCGCATCTTTTCGTTAAACTCATCAAACTGTTCCTGCCACTCATATTCATATTTCTCAAGTACTTCGATTATATCTTGACCATCTCCCAATTCATACAGCCAATTTGGTGCAAAACCAGGGATGAGGTATGTATTTCCCATAACGGAAGAATAACGATTTACAAGTAAATTCAATGTCTCATCGACAGCACGTTCATCCTCAAAATCCTCTACAAAGGAAGGCTTCCATCTAGTATCATCATTCTCCCAGCCCTGCGGAACGCTTGCAAAAATATCATAGGCAAATGCAATATCCTCGGCAATATCAGCCGTACACTCGCATGCAGGAATCACATAAATAACCTCTTTGCAGATAGAAACAGGTGCTCCCGAGCTTGGTCCGTACGGAAAACTTACAAACCCGACATTCTCTAATCCCCACCATTGAAAATTGCTGATTGCATATGCGTCCTCTATATACATTGCTGCTCTTTCATCTCCGAACGCCTCTTTAAAGAAATCCCATGAATCATTGTTCTTTTTCGGTACAGCATATCCATTGTCATATAACGACCGTGCCCATTGCAGTGCTTCCATTACCTTTGCATCTTTAGAGTTTGCGACAAGCATTCCATCCGCATCTTTTAGTACGATGTCCGTACCATTTGCATAAAGAGCAGAAGTATACACAATGGTATCCTGTCCGGTTACTCCGTAAATATCCGTCTTACCGTCATTATTGGTATCCTTGGTGAGCTTTGCACATAATTTTGAAAACTCGGCAAAATTCCATCGATCAGTAGCCTGTAAATCATAAGGAAGGCTGGGGTCTACACCTAACCGTTCAAATATATCCTTATTGAAAAATACGCCTGTCTGCGGCTCAAAGCCACTGGCAAATCCATATATAGCATCACCGACTGTCATTGCCTTAATTGCAGTCTGATTAAACTTTTCATCACTCCAATTAATTGACTGCAACTTGGAAACATCTAAAAATAGTCCTGATGCAAGCATTGCAGATATCCATTCCGGTTCAAACGATATAATCTGCCCCTTCGGATTATTATTCGTAATGCTTAACATCATCTTCTCCGGGTAATCTACCCAATCATAACCGGAATTTACACGATTTAATGTAAAATTGTATTGGACAAATGCATCATTCATCATATCCCAATACGCTTCTTCATACGCATTGTGAGGTTCCGCCCATACCTCTCCGCTCCACCAGTCAACAATAGAAACCTCTAAACCCTTTAGGTCTCTATCGATCTGAAAATCCGCAGAATCTAACTGTTTACTCAATGTATCAATGAATTCTTCTCCGCTGATTCCTCCATAATACACCTTATCTACCTGCTCAAGATAGGCCATGGCATTTTCGGAGTTTTGGATTGTATCTCCAAACAGCACCATACCGTTCGATTCTGCAACAAACTTAGCTGCAGCCTTCGTCAAAGGATTTATATTCGAATCATCATAATCAATATTCCATGCCGGAATACCGACGCCATCCAGATATGCGTACTTACTGATCAACTGACCAAGTCTGAAGGCATACAGAGCCGCGAGTTCCGCATTCTTTGAAGACTTGGCCACAGCAAGTGTATCGGAAGGTCCACCAACATACTGTCCGAGTGAAGCAACATTGGAATTGATCAGCGGGAATTCCGAAATCACGATCTTATCCTTAAGGTCATCACTCCAGGAAAAATCAGCACAAAACCAAGTTCCATTCATATAGAATGCATATCGCCCCGCCATAAAGTTACTCTTCACTTCATCATTGGAAAGAAGCATACCGTCATACCCAAAGTAACCTTTTTCAATCATATTCTGAAAGATGTCGATTGCTTCAGCGATCCCCTTGTTATTCCAAGAAGCTCTTCCTATGAAAACATCATGAAGTGCATCAGCACCAATGTTCTTCTCAATAATGGACTCAAGGTACTCAGTTACACACCAAGTCTCTCTTCCGGCACAACCGAAAGGAATAATGCCGTTAGCTAGAAGCTTATCGCAACAATCAATCAACTCCTCGTATGTCGCAGGCACCTTAGAATACCCTACCTGCGAGAGAAGTTCCCGGTTGGCAAAAAGTGCTACGATATTCATGTTCAACGGAACACCATATTTCTTTCCTTCATAAGTTGTGTTCTTGCACATTTTCTCAGGAAGGTCATTCGCAAACAGCTTGTATGCTTCATCGAGGCAGTAAACGCGGTCAGCCTTTACGAAATCTTCAAGGAATGCACCAGACCACGCAAAGAAAATATCCGGCATCTCATTGGCTGCAACAGCAGCCTTAATTTTATACTTGTATGCCTCATTCTCAAAAGCCTCCCACTCAAACTCTACATCCGGATATATTAGTTCCAAATCCTTAATTGCTTCTTCATATGCAGGACGGTTGGCATCCACTTCTGTTGCAATACACCACATACTAAGTTTAGTTTTCTTTGCTTTCGGAGTAATCACCTTAGTAGGCTCAATCTTCCCACCCGAATGTCTGGAATCAACCTCTCTTTTAACTCCTGGTTCAATACTGCTTAAATCATCATCAGGCTTATTCATAAACAGTACTATTCCCATAGCCACACATGCAACAACTAAGAATGCCGCACAAATCCATAATACTTTCTTCATCGTATCCTTTACCTCCATCAAATTTACAATCTATAAAACAAAATACCACAACAGATAATATTTATCTATAAAAAAAACGCTTATCCGTATACTATTCTTCTCCAAAAACATTGGAATAATTCGTCTTGGCACTTACTCCGTCAAGCTTGCCGATTTTGCCGGTAAGTGCGTTAATGATATCCTCTTTCGCATCAATTGCAATACAGATAATATTAATCCCGGACTTACGATAAGGAATCCCCATTCGTCCTATGATATACTCGCCATAAGTAGATAACAGTTTATTCAGTATCTCCACAGACGAATTCTTCTCCACAATGATCGAAATAACTGCAACCCTGGTCTTCATTTTGCCTGCCCTCCGCTTATTCTTAGTCAATCCCTCAGCGGCATGTTGCTTTCGATATGGCGCTTCTGTGCGTCATTAGTTTACATACCACCAATCATTTATTCTAGTATTTGATGAGAAAATACTTCGTCAGTTTCTCATCCTTATTCTCACGAGTATATTCAACCTCTTCAGTATGTTCGCACTGTTCGCTGAGGATTCCGCGAAATTCGGCATTTCTGTCGATGATACAGTGCCCCCCAATGATTACATTTAATACATTATGCAAAAAAAACCTTAATGTCAAGAACACACTTATGGAAAATCGTAATCTGAAAACCATTCTCTTTACTCAAAAGAAGATGGTTAACAGCACCATTCCTTGTCAAAGCACTTCGTATTATGTATAATACAATCAGAATGTAAACCAATCGAACGGTTTACATAATAGAAACCTGATTTAAAGGGAGGTAGAACAATGAAGAGAATATGGAATTATAAACGAATGGCATTACTGATTGTTATGGCACTTGCCTTCAACTTCGTTGCTTGTACTCCGGAGAGCCCTCCGCTTGATCCGAATCTTCTGACACCCACGGAATCCGTATCAGTTACCGATAAGGTCGATACGCCTGCCCCAACCGAAGAGCCGACGGCAACTCCTACGGAAGAACCGATAGCAACTCCTACGGAGGAGCCCACAGAATCCCCGACTCCTGCCATTACGGACACACCGATTCCTACTGAGAACCCGGGACCTGAAACACAACTTAAGGAACCGACTATGGATTGGTGGGAGCTGTACAATTTCGGCGGTTTTGATTATTTTACTGCTGCTGTTACGAATCCGAATGCTGTTTCAATTGATATTACGTTCGATGTTGTATTCTTCAAGGATGGCGTGGAGGTATTAAGACAGGCAGAATGGTCTTCTTTTAATATTATGCCAGGTCGCAAAGAGATAATATGGTCGAACTATGATATTCCAAAGAGCGTTGATGTAGACGATGTAAGGCTGGAGAATTTCTATGTTTCCGAGAGTTATTACCCGTCCATTGACGGTCACTATGAATATGCCGGAATACTTAATGGTAACCAAGCCACTTTTAATTTTACATTTGACGAGACACCGACTCTGGCGACAATAACATTCGTTTTATACAATGACAATAATGCAAATGGAAAGTTTGACAAAGGCGAGATTGTATGTATTCCCGTAGCGTCTCTTATGGAGCAGACAGGCAGCGTGTATTTTGATAGCGATGTAACCCCTTACACCAATTATGAAGTGTTCTTCAACGCATATAAATAGTAATATTTTGACAATTATTGAATTGGACTTTGACAGAATGATTCGTTTTTGAAGTTAATGCTCCATTGAATTCAATACATAACATCCAAAACGGGAATATAGCTTCGGCAATCGCCTTAATCAGCGTCTTCGCATCATTAATGGCACCGTTGACGGCAATGGATACCGATTTGTTTTTATTGCAATTGAGTACTCTTTTTGGTACAATCAATGGGAATATTTATTATGCATGTAAGGAGATCGTCATATGAAGAAAATAGTAACAATTGTTTTACTGCTTATAATGTCAGTTATCTTATTTGCCTGTGACAAATCAGACAAGGCGGAAGAAAAGGCGAATGAGCCGGTTCTTGAAAAATCCCAATTAATCGGAACATGGGAATATATCGACGGCGGAGATTTTCAGCAGATTATTATCAAAGAGACCGGTCTGTACCGTCAGATTACCAGCGTCAGCGGTATGAATCTCGACCATACAGACAGTTACGATATTATGGACAACCAACTTATTCTCTATTATGACGAGATGGGAATCAAGTACACGTACAAAGTAACCTTTGACGGTTCTGACAAAATGAATTTCTATAACGCCGGAAACGGTGAATTGGTAATCACTTACACACGAAAAGCAGAATAGTCATTCCACAAAGCCTCTGGAAGTACTTCCGGAGGCTTTTCTGTTTTTCCACGCATGGAAGCAAAGCCTTGAAGCTAAATTGATCGAAATAAGAATTTTATTGAACTATCCGATAGCCCGAATAATAATAATTAAATGTCTACAAGATATTTCTTTCTATCCAGACAGCCACTCCTGCTTCATCATTTGTCAGAGTCACTTCATCTGCAATTTCGAGCACCTCACTGATTGCATTAGCTACCGCAATTCCTCTTCCACATAA